>NZ_CP054925.1:4854285-5461071 GCF_013364075.1 Amycolatopsis sp. Hca4
CAGTCGACGTAGGTGTCGAGGAGACGGGCCCCGAGCAGCAGCGCCAGCACGATCACCGCGGCGATGATGAGGAGGATCCGGCTCCGCCGGGACAGCTTCGGCAGGCTCACCGGGGGCCGAGTCGCCACGGCACACGCTCCTGTCTTCGTCAATACTTGAGCAGGGGCGCGTGCGCCCCCTGATTCCCTAACTCTACGGATGCCCGGGGAAGTTCCCGTGACCCGCCCAAACCGGACTCGCGGCGTCGCGGCGCCGGCCGACCTGACACGATGTGCGCATGGCAGCGAACGAAGCGCGACAGGCCGGTGTGGCCGCGCTCGCCCGTGAGATCGAGGACTTCATGGCGGCGGCGGGCTGGGACCAGCCGCCGCAGCTGTTCGCCCTGGTGCCGACGGCCGCGCTGCTGGACGAGCAGCCGGAGCTGGCCGGGCAGCTCGACCGGGCGAACCCGCTGACGCCGGTGGCGCAGGAGGCGCTGCCCGACGGCGACCTGGCCGAGGCGCTGGGCCGGATCGCCTGGCCGGATCTGGTCATCGGCTGCGCGCTGGCCCAGGAGATCATCGTGCTGCCGCCGGGCTCGGAGTCGGAGCTGCCGGACGTCGCCGAGGCGGACGCGGAAAGCCTTCGCCGCGCGGCCGCGGACCACCCGCAGCGCACGGAGGCGCGCCTGGTCGCGGCGGTCCTGCGCGACGGGGAGGGCGCCTGCGTGATGCGGCTGCGCGGGGCGGGCACCGACGAATCGATCGACGAGATCGTGGAAAGCCCCGATCTGGCGCCGAACCTGGTCGAAGCGCTGAAGGCCACGCTGCTGCCCTAGCAGGACGCCGTCGGCCGACCGGCTTTCAGGTTGGCCAGCTGGGCGAGCGCGTCGTCCAGTGTGGACACCTTGATCAGGTTGAGCCCGTCGGGCGCGTTCGACTTGGCCTCGGCGCAGTTGTGCTCGGGCACCAGGAAGTCGGTGGCGCCGGCTTCGCGGGCGCCGACGACCTTGAACGAGATCCCCCGATCGGGTCGACTTCGCCGGTCTCGGTGATCTCGCCGGTGCCGGCGATGTGCCGTCCGCCGGCGAGGTCGCCGTTCTGCAGCCGGTCGATGATGGCGAGGGTGAACATCAGCCCGGCCGACGGGCCGCCGACGTCCTGCAGCGAGATGTTGACGGTGAACGGCGCGTCGGCGCGGTCGACCGCGGTGAGGCCGATGAAGCCCTCCTTGCGGTCGGGCCGCGCGGCGAGGGTCAGCGGCACGGTCCGTTCGGGCTGGCCGTCGGACTGGAAGGTGATCTGGACGGTCTGGCCGGGCAGCGTGCCGTTGAGCGCGGCCCGCACGTCGGCGGCCTCGACGATCTTCTTGCCGTTGACGGTGATCAGCTTGTCGCCGGGCGAGAGCACGTGGTCGGCCGGGCTGCCGGAGACGATCTGCTTCGCCAGCACCTTGATCGGGTAGCCGAGCTTCCGCAGGGCGGCGACCTGTGCGTTGGTCTGCGAGTCCTGCAGCTGCTGGATGTTCTCCTGCTTGACCTGCTCGTTCGTCTCGCCGGGCTTGAAGTACTCCTCGCGCGGCGCGAGCGCGTACCGCCCGCTCGCCCAGAAGCCGAGGCCCTGGAAGAGGGTGACACCGTCGTGCAGGGAGACGGTCGTCATCCGCAGCTCGCCGGTGGTCGGGAAGGTCTCGTGCCCGGTGACCTGGATGACGGGGTTGCCCGCCGCGTCGCGACCCAGCGTGTCGTAGGTCGGGCCCGGGCTGATCGCGACGAAGGGCACCGGCACGACCGAGCCGAGCACCACGAAGATCAGGAACAGCGAGCCGCTGACCACCAGCGTCCAGCCCCGCCGGGTCATCCGGCGGGCCTCGCCGGCCGGCTCGGGCGCCGGTTCCGGGGCGCTCTTCGCGGGGGCGGTCTCCTCGGAGGACTTGGTCACGACCGACAGCGTACGGTGACCGCGTTCGCTTCCCGGTGAAGGCCACGGTTGACGCGCTCGACGGGTCTCGACCCGCGTACGGTGGACACATGAGCAAACCCCCGTTCGGCTTCGGACCTTCCGATCCCGACAAACGAGGTGAGAACGACCCCTCGGAAGGCGGGCAGCAGTCCGGCGCCGAGGCCTTCAACCAGCTCGGGCAGATGCTGAGCCAGCTGGGCCAGATGCTCAGCCAGGCGGGCAGCTCCAGCGGGCCGGTGAACTACGACCTCGCCAAGCAGATCGCCCTGCAGACGCTGGGCAGCGCCGGCAACACGGGCGAGAGCAAGCTCGGCTTCCGAGGCGGCGACGACGCGAACGCGGCGGTCCGCGACGCGGCCCACCTGGCCGAGCTCTGGCTCGACGCGGCCACGGTGTTCCCGGCCGGCGCGACGTCGACGGTGGCCTGGTCGCCGCGGTCCTGGGTGGAGAAGACGCTCCCCACGTGGCAGCGGCTGTGCGACCCGGTGGCCCGGCAGGTCTCCGGTGCCTGGATGCAGGCGCTGCCGGAGGAGGCCAAGCAGGCCGCGGGCCCGTTGCTGCAGATGATGGGGCAGATGGGCGGCATGGCCTTCGGTTCCCAGCTCGGCAACGCGCTGGCCCAGCTGGCCTCGGAGATGCTGACGTCGACGGAGATCGGCCTGCCGCTGGCCCCGGCAGGCACGTCGGCCCTGCTGCCGGCGAACATCGAGAAGTTCGCCGAGGGCCTGGAGCTGCCGAACAGCGAGATCCTGGTGTTCCTGGCCGCCCGCGAGGCGGCCCACCAGCGCCTGTTCACGCACGTGCCGTGGCTGCGCCAGCGCCTGCTGGCGACGGTCGAGGAGTTCGCGCACGGGATCTCGGTGGACACGTCCGCGCTGGAGTCCCTGGCCGGCCAGATCGACCCGGCGAACCCGGCGAGCATCGAAGAGGCGATGTCCTCCGGGCTGCTGGAGCCCCAGACGACCGAGGAGCAGAAGGTGGCCCTGCGCCGCCTGGAGACACTGCTGGCCCTGGTCGAGGGCTGGGTGGACGTAACGGTGGCCGAAGCGGTCGGCGACCGGCTCCCGGGAGCGGACGCCCTGCGCGAGACGCTGCGCCGCCGCCGCGCAACGGGCGGCCCGGCGGAGCAGACGTTCGCCACGCTCGTCGGCCTGGAGCTGCGTCCCCGCAGGATGAGGGACGCATCGAACCTGTGGAAGCTGGTGGGAGACCGCCACGGCCTGGAGAAGCGCGACGGTCTTTGGTCCCACCCGGACCTGATGCCGACGGCGGAGGACCTGGACGAGCCGATCGACTTCGCGGACCGAGTGGGCGAAGCGGGTTCACTCGACGACCTCGACCCGATCGCCGAGCTGGAGCGGACGGAGAAGGCCGAGCGCTCGGAGCGTGCAGAGGGGTCGGAGCGTTCAGAGGGGTCGGAGCGTTCAGAGGGGTCGGAGGGTTCCGAGGGTTCGGAGCCGTCGGAGAAGGACGAGCGGCCGTCCGACGAGGGCAAGCGACCCTGAGCTGGCAGCCTTGAGCTGATTTTCCCGGAGGGCCGGTGCCCCGCGTGAGCGGGCACCGGCCCTCTGCTGTTCCCGGGGAAGCGGCCCTTAGCTGACCCTGACCACCGGTCTTTCGTGGTCCCGTGCCACCCGACCAACCTTCGGGGGACACCAATCAGCCCGCCGCCAGGCCGGCGGGCGCCGCCAGGCGGGCGGGCGCAGCCAGGCGGGCGGGCGCAGCCCCGCCACCGGCCACCCAGCGACCACCCGCGGACAGCCGCCAACCCGCCGTCAGGCGAACTCGTCCCGGCCGCAGCCCGTTCAGCGAGCGCCGGCCAGGAGGGGCACCGCCCACCCTGCCCAGCAACCGCCCTCCACCACAGCCCCCGGCCCCTCTCTCCCGCTCAATCCTCGGTGGAGATCCCCCACCCGGCAGCAGCCGACAACCCCTCCAAGTACCCGATCGCCCGTTCAGTCTTCGGATACCGCTGCACCAGCGCCCAGAAAGCCGCATCGTGCCCGGGCTCCCGCAGGTGCGCCAGCTCGTGCACCAGCACGTAGTCCAGCACCCACGCAGGCACCTTCCGCAGCCGTTCGCTGACCCGGATGGTCGCGTCGACCGGTGTGCAGGAGGCCCACCGCGTGCGCATCGGCGGCACCCAGCGGACGCTCGCCGGCACCGCGGTGCCGCCCAGGTACTTGCCCGACAGCAGCGCGCAGCGCGCGAGCAGGGCTTCGTCCGACGTCTTCGGGGACGCCGGCCGACGTGGTTCCGAGCGCTGCAGTTTGCGCTCCATCTCGGCGACCCAGTGTTTCTCCTCCGCCCTGGTCATCCGCGCGGGATGAGCACGACGAGCGTGTCGTCGTTCCAATACGCGGTGACCGTCCGGTGCCGGCGCTGGCTGCGCCGCACTTCGACCTTGTGTCCGGGTGTGTCCGACGAGGGGTTCGTGTCCCCCCGGCCTCTCAGTGAGGGCATGCGTGCTTCGACCACCCGACAACGGTACGGCCCGGCACCGACAACTCCGAGAGCCTTGAGGTCACAGACCCGAGTTGTCCACAGCCGGTTCCACTTGTGGACAACTCGGCCGTTCCGGCTCCTTCCGCGGCCTCCCGGTCGCCACCGGGTGCGATCCTGCGGACATGATCCTCGACACCGCGGACATGCCACCGGTCCTCCTGCCGGCCCACCCTGCCCTGCTCCCGGGCCTCACCGTGCTCGAACGCGGCCCCCGCGAGGTCCAGATCGGCCTCGACCCGCGCCACGGCGTGATCGTCGAAAACCTCTCCCCGCACCTGCTCGCGAAGCTGCGCGCCCTCGACGGCAGCACGCACGTCGAGCGGATCCTGCTCGCGGAGAGCGAACACCGGGACCAGCTGCACAGGCTGCTGCGGCAGCTGACGGCGCTCGGCCTGGTCACCGACGCCGGCCGTCCCGAGGGTCCCGGCTTCCGCGGCGAACCCGGCCTCTGGTCCCTGCGCGCCCGGCACCACCAGCCGGCGATGGCCGAGCGGCGGCGGGCCGCCGCGGTCTCGGTCCACGGCGCCGGCCGCGTGGCCGTGGCGGCCGCCGTGCTGCTGGCCAACGCCGGAATCGGGCACGTCGAGCTGCAGGTGCCCGGCACGGTCACCGAACACGACCTCGGCTCCGGGTTCACCGCCGCGGACCTGGGCCGGTCCCGCCGCCACGCCCTCGCCGACCTGCTCCGCCGGGTCGATCCCGAGGTCCGCGTCACCCGCCTGCACGACCGGCACCCGGACCTGGCCCTGCTGACCGACGCCGTCGTCCCGGCTCCCGAGCTCGTCGCCGAGCTGATGGGCGACAACGTCCCGCACCTGGCGGCGCGCGTCCGCGACGGCACGGCCATCGTCGGGCCGCTGGTCGTGCCGGGCCGCAGCTCGTGCCTGCGCTGCGCGGACCTGCACCGCACCGAACGCGACCCGTGCTGGCCGCGCGTCGCCGGGCAGCTCGCCGGCCGGCACCAGCGGCCGGATCTCGGCGCAGTCCACTCGTGCGCCTCGCTGGCCGTCGCCCAGGCCATGCGGCTGCTCTCCCCGAGCGCGCCGGCCCCGCCGACCTGGAACGCGACCCTCGAGATCGACGCCTTCGCCGGCCGCATCCGCCACCGGCGCTGGCCGCCGCACCCGCGGTGCCGCTGCGGCGCCCGGGAGGTGATCCTGGAGACGTAGCCCACGAAGTCGCCGCGCGCAGGCTGCGCGCCGCCGAGGCCGCAAGGCAGAATCGCCGTTGTGACCGACTTCCGCGACCCAGGCGATCGTGACACAGCGATGCCGCGCAAGGGTGCCGCCCGTACCGCCAAGCTCGCCAGTCTCCCGCTCGGCATCGCCGGCCGGGCGGTCGGCGGCTGGGGCAAGAGGCTCGCGGGCCAGAGCGCGGAACAGGTGAACGCGACGCTGTCGGCAAAGGCCGCCGAGCAGCTGTTCGAGGTGCTCGGCACGCTCAAGGGCGGGGCCATGAAGTTCGGCCAGGCGCTGAGCGTGTTCGAGGCCGCGGTGCCGGACGACATGGCGAAGCCGTACCGCGAAGCGCTCACGAAGCTGCAGGCCGCCGCGCCGCCGATGCCGGTCCGGCAGACCCACCGGGTGCTCGCCGAGCAGCTGGGCCGCACCTGGACCAGCCGGTTCGCCTCGTTCGACGACGAGCCGGCGGCGGCCGCGAGCATCGGCCAGGTCCACCGGGCGGTCTGGCACGACGGCCGCCCGGTCGCGGTCAAGGTGCAGTACCCGGGCGCCGACGAGGCCCTGCGCAGCGACCTGCGGCAGCTGCAGCGGTTCAGCAGGCTGTTCCAGGCGTTCGTGCCGGGCACCGAGGTCAAGCCGCTGCTGGCCGAGCTCGCCGAGCGGATGAACGAGGAGCTCGACTACCAGGCCGAGGCCCAGCACCAGCGCGCCTTCGCGAAGGCGTTCGACGGCGATCCCGGCATCCTGGTGCCGCGGGTGGTGGCCAGCGCGCCGAAGGTCGTCGTGACGGAGTGGGCGAACGGCACGCCGCTGTCGAAGGTGATCGCCGACGGCGACCGCGAGACGCGGAACCTGGCGGGCCGGCTGCTCGCGGAGTTCCACTACTCGTCTCCCGAGCGCGTCCACCTGCTGCACTCGGACCCGCACCCGGGCAACTTCATGCTCACCGACGACGACAGGCTGTGCGTCATCGACTTCGGCGGCGTGGCCCGGCTGCCCGAAGGCATCCCCCGCCACCTCGGCGAGATGACGAGGCTGGCCCTCGACGGCGAGTCCACCGAGCTGATGCGCCTGCTGCGGGCGAACCGGTTCATCCGGCCGGACAGCGACCTGACCGCGGAGGAGGTGCTCGCCTACCTGGCGCCCTTCACCGAGCCGCTGGCCGCGCCGACGTTCCACTTCACCCGCCGCTGGATGCAGAAGCAGGCCGGGCGGGTGGGTGACAGCCGCGGCAACGACTTCCGCGTCGGCCGTTCGCTCAACCTGCCGCCGGAGTACCTGATGATCCACCGGGTGACGGCGGGGTCGACGGGCATCCTGTGCCAGCTCGACGCGGAGATCCCGGCCCGCGGCATCGTGGAGCGGTGGCAGCCCGGCTTCGCCGGCTGAGTTGTCCACAGGTGGGGCCGCGAACGGACGGATTCCGCCGAGTTGTCCACAGACGCGGCGGACGGGGTTCCACCCGGTTGGCCGAGCCGCCATGCTCGGAGCATGACAGCTACGCAATGCACCGATCCACTTGCCCTTAGTAATCCCGAGGCGGGCGAGGTGATGAACCTCGAACAGCTGCGCCAAGCCGGGGTGTCCGGCCGAAGAGCCCGGCGGCTCTGCGGCCCGGGAGGGCCGTGGCGCCGCCTGCACCCCGGGGTCGTCCTGCTGCGCAACACCGCCCCGACGCGGCAGCAGCTGCTGCACGCCGCGCTGGTGCGCTACGGGCCCGGGGTGGTGATCACCGGCGCCGACGCCCTGCAGGCCCATGGCGTGAAGTGCCCGGCGGAGCGCGAGATCCACCTGCTGGTGCCCCAGGAGTGCCGAGTGGTGCCCTCCGAGGGTGTCCGCCTGGCGCGCACGGCCCGCTTACCGGACCCGATCGAGGTCGACGGCCTGCCGTTCGCCCCGCCGGCGAGGGCGACACTGGACCTGGCCCGGTCCGAGCCCGACCCGGCGCGCATCCGCCACCTGCTGACGTTGCCGCTGTACTGGGGCCTGTCGAGCCGCCGCGAGTTGCTGGCGGAGCTCGAGGCAGGTTCCCAGCGTGGCACGGCAGCGGTCCGCAAGGTGCTGCGCGAGCTCGACGAGGGGCCGATCCAGGCCCACGGCCTGGCCACCCGCGTCCTGGACCGGGTGCCGCTCCCGCCGCCGAGCTGGGACCAGACGATCTGCGACCGCCGCGGCCGCCGCATCGGCGAGGCGGACGCGTGGTGGGACGAGCTCGGCCTGGCCTGGCAGTACCGCTGCAGCCCGGGCACGGGAGGCGGCTTCAGCCACCTGGCCTTGGCGGCGACCGGGATCGTCCTGGTCCGCTGCACGGTCCGGCAGCTCCAACAGGTCCCTCAGGAAGTGGCCCAGGAGCTGGCCAGAGCGTTCGGCGAAGCATCCAGAACACCTCGTCCGAAGGTCCGCGCGATCCCGCAGACACCGGCCGGCGACGCCGCCTGACCGCTCAGGAGAGCGCAATGATCACCAGTACTCATCCGGCAGCTTGCCTTCGATGTCCCGCACGTGCTGCCGGGCGCAGTCCGGGCAAAGCCACCGCACGGTGCCACGTTCACGGGTGGAGACCCACGCGAGCGCCGTAGCCGGGTCGTCATCGGCGGCGCGGGTCCGCCCGCAGCGCGTGCACCCGGCGGCCTCCGGCGCGCTCACCGCAACCGTCCACAGTGGATCGCTTTGGCGCCCAGCAGGGAGAGGTCGTCCCGGCGGCCGAGGAAGTCCGGGCTCTCCGGATCGGTGAGCGCGGCGACGGCGGCGAGATCATCGGCATCGAGCCACTCCCCGGCCACATCGGCAAACCACCCGACGCGGTGCACGACGTATTCGCGAAGGAGGTCCGAGCCGGGCATCGGGTGATCGACGAGCGCACCGAACGACTCGACATCCTCGAGCCCGGCCTCCCGAAGCGCCCGCGGCCACCCGTAGGGCATGCGCACGCTTCCCGGAATCGCGGCCCGCATCCGTTCGAACCAGGCCCCCCGCGCGGCGAGCAGCCGCTGCTCCAGCCCGGGCCGCCCGACGCCCAGATCCCACGGAAGGCACCGCATTTCGAGCCCCCCTTCGCAGACGGCCACCACCCCACCCGGCCGCAAGAGGCCGGCGAGCGTCCGCAGCGCGGCCTGCTGATCACCGACGTGGTGCACAACCCCGGAGGCCCACACGAGATCGGCGGGCGGAACGGCAAGGGCGGGATCACTGAGATCCCCGAGCAGGCTGACAACCTCAACGGCCTCACCGGCAACCTCGGCAACGGCCCGTTCAGCCTCGACAAGCAGCTTCGGCGTGGCATCGAAGAGCACAACGGTGCCCCCGGAAGAAAGCGAGAGTTCGCGCGCGAACAGCACGCTCATCCCCCCAGCCCCACACCCGACATCGACAACGGTCGGCCGCGCCCCAACAGAGCCGACAAGCCGCCGCGCAACGGGCGCAAGCGCCGCGGAATCAAGGGCATCGGCCATCCGCAGCTGAGCCAGGCGGTCCGCCCAGTCGATGTGGTCGTGGGAGTGTCCGGACATCACCCCATTCAACACCAGCACCCCGCCCCCAGAGCGCCACGCAGCCAGACCACCCAAGGAGGGCCCCAAACCCCAAACAGCCCACCCCGCCACGGCGCACCCGCACACCCGCGCACCCGCCCGCGGCAGCCGCCGGCACCCAGTACTGCACAACCGCGGCCCCCTCACGGCACGCCCCCGGCCCGACTCCACAGCACGAGCCTCGCTCGTCGCCACGGTCCGCGCACCCGCGCACCCGCGCACCCGCGCACCCGCGCACCCGCGCACCCGCGCACCCGCGCACCCGCGCACCCGCGCACCCGCGCACCCGCGCACCCGCGCACCCGCGCACCCGCGCACCCGCAAGGATGAGGCCCACCGACGCCCCGCCCGCATTCCCCATGCCGGAGCTCCGGCCGATATCTGCGCACCCAAGTCGCCACTCGCCGCCACGGCACACCCTCCGGCCCGCAGCGCCCGACCGCTGCTGTGCGCTGGCAGGCCGCAACCGCGCCCCCGCGGCGCCGAACCCCGCCAGCAGCGGCCCGCCGCCGCCGACCGCCGCCCACTGGCCGCCCGCCGCGCTGCCCGCCGACCTCGCCGTCGCGTCGCCGAACCCCGGCCGCGCCATCCCCCGCCACCGGCGACCCGCCGCAAACCACCCGCGGCAAAACACGCAGGCCCCCGCCACCCGGAATCGGGTGGCGGGGGCCTGCGCTCAGTTCTGCTCCTGGTACCGCTCCGCCCGGCGGGCTGCCCATCGGGCTACTCGCGTCCACCGGCGCGCGGCACGGGCGCCACCTCGGGCCCGCTGGGCGCGGACCCCCTCCTCGATGTCCCGTATTCGGGCCCTGGACAGTTCTTCGTAAAGCAACATCTCGCTGATCTCCTCGATCTCGGTCTTCGTCAGCTGCAGCTCTTCACTGCGAGGGTGGGCTTCGTAATCCCTGGTGGTAACCGGCTCGACGCTCATGCGGCGGCGCTCCGGTGGTCGCCGCCGGCCTTGGCCGCGGCGGGCTCGACGACTGCGTTCTTGCGCGGGCGGCCGCGGGGCCGCTTGCGCGCGATCACCGCGCCGCGCTCGAAGATCTCGCCGCCCCAGACGCCCCAGGGCTCGCGGCGGGCCAGTGCGCCCGCCAGGCAGGCCTCGCGGACCGGGCAGTCCGCGCACTGCGCCTTGGCGCGCTCGAGCTCGGCCGGGGACTCCGCGAACCACAGGTCCGCGTCGCCCGAACGGCAGGGCAGGGCGACGTCGGGGACGGCGATCGGGTCGAGCAGGTCGGCGAATATTGCCTCACCCGAGGTGTAGGCGATGGCCGAAGACATGGTGGTTCCTCCTTGTGTCGTACGGGTTTTCGGTTGAGTGCTGGAGCTGGGCAACGCTGGTTCCTCTTGGGTTGTGCAGCCAAAAACACGAAGGCCGCGGATCCGGGTTATCCGGTTCCGCGGCCTTCGTGAGCCTCAGTGTCCTGACGGGGTCAGGAACTTCGCTCCCGTATCGACAACGGAACACGGAACTGCTTGATGGTCGGCAGATCGGCCTGCGGGTACGCGGCGAGAACGCCCTGCGTCCCGAAGACGACGACACCGGTGGCCCAACGACGCGAGTCGCGCCGCATGCCACGGATCTCGTGAGCGCTCACGGTGCCGGCGAACACACCGGTGCCCGGGCGCTGAGCAGCCGCAACTTCCGCGGCGCAGGACAGACGGGTGCCCGGGTTCGTGAGCGTCATGTTGATGGTCATTTCACCGGCACCTCCTTCTGTACTCTGCACACGCAGCCGCCGAGCGGCACGTCTTGAGTTGACACTGCTCGTAGATCCCCAGTCGAGCCCTTCGGGCTCGGTACTGGCAGGTTATTGCCCCGCACCACACCGCTGCAACTCAATTAACGGGAAAATCCTCGAAGTTACGAAGATCGCCCCTGAGCAGCGGGTTCGCCGCGTCGATCATGGTCCGGACGCGGTCAAGACCCCGTCGACGCCCGGACGACCCCGAGGATCCCCGCGCCGAAGCGCTCGAGCTTCGTCGCGCCGATGCCGGAGATCGACACCAGCCCCGCCTCGTCGGCCGGGCGCTGCTCGGCGATGGCCATCAGCGTCGCGTCCGTGAAGACGACGAACGCCGGCACCTTCAGCTCGCGGGCCCGGTCGGCGCGCCACGACTTCAGCCGCTCCAGCAGGTCCTCATCCACTGTGGACGGGCAGCGCCCGCAGCGGCCGAGCTTGACCTCGAGGGTCTCCAGCAGCGGGCCGCCGCAGACGCGGCACCGCGTCTTGACCGGCGTCGACGGCTTCTGCTGTGACCGCGCCACGCGGGCGGCCGGGTGGTCCTCGGGAACCAGGCCGTAGAGGAACCGGCTGCGCCGCCGGTTGCGCCGCGCGCCCGGCGTGCGGGCCAGTGCCCAGGACAGCCACAGGTGCTCGCGGGCCCGGGTGACGCCGACGTAGAACAGCCGCCGCTCCTCCTCGATGGCCGCTTCGTCGCCGTCGGCGTGCAGGATCGGCATCGTGCCCTCGGCCAGGCCGACGAGGAACACGGCGTCCCACTCCAGGCCCTTCGCCGCGTGCAGCGACGCCAGCGTCACGCCCTCGACCGTCGGCGGGTGCTGGGCCGCGGCGCGCTGGTCGAGCTCGGCGTTGAACCGGGGCACGTCGGCGTCGGGAACCGCCGCCGCGAGCTCCTCGGCCAGCTCGACGATCGCCAGCAGCGCGTCCCACCGCTCCTTGGCCGCGCCGCCGGCGGGCGGCGACTCGGTCAGGCCGACCCGCGCGAGCACCGAACGCACCGTCGTGACCAGGTCGGAGCTGCCGTCGCCGCTCGCCGCGCGCAGCGCGGACATCGCCTGGCGGACCTCCGTGCGGTTGAAGAACCGCTCGCCGCCGCGGACCAGGTACGGGATGCCGGCGTCGGCCAGCGCCGACTCGTAGGCCTCGGACTGGGCGTTGATCCGGTAGAGGACCGCGATCTCGCTCGCCGAGACGCCGCCGTCGAGCAACTCGCGCACCCGGCGCGCGACGGCGGCCGCCTCGACCGCCTCGTCCTCGAACTCGCCGAAGCGCGGCTCCGGCCCCGGCGGCCGCTGGCCGATCAGCTTCAGCCGCGAGCCCGCCGGCCGGCCGCGCGCCGCGCCGATCACCCGGTTGGCCAGCGCGACGACTTCGGGCGTCGACCGGTAGTCGCGCTCAAGGCGGACGACCGTGGCGTCCGGGTAGCGCCGCGTGAACTCCAGCAGCGGCCGCGGCGACGCGCCGCCGAAGGAGTAGATGGTCTGGTTGGCGTCGCCGACGACGGTCAGGTCGTCGCGGCCGCCGAGCCACGCGTCGAGCAGGCGCTGCTGCAGCGGCGTGACGTCCTGGTACTCGTCGACGACGAAGCACCGGTAGCGGTCGCGGAACTCCTCGGCGACGGCGCCGTGCTCCTCGAGCACCGCGGTCGTGTGCAGCAGGAGGTCGTCGAAGTCGAGCACCTGCGCGGCGTTCTTCAGTTCTTCGTACGTGCGGTACACCTCGGCGACCTGCGCGGCCGGGGCCGGGATGTCCCGCTGGGCGCGCGCGGTGACGGCCGGGTAGTCGTCCGGGCTGATCAGCGACGCCTTCGCCCACTCGATCTCGCTCGCCAGGTCGCGCAGGACCTCGACCTCGGTGCCGAGCTTGGCCCGGTTCGCGGCCTGGCCGACGTACCGCAGCTTGTTCTCCAGCAGGTCCCACGGCCGGTCGCCGACCACGCGCGGCCAGAAGTAGCGGAGCTGGCGGCGGGCGGCAGCGTGGAACGTCAGCGCCTGCGCCGCGTCGACGCCGAGGCCGCGCAGCCGCGTCCGCATCTCCCCCGCCGCGCGCGTCGTGAAGGTGACGGCGAGGACCTGACCGGCGGAAACGTGCCCCGATCGGACGAGGTGGGCGATCCGGTGGGTGATCGTGCGGGTCTTGCCCGTGCCGGCGCCGGCCAGCACGCAGACCGGCCCCCGTGGGGCACTGGCGGCGGCGCGCTGCTCGGGGTCGAGACCGTCGAGCAGTCGGTTCAGGCTCTTGGGTGAAAGTACGCCGGTCACGTCCGGCATCCTCGCAGAGGGGGACGGGGAAACGGGGCAGGGGCACGCGGCCGTATCCTGGTCATATGGCGGGACAGCAGGACAAGGAAGCGGCCAAGCAGGCCAAGAAGGAGAAGCGCGCGGCGAGCAAGGCACGCCGTGGCCAGCTCTTCGAGGCCTTCAAGATGCAGCGCAAGGAAGACCCTTGGCTCATCCCGTGGATGGTCGGCGCGATCGTCGTCGTGGCCGGCGTCCTGTTCGGGGTCGGGTTCTTCTTCGACATGCAGTGGGTGCTGCTGCCGCTGGGCCTGATCCTGGGCGGCCTGGCCGCCATGATCATCTTCGGCCGCCGGGTGCAGCGCACGGTGTACTCGAAGGCCGACGGCCAGCCCGGCGCGGCGGCCTGGGCGCTGGAGAACCTGCGCGGCCGCTGGAAGGTGACGCCGACCGTCGCCGCCACCACGCAGCTCGACGCGGTGCACCGGGTCCTCGGCGGCCCCGGCGTGGTGCTGGTCGCCGAAGGCGCGCCGCACCGCGTGAAGACCCTGCTCGCCCAGGAGAAGAAGCGCGTCTCCCGCCTGATCGGCGACACGCCGATCTACGACGTGATCATCGGGCACGAGGACAAGCAGATCCCGCTGAAGAAGCTCCAGGGCTACCTGATGAAGCTGCCCCGCAACCTCAAGCCGGCCCAGGTCGACGCCCTCGAGGCAAAGCTGGCCGCGCTCGGCAACCGCGGCGCGGCACTGCCGAAGGGCCCGATGCCGGCCGGCGCGAAGATGCGCAACGTCCAGCGGACGATCCGCCGCCGCTGACCGCACGACGTCGAACGGCCCCCGTCCGGATCCGGACGGGGGCCGTTCGCTGTCCCGGGCGGCAATTCTGCCGCCCGCGCCCGTTCTGAACTGCGGAACACCCATCACCCGAGGTTCCCCGAGACGCATCCGCGCGTCCTGGTCCCGCCGCACGTGCCGCCGGGTGTCGATCGGTCGATGGACCGGCGGGAGGCGAAGGCCGGGCCGTCCGGTATCAGCTCGCGGCTGGACGGCTAGCGCATCCGGATCACGACGGTGCCGGTCAGCCGGTCCAGCCAGCTGCGGCCGTCGGCGTTGCGGACCGCCGCCGGGATGATCACGAACGTCAGCGCGGCCCGGACCAGCGCGCGCAGCGGGCCGACCAGCGCGGCGCCGTCGAGCCGCGCGACGCGGATGCCGACCGCGGCCATGCCCGGCGTGAAGCCGAAGAAGCCGGCCGAGATGACCGAGATGACCGCCCACACGCCGCCGGACCAGAGGTTGAACTGCTGCATCGCCACCGGGTCCTGCAGGCTGGGGTGCAGGAAGATCGCCGTGACCAGGGCCGCGACCACCAAGTCGACGATCAGGCCGAGCAGGCGCGCACCTCCGCTCGCCGACGCCCCGACGCCCGATTCGGGCAAACCGAGCTTCTCACCCGGCCACTGAGAGCCACGTTGATCAGTGCCCTGGCCACCGTCTCCGGTGCCGGGCAGCCATTCACCGGTCCACCTCGCCACCCGTCTAGGGTATGCCGGTGGCGCGGACCACATCCGACCTGGTCGGATACCCGATATCGACCACCCGTTAACACCGGCGAAACATATGGGTGACGGTCGGGCAACACCGCACTTTTAGCGTGAGCCGAAGAGAGCACTGCCGTACGAGCTCGAACGAGAAGGAGTCACCGAGGGTGCCCACTACTCCAGACGACATCCAGCGCCTCATCGCCGATGAGGACGTCGAAGTCATCGACGTCCAGTTCTGCGACCTGCCCGGCGTGATGCAGCACTTCACGGTCCCCGCGAAGGCCTTCACCGAAGAGGCCTACGAAGAGGGTCTCGCGTTCGACGGCTCCTCGGTGCGCGGCTTCCAGTCCATCCACGAGTCCGACATGCTGCTGCTGCCGGACCCGGCCACCGCCCGGATCGACCCGTTCCGCAAGGCGAAGACGCTCGCCCTCAACTTCTTCGTGCACGACCCCTTCACCCGTGAGGCGTACAGCCGCGACCCGCGCAACATCGCGCGCAAGGCCGAGCAGTACATCTCCGAGTACGGCGTCGCCGACAACGTCTACTTCGGCCCCGAAGCCGAGTTCTACATCTTCGACTCGGTCCGCTTCGACTCCGCCGAGCACGCCTCCTTCCACGAGATCGACTCGATCGAGGGCTGGTGGAACACCGGCGCCGACGAGGTCGGCGGCAACCAGGGCTACAAGACGAAGTTCAAGGGCGGCTACTTCCCGGTCCCGCCGGTCGACCACTTCGCCGACCTGCGCGACGAGATCGTCCGCAACCTGCAGGGCTCCGGTTTCGAGATCGAGCGCGCGCACCACGAGGTGGGCACCGCCGGCCAGACCGAGATCAACTACAAGTTCAACACGCTGCTGCACGCGGCCGACGACCTGCAGCTGTTCAAGTACATCGTGAAGAACACGGTGTTCGCGGCGGGCAAGACGGCGACGTTCATGCCGAAGCCCCTCGCCGGCGACAACGGCTCGGGCATGCACTGCCACCAGTCGCTGTGGAAGGACGGTCAGCCGCTGTTCCACGACGAGTCGGGCTACGCCGGCCTGTCGGACACCGCGCGCCACTACATCGGCGGCCTGCTCAAGCACGCCCCGAGCCTGCTGGCCTTCACGAACCCGACGGTGAACTCCTACCACCGCCTGGTCCCGGGCTTCGAGGCCCCGGTTTCGCTGGTCTACTCGCAGCGCAACCGCTCGGCCTGCGTCCGCATCCCGATCACGGGCAACAACCCGAAGGCCAAGCGCGCCGAGTTCCGCTGCCCGGACTCCTCGGGCAACCCGTACCTGGCCTTCTCGGCGATGATGATGGCCGGCCTGGACGGCATCAAGAACAAGATCGAGCCGCCGGAGCCGATCGACAAGGACCTCTACGAGCTCCCGCCCGAGGAGGCCAAGGACGTCAAGCTGGTCCCGGGCGACCTCGGCACGGTCCTGGACACGCTCGAGGCCGACCACGACTACCTCCTCGAGGGCGGCGTGTTCACCCCGGACGTGATCGAGACGTGGATCTCGTACAAGCGCGAGAACGAGATCGACCCGCTGCGCCTGCGCCCGCACCCGTACGAGTTCGCTCTGTACTACGACGTGTGATCCGCTAGGACGCCCACGGACACGCCGGTGGCGAGGAGCGAAAAGCCCTCGCCGCCGGCGTTTCTTCTACTCCGACGTCGACAAAACTCTCAGGTCCGCGCCCGCCGCCTCGAAACGGCCTCGCGGGTCCTCCACCAGCTTGCGGCGCTCCAGGTCCATCAGCCCCAGCGTGCACTGGATCTCCGCCGCCAGGGTGCCGTCCAGCTTGATGATGTTCGAGTTCATCTTGAACGTCTTGCCGGTGCCGAACTGCACGTCGCACGTCACGTCGACTTCGTCGCCCGCTCGCAGCTCGCGGCGGAACACCACGTGCGTCTCCAGCAGCACCGATGCCACCCCCGGCAGGCCCTTCACCGCGCCCGCCGCCTCGAGGAGCTCCAGGCGGGAGACCTCCCCGTACGAGTGGTAGACGGCGTGGTTGAGGTGGCCCAGGGTGTCCAGCTCGTAGTGCCGGACCTTGATCCGGGTCCGGAAAGGCTCGCGATCGGTCACCCGGCCACCTTAGGTCAGGCCTCGTAGAACAGGTGCTCCACCACCGCATGCGCCCGGCGGGTGATGCGGCGGTACGAGTCGAGGAACTCACCGGGGTCGTCGCCCGCCGACTGGCCGAGGACGCGGGCCACCGCCGCCAGGTCGCGGCCCGAGCTCGGCACCTGGTCGACCGCCTTGCCGCGCACCAGCATCCCCGCGTTGCGCACGCGGGTCGCCAGCAGCCACGCCTCGGTCAGCGAGTCCGCCTCCGGCTGCTCGGCGAGGCCCGCCTCCGGGAGCACCGCCAGCGCGTCGAGGGTCGACGTCGTCCGCAGCCCGGGCACCTCGTGCGCGTGCTGCAGCTGCAGCAACTGCACCGTCCACTCGACGTCGGCGAGACCGCCGCGGCCGAGCTTCGTGTGCAGGGTCGCGTCGGCGCCGCGGGGCATGCGCTCGGTCTCGACGCGGGCCTTGATGCGGCGGATCTCACGCGCCTTCGTCGCGTCCAGGCCACCTTCGGGGTAGCGGATCGGGTCGATCATCGCGATGAAGCGCTCGCCCAGCTCTTCGTCGCCGGCGATGAACCGCGCGCGCAGCAGGGCCTGCGCCTCCCACACCTCGCCCCACCGCGCGTAGTACGCGCGGTAGGACTCCAGCGTCCGGACCAGCGGCCCGCTGCGCCCCTCCGGCCGCAGGTCGGCGTCGACGACCAGGCCCGGATCGGAACTCGGCGCGCCCAGCATCTTCCGGACCGTCTCCGCGACCGACGAAGCGAACCTGACGGCGTCGGCGTCCGAAACCCCTTTGGACGGCTCGCACACGAAGAGGACGTCCGCGTCGGAGCCGTAGCCGAGCTCCGCGCCGCCGAGCCTGCCCATGCCGATGACCGCGATGCGCGCCGGCGTGCGGCCGAGTTCCGCCTGCCGCTGGCGGAACGCCGCCGCCAGCGCGCCCTGCAGCACCGCGACCCACACCGAAGAGAGCGCTTCGCAGACCGCCGGCACGTCCAGCAGCCCCAGCAGGTCCGCACACGCGATGCGCAGGAGTTCGTGCCGCCGCAACGATCGCGCGGCGCCGACGGCGGTTTTCAACCCCGGCTGGCGCCGGACGGCGGCCCGCAGCGACGTCGCCACCTCGGCGGGCGTGCGGCCCAGCAGCCGGGCCGGGTCGCCGAGCAGCTGGAGCACCTCCGGCGCGCGGACCAGCAGGTCCGGCACCAGCCGGGACGTGCCGAGCAGGAAGGCCAGGTTCTCCACGACCGTGCCCTCGTCGCGCAGGACCCGCAGGTACCACGGGGTTTCCTCCAGCGCCTCGGACACCTTCCGGTACGACAGCAGGCCGCCGTCGGGGTCGGGGGTGTCGGCGAAGAGGTCGAGCAGCACCGGCAGCAGCGCCTGCTGGATCGCCGCGCGCCGAGAGACGCCCGCCGTGAGGGCCTTGATGTGCTGGAGCGCTCCGTCTGGCGCGGTGTAACCGAGCGCGGCCAGTCGGCTGGCGGCCTGCTTGGTGGTCAGCCGCAGCGCCTCGGTCGGGACGTTCGCGACCGACTGCAGCAGCGGCCGGTAGAAGATCTTTTCGTGCAGGCGCCGGATGCCCTGGCCGTGCCGCCGGAACTCCGCGAGCAGCGTCTCGCCCTGGCTCTTGCCGCCGCTGGCCTTGATCCCGCTCGCCCGGGCGAGGATGCGCAGCTCGACGGTGTCCGACGGCGCCGGGAACAGGTGGGTGCGACGCAGCCGCCGCAGCTGCAGCCGGTGCTCGATCATCCGCAGGAACTCGTAGGACGCGCCCAGCTCGGCGGCGTCCTGGCGGCCGACGTAGCCGCCTTCGCCGAGCGCCTCGAGGGCGTCCATCGTGGACGGCGAGCGCAGGGCCGCGTCGACCCGGCCGTGCACCAGCTGCAGCAGCTGCACCGCGAACTCGACGTCGCGCAGGCCGCCGCGGCCCAGCTTCAGCTCACGCTCGGCGTGCTCGGACGGCACGTGGCCCTCGACCCGGCGGCGCATCTGCTGCACCTCGCCGACGAAGTTCTCCCGGTCGGCCGCCGACCACACCAGCGGCGCCACCATCTCGGCGTACTGGCGGCCCAGTTCGGCGTCCCCCGCCACCGGCCGCGCCTTGAGCAGCGCCTGGAACTCCCAGGTCTTGGCCCACTTCTGGTAGTAGCCGTGGTGGCTGTCCACCGTGCGGACGAGCGCGCCGGCCTTGCCTTCCGGGCGCAGCGCCGCGTCGACCTCGAAGCACGCCCTGTCGACGACGCGCATCATCGTGCTCGCCAGCCGCGTCGCGAGGCCGAGGTCACCCCCGCCCACGAAGATGACGTCGACGTCGCTGACGTAGTTGAGCTCCCGGCCCCCGCACTTGCCCATCGCGATGATCGCGAGGGTGCCTTCGGCGGACGCGCCGGCTTCGGCCTCGGCGACGACCAGCCCGGCGGCGAGCGCGGCCTCCGCGAGCTCGGTCAGCTGCGCCGCGACCTCGGCGTAGCCCGGGTGCTCGAGCCCGGCTTCGACCACGTGCCCGAGGTCGGCGGCGGCGATGCCGAGCAGCTGACCACGGTAGGCGACCTTCAGCGCCTGCTCGGCTTTCAGGCCGGTGAGCACCGATCCGTCATCGGCCAGGAGCGCCGTGCGGAGGGCTTCGCGGTAGCAGGCGGAGTCGGTGCACTTGTCCGCGGTGAGCGAGCGCCACTGGTCCGGGTTCGCGGCGAGGAAGTCCGCGAGTGCGCTCGAGGTCCCCAGCACGCTGAGGAAGCGGCCGCGGAAGGTCCGGTGGGTGCGCAGTTGCGCTTCGAGGTCGGCCCATTCGGCGGCGTCGGCCTCGCGGATCCGGTCGAGCCCGCGCAGCGCGAGGTCCGGGTCGGCGGTGCGGGACAACGCCGCGAGCACGTCGGCGGCCGGCTCGGCCGGGCCGGCGTCGGACCACCAGCCTGCCGCGCGCAACTGCCCCTCGGCACGGGCGTCGGTGAAGCCGTACCTCGCCGCCGAAACGGTCGTTCGCGCGCGGTCTGCCATCACCGACCACCGTAGCCGGGGACGGCCGCTCAGGCCGCGAGCCGGCCCGGCTCGGTTCCGGCGGGTGTCGGCTCGGGCACCTGGAAGCTGTGTGCGGTGACGGGGTGGCGCCGCGAGAGGAGGTAGATGCCGAGGCCGACGCCGGCCCCGACGAGGCCGACCGCGATCGTGCCCGCGTCGCCGAGCGAGGCGACCTTGCCGGAGATCGCGCCGACGATCGCCGCCGCGGGCAGCGTGAACAGCCAGGCGATCACCATCCGGCCCGCCATCCGCCAGCGGACCGGCGCTTCCCGGCGGCCGACACCGGAGCCGACGATCCCGCCGGAGCAGACGTGCGTCGTCGACAGCGGGAAACCCAGCCGCGACGAGACCAGGATGACCAGCGCCGAGCTCGTCTGGGCGGCGAAGCCCTGCGGGCCTTCGATGTCGGTCAGGCCCTTGCCGAGGGTGTGCGTGATGCGCCAGCCGCCGAGGTAGGTGCCGAGGGCGAGCGCGCAGGCGGCGCTGATGATCACCCAGACGGGTGGCGAGGCACCCGCGGGGAGACTGCCGGCCGTGACGAGGGTGAGCGTGATGACGCCCATCGTCTTCTGGGCATCGTTGGTGCCGTGCGCGAGCGAGACCAGGGACGCCGAGACGATCTGGCCGACCTTGAAGCCGCGGGTGGCCGGGCGGCCGCGCACCAGGAAGCGGTAGACCAGGTAGGTGGCGGCCATCGCGACGAGCCCGGCGATGACCGGGCTGGCCGCGGCCGGGACCAGGACCTTCTCGACGATCTTTCCGAAGTGGACCGAATCGGTGCCGGCGGAGATCCAGGTGGCGCCGATCAGGCCGCCGAACAACGCGTGCGAGGAACTCGACGGCAGCCCGACGAACCACGTCACGAGGTTCCAGACGACGGCGCCGATCAGGCCGCCGAAGACGATCGCCGGGCCGATCTTCGTGTCGTCGACCAGACCGCTGGAGATCGTCTTCGCAACTTCGACCGACAGGAACGCGCCGACGAGGTTCAGCACCGCCGAGATCGCGACCGCCACCCGGGGCTTGAGCGCCCCGGTGGCGATCGACGTGGCCATCGAGTTCGCGGTGTCGTGGAACCCGTTCGTGAAATCGAAAATGAGGGCCGTGACGACGACGACCACGACCAGCAACGAGGGTTGCACCCCGACCTCCGCACCCTTGTGGGGACTCCTCCCGCAAGGTACCTGACGGGTGCGCCCGCCGTTAACAGGATGTTGCTGGTTGTGACCTCTGTCGTTAAGCCAACGGTAATGTCCGTTGACTCGTCACGGCCGGCTCGAGCTCCCCGGCGGCCAGCTTGACGAACCGGTGCGCGAACGGGCGCCACGTCTCGGCGATGTCGGCGTGCA
Organism: Amycolatopsis sp. Hca4; assembly: GCF_013364075.1. Taxonomy (GTDB): domain Bacteria; phylum Actinomycetota; class Actinomycetes; order Mycobacteriales; family Pseudonocardiaceae; genus Amycolatopsis. The sequence continues at coordinate 4,875,414 of NZ_CP054925.1, forward strand.
CGGTGACCAGCGTTTCGTGCTCGAGCGAGCCGGGGCGGGCGAATTCGGCTTCCTCGGGGCATTCCGCGGCCCAGCTCTCGACGACCTCGGGGGTCGTCTCGATGTGGAACTGGACACCGTAGACACACCGCCCGAGCCGGTAGGCCTGGTGGGCGTAGCGCGGTGAGGAGGCGAGCAGCTCGGCGCCGGGCGGGAGCCGGGTGATCGCGTCGGTGTGGAACTGCAGGACGTCCTGCAGGAGCGGCAGGTCGGCGAACAGCGGGTCGGTCCACGCTGCGTCTTTCTTGTTGACGAGGTGCGGACCGACCTCGGGCCCGTCGGGAGCGACCTCGACGCGGCCGCCGGTCGCGACGGCCAGCAGCTGAGCGCCGAGGCAGACTCCCAGGGTGGGCAGGTTCTGCGCGGCCGCCTCGCTCAGCAGGCGCCGGACGTCGGCGAGCCACGGGTGTTTGGCGTCGTCTTCGGCACCCATGCCGCCGCCGAGGCAGACGACGGCCCGGTAGCCGTCCAGCTCGGGCAGGTGCTGCTCCGGCAGCAGGCGGACGTCGAGTTCCGCGCCGGCCTCGGTCAGCCAGTCGCCGAGGGGGCCCACCGGGTCCGACGCGTCCGGCTGGATGATCAGGATTCGGGTCACGGTGTCCAGGGTAGGTCAGCAGGCGCAGCGGATCGCGGGTTCGGTGGTCCCTTCGACGGGGTAGCCGGCGGCGATCCAGGCGGTGATGCCGCCGGAGAGCCGTTTCACCTTGAAGCCGAGCTGCGCGAGCTTGAGCGCGCCCTTGGTGGCGGCGTTGCAGACGGTGCTTTCGCAGTAGCAGACGTACACGAGGTCGCGGTCGAGGTGCTCCGTGCTTTCCGCGGTCAGGTCCCGGTAGGGCAGGTTGATCGCGCCGGGGATACGGGCGTGAGCGAAGGCTTCGGGCGCCCGCGTCTCGACGACGACGTAGCCGTCGGTGCGGCCGGCTTCGAGGTCCTGGACGAGATCGTCGGGATCGACCTCGAAGGCGAGTTCGGCCGCGAAGTGCTTCGCGGCGGCCTCCGGGGGCGCTGCCGGGTAGGCGAGGGTGCGTGTCATGGGGTAAATCCTGCTGGGCACAGGGGTTTCCGGACAGGGCACAATCGGCGTGGAATCCCGGGCCGGCCGGGGATTTCCCTGTTCTGGCCCTGCGAACCCGGGAGAGTTGCGGTGGACCACCTCGACGACGTCGACTGGCGCCTGCTGGAGCTCCTCCAGTCCGACGGGCGGTTGAGTTTCTCGGAGCTCGGGCGCCGGGTGTCGCTGTCCGGTTCGGCGGTGACGGAACGGGTGCGCCGGCTCGAGGAGCGCGGCGTGATCACCGGGTACGCGGCGAGAGTGGACACGACGAAGCTGGGGTTGCCGATCGAGGCGTTGGTGCGCGCTCGGGTCAGGAGCCTGGACACGCCGCGGTTCCGGACGGCGGTGTTGCCGCTGGCGCAGGTGGTGGCCGCGGATCACGTGACGGGTGAGGAGTGCTGGGTCCTGCGGGTGCTGTGCCGGGATACCGCGGAGCTCGAGGAGCTGCTGGAGAAGGTGCAGCGGTACGGGGAAACGAGCACGTCGCTGGTGCTGTCGTCGCCGTTGCGGGGCCGGGCGGTGGGCCGGCCGGGGTTGGTTTGAGGTCTTGCGTGTGATCCGGGAGGCATTACGCGTGTCTGGAGGGGCATCACCCGTGATTGGGGAGGCGACACGGTGGCCGGCCCGGGCAAGTCGCGCTCGGATCTCGCGTGATCCGGAGCGGGACCCGCGTGATTCAAGCCGGATCTCGCGTGATTGGAGGCGGGACTCGCGTGACCGGGGGCGGATATGAGAAAAGAGCCTGGGCCGGGAGACGTTTCCGTCTCTACCGGGCCCAGGCCCTTCTCCTAAGTAAGTTCGGCGGTGTCCTACTCTCCCACAACCCTTCGGTTGCAGTACCATCGGCGCTGTCAGGCTTAGCTTCCGGGTTCGGAATGGGACCGGGCGTTTCCCTGACGCTAAAACCACCGAAACACTCTGAAACAACACACCTGGTGTGGTGTTTCAGAACCGTAGAGTGGATGCGTAACATCTTTGTAGGCAAGTCCTCGGCCTATTAGTACCAGTCAACTCGACAACACATTACTGTGCTTCCATTTCTGGCCTATCAACCCAATGGTCTGTTGGGGGCCTTAACCCACAAAGGGGTGGGATACCTCATCTTGGAAAAGGCTTCCCGCTTAGATGCCTTCAGCGGTTATCCCTTCCGAACGTGGCCAACCAGCCATGCCCTTGGCAGAACAACTGGCACACCAGAGGTTCGTCCGTCCCGGTCCTCTCGTACTAGGGACAGCCTTCCTCAAGTATCCTACGCGCGCGGCGGATAGGGACCGAACTGTCTCACGACGTTCTAAACCCAGCTCGCGTGCCGCTTTAATGGGCGAACAGCCCAACCCTTGGGACCTACTCCGGCCCCAGGATGCGACGAGCCGACATCGAGGTGCCAAACCATGCCGTCGATATGGACTCTTGGGCAAGATCAGCCTGTTATCCCCGGGGTACCTTTTATCCGTTGAGCGACACCCCTTCCACCAGGAGGTGCCGGATCACTAGTCCCGACTTTCGTCCCTGCTCGACATGTCTGTCTCACAGTCAAGCTCCCTTGTGCACTTGCACTCAACACCTGATTGCCAACCAGGCTGAGGGAACCTTTGGGCGCCTCCGTTACCCTTTAGGAGGCAACCGCCCCAGTTAAACTACCCATCAGGCACTGTCCCTGAACCAGATCATGGCCCGAGGTTCAGATTCCCAATTCGACCAGAGTGGTATTTCAACAACGACTCCACCACAACTAGCGTTGCAGCTTCACAGTCTCCCACCTATCCTACACAAGCCGAACCGAAAACCAATACCAAACTATAGTAAAGGTCCCGGGGTCTTTCCGTCCTGCCGCGCGTAACGAGCATCTTTACTCGTAGTGCAATTTCGCCGGGCCTGTGGTTGAGACAGCCGGAAAGTCGTTACGCCATTCGTGCAGGTCGGAACTTACCCGACAAGGAATTTCGCTACCTTAGGATGGTTATAGTTACCACCGCCGTTTACTGGCGCTTAAATTCTCAGCTTCACCCCCGAAGGAGTTAACCGGTCCTCTTAACGTTCCAGCACCGGGCAGGCGTCAGTCCATATACATCGTCTTGCGACTTCGCATGGACCTGTGTTTTTAGTAAACAGTCGCTTTCCGCTGGTCTCTGCGGCCACCCACCCCTAGCTCGAGAAGAGCTTCAGGATGTTTGGCCCCCCTTCTCCCGAAGTTACGGGGGCATTTTGCCGAGTTCCTTAACCACAGTTCACCCGATCGCCTTGGTATTCTCTACCTGACCACCTGTGTTGGTTTGGGGTACGGGCCGTGCATGCACTCACTAGAGGCTTTTCTCGGCAGCATAGGATCACTCTACTTCGCCTCAAACGGCTACACATCACGTCTCAGCCTATATAAGTGGCGGATTTGCCTACCACTCGGCCTACACGCTTATACCAGGACAACCATCGCCTGGCGGAGCTACCTTCCTGCGTCACCCCATCGCTTGACTACTACGAAATCAGGTCCCACGCTCCACACACAGTCATCCACCCGAAGGCTTCAAACCGCGGCTTTGGGTGGTTAGTATCAAACGCCTCGTCATGGGCGCACATGCTCGGGTACGGGAATATCAACCCGTTGTCCATCGACTACGCCTGTCGGCCTCGCCTTAGGTCCCGACTTACCCTGGGCGGATTAGCCTGGCCCAGGAACCCTTGGTCATCCGGCGGCAGAGTTTCTCACTCTGCATTCGCTACTCATGCCTGCATTCTCACTCCCACACCCTCCACCGCTAGCTTCCGCCACGGCTTCCCTGGGTGCAGGACGCTCCCCTACCCATCAACACGACTACACACAAACCTCAAGGGCTCGCATGGATCTATTGTGTCAATGACACAGCTTCGGCGGTGTGCTTAAGCCCCGCTACATTGTCGGCGCAGGACCACTTGACCAGTGAGCTATTACGCACTCTTTCAAGGGTGGCTGCTTCTAAGCCAACCTCCTGGTTGTCTGGGCAATCCCACATCCTTTCCCACTGAGCACACACTTAGGGGCCTTAGCTGGTGTTCTGGGCTGTTTCCCTCTCGACGACGAAGCTTATCCCCCGCCGTCTCACTGCCACGCTCTCACTAACCGGTATTCGGAGTTTGGTTGATTTCGGTAACCCGGTAAGGCCCCTAGACCATCCAGTAGCTCTACCCCCGGCAAGAAACACGTGACGCTGCACCTAAATGCATTTCGGGGAGAACCAGCTATCACGGAGTTTGATTGGCCTTTCACCCCTACCCACAGCTCATCCCCTCAGTTTTCAACCTAAGTGGGTTCGGGCCTCCACGACGTCTTACCGTCGCTTCACCCTGGCCATGGGTAGATCACTCCGCTTCGGGTCTAGACCACGCGACTACAATCGCCCTATTCAGACTCGCTTTCGCTACGGCTACCCCACACGGGTTAACCTCGCCACGCAGCACTAACTCGCAGGCTCATTCTTCAAAAGGCACGCCATCACCCAAAGGCTCTGACGGCTTGTAGGCACACGGTTTCAGGTACTCTTTCACTCCCCTCCCGGGGTACTTTTCATCTTTCCCTCACGGTACTCGTCCGCTATCGGTCTTCAGGAAGTATTTAGGCTTACCGGGTGGTCCCGGCAGATTCACAGCAAATTCCACGAGCTCGCTGCTACTCGGGAACACCACCAAGGTCCTTGAAACTGGTTTTCGCGTACGGGGCTCTCACCCACTCCGGCCCGCCATCCCAAGCGGTTCCACTAACCAGCACAACAACCCGAAGAAGTGTCAGCCTCTTCAAGGCGGGTCCCACAACACCGTCTGCACAACGCCTGACAGCTTGACATGCAAACGGTTTAGCCTCTTCCGCTTTCGCTCGCCACTACTCACGGAATCACGGTTGTTTTCTCTTCCTGCGGGTACTGAGATGTTTCACTTCCCCGCGTTCCCTCCACACACCCTATATATTCAGGTGCGGGTAACACCACATCACTGGTGCTGGGTTTCCCCATTCGGAAATCCTCGGATCACAGCTCGGTTGACAGCTCCCCGAGGCTTATCGCAGCCTCCTACGTCCTTCATCGGCTCCTGAAGCCAAGACATCCACCATGTGCCCTTAACAACTTGACCACAAAGATGCTCGCATCCACTCTACAGTTCTCAAACACCACACCAGAAACAAACGTCCCTCGGGGGTTAGCCCAAGGCGTGTTGCCTCAGGACCCAACAGCGTGCCAGGAACATGCCCGCGCCCGACTCGGCAGGCCAACTTTCCACGCGAAGCAAGCTTCGCAGTACTAGCCGGCGACCTCATCACCACACGAACACATAAACCAGTAGTTCCACAATTCCTTGAGCAACCGAGACAACACCACGTACGGGTGTTAAGCCTCAGCCACTCCCAACCCGAAGGCCGGGATGTGTTGTGCTCCTTAGAAAGGAGGTGATCCAGCCGCACCTTCCGGTACGGCTACCTTGTTACGACTTCGTCCCAATCGCCAGTCCCACCTTCGACCACTCCCTCCCCTTACGGGGTTGGGCCATGGGCTTCGGGTGTTACCGACTTTCATGACGTGACGGGCGGTGTGTACAAGGCCCGGGAACGTATTCACCGCAGCGTTGCTGATCTGCGATTACTAGCGACTCCGACTTCACGCAGTCGAGTTGCAGACTGCGATCCGAACTGAGACCGGCTTTAAGGGATTCGCTCCACCTCGCGGTATCGCAGCCCTCTGTACCAGCCATTGTAGCATGTGTGAAGCCCTGGACATAAGGGGCATGATGACTTGACGTCATCCCCACCTTCCTCCGAGTTGACCCCGGCAGTCTCCCACGAGTCCCCGCCATAACGCGCTGGCAACGTAGGATAAGGGTTGCGCTCGTTGCGGGACTTAACCCAACATCTCACGACACGAGCTGACGACAGCCATGCACCACCTGTACACCAACCACAAGGGAAGCCCCATCTCTGGGGATGTCTGGCGCATGTCAAGCCCAGGTAAGGTTCTTCGCGTTGCATCGAATTAATCCACATGCTCCGCCGCTTGTGCGGGCCCCCGTCAATTCCTTTGAGTTTTAGCCTTGCGGCCGTACTCCCCAGGCGGGGCGCTTAATGCGTTAGCTACGGCACGGACAACGTGGATGTCGCCCACACCTAGCGCCCAACGTTTACAGCGTGGACTACCAGGGTATCTAATCCTGTTCGCTCCCCACGCTTTCGCTCCTCAGCGTCAGTATCGGCCCAGAGACCCGCCTTCGCCACCGGTGTTCCTCCTGATATCTGCGCATTTCACCGCTACACCAGGAATTCCAGTCTCCCCTACCGAACTCAAGTCTGCCCGTATCGACCGCACGCTCCACGTTAAGCGTGGAGATTTCACGGCCGACGCGACAAACCGCCTACGAGCTCTTTACGCCCAATAAATCCGGACAACGCTCGCACCCTACGTATTACCGCGGCTGCTGGCACGTAGTTAGCCGGTGCTTCTTATCCAGGTACCGTCACTTGCGCTTCGTCCCTGGCGAAAGAGGTTTACAACCCGAAGGCCGTCATCCCTCACGCGGCGTCGCTGCATCAGGCTTGCGCCCATTGTGCAATATTCCCCACTGCTGCCTCCCGTAGGAGTCTGGGCCGTGTCTCAGTCCCAGTGTGGCCGGTCACCCTCTCAGGCCGGCTACCCGTCGTCGCCTTGGTAGGCCACTACCCCACCAACAAGCTGATAGGCCGCGGGTTCATCCTGCACCGCCAGAACTTTCAACAACCCTGGATGCCCAGGGAAGTGATATCCGGTATTAGACCTCGTTTCCAAGGCTTATCCCAGAGTGCAGGGCAGATTACCCACGTGTTACTCACCCGTTCGCCACTCATCCCCACCCGAAAGTGGTTCAGCGTTCGACTTGCATGTGTTAAGCACGCCGCCAGCGTTCGTCCTGAGCCAGGATCAAACTCTCCAACAATGTCTTCGAATTCAATCGAGGCAAATGTATTGCTCTCAAAGGAAACCCCGACGAGGGGTTTCATATAAGCTCTACTGGCTTAGTTCACTAGCACACTGTTGAGTTCTCAAGCAACACACTCTGAATCCACCCGCCTTATCGGCGGCTAAATCCTCGGCAGTTGTTCCAAGCGATATTCACAAGCTTTTGGTCGAGCATGCCTCAGCCTACGGGTTTAGTCGTAGGGGGTCGGCGGCCGCTCGTGGGCCGACGCTGAACATTACCCGGTCCGATCCGCGGTGTCAACCCGCTCGTCCCGGCCTGGTCTCTTGGGGCTTGCGGCCCCGGTGTAACCCGGTGTTCCTGGCGACGAAGAGAAGATTACATGCCCCGGAACCGGGCCAAAACAGGGGGGTCACTTAACGGCATCGCCGCAGGTCAGAGTGCTTACGGACGGCTACGACGGCAGCGAGGGCAGGTACCGGGGCGGGACCCGCGCCGGAGCCACCCGCGAAAAGTCCGCCGCCAACGCCAGCATCCGCGCGTCCGACCACCTCGCCCCCATGAACGAGATGCCCACGGGGAGAGGTCCGGCAAACCCGGCCGGCACGGTGACGTCCGGGTACCCGGCGACCGCGGCCGGGGTCGACGACGGGATCACGTCGTTGTCGCCCACCGCGCAGTCGGTCTTCCACGCCGGCGGGTTGGTCGGCGACGCGATCGCGTCCAGGTGGTGCGCGGAGAGGGTCTCGTCCAGCGACCGGCGGGCGAGGTCCGAAAGCTCCGCCCGGCCGGCGAGGTAGCCCGGGTCCGTCGGCGGCGGCGCGGCCAGTGCCTGCTCGAACAGCTCCTGCCCGGCGAAGCACGTCCGCTCCAGCGGGTCGGCGCGGTTGTAGGCGATCAGCTCGGCCAGGTTCCGCGGCCCGGACGGGCGGGTCGCCAGGTACGCGTCGATGTCCCGGTGGAACTCGGTCAGCAGGGCCGGGAACTCCAGCTCCCCCAGCCTCGCCTGGTAGGGCAACGTCACTTCGACGACCGTCGCACCCGCCTTGACCAGCGAGTTCCGCGCCGACGTCATGATCGCGTCGGTCGCCGGGCCGAGCACCGGCAGGCGCCACAGGCCGATCCGCGCGCCACGCAGCGCGCCCGGGCGGAGCAGCTTCGCGTAGTCCTCGGGCTGGTTCCGCGGATACTCCGCGGTCGCCGGATCGGCGGGGTCGCGACCTTGCAGGACCGACAGCGTCAAAGCCGCGTCGACGACGTTGCGGGCGATCGGGCCCGCGGTGTCCTGCTCGGCCGAGATCGGCACCACGCCGGTGCGGCTGACCAGGCCGAGGCTGGGTTTGTGGCCGACCGTCGCGGTCATGCCCGCGGGGCACACGATCGAGCCGTCGGTCTCGGAGCCGATCGCCACCTGGGCCAGCGACGCCGCCACCGCGGCCGCGGACCCGGCGGACGACCCGCACGGGTTGTGGTCCAGGACGTACGGGTTGTTCGTCTGCCCGCCGACACCCGACCAGCCGGACGTCGGCTTCGCGGCGCGGAAGTTCGCCCATTCGGAGAGGTTCGCCTTGCCGAGGATCACCGCGCCGGCGTCACGCAGCCGGGTGATCAACGTGGCGTCCGCGGCCGGGTGGCTGCGCAAGGCGCGCGACCCGGCCGTCGTCCACTGGTCGCGCGTGTCGACGTTGTCCTTGACCAGCACCGGGATGCCGTCGAGCGGGCCACGCAGGTGGTGCGAGCGACGTCGCGCGTCACTGGCCGCGGCCTGCGCGAGCGCGGCCGGGTTGAGGGCCAGGACCGCGTTGACCTTACCGTCGATCCGGTGAATCCGGTCGAGGTAAGTGCTGGTCAGGCCCACGGCGGAGAGCCGGCCCGACGCCATCCGCGCCTGCAGCGCCGGGATGTCGGCGGAGTCGAGATCGAACCGCGGAGGAGCCGCGGCGACGGGCGCGGCGGGGACGAGCACGAGTGCGGCGGCCAGGATCGCGAGGAACACCGGCCGCCGCCCCATCAGAGCACCGGCAAGAGGGTTCGGAGTTCGTACGGGGTGACCGCGCTGCGGTAGTTGTCCCACTCCACCCGCTTGTTCCGGAGGAAGAAGTCGTAGACGTGCTCGCCGAGCGCTTCCGGCAGCAGTTCGGACTTCTCCATCTCCGACAGCGCTTCTCCCAGGTTCTGCGGCAGCTGCGAGTACCCGGCGGCGCGCCGCTCGGCGTCGCTGAGCTGCCAGATGTTGTCCTCGGCGGGCGGCGGCAGCTCGTAGCCCTTCTCGATCCCCTTGAGCCCGGCGGCCAGGATGACCGAGTACGCCAGGTACGGGTTGCACGCCGAGTCCAGGGTACGGATCTCCACCCGGCGGGATGACGCCTTTCCGGGTGAATACATCGGGACCCGGACGAGGGCCGAGCGGTTCGCGCGGCCCCACGAGACGGTCGTCGGGGCTTCACTGCCGCTGATCAGGCGTTTGTAGGAGTTGACCCACTGGTTCGTGACCGCGGAGATCTCCTTGGCGTGGTGCAGCACGCCGGCGACGAAGGCCTTGCCGGTCTCCGACAGCTCGTGCGGGTCCTCGGCGTCGTAGAAGGCGTTCCGGTCGCCCTCGAACAGGCTGACGTGCGTGTGCATGCCCGAGCCGGGCTGGTCGGTGAACGGCTTCGGCATGAAGGTCGCGCGCACGCCCTGGGTCAGCGCGACCTCCTTGACGACGTAGCGGAACGTCATCACGTTGTCGGCCATCGTCAGCGCATCGGCGTAGCGGAGGTCGATCTCCTGCTGGCCCGGTGCCCCTTCGTGGTGGCTGAACTCGACCGAGATGCCCATCGCTTCGAGCGTCTCGATGGCGTGCCGGCGGAAGTGCGTCGCGGTGGCGTGGCTGGCCTGGTCGAAGTAGCCGCCGTTGTCCGCGGGCTCCGGCTCGCTGCCGTCGTCGGGCATGGTCGAGAGCAGGAAGAACTCGATCTCGGGGTGGACGTAGCAGGTGAAGCCCGCTTCGGCCGCCTTCGACAGCTGGCGGCGCAGCACGTGCCGCGGGTCCGCCCAGGACGGTGAGCCGTCGGGCATCGCGATGTCGCAGAACATGCGCGCCGAGTACGGGCCGCCCTCGGGGGTCTCCCAGGGGAGGACCTGGAACGTCGACGGGTCGGGCTTGGCGACCATGTCCGATTCGTAGACGCGCGCGAAGCCCTCGATGGCCGAGCCGTCGAAGCCGATCCCGTCGTTGAAAGCGCCCTCGAGCTCGGCCGGCGCGACCGCGACGGACTTGAGGAACCCCAGCACATCGGTGAACCAGAGTCGGACGAAACGGATGTCGCGCTCCTCGAGCGTGCGGAGCACGAATTCCTGCTGGCGATCCATGGCCGCACCCTAACCACAGCGTGTTAACGGCATGTTTCACGACGCGCCGTGGCCGCGTAAGTCACGTTGCGAGTACCGGGACGGGTTTCTTCGCACGGGTGATGGCCAGGGAAGCGACCGACGCGATGACGGCCAGCACGGCCGCGGAGTACCAGGCCAGGTTGTAGTTCCCGAGCTGGTCGCGGACCAGGCCGGCGGCCGACGCGGCGAACGCGGCGCCGAGCTGGTGGCAGGCGAAGACCCAGCCGAACACGATCGGGCCGGCGTCGCCGAAGGCGCGGACGCAGAGAGCGACGGTCGGCGGGACCGTGGCCACCCAGTCGAGGCCGTAGAACAGGATGAACGCCCACATGCTCGGCTGCACGCTGTCGGTGAACAGCTGCGGCAGCAGCGCCAGGGAGAGCCCGCGCAGGGCGTAGTAGACGCCCAGCAGGACCCGCGGGTCGATCCGGTCGGTGAGCCAGCCGGAGAAGATCGTGCCGACGACGTCGAAGACACCGACCAGCGCGAGCAGGCTCGCCGCGGTCGTCTGCGGCATGCCGTGGTCGTGCGCGGCCGGGACGAAGTGGGTGCCGACCAGGCCGTTGGTCGTCGCGCCGCAGATCGCGAAGCCGACGGCGAGCAGCCAGAACGTGCGGGTGCGGGCGGCCTGGCCCAGCACGGACAGGGCGCGGCGGACCGAGCCGCTCTTCGGCGCCGGCCGCGCGACCTCGGTGCCGGCGGGCGCGCCGTAGGCCGTGGTGCCGACGTCGGCGGGGTGGTCGCGGATCACCAGCAGCACGACCGGGACGACGGCGAGCGCGGCGATCGCGATGACCAGCGACGCCGTCCGCCACCCCGACGTCACGGCCAGGTTGGCGATGAGCGGCAGGAAGATCAGCTGGCCGGTGGCGCCCGCGGCGGTCAGGACACCGGTGACGACGCCGCGGCGCTGCACGAACCACCGCGTCGCCACCATCGCGGCGAAACCCATGGCCATCGAGCCGGTGCCCAGCCCGACCAGCACGCCCCAGCAGAGCACGAGCTGCCAGCTCGCGGTCATGAACACCGTGCCGCCCGCACCGAGGGCGATCACGGTCAGCGCCGTCGCCGAGACGCGCCGGATGCCGAACCGCTCCATCAACGCGGCCGCGAAGGGCGCGAAGAGGCCGAAGAGCACGAGGTTCACCGAGACGGCCGAGCTGATGGTGGTGCGGGACCAGCCGAACTCTTCGTGCAGCGGGTCGATCAGGACGCCGGGGGCGGCGCGGAAGCCGGCGGAGGCGAGCAGCGCGACGAAGGCGGCGCCGGCGATCAGCCACGCGCGGTGCAGCTTCGGGGCAGGACGGGTCTCAACGGTCACCCAGGCAGTTTCACCGCGCGCGCGTGACGGCGGAAGTGGCCGGAAGGACATCATGCGCAAGATTCAGGCCATCAGTACTCTTCGGGGATGCGCCGCCTCGCCCTCTTGCTCGTGGTCTTGCTGACGGCCGGCTGCACCGGGTCACCCGACACGCGCGGGCCGTTCCCGGCGGGCGCCGACCTCGTCCGCGAGGCCGCGACGTCGTTCGCCGCGGTGCGGAGCGTGCACTTCGCCGCCGGTGTCAACGGCGTGCTGCCGGGCTTCCCGCTCCGCCAGATCGAGGGCGACGCGACCCTGGCCGACGGCGGCCACGCCACCGGCACCGCTGACGTCCAGGACGGGGACGGGCACACCAAGTTCCCGTTCGACGTGCACGACAGCCAGGAGCCGCCGTACCCGGTCACCGCGTTCCTCGGCCCGCAAGGCGGGCTGAAGCGGCTGCTCGACGGCGTGACCGACGCCAAGACCGAGGGCCGCGAGAACGTCGACGGCGCACCCGCGCTACGGGTTGCCGGGCGGGTGCCCGCCGCGGTGGCGCACAGCGTGCTCGCCGCCGTCGACGCCGACCTCAACGTCAAGGTCTGGGTCGCCGACGACGGCGGGCCGCGGCGCTTCGCTCGCCTCTGGGTCCAGATCCCGCCGCCGGACAACCACCTCAGCCCGGTGATGATCGAGCTGTCGCTGACCGAGCAGCAGTCCTAGCTACTGCCCCGAGCACCGCTTGCCGTCCGGCGGCACCGTGCCGTCGACCAGGTAGTCCGTGCCCGCCTCGTCCACGCACTTCACGCCCTGCAGGAACACCGTGTGCTGGGTGCCCTCGTAGGTGAGCAACGCGCCCTTCAGGCCCTTCGCGAGGTTGACGCCGGCCTGGTACGGCGTCGCCGGGTCGTTGGTCGTCGAGATGACCAGCGTCTTCGCCAGGCCTTCGACGTTCGGCACGTGCGGCTCGGACGTGTTCGGCACCGGCCAGAACGCGCACGCGTCACGAGCTGCCGACGCCGGGCGGCCGTCGTCGAGGAACGGCGCGACCTTCACGTACTCCTCCTGCGCCTTGAGGATGACGGCCGGGTCCGTGACGCGCGGGTCGTCGACGCAGCGGATCGCCGTGAAGGCGTCCTGGGTGGTGCCGTACCTGCCGTCCGAATCGCGCTCGTTGTAAATGTCGGCGAGCTTCTCCAGGGTCGCGCCGCGCTGCTGCTTCAGCTCGTTGAGGCCGCTGTTGAGGGTGTCCCAGAGGCTCTCCTGGTAGAGCGCCTGGATGACGCCGGTGGTGGCGTCCTCGTAGGAGAGCTTGCGGCCGTCGCCGACCGGCACCGGGAAGTCGATCAGGGGCCGGACCAGCTGCTGGAACGCCGTGACCGCGGTACCGGCGTCGGGGCCGAGCGCGCAGTCCTGCTGGGCGCTGCACCACTTCGCGAACTCGGTGAACGCCTTGCCGAAGCCCTGGCCCTGCGCGACCAGCGACTCGACGGCGTCCTGCTCGGGGTCGACCGCGCCGTCGAGGACCATCGCGCGGACGTTCTTCGGGAACGCCTCGGCGTAGGCCGACCCGATCCGGGTGCCGTAGGAGTAGCCCAGATAGGTGAGCTTTTCGTCGCCGAGGACCGAGCGGAGCACGTCCAGGTCCTTCACGACGTCGCGGGTGCCGACGTTGGCGAGCATCCCGGTGCCGTCGTCGGTGCGCTGGGCGCACTTGGCGGCGAAGTCCTTTTCCTGCGATTCCTGCTTGAGCACGCCGGCCGGCGAGCCGTCGGTCTCGCTGTCGTCGGCGCGGTCGGCGTCCCGCTCCCGATCGGTCAGGCAGTGGATGGCAGGCTGGCTCGCGCCGATCCCCCGCGGGTCGAATCCGACCAGGTCGAAGCGCTTGCCGAGGCCGGTGCTGGTCACCGGCTTGCCCAGCCCCGCGGCGGCGACCATGCCCGACGCGCCGGGGCCGCCCGGGTTGACCACCAGCGACCCGATCTTCTCGCCGGTCGCCTTGCGGCGGAGCAGGCCCAGGGTGATCGTGTCCCCCGCCGGCTTCGCGTAGTCCAGCGGCACGGTCAGCCGCGCGCACTGGACGTCTTTCGCCTGGAACGCCGATCGCGCGTCTTCCGACGTCGCGTAAGGTGCGCAGTCGGCCCAGCTCAGGCTCTGGCCGTAGAACCGCTCCAGCCCGGCGGGCACCGGCCCGGACGGCGGGTGCGACTCGGTGGTCGGCGCGGGCGGCTCGGTCTTGCCGGAGGACGTGCACGCGGCCAGCGAGGCCGCGAGCAGCACGGACGTCGCGATCGCGGTGATCCGGCGACGATGGGACCTGGCGCTGGGATGAGGGAACACGGTTGGATCGTCCCATCCGGCCGCGGAACTCGAATGCACCACCGCCGCGTTGGGTGGTGGAGGCCGGTCGAGCGAGAGAGAACGGGAGACCAGGGGTGGCAGCACTGATCAGCCGGGTGGGCAAGAAGCTCCGCCGGATCATCCAGCGGCCGGGCAGCGTCGAGCTGACCCGCTACGAAGCACTGCTGCCCGCGGTCGAGAAGCTCGAACCCGAGCTCGAAAAGCTCTCCGACGAGGAGCTGACCGAGCGGGCGGGCAAGCTCCGCGAGACGCTGAAGGACACCGCGTTCGGCGACGAGCAGCTGATCGAGGTCTGCGCGCTGGGCCGCGAGGCCGCCAAGCGGGCGCTGGGCGAGCGCGCGTTCGACGTGCAGGTGCTGGGCACGATGGGCCTGCTCACCAAGCACGTCGTGCAGATGGAGACCGGTGAGGGCAAGACACTCGCGGGTGCGCTGGCCGCGGCCGGGTACGCCATCCGCGGAAAGCGCGTTCACGTCGTCACGGTCAACGACTACCTCGCCCGCCGCGACGCGGAGTGGATGGGCCCGGTGTACGCCCTGCTCGGCGTGTCGGTCGGCTGGGTCGAGCCGTCGCACTCGCGCGAAGAGCGTCGCGAGGCGTACGCCAAGGACGTCACGTACGGCGCGGTCGCCGAGATCGGCTTCGACGTGCTGCGGGACCGGCTGGTGACTTCGGTCGGCGACCTCGTCCAGCCCGACCCGGAGGTGGCGATCGTCGACGAGGCGGACTCGGTGCTGGTCGACGAGGCCCGCGTCCCGCTGGTGATGGCCGGCTCGATCGACCGCAGCGACGCCGACGAGGAGGTCGCCAAGATCGTCCGGCGGCTGCGGCTCAACCTGCACTACGAGACCGACAGCGAAGGCCGCAACGCCTGGCTGACCGACGCCGGCTCGTCCGTCGTCGCGAAGTCGCTCGGCCTCGAGGTCGACGACCTGTTCAACGAGCAGGCGTCGGACCGGCTGGCCGCCGTGAACGTCGCCCTGCACGCCCACGCGCTGCTCACCCGCGACGTCGACTACCTGGTCCGCGACGGCAAGGTCCAGCTGATCAACGCCGCCCGCGGCCGCGTCGCCGAGCTGCAGCGCTGGCCGGACGGCCTCCAGGCCGCCGTCGAGGCGAAGGAGCAGGTCACCGCGACCGACCGCGGCGAAATCCTGGACTCGATCACCGTCCAGGCGCTGCTCGCGCGGTACCCGGAGGTCGCAGGCATGACCGGTACCGCGGTCGCCGTCGCCGAGCAGCTGCGGGAGTTCTACGAGCTCGAGGTCGCGGTCATCCCGCCGAACACCCCGAACATCCGCGAGGACCTCGAAGACCGGGTCTTCGCTTCGCCGTCGCAGAAGCTGCGGGCGATCGAGGAGGAGATCCGCACGGTGCACGAGACCGGGCGGCCGATCCTCGTCGGCACCCAGGACGTCGCCGAGTCCGAAGAGCTGGCCGAGAAGCTGGCGAAGGTCGACCTCGAGTGCGTCGTGCTCAACGCGCGCAACGACGCCGAAGAGGCCGCGATCATCGCCGAGGCCGGCAAGAAGGGCGCGGTCACCGTGTCCACCCAGATGGCAGGCCGCGGTACCGACATCCGGCTGGGCGGCACCGACGGCGCCACCCGCGACGAGGTCGTCGAGCTCGGCGGGCTGCACGTCATCGGCACCGCGCGGTACCCGTCGAGCCGGCTCGACGGCCAGCTGCGCGGCCGCTCCGGCCGCCAGGGCGACCCGGGCAGCGCGATCTTCTTCGCGAGCCTGAACGACGAGCTCGTGCTGTCGAACGCGCCGGACATCCCCGAGGGCATCGTCGACGACGAGGAGACCGGCGAGATCAAGGACCCGGCGGCCCTGCGGCAGCTCAACCACGCCCAGCGCGTCGCCGAAGGTGTCGACCTGGAGATCCACCGCAACACCTGGCGCTACACGCGGCTGATCGAGCGGCAGCGGCGTGACCTGCTGGTGCACCGCGACAAGGTGCTTCGCACCGCGTACGCGGCGGAGGTGCTGGAGAAGGCGCACCCGGAGAAGTTCAGCGAGCTCGAGGCGAAGCTCGACGACCGGGACAAGCTGGAGCAGGTGTGCCGCGAGGTGCTGCTGTTCCACATCGACCAGCTGTGGTCGGACCACCTGGCGTACCTGACCGACGTCCGGGAAAGCATCCACCTGCGCGCCCTGGCCCGGGAGACGCCGCTGGACGAGTTCCACCGCGCGGCGATCCCGGAGTTCCACAAGATCATCGGCGAGGCCGACTCCCGGGCGGCGAAGACGCTCGAAGAGGCCGAGCTGACCGACGAGGGCATCGACCTCGGCGACGCCGGCGTCCGGCGCGCGAACACGACGTGGACCTACCTGGTGCACGACAACCCGTTCGATTCGGACTTCGAGCAGACCATCAAGAAGGTCCGCAGCATGATCAAGCGGAAGTAGCTCCCGTTCCCGGGAGGCCCCCGTCCGGTTCGCCGGGCGGGGGCCTTTCGATTTCCCCCACATTCGCTCGGCCTTCCGGGTGACGGTGGGACAGAATGGCGGCATGCCGCAACTGCGCATCGCGCTCGCCCAGGTCAACCCCACCGTCGGCGACCTCGACGGCAACGCCGAGCTGCACGTCGAGTGGACGCGGCGGGCCGCCGAAGCCGGCGCGCACGTCGTCGTCTTCCCCGAGATGTCCCTGACCGGCTACCCGATCGAGGACCTCTCGCTGCGCAAGACCTTCGCCGCCGCCTCGCGGCAGGGCGTCGAGGCGCTGGCGCGCCGGCTCGACGAAGCCGGCTGCGGTGAAGTGCTCACCTACATCGGCTACCTCGACCTCGACGAGGTCGGCCCGCGTGACGCCGCCGCGGCGCTCTACCGCGGCGAGGTCGTCGCCCGGCAGTTCAAGCACCACCTGCCCAACTACGGCGTCTTCGACGAGCACCGCTGGTTCAAGCCGGGCACCACGCTCGACGTCGTCCGGTTCCACGGGCTCGACATCGGCATGGTCATCTGCGAGGACCTCTGGCAGGACGGCGGGCCGATCTCGGCGCTGGGCCGGGCCGGCGTCGACCTCGTGGTGGCGCCGAACGCGTCGCCGTACGAGCGGTCGAAGGACGAGCAGCGGCTGCCGCTGATCGCCCGGCGCGCGGCCGAAGCGGGCGCGCCGCTGGTCTATACCAACCAGATCGGCGGCCAGGACGACCTCGTTTTCGACGGCGACTCGCTCGTCGTCGGCGCGGACGGGACGCTGCTGGCCCGTGCGCCCCAGTTCGTCGAACACCTGTCCGTGCTGGACATGGACCTGGTTGCGGGCGGGCACGCGGCCGACGGCGAGCTCGAGGGCCTGCACGTCCGGCGCCGGGTGCTGAGCGCGGACCCGCTGCCGGCGTACCCGGCGTCCGCCGAGCCGGTGATCAGCGAGCCGCTGTCCGACGAGGCCGAGGTGTGGCACGCGCTCGTCGTGGGGCTGCGGGACTACGTGCACAAGAACGGGTTCTCGTCGGTGACGTTCGGGTTCTCCGGCGGCATCGACTCGGCGGTCTGCGCGGCGCTGGCCGCCGACGCGCTGGGCGGCGACAACGTCTACGGCGTCTCGATGCCGTCGAAGTACTCGTCGGGGCACTCGAAGGACGACGCCGCCGACCTGGCGGAGCGGATCGGTGCGCACTACCGCGTCGAGCCGGTCGAGGACATGGTCCGGGTGTACGTCGACCAGCTGTCCCTGACCGGCCTGGCCGAGGAGAACATCCAGGCGCGCACGCGGGGCATGCTGCTCATGGCACTGTCCAACCTGGACGGTCACCTGGTGCTGGCCACCGGCAACAAGACCGAGCTCGCCGTCGGGTACTCGACGATCTACGGCGACGCGGTCGGCGCGTTCGCCCCGATCAAGGACGTGTTCAAGACGCACGTGTGGCAGCTGGCGCGGTGGCGCAACGCCGAAGCGGTGAAGAACGGCGAGACCCCGCCGATCCCGGAGAACTCGATCACCAAGCCGCCGTCGGCCGAGCTGCGGCCGGGCCAGGTGGACACCGACTCGCTGCCGGACTACGCGCTGCTGGACGACATCCTCGACGACTACGTCGAGGGCGACCGCGGGTACGCGGACCTGGTGTCCGCGGGCTTCGACCCGGAGACCATCGACCGCGTGGTGCGGATGGTCGACAAGGCCGAGTACAAGCGGCGCCAGTACCCGCCGGGCACGAAGATCACGTTCAAGGCGTTCGGCCGCGACCGGCGGCTGCCGATGACCAACCTGTGGCGCGAGGGCAAGGCCTAGCTCAACGCGACCTGGCGGCCGTCCGGAGTACGGAGGGCCGCCGTCAGGCCGGCTTTCTCCGCGCGGCGCACCAGGAACTCCAGGCCGAGCGCGTCCGTCGCCGTGTGGACGGATGCCGGGTCGGGGTGGGCGGCCGTCACCATCAGGAGCGGGATCTTCGGCAGGCCGCGCGTGGTCGGGTGCGGGGTGCTGCCCCAGTCGATGAGGAACGGGCGCAGGGTGCCCGGGGCGCTCGGCGGGGTCAGGCGCCAGTGCAGCGTTTCGCCGTCGCCGGTTTCGCGGGACATCTCCGTCGCGTCGCCCGGGTCGAAGCCGTGGGCGCGGGCCTTCGCGATCGTCGAGTCGATGTCCGTCGTGCGGACGGCCCAGGCGACCAGCGCCGGCTCGGTCAGCTCGTCGATGCCGAACGGCCGGGGCGCTTCCGGGTCCGGTTGCTCCGGGTCCGGGCCGATGACCTCCAGGTACATGCCCGCGCCGAGGTCGGCGAGGTGGTTGGCGGTGCCGACGCCGACGTGGCGACCGCCGGGCGCGGGCGTGACGCCGGTGAGGGCGGCGACCCGGGCGACGGCGTCGGCGAGGTCCGGGCCGGCGTAGACGAGGTGATCGAGCACGGTCCCATCATCCCGCGCCGACGGCCCGCGCCGCATCGACCACGCCGTGGCCGTAGTAGGTCGTCCCGTTCGGTGCCGGCTGACAGACGGTGTCGGGACACGGGAGCGACGTCGCCGTGGCGAAGAGGGCGCGTTTGATGCGCTCGGCGCTCCAGTGCGGGTGCTCGCTCGCGATCAGGGCGGCGACGCCGCTGACGTGCGGGGCGGCCATCGACGTCCCGCTCGCGGACCGGTATTCGCCGTTCGGCCAGGTCGACCAGACGCGCGCGCCGGGCGCGGCGAGGCTGATCCGGGACGCCGAGTAGTTGGAGAAGCTCGCCTTGACGAGCTTTTCGTCGAGTGCGCCGGTGCCGACGACGCCGGGCAGCTCGTGCGGCAGCCGGGTGCAGGTCGGGTCGATCCGGCGCTCCACCGGCGTGCTGTCGGCCGGGCTTTCCTTGTCCACCGAGCGGGTGTCGAGGTTGATCCCGGCGTTGCCGGCGGAGGCGACGACGAGGACGTTCCGGCGCTGGGCGTACGCGACCGCCCGGCCGACGGCGAGCTTCGCTGCGGCCTGGTCCGGCTGGTCATCGCAGTTGTAGCGCCACGGGATCGAGCGATAGCTGTTGCTCGCCACCGCGAAGCCGTGCTCGGCGGCCCAGACGAACCCGCAGACCATGCTCTCGGCCGTCTCGGTGTCGTCGAGTTCGGCGAGCTTGACCGCGGCGATCTTGACGCCGGGGGCGACGCCGACGACGCCGGATCCGTTGCGGGCCGCGGCGATCGTGCCCGCGACGTGCGTTCCGTGGCCGTCGAGCGTCGGCCGCCAGGCTCCGGGGCCGCGGTCGGGCCAACCGGACAGGCAGGAGACGGAGTTCGCCCGGTCGAACGCCGGTTTCAGCTCCGGGTGGGTGTCGTCGACGCCGACGTCGAGGACACCGACGACCGTGCGCCGGCTGCCGTCGGTGACCTGGTGCGCTTCGGGCAGGTGCAGCGCCGGGACGTCCCACGCCGTGCCCTCCGGCGGGACCTGACCGGAGTTCGGCGAATTCGGCCCGGTGTAGCGAAGGTCCTTGCGGGGCGCGAAGAACTCTCTCGGGATCTTCGCGGTGCGCGTCGCGCCGACGGCGTCGATGCCCGGCGTTTTCCGGAGCTTCGCCGCGAAGTCGTCCTTCGCGGTGTACGCGACGACGACGCCGATCTGCGGGTAGCTCGCGACGACCGTGCCACCGGCTTTCCGGACGGCGAATTCGGCCCAGCCCGTGTGGTGCGCGACGACGACGTGCGGCATGACCAGCGGGTCGGCGGCCGCCGGCGTCGCGAGCAAGCCCAACAGCAGCACCGTGGCCAGGATGATTCGCCGCACGCGTGTCCTCCTCGAAATCGCCCAAACCGAACTTAGCGATCATTCGCGGCGGGGCGGTACCCCTCTTCGGTCGTAGGCTGGACGCCATGACGACGGGGTTCACGGTGTTCGAGACGGCGATCGGCGCGTGCGGGCTCGCCTGGCGCGGCGACGTCGTGATCGGGACGTCGCTGCCCGAGGGCAGCCCGGAGCGGACCCGGGCGTGGCTGCTCCGGCGGTTCCCGGACGCCGTCGAGGGGACGCCGCCGGCGCCGGTGCGGGAGGCCGTGGCCGGGATCGTGGCGTTGCTGGGCGGGACGCGTCAGGACCTGGCCTCGGTGCCGCTGGACTTCTCGGGCGTGCCGGAGTTCAACCGGCGCGCGTACGAGGTGGCCCGGACGATCCCGCCGGGCAAGACCCTGACCTACGGCGACATCGCCCACCGGCTCGGGCAGCCGGGCTCGGCCCAGGCCGTCGGGCAGGCGATGGGGCACAACCCGTTCCCGATCATCGTTCCCTGCCACCGGGTTCTGGCGGCCGGCGGCAAGGACGGCGGGTTCTCGGCGCGCGGCGGTGTCGGGACCAAACGCCGGATGCTCGTGATCGAGGGCGCGCTGGCGGACGAGCCGACGCTGTTTTAGACCTCCTTCGCTGTGCTCGGCGGGGCATCACGCGTGACTGGGCAGGCATCACGCGTGATTGGAGGGGCATCATGCGTGATTGAAGGGTCGACTCGCGTGATTGAGGGGACGACTCGCGTACCTGGATGGACGACTCGCGTGCCTGAAGGGTCGGGGGGGTCAGGCGGGTTGGGACTGGGGGGTCCAGGGCTTGATCCAGGGGGACTC
Organism: Amycolatopsis sp. Hca4; assembly: GCF_013364075.1. GTDB lineage: Bacteria > Actinomycetota > Actinomycetes > Mycobacteriales > Pseudonocardiaceae > Amycolatopsis. The sequence goes on from NZ_CP054925.1 coordinate 4,896,472, forward strand.
GGGCCAGCCCTCGGCCGCGGCCATCAGGGGGAAGGCCGTGCCGCCGTCGATGTGCTCGCGGATGATGTCCGCGTGGCCCGCGTGGCGGGCCGTCTCCTGGATCAGGTGGAGCAGGACCCAGCGGACCGACCACGCCTCGACGTCCTGCGGGAACCACGGGACGCCCTTCGGCACCGGGACCGGCTTGCCGAGGTCGTCGATGCCCGCGATCACCTCGGCCGTGCGCGCGGCCACCTCGTCGTAGCGGGCCAGCACGCCCGCCAGGGTCTCGTCCTCGCGCAGGCGGTGGGCGTCCTCGTACTCCGCCATCGCCTCCGCGAACGGCTTCTGCGGCACCTGCAGCACCGTGTCCATCCAGCCGTACTCGGTGCTCGCGACGTGCTTGATCAGCCCGCCCACCGACAGCGTGCTCTTCGTCGAGGCGAGCCTCGCCTGCTCGTCGGTCAGCCCGTGGGCCGCCAGTTTGAGGACGTACCGCTGTTGCTCCAGGAAGCTCAGCAGCCCGTCACGCTCGTCGGCCACCGGGCGCACGTTCCCAGCCATGTCGATCCTTCCGCTCGGAATCACTTGCGGCGATCGTGCCACCCACCACCGACAATTTCGGGCGGATGCCGCTACCGGTGTGCGTGCCGCGGGGCCGGCTTGACGAAGGCGTACACCCCGCCGGTGCCGTACAGGGCCGCGCGGACCAGCAGCTGGAGCCGCGTGAAGACGCCTTCGCAGGTGTCGAACTGCCGGGCGAGCACCACGGCCAGCCAGGTCGCCAGCACCAGGATCAGCCCGGTGACCGCGAGCGCGCGCCAGCCCGGCGGCCACCACAGGATCAGGCTGATCACCCCGGCCACCAGGACGACGCTGAGCAGCGGCGACAGCACGTCGCTGCGCTCGGGGTAGGCGGCCTGCACCAGCACGAGCACGCCGAACGCGCTCACCGAGATCGAGCTGAGCCGCGCCGACCACTGGACCGGCCCGAGCCGGTGCAGCGGTGGCCCGGCGAGCACGAACGCGACCCCGGAGACGGCGAGCAGGACGCGGAACACCGGCGGCCCGGTCACCAGCAGCGCCTCGACCGGGTCCCGCACCGGGGAGACGCCGGTGGGCAGGAAGAACTCCAGCAGCCAGCCCGAATACCCGAGGACGGCCAGTCCCATCAGGAGGGCCGAGGCGATCCGAGCCGTGCGCACGAGGCAGAGCGTAAGCGACGAGCCGCGTCCAGGCCCGTCGCGGTGACCAGGTCCACCTAGTCGTTACGCCTGTGGCCGGACGAAGGGGAACAGGACCGTCTGGCGGATCGACGCGCCGGTCAGCATCATCAGCAGCCGGTCGACGCCGAGCCCGAGCCCGCCGGTCGGCGGCATGCCGTGCTCCAGGGCGAGCAGGAAGTCCTCGTCCAGTTCCATCGCTTCGACGTCGCCGCTGGCCGCGCGCAGCGACTGCGCCTCGAGCCGTCGGCGCTGCTCGATCGGGTCGGTCAGCTCGGTGTAGGCCGTGCCGACCTCGGAGCCGAACGCGATCAGGTCCCAGCGCTCGGCCAGCCGCGGGTCCGCCCGGTGCTGGCGGGTCAGCGGCGAGACGTCGGTCGGGTAGTCGGTGTAGAAGGTCGGCAGTACGGTCGCGCCCTCGACGAGGTGCTCGAAGGCCTTGAGCACCAGGTCGCCGTGGCTCGGGTCCTCCCCCACCGGCACGCCGGCGGCCGCGCACAGGCGGCGCAGGTCGGCCACCGGCGTCCCCGAGTCGATCTGTTCGCCGAAGACCGCCGACACGGCTTCGTGCACCGGGACGACCGGCCAGTCGCCGGAGATGTCGTGCTCGACGACCCGCCCGTCCGCGTCCGGCCGCCGCACGACCTGGGCGCCGTACGCCGCTTCGGCCGCGTGCTGCACGAGCTCGCGGGTCAGCGTCCGCATCGTGTCGTAGTCCGCGTACGCCTGGTACGCCTCGAGCATCGTGAACTCGGGGTTGTGCGTGGCGTCGACGCCTTCGTTGCGGAAGTTGCGGTTGAGCTCGAAGACGCGCTCGACGCCCGCCACGCACAGCCGCTTGAGGTACAGCTCGGGCGCGATGCGCAGGTACATCCGCATGTCGTAGGCGTTGATGTGGGTGACGAACGGCCGGGCGTTGGCACCGCCGTGGACCGTCTGCAGCATCGGCGTCTCGACTTCGAGGTAGTCGGCGTGGTGCAGGCGTTCGCGCACCGCGCGGACGACGGTCGAGCGCAGCCGCAGCATGTTCGTCGAGTCCGGGTTGACCGCCAGGTCGAGGTAGCGCTGGCGGACCCGCGTCTCCGGGTCGGTGAGGCCCTTCCGCTTGTCCGGCAACGGGTGCAGGCACTTCGCGGTGACCGTCCACTCGTCGACGAGCACCGAGAGCTCGCCCCGCTTGGACGTCACGACCTGGCCAGCGACGCCGACGTGGTCGCCGAGGTCGACGCCGGTGCGCCAGCGGTCGAGGTCCAGCTCGCCCGCCTCCAGCATCAGCTGGATCTCGCCGCTGAAGTCCTTGACCCGGGCGAAGCACAGGCCACCGAGAATGCGCAGGTTCAGCACCCGCCCGGCGATCCGGACCCGGTGCCCGGTGGTGGTGTCCGGGGCCAGGCCGGCGAACTTCCGGACGACGTCGCCGATGTGGTCGTCGCGCCGGAACCCGACCGGGTACGGGTCGATGCCCGCCTCGCGCAGCTTGTCGAGCTTGGCGATGCGGACGCGGACCTGCTCGGGCCGCCGCACGGTCTTCGGGGCCGGTGCCGCCGCCGACTCCTCGATCTCCCTGACCCGGGCGACGAACTCCGGGCTGACCGTCTCCAGCCGCAGCGACCGCGCCCGTCCGGTCGGGACGAACCCTTCGAGCGCGCCCGCCACGATGCCCACGCGCGGCAGCCGCCGGGCCGAGGAGTAGCAGAGGAACCGCGGCTCCCAGTCCGGCCCGTACTTGGCGTTGGACCGGTACAGCGACTCCAGCTGGAAGAACCGGGAGAACACGCTCAGGATCCCGCGCCAGGCCCGCAGCACCGGGCCCGCGCCGATCCGCTCGCCCTCGGAGAACACCGCGCGGAACATCGCGAAGTTGAGCGAAATCCGCTGCGCGCCGAGGTGCTGCGCGGCCGCGACGGTCTCGGCGATCATGTACTCGTTGAGGCCGTTCTCGGCGTCGCGGTCGCGGCGCATGAGGTCCAGCGAGAGCCCGCGGCGGCCCCACGGGACGAAGGACAGCAGCCCGCGCAGGTCGCCGTGGGCGTCGTAGGCCTCGACCATCACGCTGCGGCCGTCACTGGCGTCGCCGAGGCGACCCAGCGCCATCGAGAAGCCGCGCTCGGTCTCCGCGCCGCGCCAGGCCTGGGCCCGCCAGAGCAGTTCGGTCATCTCGGCGTCGGGGATCTCGCCGTGGCGGCGCACGCGCGAGGTGTACCCGGCCCGCTGGATGCGCTTGACGGCCTGGCGCACCGACCGCCGCTCCGGCCCGGCCAGGCTGAACTCGCGGACGTCGAGCACGGCTTCGTCGCCGATCTCCAGCGCGCGCAGGCCCGCCCCGGTGTACGCCTTCGCGCCGCGCTCGCTCGCCCCGAGCACGCCCGGGGTCCAGCCGTACGTGCGCGTCTCGTCGAGCCACGCGCGGACCGCGTCGGGCCAGGCCTCCGGGTCGCCGACCGGGTCGGCGCTGGCGACGCTGGTGCCGCCGAGGACGCGGTAGGTGACCGCCGCGCGGCCGTTCGGCGCGAAGACGACGCTCTTGTCGCGCCGGGTGGCGAAGTAGCCGAGGGAGTCGTCCTCGCCGTGCTCGGCGAGCAGCCGGCGCAGGCGGAGCTCGTCTTCGTCGGTGCGCAGGGCGCGGCTGCGCACCCCGCGGAAGAGCAGGTACAGCGCCGCGGTGGCGACCGCGGTCGCGCTGAGGTCGAGGAAGAGGTCCAGCCAGCCGGGGCCCTCGCCGACGCCGATCCGGCGCAGCTGCAGGTTCTCACCGGTGGCGTGGTTGACGACCCAGGCGAAGCGCTCCCACGTGTCGCCGAGGTGGCCGGGGAACGCCTCGGCGAGCCCCCAGCCGACCAGGATGACCACGGCGAAACCGCCGAAGAGCATGCTCAGGCCGTCACGCCAGGCGCTCGGCGCGAGCCGGGCCGGGAACGCCGGGCGCAGCGCGAGCAGCAACACGATCAGGCCGATCGAAACGACGTCGGCGAGGGTCAGCACCCACAGCTGGGCGGGGATGTGCCGGACCTGCTTGGGGCCGAGCGTCAGCAGTTCGGGTGACCACAGCAGCGTCGCCTGCAGCCCGAGGGTGAGCAGCAGGCCGCCGACCTGGAACAGCACCAGCGTGTACAGCGCGGCCTTCTTGCGGCGGCGCAGGGCGCCCCCGAGCACGACCAGCAGCAGCACCATGACCAGGCTCTCGCTGGTCGGCACGCTCAGTCCGGAGAAGGCCATGTCGATGCCGTTGAGCAGGCGGCCGTGCGCGCCGCCGGTCAGCAGCAGGATCACCGAGAACACCGCGGCCAGCTGGACCACGGTCGCGACGATGCCGCCCGCCTTCGCCTTCCAGGCGGGGAGCCGACGGCGCGAGCTCGCGAGGTTTCCCATGGGTGGTTTCGTCGCCTTTCACGGCCGATCGGTGGTCATGCCCTCTTCTTGACGTAAGTGAACCCGCCTTGGTTGTCCCCGGACATCAACCTGAAGGCTGACGGGCCGTCGTCCTCGGGGGTGTGAAGCTGGTCGCAGGCGGTTGGGACCGGTACCGGGCCGTGTCACTCTGTGAGACGCCTCTGCTCCACGACCCGGGGACCTCACCGAGGCCTCGAGGGAAGGACGGTCGACGACGATGTCTGCCAGCGCCGAAGAACCCGCCCCCTACGGCACCGGACCCGCCGCCAAGCCGGCGCCGGGCCGGAAGGTCCGCGTCCACCAACTGCGTGAGCTCAAGGAACGCGGCGAACCGTGGCCCATGCTCACCGCCTACGACATGTACACCGCCGCGCTGTTCGACGAGGCCGGTATCCCCGTGCTGCTCGTCGGCGACTCCGCGGCCAACAACGTCTTCGGCTACGACACCTCGCTGCCGGTGACGGTCGACGAGCTGCTGCCGCTGGTCCGGGCGGTCACCCGGTCGGTCAAGCGGGCCCTCGTGGTCGCCGACCTGCCGTTCGGCTCCTACCAGCTCTCGCCGCAGCAGGCGCTGGAAACCTCGGTGCGGTTCATGAAAGAGGGCCGCGCGCACGCCGTCAAGCTCGAAGGCGGACGGCGGTTCGCCGCGCACGTCGAGGCGCTGACCTCGGCCGGCGTGCCGGTGATGGGCCACATCGGCTTCACCCCGCAGAGTGAACACAACCTCGGCGGCTACCGGGTGCAGGGGCGCGGCGAAGCGGCGGACGTGCTGCTCGCCGACGCGCTGGCGCTGCAGGAGGCCGGGGCGTTCGCGGTGGTGATGGAGATGGTGCCCGCCGAGGCCGCCAAGCGCGTCACGGCGGAGCTGAAGATCCCGACGGTCGGCATCGGCGCCGGCCCGGACTGCGACGCGCAGGTGCTCGTCTGGCAGGACATGGCCGGGCTGCGGCGGGGCAAGGCGCCGCGGTTCGTCAAGCGCTACGCCGACGTCGCCACGGTGCTGCAGGACGCGGCCACGGCGTTCGCCGAGGACGTCCGGCGCGGGGAGTTCCCGGCGCCGGAGCACGCGTTCCACGACTGAGCGCGTCACCGGCGCTTGAACCGTTCCGCGAGCGCCGGGTCGTTCTCCCACCACAGGCCGGTCGGCGGCGCCTCGTCCAGCTGGCCGTCGATCTGCTTCGCCCGCCGTTCGTCGTCGCGGGCCCACCGCACGAACAACGCGACGACGAACGGCAGGCCGGCGACGTCGCCGCCGATCCACAGCACGCCCGCGCCGATGATCTGGTCGGTCCGCGGGTCGGGGCCCCACCCGGGGTGCGCGGCCGCGTAGTGCGCCGGGGCGAGCAGCGGCCCGAGCCACAGCACCAGGCCGAGCGCGCCGTCGAAGATCACCTCGGCGAAGGCGATCCACACCGAGACCAGGTGCGGGTCCTCCCGGGGTGTCGGGTCGAGGCCCAGTCGCGTCCAGAAGTACGTGAAGCCTGCCAGCAGGAGCACCAGCCGGACCAGGCCGTCGACGACGGCCGAGCGCAGCGTGAGGTCGTACAGCGGGGTCAGGTAGAGCACGAGCACCGGGGCGATCAGGACGACCGTGACGACCGGCGGGAACGTCAGCGCGCGGGCCAGCGGACCGCGGCCGTGCCGGCGCAGCCATCCCGCTCGCGGGAAGCCGGCCAGCAGCAGCCGGATGGGCGAGCCCAGCGCCAGCAGCAGCGGCGTGATCATCAGCAGCGTGACCGTCTGGACCGCGCGGACCCAGAAGAACGTCCGGTCGTAAACCGCCAGGGGCGAGCAGGTGACCACCAGGACGGTCGCGAGCCCGGCGAGGAACGCCGTGGTGCGGCCCGGTGGCCAGCCGCGGCCGCGGGCGCCGAGGACGTACAGCGTGCCCGCGGAGAGCACGCCGAGGACCGCCGGAGCGTCGAACGTCAGCGGCATGTCAGACCGCGAAGAAGAGCAGGCTGCCGATTCCGGCGACCACGCAGTAAATGGCGAACGGGGTCAGCGTGCGGGTCTCGAAGTACCCGGTGAGGAACCGGACGGAAATGTACGAAGCGACCCCGGCGACGACGCTGCCGACGAGCGCGGGGCCGAGCGAAGCGTGGTTTTCGGGTGCGAACAGCGTCGGCATCTTCAGCACGCCGGCGGCGAGGATCACCGGTGTGGCGAGCAGGAACGCGAACCGCGCCGCGTCCTCGTGGCCCAGCCCGCGGCGCAGGCCGGCGACCATCGTGATGCCCGAGCGGCTGATGCCCGGCAGGAGCGCGAGGATCTGCGCGGCGCCGATCAGCACCGCCTCGCCGACGCGCAGCTTCGCCAGCCGGACGTCGGTCGCCTCCTCGACGCTGATCGCCCGCATCACCATGGTGTCTTCGGCCGAAAAGTCCACTGTGTCCTCTTCCGCGGCGGCCTTGCTCGGCCGGGAGAACTTCTCGGCCGCGTAGAGGACACCGCCGTTGAGCGCGAGGAAGATCGCCGCCGGCACCGGCTTGCCGAGGTGGTCGCGCAGCAGGCCCTCGAAGAGCAGGCCGGCCAGCCCGACCGGGATGGTGGCGAGCACCAGCAGCCACGCGAGCCGCTGGTCCGGCGTGCGCACTTCGCGGTGGCGGATCGAGGTCCACAGGCCGCCGATGATCCGCACCCAGTCCTTGCGGAAGAACAGGACCAGCGCGAGCGCGGTGGCGACGTGCATCGCCACCAGCACCGCGAGGTACGGCGAGTCCTTCCCGATGCTCAGGTCGCGCTGCCACGAGCCGCCGAGCCAGGCCGGCAGCAGGATGCTGTGGCCGAGACTGGACACCGGAAACAATTCCGACACCCCCTGCAGTGCCCCGACGACAATTGCCTCGAAATAGGTCACCGCAGACATTCCGTACCCCTTTTTGCCGAATCCCGACACCGGAAAGTACCCGCTCTTTCGTCAGCACCCGGCAAGGGGGACGGGCGCACTCAGCGTCGTCACAGCTGGCGTTCACATCCATGAACATCAATCATGTTCTTGACTGGCGTTCGACTCGTGGCTTAGCGTTTAGCCCGTCGCCGCCACGACGAACTTCGCACCCTCGACGAGGAGGACCGAAATGCGTGAGCGGACTGTCCGACCCGGCTGAGGCCCCCGAACCGGGGACCCGCTCAGCCCGGCGGCGGGGGCGGGTCCCCACCTTTCTTGGCCGTCGTCCCGGCGCCCGGCGGCGAGGCGTCGGGACGACGGCCAAGGCTCTACGGCACAGTGTCTTCCGATAAGGCACAGTGATCCGCATGGACGAGCTGTACCCGCCGATCGCCCCGCGTGCCGAAGGGTTCCTGGAAACCGGAGACGGGCACCGGATCCGGTGCCAGGAGGCGGGCAACCCGGCCGGGAAGCCGGTCGTGGTGCTGCACGGCGGCCCGGGCAGCGGGATCGCCCCGATGGCGCGGCGGCACTTCGACCCGGCGGCCTACCGGATCGTCCTGTTCGACCAGCGCGGCTCCGGCCGGTCGACTCCGGACGCCGGCGACCTCACCGCGAACACGCTGTGGCACCTGGTCGCCGACATGGAACTGCTGCGCGAACGGCTCGGCATCGAGCGCTGGCAGCTCTTCGGCGGTTCCTGGGGCGCCACGCTGGCCCTCGCCTACGCCGAGACGCACCCTTCACGCGTCAGCGAAATCATCCTGCGGGGCGTGTTCACCGTGCGGCAGAGCGAGCTGGACTGGATCTACCGCGGCGGCGCGGCGCACCTCTTCCCGCGCGAGTGGGAGGCGTTCCTCGCGCCGCTCCCGGCGGAGCTGCGGGCCGATCCGCTGGCCGGGTACGCGGTGCTGCTGGACGACCCGGCCGAGGAGGTCCGCCACCGCGCGGCGGTCGCGTGGAGCACCTGGGAGGGCGCGACCGTCTCGGTGGTCCCCCAGGAGTCGTTCGTCCGCCAGTACGCCGATCCGGCGTTCGCGCTGACGTTCGCGCGGCTCGCCGTCCACTACTTCACGCGGGGCGCCTGGCTCGACGACGGGCAGCTGATCCGCGACGCGGGCAAGCTCGCGGACATCCCGGGCGTGATCGTCCAGGGCCGCTACGACACGGTGTGCCCGCCGGTCACCGCCTACGAGCTGCACCGGGCGTGGCCCGGTTCGGAGCTGAAGCTGATCGAGGGCGCCGGGCACGCGGTGACCGACCCCGGCGTGCTGGCCGCGCTGCGGGCGGCGACGGACTCATTCCGCGAGTAGCACCGCGAACACCCGCTCCAGCTTGCGCCGCACCACCTCTTCGTCCGCCCCGTTCAGCGCGGTGCTGCCGAGGAGCGTGCGCATCACCCAGAACCCGGCGATGACCGACAGGGCCAGCGCCGGGCCCGGCTGCTCCCGGCCGGGAAGCAGGTCGGCCAGGTGCTTCTCGACGTGCCGCTCGATGCCCGCCCGCAGGATTTCGGCGGCCCGCGGGTTGGGGGCCGACCGCAGCATCAGCAGGAACGGTTCGAGCCGCCCGGCCTCCGGCGCGGTCCGGCGCACGAGCGAGGCCGCGAGGTCGGCAGCGAGGGTCTCCGGGTCGCCGGTGAGCACGGTCCGCTCGGCCATCGCCGCTTCGACGACCTCGGCGAAGAGCCCTTCCTTCGAGCCGAAGTAGCGGTTGACCAGCATCGCCGTGACCCCGGCGGACTCGGCGATCTCGCGCACGCCGACACCGTCGTAGCCGGCCCGGGTGAACGCTTCGAGCGCGGAGGCCAGGATCGCTTCCCGGGTCGCGGCGGCGTTGCGGGGTCTCATGTATACGAGTGTAGACTTGCACTAAGTCTACAGGTGTATACCTCCACGGAAGGTGCTTCATGGATCTCGGAATCGCGGGTAAGCGGGCGCTGGTCACCGGTTCGAGCGCGGGTCTCGGCGAGGCGATCGCGCGGCTGCTGGCCGCCGAAGGCGCGGCCGTGGTCGTCCACGGCCGGAACGCAGCCCGGACGGAGAAGGTGGCGGCGGAGATCGGCGCGGCCGGGGTCGCCCTTGGCGATTTGTCGACCGGCTCCGGAGCGGACGCGGTCGCCGAGGCGGCGGGCGACGTCGACATCCTGGTCAACAACGCCGGCGCGTACGACCACCTCGGCTGGACCGACGCGACGGCGGAGGACTGGGCCGCGATGTACGAGGCGAACGTCGTCTCGGCGGTCCGGATGATCCACCGGTGCGTGCCGGGCATGCGCGAGCGCGGCTGGGGCCGGGTGGTCCAGATCGGCGGCGGCCTGGCGATCCAGCCGCTGGCGATGCAGCCGCACTACACGGCGACGCTGGCCGCGCGGCACAACCTGGCGGTGTCACTGGCCAGGGACCTGGCCGGCACCGGCGTGACGTCGAACGTGGTCTCCCCCGGCGCGATCCTGGTGGACTCGGTCCGTGAGCTGCTGACGTCGATCGCCCCGGCCCACGGCTGGGGCACGGAATGGGCGGAGATCGAGCACGCCGCGGCCCGCGACCTGGTGCCCAACGACGTCGGACGGCTGGGCCGTCCCGAGGAGATCGCGGCCGCGGTCGGCTACCTGGTCAGCCCGGCGGCCGCGTATGTGAGCGGCGCGACGATCCGCGTGGACGGCGGCACCATCCGGTCGGTGCACTAGAGCCGGCCGCCCGATGCCGTGTCGCCCGAGAGGCGTTGGGCCAGGTACACCGGGACCGTCGACGCCACGATCAGGACCGCCGCCACCACGTTGACGATCGGTGCCTGGTTCGGCCGGAACAGGTTGTTGTAGATCCAGATCGGCAGCGTCTCCATGCCGGTGCCGAGGGTGAACGTCGTCACGATGATCTCGTCGAACGACAGCGCGAACGCCAGCAGGCCGCCCGCCAGCAACGCCGAGCGCAGCATCGGGAACGTCACCAGGCGGAACGTCGTGAACCCGGTCGCGCCGAGGTCCATCGACGCCTCCTCCAGGTTGCCGCCCATCCGCCGCAGCCGCGCCACGACGTTGTTGAACACCACCACGATGCAGAAGGTCGCGTGCGCGATGATCGCCGTCAGCAGACCCAGATCGATGCCGAGGATCGTGCGGAACGCGTTGTTCAGCGCGATGCCCGTGACGATCCCCGGCAGCGCGATCGGCAGGATGATCAGCAGCGAGACCGGGTTGCGCCCGAAGAACCGGTAGCGCTGCAACGCGAACGCCGCCATCGTGCCGAGCACCAGCGCGATCGCCGTCGCCGCCAGTCCGGCCTCGACGCTCGTCCACAGGGCGTGCAGCGCGCCTTCGTTGGCCGCCGCGCGGCTCCACCACTCCAGGGTGAACCGGGTCGGCGGGAAACCGAACGTGGTGTCCGCGTTGAACGAGTTGAGCAGCACCACCACCAGCGGGAAGTAGATCACCGCCAGGCCGAGCCCCAGCGCCGTCCACAGCAGCTTGCGCACGAGAGCTCCTAGAGGTTGTCCAGCGCGCCGGTGCGGCGCACCGCGGCCAGGTACACCAGCATGATCACGACCGGCACGGTCGCCACCGTCGCCGCGAACGGGAGGTTGTTGGCCGCGCCGATGTTGTCGTAGACGACGTTGCCGAGCATCTGGGACGTGCCGCCGACGATCTTCACCGCGATGTAGTCGCCGAGTGACAGCGAAAACGTGAAGATCGAGCCCGCCACGATCGCCGGGAAGGTCAGCGGCAGGATCACCGAGCGGAACGTCCGCAGCGAGCGGGCGCCCAGGTCACCGGAGGCGTCCACCAGGGAATCCGGCAGCCGGTCGAGGCCCGCGTAGATCGGGAGGATCATGTACGGCAGCCAGAGGTAGGACAGCGTCATGATGGTGGCCGTCACGCCGTAGCCGGGCGAAAGCCAGCTCAAAGCGCCGTTGCCGGACAACATCGAGCGCCACGCGTACGCCTTCACCAGGTAGCTCGCCCACAGCGGGGTCATCACGGCGATCACCAGGATCCGCTGCGCCCGCGGCGAGGCGAGCTTGGCCATCGCGTAGGCCATCGGGAACGCGATGACGGCGTCGATCACCGTCACCAGCGCGGCGATCCCGACCGTGCGGAAGGTGATCGTGCGGTACACCGCGTCGGTGAACAGCGTCTTGAAGTTGTCCAGCGACCACTCGATGACGACCTGGCCGGTGAAGGCGTCGGTGTGCCAGAACGCCGTGACGAACAGCGCGGCGAGCGCGCCAAGGTAGGCCAGGCCGAGCCACAGCAGCGGCGCCGAGAGCAGGAAACCCAGGCGCAGCCGGGGTTTCCGGTAGAAGAAGGCCGAAACGGCGGTCATCGTGCCTCGCAGGAGCAGGTCCGGGAGCGGCGGGCGGAGTGGGGGGACACAGCCCGCCGCTCCCGGAGTTCAGGGGTCAGCCCTTGATTTCGGTCCAGGCCTTGGTCCACTCGCCGTAGTCCTTGCACTTGACGTCCGTGCGGCCGTCGAGGCACTGCGGGATCGGCGTGGTCCAGTAGGCGATCTTCGCCGCGTACCCGGCGTCGCCGGCGTGGTAGGTGTCGCAGAGCGTCTTGTCCGTCATCTCCGCGCACGCCTTCGTGTTCGCCGGCGCTTCGCCGAAGTACTCGGCGACCTGAGCGTTGACCTTCGGGCTGATGATGTAGTCGAGCCACTTGTACGCGCACGTCTTGTGCGCCGACTTCGCCGCCACCATCCAGGTGTCCGACCACCCGGTCGCGCCTTCGCTGGGCACGGCGGACTCGAGCGGCGCGCCTTCGCCCTTGGTCAGGTTGACCGTGACCTGCCAGGCGGTCCCGACGACGGCGTCGCCGTTCTTCAGCGCCTGCGACTCCTTGAGGTAGTCCGACCAGTACTCGCTGACCAGCGGCCGCTGCTGCTTCAGCAGGTCGACCGCGGCGGTGAACTGCTTGTCGTCCAGGGCGTACGGGTTCTTGATGCCCAGGTCCGGCCGGTGCGCCTGCAGGTACAGCGCGGCGTCGGCGATGTAGATCGGCGAGTCGTAGGCGATCACCTTGCCCTTGTAGGGCGAGTTCGCGTCGAACATGACCGACCACGAGTTCGGCGCCGGCGTCACCTTGTCGGTGCGCCAGGTCAGCAGGTTTGCGCCCCAGCCGTGCGGGATGCCGTAGGCCGTGCCGCCCACGCTGTTCCACGACTTGTCCTTGAGGAACGGCTGGACGTCGGCGTAGTTCGGCACCAGCGCGGTGTTCACCGGCTCGGCGTCCCCGGAGGCGACCAGCCGCAGCGACGCGTCACCGGAGGCGGACACGACATCGTATTGGCCGGTCTTCATCAGCGTGACGGCCTCGTCGGACGTCCCGAACGGCTTGACGTTGACCTTGCAGCCGGTCTGCTGCTCGAACGGCGTGACCCAGTTGACCTTCGGGTCGTTGGAGCCGTTCTCCGCGTACCCCGGCCAGGCCAGCACGTTCAGCTGGCCTTCCGGCTGCCCGAGCGCCTTGAGCGCTTCGAGCTTCGGCGGGGTGAACCCCTGCGCGCCGGGCGGCGCGGACGAACTCGTGCCCGACGTGCCACATGCAGCCAACAGCAGGCTAGCGCCGAGCATCCCGGCAAGCCGCGTCTTCCTGTTCTTCATGGCAACCCTTCCGAAGGGACTACTGGACCTGGAAGCTGTGTTCGTTCCGCCAGCTCAGCCGGACCCGGCCGTCCGCGAGGACGCCGTCGGTGTTCTGCCGCACCACCGAAAGCCGGCCGCCGGCGTCGAGGGCGACCGAGTACCGCACGGTCGCCCCGGCGTAGACGACGTCGGTGACCGTGCCGGTCGCGCTGGTGTCCCCGGCCGCGGCGGGCTCGGACAGGTCGGCGTCGATGCGGATCTTCTCCGGCCGGATGCTGAACAGCCCCGGCCGCCCGATGACGCTCTCGGCACCGCGGCCGCCGAGCAGGTTCGACGTCCCGACGAACCCGGCGATGAACGCGCTCGCGGGCCGTTCGTAGACCTCTTCGGGCGGGCCGACCTGCTCGATCTTCCCGTCGTTGAACACCGCGATCCGGTCGCTCATGGTGAGCGCTTCGTCCTGGTCGTGGGTGACGAAGACGAACGTGATGCCGACGTCCCGCTGGATCTGCTTGAGCTCCAGCTGCATCGCCTGCCGCAGCTTGAGGTCGAGTGCACCGAGCGGTTCGTCGAGCAGCAGCACCTTGGGCCGGTTGACCAGCGCGCGGGCGAGGGCGACGCGCTGGCGCTGGCCGCCGGACAGCTGCGCGGGCTTGCGCGAGCCGTAGTCCTCCAGCCGCACGGTCTTCAGCGCTTCGAGCGCGCGCTCCCGGCGTTGCTGCTTCGGGACGCGCTTGACGCGCAGGCCGTACTCGACGTTCTGCTGCACGCTCATGTGCGGGAACAGCGCGTAGTCCTGGAACACCGTGTTGACGTCCCGCTCGAACGGCGCCAGCCGGCTGACGTCGTGGCCGTCGAGCTCGATCGTGCCCTCGGTGGGCAGCTCGAACCCGGCGATCATGCGCAGCACCGTGGTCTTGCCGGAGCCGGACGGGCCGAGCATCGAGAAGAACTCGCCCGGCGGGATGTCGAGGTCGACGCCGTCGACCGCGTGGACGTCACCGAAGTGCTTGCGCAGCCCGGAAAGCCGGATGGCCGGGCCGGTGCTTTCCGGTGCCGCGGGCTCGTCCCGGGACTCGGTGGTGGGTGCTTGGTTCGGCACGGCCAGCCTCACAGTGCGCTCATCACGTGCTTGACGCGCGTGTAGTCCTCGAGGCCGTAGAGGGAGAGGTCCTTGCCGTAGCCGGACTTCTTGAACCCGCCGTGCGGCATCTCGGCGACCAGGGGGATGTGCGTGTTGATCCAGACGCAGCCGAAGTCGAGCTTCGCGGCGGCGCGCATGGCCCGCTGGTGGTCGCGGGTCCAGACCGACGACGCGAGGCCGTACTGCACGGCGTTCGCGGCCTTGAGCGCCTCGGCTTCGTCGGAGAACCGCTGGACGGTGATGACCGGGCCGAAGATCTCGTTCTGGCTGATCTCGTCGTCCTGGCGGACGCCGGAGACCACGGTGGCTTCGTAGAAGTAACCTTCCTCGCCGACCCGGTGCCCGCCACAGTGGACGGTCGCGTGCCCGGGCAGCCGGTCGATGAACCCGGCCACCCGTTCGAGCTGGGTGGCGTTGTTGAGCGGGCCGTAGGCGACGTCTTCGTCGTCCGGCCGTCCGGTCTTCGTAGTCTCGGCCTGCCGGGTGAGCGCGGCGACGAAGGTGTCGTGCACGTCGTCGGCGACCAGCACGCGGGTGGCGGCGGTGCAGTCCTGGCCGCCGTTGAAGTACCCCGCGACGGCGATGGCCTCGGCGGCGGCTTCGAGGTCGGCGTCGCCGAAGACGATGACCGGCGCCTTGCCGCCGAGTTCGAGGTGCACGCGCTTGACGTCGGTGGCGGCCGACTTCGCGACCTCGATGCCCGCCCGGACCGAGCCGGTGATCGACACCATCGCCGGGATGTCGTGCTCGACCAGGGCGCGGCCGGTGTCGCGGTCACCGCAAACCACGTTGAACACGCCGGGCGGGAAGAACTCGCCGGCGATCTCGGCGAGCAGCAGCGTCGACGCCGGGGTGGTGTCGGAGGGTTTGAGGACGATCGTGTTCCCCGCGGCGAGGGCGGGCGCGATCTTCCAGATCGCCATCAGCAGCGGGTAGTTCCACGGCGTGACCTGCGCGCAGACGCCGACGGGTTCGCGGCGGACGAAGGAGGTGTGGCCCTCCATGTACTCACCGGCGGCACGGCCTTCGAGCACGCGCGCGGCTCCGGCGAAGAACCGGACCTGGTCGAGGATCATCGGGATCTCTTCGGCCATCGTCAGCGCGACCGGCTTGCCGGTGTTCGCGGACTCGGTCTTCACCAGTTCTTCGGCGCGGGCTTCGAGGGCGTCGGCCAGCTTGAGCAGCGCGAGCTGGCGCTGGGCCGGGGTCGTTTCGCGCCAGGTCTCGAACGCGGTCGCGGCGACCTGCAACGCGTTGTCGACGTCTTCGGGCCCGGCGATCGGGGCGGTGCAGTAGGGGCGGCCGGTGACGGGGTCGGTGATCTCGGCCGTCCGGCCCGACTTGGACTCCACGTACGCGCCGCCGACGTAGTGCTTCAGCTCCTGCACGATCACTCCTCGGGTGCTGGCGGAAGCTAAAACATATAAGTCCATATGTAATAGGACAAGGGCATGGGGCAAGATTGGTGCGAACGGGTAGTCCGGTGCGGAGGAGCGAGGCGATGCGCAAGGGCATGTCGCACAGCGCGCGGTCCGCCATGTTCGCGCCGCTCGGCCAGGTCGGCCGGGCGGAGGCGGTGGCGGCGCGGCTGGTCGACGCCATCACGCTCGGCCTGCTCGCCGACTCCGAGCAACTGCCCAGCGAAGCCGACCTGGCCGCGCAGTTCGGCGTCTCGACCGTGACGGTCCGGGAAGCGCTGGTGGCCCTGCGGCAGCAGGGGCTGGTCGAAACGCGGCGGGGGCGCAGCGGCGGCAGCTTCGTCCGCGCGCCGGCCAACCCTCCCCCGGACGAGTGGCGTTCGCGGCTGCGCGAGGTGTCGTTGTCCGATCTGCGGGACGTCGGCGACCACTACCTCGCGATCGCCGGGGCCGCGGCCAAGCTCGCCGCCGAGCGCAGCTCGCCCGAGGACGTCGCCCGGCTGCGGCTGGCGACCGAGGACCTCCGCACGGCAGGCGGCATCGACTTCACCCGGGCGGAACGGCAGTTCCACCTGGAGGTGGCGGCGGCCGCGCAGTCACCGCGGCTGACGCACGAAGAGGTCCACCTGCAGAGCGAGCTGGGCGGGCTGCTGTGGCTGCCGCTCGGGCCGTCGGCGCCCTCGTGCGAGGAGCACGCGGCGATCACCGCGGCGATTTCCTCGGCCGACGGCGAACTGGCCCGCAAGCTGACGGAGGAGCACGTGCTGGCCGCCCTCGACCGGCTCGCGGACGTGCACCTCGGCCTGCTCGCCCCGTAAACTTCCGCTACTCCGCGCATCGAGGTGAGCACCGTGAACGACACCCGCACGCTGGCAGGCGACGAGGTCGTCGAGCAGGTTTCCGCTCTGGTGGAAGGCGTTTTCGAGCGGCTCAAGCCCCTGCTGGCGGCGGCCGAGTCGGTACTGGCGGAGGCGCCGTCCGCGGCGGGCCTGCACCGGATCCGCCCGCAGGTCACCGACGCGCTCGGCGGGCTGATCATCGGCGCGGGCTTCGTCAGCGCCCCGAACGTGCTGACCGACTCGGAATTCGGCTTCGAGTGGTGGACGGGCTCGTCCGCGGAGCCGGCCCAGCTGTTCATCAGCCTCGACCCGGCGAGCCCGAACTTCCTGGACTACACCAGGCAGTCCTGGTTCACGGTCCCCCGCGACACCGGCCGGCGGCACATCAACGGGCCGTACGTGGATTACCTGTGCACCGACGAGTACACGCTGACGTTCACGATCCCGGTGTTCCGCGCCGGTTCGTTCGCCGGGGTGGTGGGCGCGGACGTCTACGTCCGCGAATTCGAGCGCGCGGTACGGCCGCGGCTGCGGTCACTCGGCCGCGGGGCGGCGTTGCTGAACGCGCAGGGGCGGGTGATCGTGTCGAACAGCGTCCGCCAGCCGACGGGGTCGTTGGTCCGCGAGGCGGACGTCCCGGCGTGGTGGTCGGCGGGGGCGGCGCCCGGGCCGGAGCTGCGGCGGTGCGGTGATTCGCCGATCGTGCTGGTGACCGGGGCTCAGGGGCCACCCATCAGTGCGTAACCGACGTAGCAGCCCGGGGTGGCTTGGACGAGGACGGTCAGCGGCGTGGGCGCCGGCCGGGTGGTGAACACGGGGTGCGCTGTCCCGAAGAGGGTGGGCACCTCGCCGACCCGGGTGAGGTCGGCTTCCGGCGGCCCGCAGTGCGGCGCGGAGGTGCCGCACCAGCCGGCGCCCGCGCAGGTCGCTTCGCTGTGGTAGTCGCGGCCCGCGTGGTGGATGCGGTACGGGAGCCCGCGGTCGGTCGGCAGGGCGTAGCCGAAGTGGTTGGCGGTCCAGGGCAGGAAGGCCAGGCCGCCTGCTGACAGGAGCAGGACCACGAGCGTCACCACAGCCAGCCGTTTGCCGGTCATGCAAAGGGGACGCGCGGAATGACACCGGCGTTGCTCAGGCCTGCAGCGCCACCGCGGTGAAACAGCCGGGGCGGCGTGCTCACCGCAGTCCTCACGACCTTGCTCTCGAGCGGCGCGGTCCTGCTCGGAGTCGTGCTCACGATGCGCACCCAGCGGTTCGCCGCGGTGAGCACCGCACGCATGTCCCTCCTCGAAGGCCAGTCCGCTCGCCTGCGCGAGGCGCTCGCCGAGGAGCTGACCCTCACCTACCTCATCGAAAACGCCTACCGGCGCGCGATGGACACCGGCTCGCCTTGGCCGGGACCGATGGCGGAGAAGGTCGAACGGGAAGATCGGTTGTTCACCCTGGTACGCCTGCAGCTCGACGAGAGCCTGCCGCGGCACCGGAAGCTCCTCGACGCACTCGACCGGCTCCGGGAGCACAACGCGGAGGAGGTCTGGCTGACCCGCCGGAACGCGGTGATCACCGCGGTGAACGAAGCCCTCGCAGCGGACGTCGAGCGGATCCTCCGGCGCTAGGGCCTGTCCTCAAAGCGGTGGTGGTTGATCTGCTTCGATCTTGAGTTGTGGTGCGCAGGCATGAGCTGACCGATGAGCAGTGGCAGGTGATCCAGCCGTTGCTGCCGGTGTCGGGTGCGAAGGGACGCCCGCGGGTGGATGACCGTCGGGTGATCAACGGGATGTTGTTCAAGGCCAAGACTGGAGTTGCATGGCGTGACCTGCCGGAGCGGTATGGGCCGTGGAAGACGGTCTACAACCGGTTCTGGCGCTGGTCACGCACCGGTACCCTGTCCGCGCTGGTGGCACAGGTCCGCGTGATCGCCGAGGCGATCGACGAACTTGACCGCGAGGTGTCGGTCGACTCCAGCATCGTGCGCGCGCATCAGCACGCCGCCGGCGCCCGCCGTGCCACCGCGTCGCACACAGGGGGCGAGCGGATCCTGCGGCGGGCATAACGAGCCAGGTGATCATGCCATCGGCCGGTCCCGGGGTGGACCCACGACCAAGATTCATCTCGCCTGCGACGGCCACGGCCGACCGCTGTCGATCGTGCTGACCGGCGGCAACGTCAACGACTGCACCCAGTTCATCCAGGTCATGGCGGGCATCGAGTTCCGCCGGCCAGGTCCTGGCCGGCCGGCGACCCGGCCGAGCCGGGTCCTGGCCGACAAGGGCTACTCCAGCCGAGCCATCCGCTCATATCTGCGTCGGCGGCGCATCCCGGCGACCATTCCCGAACGCCGTGACCAGCAGGCCAACCGGCGGCGACGGGGTCGGGCGGGTGGTCGTCCACCGGCCTTCGACCGCACTGCCTACCGGCGCCGCAACATCGTCGAACGCTGCTTCAACCGACTCAAGCAATTCCGCGCCATCGCCACCCGCTTCGACAAGACCGCCACCTCCTACCGGAGCATGATCGACCTGGCCACACTGCTCCTCTGGCTTTGAGGACAGGCCCTAGGCGGGCGCCTGCAGCGCCACCCACAGCTCGGCCCGCACCCCCGGGGAGTCCAAGTCCCGCCCCAGCAGTTCCTGGGCCTTCGTGATCCGGTTCCGCAGCGTGTGCCGGTGCACGCCCAGCCGGGCGGCCGCCACGTCCCAGTGGCCGTGGTGCTCCAGCCAGCAACGCAATGACTCCACCAAATCACCTCGGCCGGTTTCGTCGTGGCTGCGCAGCGGGGCCAGCAGGCCGTGCGCGAACGCCTGGGCCACCACCGGCTCGATGAGGGACAGCAGGCCGCGGCCGGTGTGCTCGGCCGCCGAGACGAGGATCTTGCCCTCGGCCTCCGCCGCGCGGGCCGCCAGCTCCGCCTGCTCCAGCCCGGCCGCGAAGTCGCCCGCCGAGACCGGGCCCGCCACCCCGCCGTGCAGGCCGCCGATCCGCAACGCCGCTTCGGCCACCGTGTCGACCACCGCTCCGGCACCGAAAACCGCCACCGACGCTCCCGAGCGGGCCGCGAACACCTCGTCCTCCAGTGCGTCGAGCAGTTTGCGCCGGGCCGCGGGCGGGCCGAGGAACACCAGCACCGACCACGGCGCCCGCGGCGGCTCGGCCCCGGTGGCCGCCAGCACCCGCAGCGCCAGCTCCGCCTGGCCGCCCGCCAGCAGTTCGAGCAGCCCGGTCCGCAACGCCTGCCGCGCCGTCGCCTGGGCGCGATCCTGTTCCAGGGCCAGGGAAAGCACCGAAACGGCGGTGTTGACGATATGCCGTCCCGCGGTGTCGAGCGGCGCACCGACCGCGAGCACCCGCCGCGCGCTGGTGTCCAACGTCTGCAGCACGACTTCCCGGCCGTCGAGCGCCACCACCCGGGTGCCGGTGCGAAGCCGCTCGAGTTCCTCACGCAGCGAAGGTCCGTACGCGCGTGCGCTCGCCGGAGCCGCTTCGGTGACCGTGGTGCGCTCGAACAGCAGCGCCCAGCCGTCGACCAGCTTCGCCAGTTTGCGCAGCACCCCGGCCGGGCCGCCCTGGCCGACCGCCGTGCGGGTCAGTTCCTGTTGCGCGCGGCCGATCCGGACCGTCGTCGCGTACTCGTCCGCCGCCACCGCACGCGAAACCGCGCGGGTGATCGCGATGAACGGCGTCTTCCGCGGCACCTCCAGCACCGGCAGCCCCACCGCCGCCGCCGTCTCCACCAGCGAACGCGGGACGGACTCGTGGCTCAGCCCGACGCCGAAGCCGAGCCCCGCGACCCCCGCGTCGACCAGACGGCGGACGTAGGCAGGCGACGTCCCCTCGTCCAGCGCCAGGCCGGTGGTGAGCAGCAGCTCGCCGCCTTCGAGGAACGCCTGCGGGTCCGTCAGCTCGGTCGGGTGGACCCAGCCGATCGGGCGGTCGAGGACGTCTTCGCCGGTCAGCACCCGCAGCCCGAGCGGGCGCTCGGCGGCCAGCGCGGCCAGCGTGAGTGCCATAACGGCCAATTCTACGCGCCGAACTGTCCGGAACGGCCACCTGACGACCGCCCGGTAACCACTCATCCTGAGGACGTCCACCGACTTCCCAGGAGCACGCCGTGACCGCAAGCACCACCGCCGGGCCGCAGGCCCCGGCGCCCCGCCAGCGCAGGCTGCAGACCGAGATACCCGGCCCCGTCTCGCGCGAGCTGCAGCAGCGCCGCGCCGGCGCCGTCGCCGCCGGGGTCAGCTCGGTGCTGCCCGTCTACGTCACCTCCGCCAGCGGCGGCCTGCTCACCGACGCCGACGGCAACGTGCTGATCGACTTCGGCTCCGGCATCGCGGTGACCAACGTCGGGCACTCCGCGCCCGCCGTCGTCGACCGCGTCCGCAAGCAGGCCTGCTGGTTCACCCACACCTGCTTCATGGTCACGCCGTACGAGGGGTACGTCGAGGTCTGCGAGGCACTGGCCGAGCTGACCCCTGGCGACCACGCGAAGAAGTCGGTGCTGTTCAACTCCGGCGCCGAAGCCGTCGAGAACGCCGTGAAGATCGCGCGCACGGCAACCGGACGTCAGGCCGTCGTCGTGTTCGACCACGCCTACCACGGCCGCACCAACCTGACGATGGGCATGACCGCGAAGTCCATCCCCTACAAGCACGGCTTCGGCCCCTTCGCGCCCGAGATCTACCGGGTGCCGGGCTCGTACCCGTTCCGCGACGGCCTGTCCGGCCCGGAAGCTGCCGCGCTGGCCATCGACCGGATCGAGAAGCAGATCGGCGGCGACCAGGTCGCGGCGGTCGTGCTCGAACCGATCCAGGGCGAAGGCGGCTTCATCGAGCCCGCGCGCGGCTTCCTGCCCGCGATCGCGGCCTGGTGCCGCGAAAACGGCGTCGTGTACGTCGCCGACGAGGTCCAGACCGGGTTCTGCCGCACCGGTGCCTGGTTCGCCTCCACCGACGAGGACGTCGTCCCGGACCTGATCGCGACGGCCAAGGGCATCGCCGGCGGCCTGCCGCTGTCCGCGGTCACCGGCCGCGCCGAGCTGCTCGACGCGGTCCCGCCGGGCGGCCTCGGCGGCACGTACGGCGGCAACCCGATCGCGTGCGCCGCCGCGCTCGGCTCGATCGAGACGATGAAGACCGAGGACCTCGCGGCCTCGGCCAAGCGCATCGAAGGCGTCGTGCTGCCGCGGCTGCGGGCACTGGCTGCCGAAACCGGGGTGATCGGCGACGTCCGCGGGCGCGGCGCGATGCTGGCCGCGGAATTCGTCCGCCCCGGCACGTCCGAGCCCGACGCCGATCTCACCAAGCGCGTGGCGGCCGCCTGCCACCGCGCCGGGGTCGTGGTGCTGACCTGCGGCACCTACGGCAACGTCGTCCGGTTGCTGCCGCCGCTGTCGCTGTCCAACGACCTGCTCGACGAGGGCCTCTCCGTGCTGGAGCACGCGGTCCGGACGGAGGCCCGCGCATGACGTTCCCGTTCTGGGTCGCCGGGAAGCCGGTGACCGGCGGCGCGACCGCCGTCGTCCGTCACTCGTTCGACGGCTCCGAGGCCGGTTCGCACTTCGTGCCGTCGGAGTCGGACGTCGAGGCGGCGGTGCAGGCCGCGGCCGACGTCGCCGACGAGTTCGCGACGCTGCCCGCGCACGTCCGCGCGGGTGCGCTGGACCACGTGTCCCGATCGCTGGGTGAGCGGTCCGAAGAGATCGCTTCCTTGATCACGGCGGAGTCGGGCAAGCCGCTGAAGTGGGCGCGCGGCGAGGTGGGGCGCGCGGTGTCGACGTTCCGCTGGGCGGCCGAGGAGGCCCGCCGCTTCTCGGGCGAGCTCCAGCGGCTCGACACGGACCCGGGCGGCACCGGCCGGCTGGCCCTGGTCCGGCGGGTGCCGCGCGGGCCGGTGCTGGGCATCACGCCGTTCAACTTCCCGCTGAACCTGGTGGCGCACAAGGTGGCGCCGGCGATCGCGGTGGGCGCGCCGATCGTGCTCAAGCCCGCGCCGGCGACGCCGCTGACGGCGTTGCTGCTGGGCGAAATCCTCGCTTCGGCCGGTCTCCCGGCCGGCTCGTGGTCGATCCTGCCGGTGGACAACGAGACGTCGTCGAAGCTGGTCGAGGACCCGCGGCTGCCGGTGGTGTCGTTCACCGGCTCGGTCCCGGTGGGCTGGGCGATCCGCGACCGCGTGCCCCGCAAGCACGTGGCACTGGAGCTGGGCGGCAACGGCGCGGTGCTCGTCTGTCCGGATTGGCCGGACCTGGACTTCGCGGCCCAGCGGATCGCGACGTTCGGGATGTACCAGGCCGGGCAGTCGTGCATTTCGGTGCAGCGGGTGTACGTCCACGACTCCGTTTACGACGCTCTGGCCTCGAAAGTGGTTTCGCAGGTGCGTGCTTTGGGGGTGGGTGACCCGCGCGCCGACGGTGTCGACGTCGGCCCGTTGATCAACCTGGACGCCGCCACACGAGTGGAATCGTGGGTTTCCGCCGCGGTTTCTTCCGGCGCACGGGTGCTGACCGGCGGCGGCCGGTCGGGAGCCACGGTCGAGCCGACGGTGCTGGCGGACGTGCCGGAAGACGCGTCGGTGATGGCCGAGGAGGTGTTCGGCCCGGTGGTTTCGCTGGTCCGGGTGTCCTCGGTGGCCGACGGTGTCGCGCGGATCAACGCGTCGCGTTTCGGGTTGCAGGCGGGTGTGTTCACGCGTGACGTCCCGACGGCGTTCGAGGTGTCGGCGGCGTTGAAGGTGGGCGGCGTGATCGTCGGGGACGTGCCGAGCTTCCGGGCGGACCAGATGCCGTACGGCGGGGTGAAGGACTCGGGCGTCGGCCGCGAAGGCCCGGCGGCGGCGATGGCGGACTTCACCGAGGAGCGCGTCACGGTCCTGACGGGATTGACGCTCTAGGCGAGGCCGGGGACTGCGAGGCCGGTTTCGTAGGCGACGATCACCGCCTGGACCCGGTCTCGCAGGCCCAGCTTGCTCAGCAGGTTGCTCACGTGCGTCTTCACCGTGTGCTCGCTGACCACCAGCTCCGCGGCGATCTCCGCGTTCGACAGCCCGCGCGCGAGCATCGCCAGTGTCTGCCGTTCCCGCGCCGTCAGCTCCGCGAGCCGCTGCGGGGCCGGGACCGCCGGGCGGGCCGTGTACTGCGCGATCAGCCGCCGGGTCACCGAGGGCGCCAGCAGGGCGTCCCGGCCGCGACCACCCGGACCGCCTGCACCAGGTCGTCGCGGCGGACGTCCTTGAGCAGGAAGCCGCTCGCGCCCGCCCGCAACGCTTCGTACACGTAATCGTCCTGGTCGAACGTCGTGAGCATCAGCACCTGGCAGGACGTCGACGCGCAGACGATCTTCGCCGCCTCGATGCCGTCCATCCGGGGCATCCGGATGTCGAGCAGCAGCACGTCCGGCGCGTGGACGCGGACCGCGTCGACCGCCTCGGCACCGTCCGCCGCCTCCGCGACGACCTCGATGTCGGGCTGCGCGCCCAAGATCATCGCGAACCCGGCGCGCACCAGCTCCTGGTCGTCCGCGACGACCACCCGCACGGTCATGCCCGCGCCCCGAACCGCGCCCGGACGCGGAACCCCGGGCCGTCCGGGCGCGGCCCGGCCGTCACCTCGGCGCCGCACGCGGTGGCGCGTTCGCGGATGCCGATGAGGCCGTGCCCACCGGTGCCGGTGGCGGGACCGCCGCGGCCGTCGTCGGTGATCTCGAGGGTCAAGGTGCCGTCCTGCCAGTCGAGGCGGACCCCGGCGTGCCGGGCGTCCGCGTGCTTGACGATGTTGGTGAGAGCTTCCTGGGTGATGCGGTACGCGGCGACCTCGGCGTCCGGCATGAGCTCGCCCGGCTCCCCGGAGACCGAGAAAGCGATGTCCGTCCCCGCTCCGGACGCACCCGACACCAGCAGCGGCAGGTCCGCGAGCGTCGGCTGCGGGGCGGGCGAGCCGTCGTCGGTCTTGAGCACGGCGAGCATCCGGCGCAGCTGGGCCATCGCGTCCCGCCCCGCCGACGCGATCGCGTCGAAGGCCGCCTCGGCGCGGGCCGGATCGCCGGGCAGCGCCACCGGGCCCGCCTCTGCCTGCACGACCATGAGGCTGACCGCGTGGGACAGGATGTCGTGCATGTCCCGCGCGATCCGGGCGCGTTCCCGTTCCGCCGCCCGTGCGGCTTCGGCGAGCCGCTCGCGCTCCAGCCACTCGGCCCGCTCGCGGGACGCCACCGCGACCCGGCCGATGGCGTAGGCGGCGACGAACAGGATCCCGCTGCGCAACGCCGTTTCCGACGACGCTGTGAGCAGGCTTCCGCCGACCGTGACCGCCAGGGCGGCGACCCGCGGCCACGGCGCCGACCGCACCGCGACCGTGTAGAGCGCGATCAGCACGCCGTACCAGACCGGCTGGGCCGGGACGTTCCCGGCGAAGTCGTAGGCCCAGGCGCCCACCAGGCCGGACAGCAGCACCGCGACCGGGAACCGCCGCCGCCACCCCAGGACTCCGGCCGCCGCCAGCACGACGACGACACCCCACGCGTGCCACGGGCCGCCAGCCGGGTTCGTGCGGGAGAAGAACGGCCACAGCCCGGCCACCGCCACGCCCACGGCCAGCGCCACGTCGACACCCGCGGCGGGCAGCGCGCGCAGGCGGCGGGTCAGGGGTTGGAGAACCGGCGAGGCGGACACAGGACGTGATCCTGCCCGCTCCTCAGTTCCCGGGGCCCACCCGGTCATCCGCGCGCGGACAGCGTCATCCCGGCGGCGACGATCTGCTGCGTGACCGGCGTCGGGTTGTCGCCGTTCTTGGCGTCGTTCGCGGTCAGGCCGTAGACGAGCCGCCGCTGGCCGTCGCGTGTGCCGCCGATCCCCGCGAGGTAGCCGTACCAGCCACCGCTCTTGCCCCAGACCTCGCCGACGCCGGGCAGCTTGAACCGCTGGAGGCCGGCCCCGAAACTCGCGGGCTTCCCGGAGACGTCCGGGACCGGCGGCACGGCGAACAGCTCCGGCTGGACCGGCGGCGGCAGGAGCCGTCCGCCCAGCAGCGCCTCGGTGAAGACGTCGAGGTCCCGGGTCGTCGAGACGATGCTGCTGGAGGCCCAGCCGAACGACTGGTCCCAGCGCGTCACGTCCTGGACGGAGCCGTCGGTCATGACCTGGTAGCCGTGCACGTGCGGACCGTGGAGCGCGGGGTCGTGGCCGGGCGCGGTGGTCCCGGTCAGGTGCAGCGGGCGCACGATCCGGTCCCGGACCTGGCTTTCGTAGCTGCGTCCGGTGACCTTCTCGACGAGCATCCCGGCGACGATGTACCCGATGTTGCGGTAGTGCTGCGCCGTGCCGGGCTCGAACTCCTTGGTGCCCTTGGCGAAGGCCGCCGCCACGTACTGCTCCGGCGTCCAGCGGTCGAACCGGTGCGCCACCACGTATTCGATGCTGTCGTCCTCGACGACGGGGCTCGGCAGGCCACTGGTGTAGTCCAGCAGCTGCCGGACGGTCACCGCGGGGTACCCGGCCGGCAGCAGGCCGGGCAGGTATTCCTGCACGGTGCCGTCCAGGGCGATGCGCTGCTCGGCGACCAGCTGCAGCACGACGACGGCGGTGAACACCTTGGTGACGCTGCCGATCCGGAACCGCGCGTCCGGGTCGACCCGCGCCCCGGTGCGGCGGTCGGCGACACCGGCGGTGCCCGTCCAGCAGCCGTCCGGGCCGGTCGCGCGGACCAGCGCCGCGTTGACGGCGTCGTTCGGCAGGCCCTTGATCGCCTGCTCGAGTGCGGTGGTGTCCAAGGGTTTCCGGGCCACGCAGGCGTGGCCGGGAGTCGTGGCGAACGCCGGTGCGGCGGTGCCCGCCAGCGCGAGGGCGAGCAGGGCAGCGGCGACGTGCTTGATCATGGTGAAGGCTCCTCGGTGGGTTCCGGTGCTGCCTTCGATCATGGTTTTCCGCGCCGCGCGGCGGATCGCCGGTGAGAGCGATTCCGCGGCTCACTCTCAGGGACTAGTCCAGTGCTTCCGTCAGCGCCGCGTGCGCCTCGACCAGCGACGGTCCGTACCACGTGAGGTGGCGGCCCGAGACCAGGACGTACCGCGCGTCCGGGAAGTGGTCCGGCCCGTCCTCGGCGGTGAACAGGTACGGCTCGTCCGGCAGCACCAGCAGGTCCGCGGCCGAGCTCAGATGCGCCCGCAGCTCCTCCACGTCCGGCCGCGGGTAACGCTCCGCCGCCGTCGCGTACACGTTCGCCACGCCCACCCGGCGCAGCACGTCCCCGGCGAACGTGTCACGGCCCAGGACGATCCACGGCTTGCGCCACACCGGGACCACCGCGTGGAACCGCACCGGCCGGACCTCGCGCCAGACCTGCTCCGCCTCGACCAGCCACTCCGGCTCGTCCAGCTCGTACGCCTGGGTCAGGATCCGGCGCAGCGAGCCCAGCGCGGCGGGCACCGAAGCCGCCGCGGCCATCACCCACACCGGGATTCCGTTGGCGCGCAGGCGTTCCACGTCCTCCGGGCGGTTCTCCTCCGCGTTGGCCAGCACCAGGTCCGGCACCAGGTCGAGCACCCGGTCCAGCTTCGGGTACTTCGAGCCGCCCACCCGCGGGACGTCCAAAGCGGACGGGTGGGTGCAGTAGTCCGTGGCGCCTGCCAACCGCCCCGGCGCGCTGACCTCGACCGCTTCGGTCAGCGACGGGACGAGCGAAACCACCCGCGAAGCCGGTCCCGGCAGCGGCACCGGCTCCCCGAGGTCGTCGACGAGGTGAGTCATGCGCGTTCGAACGACACCTTCCGCTTTTCGGCGTCGACCGCGGTCAGCCGGACCGCGATCCGCTCCCCCGCGGTCAGCCGCTCCCCCGCGCACTTCGCCATCACCGTCGGGTCCTCGACCAGGATCTCCGCCTTGTTCTCGTCCGCGCGCAGCACCACCGCGCTGAACTCGCCGCCGACGTGCTCGGCCAGCACCCAGGCCTCGACCTGGTCGATGCACGCCCGCTCGACCTTCGCGGCGAGCGTGTCCGACGCGCTCATCCGCTCCGGCACGTCCGCCAGCGCCGCGCGCACCCACTCCGGGACCTCGCGGCCGGCCGAGACGGCGAGGCAGATCTCCGTCGCGAACCGGTCGACCAGCCGCCGGATCGGCGCCGTGACGTGCGCGTACGCGCCGCCGATGCCGGCGTGCGTCGTCAGCGACGGCAGCTCGCCGTCGAACGCCGTGTAGCCCGCGCCGCGCAGCAGCCGGGTCGTGTCGGCGTAGAGGGCCATCGACGCCGGCTGGCCCGGGTCCAGTTTGGACAGGAACTCCGAAACGGTCGCCTCCGGCGCCCACGGGATGCCCAGCGCCTCGGCCGAGCGGCGCAGCCAGTCGACCGCCTCGGGCTCCGGGTCGGGCAGCGTGCGCAGGACGCCGATCCGCGCGTCGAGCATGATCCGCGCCGCGGCCATGCCGGTGAGCAGCGAGATCTCGGCGTTCCAGGCGTCGACGGCGGTGCGCGGGCGGCGGGCGAGCACCCAGCCGCCGTCCGGGTCGCCGGTGATCTCCTGCTCCGGCAGCTGCAGCTCGACGGCGCCGCGCCGGACGGCCAGCTCGCGCCGCCGCCTGCCCAGCTCGGGCAGCGCGGCCACCGACGGGTGCGGGTTCCCGGCGTCGAGCGCGGCCTGCACGGTCTCGTAGTCGAACTGCTCGGTGGACCGGACCAGCGCGCGGCGCACCCGGGTGGCCGTCGGCTCGCCGGCGTCGTCGGTCTCGATGGTCCAGAGCACCGCGGGCCGGACCTCGCCGGGCAGCAGGCTCGCCGCGCCCTCCGAGAGCACCGGCGGGTGCAGCGGGACGTTGCCGTCGGGCAGGTAGAGCGTCTGCCCGCGGCGGCGCGACTCGCGGTCGAGCGCGCCGCCGGGCGGGACGAACGCGGCGAGGTCGGCGATCGCGTAGTGCACGCGGAAGCCGTGCGCGGTCTTCTCGACGACCATCGCCTGGTCGAGGTCCTTGGCGCCGGGCGGGTCGATGGTGACCAGCGGCAGGTCCGTGGCGTCCTCGCGGGGGCCGGCGCTGGCCAGCGGGTCGAGGACCGCCGCCTCCGCCTCGGCCAGCACCTCGGGCCCGAACGACTCCGGCAGCGAAAACTCGGCACGCAGGGGGCCGAAGTCCCCGCCCGCCGAGTGTGTCCTGATCACGAGGGGAGGCACCCCCCAACCCTAACCCGCTCCGGGCCCGGAGATCGCCCGATCGGGCGCGGGCCGGTCGGGTGTACGTTTTCTGGGGTCGAAATGAAAACCGTCTTCATTCCCAGAAAGGGTCTCTCCTGTGAAGATCGCGTTCGTCGGCAAGGGCGGCAGCGGCAAGACCACGCTCTCGTCGCTGTTCGTCGCGCACCTCGCCGACGCCGGCCTGCCGGTGCTGGCCATCGACGCCGACATCAACCAGCACCTCGCGGTGGCGCTCGGCGCGACCGAGGAGGAAGCGCTCGCCTGGCCGACGCTGGGCGACAACATGACGCTGATCAAGGACTACCTGCGCGGCGACAACCCGCGGATCCCGGACGCGGCGTCGATGATCAAGACGACCCCGCCGGGCCGCGGGTCGAGGCTGGTCCGGCCGTTCGAGGACAACCCGGTGTTCGCGGCGTGCTTCCGGCAGCTGGGCGGCGTCCGGCTGGGCGTCACGGGGCAGTTCGACGAGGACGACCTCGGCGTCAAGTGCTACCACTCGAAGGTGGGAGCGGCGGAGCTGCTGCTGAACCACATGGTCGACGTCGACGGCGAGTACGTCGTGATGGACATGACGGCGGGCGCGGACGCGTTCGCCTCGGGGCTGTTCACCCGGTTCGACGTGACGTTCCTGGTGTGCGAGCCGACGGTCCGGAGCGTCGGGGTGTACCGCCAGTACGCGGACTACGCCCGCGACTTCGGCGTGCGGCTCGTGGTGGTGGGCAACAAGGTGACGGACGCGGAGGACGTCGAGTTCCTGCAGGACCAGGTCGGGCCGGCGCTGCTGGGGTGGCTTTCGGCGTCAGGGCACGTGCGCGCGGCCGAGCGCGGGAAGGCCCGGCCGATCGCCGAGCTGGAGCCGATCAACCTTTCGACGCTGGCCTCGATGCGCGCGGCAGTCGACGGCGAACAGCGCGATTGGGCCCGCTACCAGCGCCAGGCGGTCGAGTTCCACCTGCGCAACGCGGCGGCCTGGGCGGGCGCCGACCTCGCCGCGCAGGTGGACCCGGAGTTCGTGCTGAGCCCGCGGCTGACGGTCTAGTCGTCGTTCCAAGACGCGTCGGCGGCGTCGGCCTGCCTGGTGCGTTCCTTGGCGATGTCGAGGGCGCGCCGGGCGGTGGCCTCGTCCGGGTAGGGGCCGAGCAGATCGACGCTGCGGCTGCGCTCGAGGTGCTCGACCTGGTGGGTGCGGGTGTTGTAGTACCACCCCTGGTCCGGGTTCGGATCTTTCGACATGGACCTAGGTTCGCACCCCCGGCCGCGATTTTCAGCGCTTGTAGCGGTACGGGATTTCGGTCGGCTGCCCGGTGGGGCCGAAGTCCTGCGGTTCTTCGGGGTCTTTTTGTTCGGTGAACTCGTCGAACCAGCCGCGCGGGGTACCGCGGGGAGGGGTCTCGGGTTCTTGGCGGCTGGGCTGCGGGAGAGGGGTGTCCCGGCCGGGGAAGACGGGGCGAGCGCTGGGGGCCGGGGGCGGGACGGGGGGCATGGTGCCGGGGCCGGGGAAGACCGGGCGGGCCGGGGCTGCGTGGCGGGCGGGGAAGGGCTGGGGGGTGGATTCCGGGCCGGGGAAGACGGGCTTGGAGCGAGGGGCGGCCGGGCTTTGGGAGCTGTGGCCGGGTGCGGCTGGGGCCTGCGCGGGAGCGGTGGGTGTGGCTGGGGCGGGGGCGCTCGATGCAGTCGGGGAACCAGCTGGCCCCTGCGGCGGAGCGGCATGGGAACCGCCTTGCGAGGTGGCGTGGGCGGGTGCGGCGGGGGAACCCGCCGCGCCTTGCGCGGGGTCACCGGGTGCGGCTGAGGGGCCTGCCGGGCCTTGGCCGGTTACCGGCGCGCCGGAGGTCGCCGGGGAGAAGGCCGGCCCCTGCGTCGGTGCGGCGGGAATCCCGCCCTGCGAGGTTGCGACGCCCGGCTGGTGATTGAGAACCGGGCTCGGCGACTGCGGGGTGCTTGGCACGGGGGGAAGACCCTGAGCCGGGGTCGTGCCCGGCGGGGGTGCAGTGCTCGGTGTGGGTGCGCCGCCGTGGACAGGCGCCGGTCCGGTGGGCTGTGCTGCATGGCTGCCGTGTGGGGGAACGGGGCCGGGACCGTTGCTGGGAGCCGGCAAGCCGGCGGGTCCCCAAGGTGGCCGGGGCAGGGAGGAGCCACTCATCGGAGGCTGCGCCTGTGACGAGCTCGATCCCGATTCATCCCCCGCGACCGCCGACTGCTGCGGAGCGTTACCCGAAGCCGCGAGTGGCTGCGGCGTTTCACCGGGAGCCGCAGGCGGGAGCGCTGGCTCGCCGGAAACGGTAGGTGGCTGGGTCGCTTCGCCGGAAGCCCCAGGCGGGAGCGCCGGCTCGCCGGAAACCGCAGGTGGCTGAGTCGCTTCGCCGGAAACCGCAGGCTGGGGGGCTTCGCCAGGAACCGCGAGCGGCTGTGCTGCCTCGCCCGAAGCCACAGGTGGCAGCGGCGCTTCGCTCGAAACCGCAGGCGGTGCCGCCTCGCCCGAACCCGTAGGCTGGGGCGCTTCGCCGGACTCCGCGGACGGCTGTGCTGCCTCCCCCGAAACCGCACGCGGCAGCGCTGCCTCACCTGAAACCGCAGGTGGCAGCGGCCCTTCGCCCAATATTGCGGGCGGCGCGGCTTCGCCCGGGACCGCGGGCGGCTGGGGCAATGCGACTGTGACCGCAGGCTGCGGTGCGTCGCCCGAAACCGCAGGTGGCTGTGCCGCTTCGCCCGGGACCGCGGGCGGATGTGATCCTTCGCCCGGGGCCACGCCCGGCTGCGGAACCTCACCAGCTAGGCGCGATGCTCCAGCCGAAACCGGGGGCTGCTGCGATGCTTCGCCCGGCGCCGTGGGCGGCTGCGGTGCCTCGTCCAGGGCTGTGGCTAGGCGCGATGCCTCACCGGGAGCCGCTGGCTGCGATGCCTCATCCGCAACTGC
This sequence comes from Amycolatopsis sp. Hca4, assembly GCF_013364075.1. Lineage (GTDB taxonomy): Bacteria > Actinomycetota > Actinomycetes > Mycobacteriales > Pseudonocardiaceae > Amycolatopsis. The sequence goes on from NZ_CP054925.1 coordinate 4,928,028, forward strand.
GGGCGGCTGCGGTGCGTCGCCCGAGGCCGCTGGGGGCTGCGGTGCCTCGCTGGAGGTGGCAGCCGGCTGGGGAACGGCATCCGGCGACGCCTGCGGTGGCGTGGGGTGCTGTGTGGTGGCCGGTGCTGGTGGTTGCGGCTCCGCCGGCCGGTGCTCGCCGCCCGTTGGGGGTGTCGGCTGGGTTGCGCTGGCGGGTGCTTGCGGCTCGATGTGCTGACGGGCTTCCGGGGCAGCGCTCGGCTCTGCGGCCTCGGCCGAGGTCCGCTGTGGCTGGGTGGTAGCCGGCGGCTGTGGGCCGGCCGGCGCTGCCAGAGCATCGCCGGAGGTCGGCTGCGGCTCGGCGGTAACCGGCGACTGTGGGCCGGCCGGCGCTGCCAGAGCATCGCCGGAGGTCGGCTGCGGCTGCGGCTGCGGCTGCGGCTGCGGCTGCGGCTGCGGCTGCGGAACAGCCGACTGCACTTCCCGCGGCACGCTGGGCTGCCCCGACTGGAAGTCGGGTGCAACCGGGCTGGACCCGGTCGACTCCGTTCGGGCCTCCACCACCGAGGGCTCGACGGGGGCAGCCGCTGGCAGCGGGGGCGGCGCCTCGGGTTCGCCCGGAGCTGGGCGGCCTTCCGAAGCTGCCGCAGCCGGGTCCGGCTCCCGCGGAGCCGGTTCAGCGACTCCCAGCTGGTCAGAGCCCAAATCAGGCAGTACCGAAGCAACGCCCGTCGGCTGGTTCGGGCGGTCGATCGATACCCCAGCTTCGGCCTCCCTCCGCTCCGGTCCGGCCGATGGCGAGGCGAGGGCCTCCGGGCGTGCCCCCACCGTCGGCTCAGGTGCCGCATGGCGAGGTGACGATGGCGCCCTCACCGATCCCGGCAAGTCCGACTCCGCCGTCACCGACCACTCCGGCTCCACGGGAGGTGAAGGAGGCGAGACCGGACCCCACGGCCCCGGCGGTGGCTGGGGCACCGTCCGCCACACCGGTGCCGGACCGATGTTCATCGGTGCCGGCGCCGACGGCGAAGCCGCCGTCGGGGGCGCCTGGCGGGCCGCCGGCTTCGGGATCGGGTCCAGGCACGACACCAGGACCGAGGTGTTCTCCGGGTCCGCTACCTTCCGGCCGCTGCGCTCGCGGTAGACCATCTCGCCGTCCGCGTCCATCTCGACCAGGTAGCCCGCCTCCGCCAGCTGTTCCTCGTCGAGGTCCGCCAGCTTCTCGTACCTCGATGGCACCACCCGGTAGATCGGCCACGCCAGCCCCGCGTGCTCCGCGTGGAACTGGGCCAGCAGCGCCGCCATCTGGTGCTGCCACGGCAGCGACATGCCCTCCGCCAGCGAACGCGGGAGCACCACGTACCCCGCGTCCACCCCCGGGTAGCCCTGCGCCAGCTGGTCGGCCAGCGGGGTGCTCGACACGGGACGGGCGCTCTGCCGGGGCGGCTGAGGCGCGCCGAACAGCGCCGCCGGGTCTCGGGGCTCGCCCGGTCCCGGCTTGCCCCTCCTGCCGAATTTGCGTCCCACGTGCTCATCCTCTGCCAGTACGCGGCCACCTGCTCGTGGAAGCGGCCGCGACGTCGGTGCGATCGGTGTCAGGCCTCGCAACCCATGCTAAACGCCGGGGCGGACCGCCTGCGGCACCAGTTCGCGCTCGTCGAACGAGAAGGCCCGGGTGTGCACCGGGACGCCGGTCTGCTGCGCCTCGACGATCTTGTTGTCCCCCAGGTACATCATCACGTGGTGGATCGACGACGGGTCCGACGGGTCGGTGGCGAGGAACAGCAGGTCGCCGGGCTGTGCGTCCCGGACCGGCAGGTACGCGCCGGCGTGGTACTGGTCGCGGGAGACGCGCGGCAGGATGATCCCCGCCGACTCGTACGCGCGCAGCATCAGGCCCGAACAGTCGTAGGAATCGGGTCCCGTGGCACCCCACACATACGGCTTCCCCTGCTCGCCCAGCGCGAAACTGATCGCCTGCCCCGCCGCCTGGCTCGGCGGCAGCAGCGCACCCAGCCCGGTGCCGCAGGCGACGACGTCGACGACCTGGCCGACCGTCTCCACCAGCGTCGCCGCCATCGGCTCCCACTTGTGGTAGCGGTCCGGGAAGCCCGAGCGCTCCACCGCCTGCGCCGCGTCGCCCGGACGCTTGTTCTCCCAGTCCGGGACGGCCAGCAGCACGTCGTAGAACTTGTTGACCTCGTACGTCGGGTCGGTGACCTGGGCCACCGTGCCCCAGCCCATCGACGGGCGCATCTGGAAGATGCCCAGTGAGTCGCGGTCGCCGTAGGTCAGGTTGTGCAGCCCGGACTCGGTCATCCCGGCCTGGATCGCGACCTGCCACGCGCGCGGCGCCAGCGACCGCTGCTTGCCGAGCGAGATGATCAGCGCGACGATGCCGCGCTGCTCGTCGTCCAGCTTCGACGCGTCGACCGTGCCGCGGTCGCCCTGGCCGGGCTGGGTGGGCCCGACCGAGGCGTCGCAGCTCATCAGGTTGACGCCACGGGCCTGCGCCTGCTGGTTGTCGATCACGACCTTCGCGGCGACCGCGGTCACGACCAGTGCGCCGATCGCGACGAACACGACCAGCCCCAGCCACAACCCCAGGCGCCGCACGGTCAGCTCGCCTGGTCGTAGTCGGCGACCCGCCAGCCGGCGTTGGTGCTCACCACCGTGATGGCCAGCTTCGGCCCGTCGGTCGGGATCGTCAGCTGCACCGAACTCGGGTACGACGTGCCGACGACCGGCTCACCGGTGACCTTCGTGGCCGGGATGTTCGACGGGTCGACCGTTCCCATCACCGGCAGGTACTCCTCGGTGGTGAACGGCTTCAGCTGGGCCAGCCACTGCTCGGACGTCATGCCCGCCGGGTGGTGCACCCAGGCCGCGGCCCACTCCTTGGCGACGCGGATGGCGTCGCCGTTCGGCGTCGTGGGCGTCGGGGTGGCCAGTGGCGTGGACAGCCGCGTCGGCAGGTTCGACGTCGGGACCGGCGCCGCGACGCCGGACGGGGTCGCCGTCGCCGACGTGGTCACCCCCGGCGTGGACGGCGACGCCTTGGCCTGCGGCTTGCCGACCACCTTGGGCAGCACGATGCCGAGCGCGGTGACCAGGATGGCCAGGAAGACCAGCGTCCCCATCAGGTGGCGGGGCGAGCGCAGCGGCCAGCCCCACAGGCGCCGGTAGACCGCGGTGCGGCCGCGGTTGGTGCGGATCGGCATCGGTCACCGCCCCAGAACTTGGTCGGTGTCCCGCGGTTCCTCGCGGACCTCGATGCCCCGCGACGGCCGGTAGAGCACGAACACCGGTTTGCCCGCGACGACCTCGGGATCGACGCGGCGCGGCTGGGCACGCACACCCGGCGTGCGCGGCGCGTAGTCGCTGAAGCTCGACTCGGGCGGGCGCAGGTCGGACGGCACGACGACGGGCTCGGGCTCGTCGCTCCACCGCCGGTCGGCCACCGGCGAGGTGTCGACCCGCCGGCTCTCCTCCCGCGTCGTCGGACGGCCACCGGCGCCGACGACGACGTACTCGCCGCCATCGCCGTTGGCCGGGTTGTACTGGCCGAACACCGGCGCGCCGGGACGGCCGCCCGCGGGCAGCGCGCCCGCGGAGCCACGGGGGATGGACCCCGGCCACGCACCGGACCAGGCGGCGGCCGGGCGGGAGGCGCCGGAGCCGTTGTCGAGGCGCTGGGCGTTGGCGAAGATCGTGGCTTCGGGCCGGAACCGGCCGCCGCCGGCGGTGGCGCCGAGCGGGCCGCGCTGCTCGCCGTCGACGACGTCGTCGGTGTCGCGGACGTTCTGCCAGAACTCGTCCTGCGGGGTCGGGCCGGTGCGGTTGCGCCGGAACCGGGAGAAGATCCCGCCGCCGGGCGACGGCACGGCGGCGCCGACCATGCTGACCGACATCTCGACCATCTGCCACAGCCGCCGCACGGGCCGCCCGACCATGAACAGCAGCACGGTGATGAGCCCGGCGAGGACCATCTGCGTGAGCATGTTCAGCGAGTTCCCGGCGTCGAAGATGGCTTGCAGCAGAAGGGCGTGCACACCGGCGAGGACGGAGAGCACGACGAGGTTGAAGGCGACCCCGCCGGCGACCTTGAGGACCCGGCGGAGGATTTCCGGGTGCAGCAGGGCGACGAGGCCGATCAGCGGGGCGGTGAGCGCGAAGAGGCGGATGAGGACCTGGGCCAGCAGTACTGACGCCTTCGCCAGCAGTTGGAAGAGGGAGTAGACGAGGGCCTGGCCGAGGGAGAGGAAGCCTGCTCCGGTGCGGCCGCCCGCTTCGCCGGTGAAGTAGCCGGTGGCGGGGCCGAGCTTGGTGGAGATGTCCTTGTAGGCGTTCTTCTTGCCGTCGATGACGGACTGGTTGCCGTCGTCGCCGTTGCGCAGCTGCGCCCACGTGAAGGCCTGCGCGTCCAGCAGCGGACGGCCGTACTGGTCGGCCTGCGGCGCGGTCGGCGACCCGAACTCCCCGCGGATCCAGTTCTTGTAGACGATCTCGTTGTGCAGGTTCGTCGGCAGCACGTGCCGCACGACGCGGTTGTCGGCGTCGTCGACGAACCCGGCCTGGATGTTCGTCGTGGTCTGGACGATCGCCTTGTCGATCGGGTCGAAGTACCGCAGCATCGCCAGCGAGGACGCGGCGAGCCAGACGCCCGCCAGTGCGTACAGCGCCCGTTTGCTGACCGCGGCGAGGTCACCGCGCCAGATGTTGCGGAACAACATGATCGACATGACCAGCGCGACCAGCCCGAACAGCTGGGCGTAGATGTTGTTGTAGACCTTCTCCGCGCCCGACTTCACCGCGTTGTAGAGCGGGTTGAGCAGACCGCCCTCGAGCACGGTGTAGTGCAGCGAGTTCGTCGCGCCGACGATGTTCTTGCCCAGGTTGAACAGCTGGTTGCCGCCCCAGGTGTCGAGCGTCGAACCCGGCGGGGTCAGGCTGATGCCGGTGCAGTTCGTCTCGAAGGTGTTCCAGACGAACCCGGCGTAGCTGTAGTCGACGTACGGGCTGCCCGCCTCGCCGTGGCCTTCGGCGGGGTCGATCGCGCCGACCATGCCCGCGCCGGGACGTTCCGGGTTGGGTGCCTCGCCGCAGGCCGCCGCGCTGGCCGCCGGTGCGGTCGCGATGGCCTGCAGGCCCAGGACGACCATGACGGCGAGCATCGTCGCCTTGCGGCCCGGTGCGCGCCGGCCCGGCCGCGGACCTTCCTTGATCCGCCGCTTCAGCGAATGCCATCCCGCGGCCAACGTCAGCAGGGCCGCCAGCGTCAGCACGGTGTTCATGCGGCGTCCCGGCCGGTGCCGCCCTTTCCGCCGGTTCGGGCGTGTTGCCCGGACGGCTGGACTCCGCCCTCCACCTCGCCCGTTTCGGTCGCCAATGGGTCCGGGGCGCCCAGGAGGTTCTCGTCGGCCAGGCCGACCTCCAGTTCCGCCGCCAGCTCGAAGTCCTGCTCCAGCTCGATGTCGTCCTCCGGCGGGACCGCGACGTACGGCTTCTTCTCCTCTGCCGGCAGCGCCAGCTCGTTGCCCGGCCTGCGGGATGGGGACGCCGCGTCCTTCGACCCCGGGGTCGTGTCCATCACCGCGCGCAGGTGGTCCAGGTGCGGGCCCGAGAAGTCGACGCGGATGCGCTCCACGCCGCCCGCGCCGTCGCCGAAGATGAACTGGCGGGGCTCGATGTCCCGCTCGATGCCCCTCTGGGCGCCGGGACGGCGGCCGAGTGCGGCCACGACCTGCTCGTAGCCGACGCCGACCGGGACCTTCAGCAGCCGCAGGGCGTCCGCCTGGGCGTCGTCGTCGTCGAGGCGGCCGACGAACACCGAGTCCAGCAGGGCCACGAAACCCTGGATCTTCAGGAAGTCCGCCGGGATCTGGGACGACAGCAGCACGCGGACGTTCCACTTGCGCGAGTCACGCGCGAAGCGGTTCATCAGCACGCGGCCGGTCGGCACCTCGGACAGGAAGAACGCCTCGTCGATCCAGACGCCCTTGCGCATCTCCTTCGGCTTCTCGTACACCGACCGCTGGGTCAGCCACGCCGCCAGGTTCAGCATCTCGACACCGAGGGACTCCGCGTCCGTCCAGTACTCGCGGGGGACGCCGTCCTTCGGCAGGGTCAGCCCGGCCATCGTCAGGACCGTCAGCCGGTCGTCGCGGGTCTCCGAGTACGGGTCCGCGTCCGACTCCGGGATCAGCAGCGCCATCCGCTCGCGCATCTCGTCGAGGAAGTCCGCGACGACGCCCGCGTGCTCGTGGTGCTCGGACGAATCCCGGCGCAGGGCATCGATCACCTGGCCCGGATCGGCGTCGAACCGGCCGCCGACGGCCCGGACCGCGCGCAGCAGCACGATCCGGGTCTGCGCCATCCGGGACACCTCGTACGGCAGGACCCCGGTCAGGACGTCCAGCACCAGACGCCGCCGCGTCGCGCCCGCGAGGGCCTTCTCGCGGCGCCAAGAGCGCTCGGGGTCGTCCTCGTCCATGAAGTGCTCGATCAGCGGCTCGGCGACCACCCGGTACGGGTTGAGGATCCCCGGCTGCGCGTTGAGCAGGTTGATCGGGCGGGCGTACGGCCGCAGCTCCGGCAGGTCGCACAGCCGCGACAGGGGGCCGGACGGGTCGAGGATCGTCCAGTTCGCGCCCGCGCGCAGGGTCTTGTAGACGATGCCGCCGCCGAGGAACGACTTACCACCGCCCAGGCCGGCGACCATCGCGGTCAGGCCGGAGCCGTCGCGGATTTCCTGGGCCATCCACGGGTCCCAGGCCACCGGGCGGCGGGTCGCCGTGCAGGTCTCGCCGAGGAGGATGCCGCGGCGGTCGCCCACCTCGGCCGTCGCCGTCGGGACCGCCGAGGACGCCCAGACCACCGAGCCGCGGCGCATGTACGCCGCCGATGCCAGCGGCTCGCCCGGGATGAACTCGCGCGCCATCGCGTACTGGGCTTCGGGGTGCTCGATGGCGATCTTCGGCTTGTACAGGTCGAGCAGCTGCTGGGCCAGGCGCAGCGCGTCGCGCTCGGTCGGGCCGGACACCGCCAGCCGCCACCAGGAGCGGACGCGGGTGGCGAGCGCGGTGAAGCCCGACGTCATCTCGTCGTCGATCTCCAGCACGCGCCCGGCCTGCCGGGACAGCGACTGCGGTGGCTCCAGCTCGTGCTCGTCGGTGTAGTGCTTGACCTGCGAGCGGACCTTGTTCATCTGCCGCTGCAGCTCGCCGGCGACCTCTTCGGGGCGCCGGACGTAGATGCGCGCCGACACCTCGACCGCGGCCGGCAGGCGGTCGGCGTGCTGGATCCAGGGGTCGTCGACCTCGGGGATCTGCAGGCCGTGCATCTGCCCGACGGTGAGGATCGCCAGGTGCCGCGAGACACCGGCGTTGGAGCCGGTGCGGCCGCGGACGGTCACCGTCGGCGCGTACGGCTCGGCGTAGAAGTCGGCGGCATCGGTGAAGCTGGCCAGGTCCTCCGGCTCCCAGGCCGCACCCGGCACGGCGGGCATGTTCCGCGGCGCGGGCAGGCCCAGCGAGCAGGACCGGTGCATCAGCCAGGACATCTCCTCGGCGTGCACCGGACGGCCTTCCAGCCCGGCGCTGCCGATGACCTGGTCGAGGTGCTCGACCTCGGAGTCCAGCGCGGTCAGCTCGGCGTCGACGGCCTCGGGCAGGATCTTGCGCAGCACCGGCGCGGCCCGCTCGACCGCGCGGTCGACCATGCGGCGGGTCTGCACCTGGACGCCGAGGTAGACCTCTTTTTCGGCCATCGAGCGGCCCATCAGCTGCTGCTGCTCGCCGATCAGGTAGTCGTCGAACGACAACGCGCCCGGGACGTCGCCGGGGCGGTTGTGGGCGTTGTAGACGTGCGCCTCGGCCCACATCCGGATCGGGTACGGCCGGTTGGTCACGCGCAGGTGCAGCCAGCGGCCCTGCAGCTCGGCGTACTGGCCCGCGATCGCCGCGATCAGGTCGCGCCGCTGGGAGTCCGAGCGGAACGACCAGCGCTGCGGCGCCAGCCGGTACCAGGCGTAGACCTCGACGCCGGTGCGGACCAGGTGCCCGTCGATGCTTCGCACCGCGATGGACGGGGTATAGGCGGGGATCGCCTGCTCGCCGGTCAGGCGCGACTTGTTCCCCGAGCCGTTCCGCGACGCGCGGACCTGCTCGGGCGGTTGCCATGCGCCCGAGTGGGTGTCCCGACCCCGTTTTCCTCGGCTACCGCCGCGACCGAACAACGACTACCTCCCGGCCCGAGACGGGTTGCCCCGGCTCCGGCGCGCTCGTGGTGCTCCCTGGTGAATCGACCTAGTGCCGTTGAGTGACGCAGTGCCGTTGGACGCAGTGCCGCGAAACGCCCCCGCCGAAGCCGGTGGCACGGGCGGAACGGCACCCGGCGGGCCGCCGTGGTGCTGGTACTGCCGCCGGCGGCGGTGCTTCGGCAGCGGGCGCTCGGCCCGCACCCGGACGCGGCTGGCGCTGACCGCGCCGCCCACGCCCGTGGTCCGCGCCCGGGGGGTGTTGAGCTCGCGCCCCGCCATCGCGACCACGGCGCCGAGCGGGCGCTCGTGGCTGATCTTGGCCGTCAGCAGCCGGGTGATCACGATGGTGGCGATGAACCCCCACGCCGTCGAGAAGAAGCCGAAGCTCCAGCCCGCCCAGCGTTCGACGCCGAGCACGACGAAGAACGTCGGGATGCCGATGAGCCAGGCGACGTACCGGGCTCTCCAGGGAAAAGTCGCTTTCGGGGGGCCGAGCCACACGGCGTCGACCCGGTAGACCTCGTCGTCAGTCCTGATGCGCACGCGGGCCGCCTCAGCCGGTGAACAGGCCGGCGATCCACTGGCCCACGTTCACGCCCGCGCCGCTGACCGCGAGACCGATGATGGCGAGCGCGATGACCACGCCGGCGAGCCGGCGCATGACACCGGCGTTGTCGCCCTTGCCGCCGCCCAGCCACAGGAGCAGGAGCGCGACGGCCAGCAGCACCAGGGGGATGACGTTGTCAAGCAGCCACTGGCGCACGTTTCCGGTGCCCAGTTCGCCGGCGGCCAGCGTGTCGAGGGTGGTCAAGGTCATCATCGCGATACTCCCGGTGCGCGGTGGGGGCCGCGCGGTTCTGGCTCAGGCGGTGCTTCGAACAACATCATGGGGGCTACGAGGGGTAGTGGTCAAAGTGCGCTGCGTAGAGACCGGCTGGCTCGTCAACCGGCGTGGCGCGGATGGCACGCGAAATCTCCACGCCCACCATCATCGCGGCAAGGGCCCTCGGGTTGAACCCCGGCCACCCATACTTCTCAGTGTGCTGACGAACTCACCCCATTGCCCGGGATTTGCTCACTGTGGGTACTGACACTGTGGCCGTTGTGCGGCCTGGAACAGTGTTGCATGACACGAACGGCCGTGTCCCGCGAGTCCGCTCTGTGACGTCGGTCCGCCGGTCGGCGGCCATGTCGATCTTGACCACGAGTGCTGTCCGTCACGGGGCGCCGCGAACTTCACAACTTTTTCACTACATAGCGTGATCTTGACCAGGTTTAAGGTCGCCCGAGCGCGAAGACGCCTTCGGGGAAGGCGCCGGCCTCGATGACGCGACGGCTCAGCCCGCGGCACAGCTCCTCGAGCCGGGCGGTCCGCTCCGGGCCCAGGTGGTCCCACGGCCCCCGCGCTGCGGTCTCGGTGGCGACCTCGATGCGATCGCGCAGCGTGGCGCCCGCGTCGGTCAGTGCGCCGTCGGCGAGGATCCCGCGGTCGGTCAGCCTGCCCTCGGCGGCGGCCCACTGCTCGTCGGTCCAGCCGCGGGTGAGCTTCGCGGCGGCGAGGTTGAACCCGCGTCCGGTGGCGCTGTGCGTGACGAGGGCTTCGAGCCCGCCGAGCCCTTCGAGGACGAGGGCGGCGATGTGGCCGTCGCCGCGGTGCTCGCGCAGCAGCGTGACGGCGTGCCAGAGGACGAGGTGCGGCTCGCCCGGCCAGGCCAGCCCCGCGTGGGCGGCGTAGAGGGGACGTCCTTCCGCGGTGCACCCGGCGGCGGCTTCGCGCGCGAGTTCGGCGGCCTCGGCGACCTCGTCGCTCTTCACGTGGTCGCCCAGCAGGCGGGTCAGGGCCTTGTCGGTGCCTTCGAGGCGTGCGTCGAGGACCTGCTCGGGGGTCGCGAGGGTCCAGGCGCGCGGGATCGTGCGCGCGATGACCTCGGGGTTGAAGTTGTAGAAGGTGGCCGCGACGACCTCGGCCCCGACGGCTCCCATGGCCGCGGCCCGGCCCGCGAAGTACGGCATCCGGCCCGGCCGGAGCCCGGTCCCGGTGAGCGCGGCATCGACTTCGGGCGCGAAGTACACGAAGGCGTGCAAGGAATCGAAAGCCGACTTGAACCGCTGCTCGTCACCCGCCATAGCGGCACCCTACTACCGAGTAACCACCCGCGGAACCACACTTCGGCGGCCCGGAAGGGGCATCACGCGTGATCCAGCGGGCATCACGTGTGTCCGGAGGGGCATCACCCGTGATCAGGCGGGCATCACGCCGATGCCTGCCGAGACACGCGTGATGCCCCTCCGATCACGCGAGATGCCCCGCTGATCACGGGTGATGCCCCGCGGAGCACGGGGTGGGGGCGGACGAGCTGGCATGTAAGCCGGATCCTGTTCCCCGGTCGCCTTGCGGCTTCCGGGGCGGCGGCCATCCATCTCGGCCTGCCGTTGCCGGCAGGCTCCAGCGGCCTACCCGCAGGCTCGGACGGGCCGTCCTCGAACGCCTGCGCAGGAGCCCGTGGGCTCCCTCTTGGCCTTGCTCCGGGTGGGGTTTACCTAGCCGTCCCGGTCGCCCGGGACGCTGGTGGTCTCTTACACCACCGTTTCACCCTTACCCCCGCCCGAAGGCGAGAGCGGTCTGTTTTCTGTGGCACTTTCCCGCGGGTCACCCCGGGTTGCCGTTAGCAACCACCCTGCCCTGTGGAGTCCGGACTTTCCTCGGGCCGGGTCGCCCCGGCCCGCGACCGCCCTGCCAGCTCGTCCGCAGGCTGGATGGTAGCTCAGTACCCGGCCACGGCCTCGGTGTGGTGGCGAGGCCGGACCTCGGGCGGCGGCTCGGCGGGCACCGGGTGCTGGCGGGCCAGTTCGGCAGTCCAGTGCAGGACGGCGGCGGGGCTGTCGAGGCCGATCAGGCCGACGAGCCTCCCCTGCCGCACGAAGCCGGTGATCGGCCGGGTGCCCGGGACCGGCGACTCCAGCAGCACGGTGTCGGTGGCCAGCGACGGGCGGCCGGCGACCTGGATGCGGACGCCGTGCTGCTCGGACCAGTAGCGCGGCACCGGCGTGTAGGCCCGCGACCCCTGTGGCCCGGTGAGGAGGTTCTCGGCGGCGGCCCGGCTCATCTCCACGGCGTTGAGCCAGTGCTCCTCGCGGTGCGGCGCGGGGTCGAAGCGGAGGTTGGGCCAGCGGGCGACGTCGCCGGCCGCGACGATCGTCGACGAGCCGACCACGTGGCAGGTCGCCGAGCAGACGACGCCGTCGTCGAGCGGCAGCTTGGCGCCGCGCAGCCACGACACCGCGGGCACGCTGCCCACGGCGACCACGACGCAGGCGACCTGGATCGCGCGGCCGTCGGCGAACTCGAGGCCGACGTGCGTCGGCGCGGGCCGCCAGCGGCGGATCGTGGTGCCGAGTTCGAGGCGGACGCCGCGGGCGGTGTGCAGCGCCGTGAGCCAGTCGCCGATGTCGGGCCCGAGCACGTCGGCCAGCAGGGCTCTCTCCCGGCCGAAGAGGACGACCTCCCGGTTCATCTCGCGCAGGCTGGAGGCGACTTCGCAGCCGATGAAGCCGTCACCGATGACGGCGACCGGGCCGGGGCCGGAGGCGAGGGCGCGCTGCAGCGCGATCGTGTCGGCCAGCGTCCGGACGACGACCACGCGCGGGTGGCCGTGCGGCGCGCCGGGCATCCGGCGCGGTTCGACGCCGGTGGCGATGACCAGGCCGTCGTAGCGGAGTTCCTCGTCGCGGAGGTGGACGACCTGCCGCTGCGGCGAAAGCCCGGTGACCGGCGTGTCGAAGCGCCACTCGGCGTCGACCTCGAGCGGGTCGGCGAGCAGCGTGTCGGCGCGGCTGACCGCGCCGGTGAGCAGCTGCTTGGACAGCGCCGGGCGGTGGTAGGCGATGTCGGGCTCGGCGCCGAGGACGACGACTTCGCCGTCGAACCCGAGTTCGCGCAGCCGTTCGGCCGCGCGCAGGCCGGCCAGGCCGGCTCCGGCGATGACGATGCGTTCGCTCATCGGGTGGCTCCCAACAGGTGGATGGCTCTCATCGGGCAGGCGCGCGCGGCGGCCTGGACGTGCGGGACCAGCTGGGCGCCCGGACGCCGTTCGTAGGCGAGCTGCCCGTCCTGGCCGAGCTGGAAGACCTGGGGTGCCTCGGCCTGGCAGACCCCGTAGGCGTGGCAGCGCTGGCTGTCGACGTCGACGCGCACGGTGGCCGGCTCCGGGCCGTCACCGGTGGGCGGCGGCGTGACCAGCCCGGCGCGAGCGAGCACGGCCGCGGGCAGCACCCGCAGGACCGACAGCAGCACCGGCGGCGTGAGCAGCGTGAGGCCGGCGAGCCAGACGACGGCCAGGTGCCCGCTCGCGATGGCGCCGAGCCAGGCGTGCACGGCGAGCAGCCCGATGGCGAGGTAGCCGACCTGGTGGAAGCGCAGCCAGCGGCCTTCGCCGGTGGCGCGGCGCAGGGCCGCGGTCACGGACACGGCGATGACGAGCTCGAGCCCGGCGATGCCCAGCGCGTGCCGCGGGGTGCCGTCGTAGAAGGGCACGAGCAGGTCGGCGACGCCGAAGGGGTCGTCCTCCAGGAAGAGGAAGGTCAGCCCGTGCAGGGTGCCGGTCGCCAGGGTGAACGCGGCGAGCACGACGTGGCCGGTGCGGATCGCCTCCTGGCCGCTGAACCGGCGGACCCAGCCGGTGGCGGCCAGGACGCCCCAGCACAGCGCCAGGCACATGCAGAGGTAGGTGAGGCGGCCGGAGAGCGCGGCGGCCTCGGCGATCCCGGTGTCGTGCGGCGACACCGGGACCAGCGCGGCGGATGGGGACATGGGGCGGCTTACCTCCGGGTGCGCGGCGAGGGCCTGCCGGGGGTTCCGAGCAGGCGGAGCAGGCCGAACGTGGCGACGGCGGCGAGGGCCACGAGAACGGCGCCGGCGGCGACGGCCCCGCCGCCGAGGGTGTCGTCCTCGGTGGCGGAGACGAGCAGGGACGTGGTCTCGGCGAGCCCGGTGCTCTCCAGGAGCGTCAGGTGCCCGAGGGAGGTGTCGACGGCGGTCTGGGCGAACGCGCGGACGTCGTCGTCGCGGGTGCCGGCGCGGACGTCGGAGGCGAGGCCGAAGAGGGTGCCGTACTCGGCGCGGAGGCGGTTGACGTAGGCGCGGTCGAAGGTGTCGCCGGAGCCGGCGGCGATCTCGCCCGCCCAGCCGCGCTCCCGGTCGGTCGGCTCCCCCGGCAGGGTGACGGCGAGCCGGTCGGCGACCGCGCGCAGGGCGACGTCGAGGCGCGCCTCGTCGTCGGCGATGCGGACGGCGACCGCACGCACGCGCCGGTTGGTGGCCCGCTCGGCGGCGAGCCTGCTCGACGGCACCGCCCACAGCGTGTGCTGCTTGAGCCGGGTCAGCAGGGCGCGGTCGGTCTGCTGCAGCTCCCCGGCCGACGCCGGGAGGGCGCAGCCCAGCACGAACGCGGCCGACGCGGCCAGCACCGCCAGGAATCGGAGCGACATCCCTGTTGTCCCTTCGCAAAGGAGTCCTCACCACCTGTTACGGGGTGCGGGTGTGATCCGGTTCTATCCGTCACCTTTTAGTGACCTGTGACGTGCATCACAAAGACCCATTGTGGGCGTCGGCTGATCGAACCCTTCGCTGCCGGGTCGAATTGGAGCGGGAAACTGATGCATATGGCCTATTAAGTGTTTTTGCGCTACGCTCCGATGACCCTACGGTCCGCCGATCAGGTGAGGTTGCGAGCTTTATGGAAGCACTGGGCAGAAGAAGTCGCGGCCAGGTCGGCTACGCGTCGGCCGCCACCGCGGTCGACACCGGCCCCGCCGCGGGGGACGACTTGGTCCCGCTGCTCTACAAGGACTTCCGCGCCACCCTGTTTGCGCAGGTACTGGCCCTGACCAACCACGACCGGCAGTGGACCGAAGACGTGGTGCAGGAGACCATGATCCGCGCCTGGCAGCACTCCGACACGCTCGAGCGCGAGCCCGGAATGCTGCGCGGATGGCTGCTCACGGTGGCCCGGCGGATCGTCATCGACGGCTGGAGGAATCGCCGCGTCCGCCCGCAGGAGGTCGCTCTGGAGATCCCGGAAAACGCCGAGTCCACCGATCGCACGGACAGCTCGTTAGCCGCGCTAACGATTACTCGGGCATTGCGTGAACTGGACGCGAAATATCAGTCCGTCATCTACGAGACTTATCTCGCCGGAAACACCGTTCGGCAGGCAGCGGAAATTCTTGGAATTCCAGAAGGAACTGTCAAATCGCGGTTGTACACGGCGATGCGGCAATTGCGGAAGGCGCTCGGGGAAGTGACGGTCCGATGAAGGGGCGGAAGGGGGACGCCGCGGCCTACGGGCTCGGCGTCCACGAGGATCCGGAAGGGTTCGAAGCCCACCTGCGCGGCTGCGCCCGCTGCCGGAGCCGGGTCGCCGGGTTCACCCCGGTCACCGGCGCGCTGGCCGAGGCGGTGCGGCTGGGCTACCTGCCACCGGGCGAGGGGTCGGCCCGGCGCCGGAAGCCGGCCGGGCCGGCGGCCCTGCAGGGGCCCACGGCGGGTCCGCTCGTCCTGCTGGCGCTCGGCGTGGCCGCGATGGCCCTCTGCGCGCACCGGCCGTCCGCCGGGAAGATCCGCGTCGCATCCGCTGCGTCCATCGTCTCCCCTGGTCAGGTCGTGGCCGGTACCGGCCGCGCACCGCGGTCACTCCCGTGGTCGGCCGGTTTCCAGTAGTCTGCCCCAACCCAACATGAAAGTCCTTACGGTGGATACCGAAGTAAATCCCGAGCACCCCGGCAGCGGGGCTTCGGTACCGAAGCGTCCCGCCCCGCGGCTCCCCGGCCGCGAGCCCGAGCTCGGCCGCCTGACCGGCCTCTTCCCGGTCGTGCTGGGCGGCGCGGCCGCCAGCTCCGTGCTGGCCGGCGAGTTCGGCATGGGCAAGAGCGCCACCCTGCGGACCGCCGCGGCGCTGGCCGAGGACGCGGGCTTCACCGTCGCGATGGCCACCGGGTCGCGGTTGGAGAGCCACCTGCCCGGTGGCGTCGTCCGCCAGCTGGCCGACGCGCTCGAGGGGCCCGGGTCGCCGCCGCGCCCGCCCGTCACCGAGCTGTGCGGGACGGCGGGCGAGAGCGAAGCGCTCGACCTGTTCTTCCGGATCGTCCGCGACGCGACCGAGCGGGGTCCGCTGTTCCTCGCCATCGACAACGTCCACCTGGCCGACGCCTGGTCCATGCGGTGCCTGGCCTACCTCCGCAACCGCGTTCTCGACCTGCCGGTGCTGCTCGTCCTGACGTCCGTGATCGGCTACCCGCAGCACCGCGAGGTCGCGATGCTGGACATGGTGGGGAGCACGCCGGTCACGATCACCCTCAACGGCCTCGGCGACGCGGCCGCGGCGGAGATCCTCGGCCTCGCCCCCGGCGAGCTGGCCTCCGCCTGCCGCGAGGCGACCGGCGGCAACCCGGTGCTGCTGCAGGCGCTGCGGCCGCGGCTGCTGCCCGGCGCGGACCCGCACGAGCTCGGTTCGTCGCTGATCGGGCAGGTGCTCGTCACGCGGATCCAGGAGTTCCCGCACGCGCCGGCCATCCTGCACGCGGCGGCCATCCTCGGCGAGGACGCCGGCTTCGACCTGCTGGCCCGGCTGGCCGGCGTCGACGAGCTCGACGCGCTGCAGGCGATCGACACCCTGGTCCGGCTGCACGTGCTGAACAACAGCGACCAGCCGACGCTGACCTACTCGTTCGTCCGCAACTCGCTGCTCAAGGACATGCCGCAGACGACAAGGGCGGTCAACCACTCCCGGGCGGCCAAGCTGCTGACCGAGGCGGGGGCCCTGCCCGAGCGCGTGGCCGCCCACCTGCTGGAAGCGACGTCGATCCGTATCCCGTGGGCGGTGGACGTGCTGCGGCTGAGCGCGCGCGACGCCGTGTTCTCCGGACGGCCCGAGCTGGCCGCGCGGCACCTGCGGCGGGCGCTGGAGGAGCGGCTGACGTCCGGGCGCCGGATGGCCGTGCTGCTGCAGCTCGCGCACGCGGAGTTCCAGTTCGACCCGCCCGGCGCGGCCAAGCGGGTGCGGGAAGCCGTCGACACGGTCGGCAACCGCGAGACGGCCGCGTACATCGCCACCGCGATGTTGCTGTCGCTGTGCGGCGGCCAGGACGCCCGGCTCGGGATCAGCGCGGCGGGCCAGATCGCGGCCCGGCTCGACGCGGGCGGCCCGGACGCGGTGTGGCCGCTGCTGTGCATGACCTACCTCGCCGAGGCCGGCAGCCGGCTCGGCCCGCCGCCGGAGTTCCGCGACTTCGAGGAGCAGTGGGCGCCGCTGACCGACCCGGCCGCCCAGCGCAGCCGGTCGGCACTGCTGGCCTTGGACGCGGTCCGCAGCGGCGAGTCCGCGCAGGAAGCCGTCGGCCACTTCGCCGACGCGCTGTCTTCGGCCGGGGACTCCGGCAACGACGGCGAGCTGTTCGAGCAGCACTACTTCTTCACGCTGGCGACGGCGGTCCTCTCGGACGAGCCGGCGCACGTCGACCGGCTGTGCCGGGTCCTCGACGTCGACCGCGAGCCGTGGGACGTGCACGTGCCCCACGGCGCGCTGCCGACCCTGGCCCGCGGGATCGCCCTGCAGGCCAGCGGTGACCTGCAGCGGGCGAGCGTCCACTTCGAATCGCTGCTGCGCCGCTTCGACGAGCGCGGCGGCACGACGACCTGCCCGGTCGGCGTGCTGTGCGCGGCGAAGCTGGTCGAGTGCTGGGTGGACCTCGGCCGCTTCGAGGCGGCGACGTCGCTGCTGGACCGGATGGACTTCGTGGCCAGCCAGGGCCTGTTCACGCACACGTACCTGCTGTACGCCCGCGGCCGCCTGCGCGTGGCGACGGGCTACACGCGGTTCGGGTTCGAGGACCTGCTGAGCTGCGGGCGGCGCCTGGCGCACCACGGGATGCGGTTCCCGGGGTTCGTGCCGTGGCGAGCGCACGCGGCACGGGCGGCGCTGGCTTTGGGCCAGACCGACGACGCGGCCCGGCTGGCCGAAGAGGACATCAACGCCGCGGCCCGCTGGGGCGCACCCCGGCCGCTGGGCACGGCGCTGACGACGCTGGGCCTGGTCCGCGAGGACGACGAAGCCGAGCGGGCGCTGCAGAAGGCGATCACGACGCTGCGGACATCGCCATCGCGGTTGCAGCTGGCGACGGCGTTGACGGAGCTGGGGACGCTGCAGGCCCGGCACGGCCAGTCCGAGAAGGCGATCGAGACGCTCCGGCAGGCGGTGGAGCTGAGCGAGCAGTGCGGAGCAAGGCCACTGGCCCGCCGGGCGGCGGAGGAGCTGCGCTCGGCCCGGCGGGCGTTGACGCCGGCGAAGGACAACGAGCACGGGCTGACCCGGCAGGAGAACCGGATCGCGGTGATGGCGGCGCAGGGGCTGACGAACCGGGAGATCGCGACGGCCCTGCACTTGACGCGGCGGACGGTGGAGCTGCATTTGTCCGGGGCTTACCGGAAGCTGGGGATTCCGGGGCGGGCCGAGCTGGGCGGGGCCCTGGCGAAGTCTTCGCAGCGGGTGGACGGCCGCTGAGCCCGGCTGCGAGCCGGGATCGGGTTCGCACGCAGGCTGCCGAGGTCGTGGCCTCTGGTGCGCGCCGGCCGCCGAGGCGTTGCGGTCGCGGGCGTCACTTCGGACACGGGTCCACTTCGGACTTGCGGGCGAGCCTACCCATCCGGCCGAGCACCCCCGGCGCATTCCGGCCGAGCGAACGGCGGAAACCGGCGCGGGTACCTCGCGACGGCAGGTGATTCTCGCTCGAGCGCGGGGCGCCGCCCCCCGTCTTCCATGCTACCCGGGGGCACCGACGGAAATCCGGCGCAGTTAGCGTGAACGCGTGACTCTCCTCGCGGGTGCGGCCAGCCTGCTTCTCCTGGCCGGTGTGCTCGTCTTCGCCATCGTCCGGCCGCGCGGGTGGCCCGAAGCCGTCGCCGCTGTTCCCGCTGCCGGTGTTGCCCTTCTTCTCGGCCTTGTCCGCCCCGGCGCCGCCGGGGAGCGGGCCGTGGAAATCCTGCCCACTCTGGGGTTTCTGGCCGCCATTCTGCTTTTGTCCTTTTTGGCCAGTGTCGACGGCGTCTTCTCCTGGCTCGGCAACCGGCTCGCCGAGGCGTGCCACGGGCGGCCGCGGCGGTTGCTCGTCCTCACCTTCGCCGCCGCGGCCGGGGTTACCGCGATCCTCAGCCTCGATGCCACCGTCGTGCTGCTCACGCCCGTCGTCCTCGCCACCGCCACCAGCCTGGAACTGCCCGCGCGGCCGCACGTCTACGCCTGCGCGCACCTGGCCAACTCGGCGTCGACGCTGCTGCCCGTCTCCAACCTGACCAACCTGCTCGCCTTCGCCGCGTCCGGGCTGACCTTCGCCGGGTTCACCGCGCTGATGGCGCTCCCGTGGCTCGTCACGATCGGCGTCGAACTGCTCGTCTTCCTCTGGTTCTTCAAAGCCGATCTGCGGCCGCGCGAGACGCCGGAGCCGCGGCAGCACCTCGAGACGCCGACGTTCGCCCTCGTCGTCCTCGGGCTGACGCTCGCCGGGTTCGCGGTCGGGCAGCTCGGGCACGTCGAACCCGTCTGGATCGCCGCACTGGCCGCCTTGGTCCTCGGCGTGCGGGCCGTCGCGCGGGGCAAGATCCGGCCGTGGCAGCTGGTCACCGAGGCGGCTCCGCAGCTGTGCCTGTTCGTGCTGGGCCTGGCCGTCGTGGTCGAGGCCGTTTCGGAGCACGTCCTCGGCGGGGTCCTCCGGAACGTCCTGCCGACCTCCACCGGCCTGGTCGACCTGCTGGTCGCCGCCGGCGTGGCGGCGCTGCTGGCCAACCTGGTCAACAACCTGCCCGCCACGCTCATCCTGCTGTCGGTGCTGGGCCCGCACCCGGCGCCGGGCGTGCTGCTGGCCGTGCTGCTCGGCGTCAACATCGGCCCGAACGCGAGCTACCTCGGCTCACTGGCGACCCTGCTGTGGCGCCGCACGCTCCCGAAGCCGCCCTCCTTCAAGACGTTCCACGTCCTGGGCGTGCTCACCACCCCGCTGAGCCTCGCCGTCGCGACCGTTGCGCTCTGGCTGGGGCTCAGCTGGGCATCGTGATCGTCTGGCCCGGCTTCATCGTCGCGCCGCAGTCGTCCAGCGGGCCGCCGAAGCGGTCCGCGGCCACGGCCGGGATCGTCTTCGCCGCGTAGTCCTGGGCCGCCTTCAGCTTCGCCGGGTCGGTGACCGCGTCGCGACGCACCCAGTCGCCGTTGCGCAGGCCCTCGATCGGCGACGAGTAGATCAGCAGGTAGTCGCGGTCGAGCCGCGGGTCGAGGGCGATGCCGTTGCCCGCCGCCCACGGGCCCCACGAGTGGATGAACGTCGGCTTGACCGTGTCGAACACGTAGTCGCGCAGGCCCTGCAGGTCGTTGTCGTGCACCAGGTCGGCGATCGGCTTGTTGACCAGCCCCGCCATGTCGACCAGCTCGAGCCGGCTGGTCATCGACGAGCCGCCGAGGTCCGGCAGCAGCAGCGACGCCTTCTGCAGGCCCAGGATGTCCGCGTAGGTGTTGAAGCCGCGGCCGAATCGGTCGGCCACCAGGCACGCGGTGATGTTCGGGTTCTTCGCGAACTTGTCCGCCGCGGCCGCGAACCCGATCGCCGACGGGACGAACGCACCCACCAGCACCACGACGACGCCGACGCGCAGCAGCGCCTGCCGGTGCCGCAGCAGCTCACCGGCCGACAGCGTGCCCGCGATCACCGCGAGCGGCCAGATCGGGCTGGCGAACCGGTGCTGGTACATCCAGTCGGCGACCATCACGCCGTAGGCGACGATCCCCAGCCCCAGCGGCACCAGCAGCGCGACCAGCGACCGCCGCCACGGCGCCTTGGCCAGCGCGAAACCGATGACGAGCGCCAGCGCGATCACGCCGGCCCAGCCCGCGTAGCCGACCAGCTCGAACGGCCGCTTCACCGCGTCGAACCCGGGCAGGCCCTGCTGCTTGGCCACCGACGGGTTGGCCAGCAGCCGCCCGAACTCCGAGTGCCGCCAGACGACGTACGCGCCGAACGGCACGGCGAACGACGCCACCGACAGCAGCGCGAGCCGGAAGCTCTTCCAGAACAGCCCGGAGCGCAGCAGGAACAGCGCCGCCAGCGGGTACGCGCCCGCGTAGATCAGGCCCTCCGGGCGGGTCAGCGCGGCGAACGCGACCATGACCCCGGCCCACAGCGCGATCTTGGGGGTCAGGAGCCGGTCGTGGCGAACCGCGACGAACAGCGTCACGCCCAGCGTCACGACGGCGAACGCGAACAGCGAGTTCTCCAGGCCCGAGACGACCCAGATGACGTACGACGGGATCGTCGCCAGCGTCAGGCCGACGACCAGCGTGGCCAGCCACGCGAAACGGGTGAAGATCTGCTTGGCCGCGATGTGGCAGGCCGTCAGCACGCCGGCGGTGAACAGCAGGCCGAGCGCCTTCGGGAACAGCACGTAGTCCGGGATGCCGAAGATCGCGCCGTGGTCGAAGAGGCCGACGAGCTTGCCGAGGCCGAGCAGCACCATCCACGTCGGGTCGGAGAAGCCTTCGACCGGCGGGGCGCCCGGCTGCAGCACCGGGCCGAGGCCGTCGGCGAAGCTGCGGGCGTAGGAGAAGGTGATGGCGGCGTCGTCGACGATCCAGTGGCCGTAGCGGGTGGCGTGGACGGCGACCGCCGCGACGCCGGCGAGCACGGCCAGCACCGGCGCCAGCCGCGCGGCCCAGCCGCGGGTGGCCGTGGTGGTGGCCGGGTCCTCGGGGACGTCGCTCGGGGAGGTCTCGGTGAGTGCGCTAGCCGTCATGTCCTCGTCACTGTTCCGCCCGCAGGCTTCTGCCGGTGGGATACGCGCGAGCTGGCGCCCCCTGAGTGGGTCCGTCGGCGGACCCGCCACCGCGGCGACGCGGTCGAGACACTGTAGCCAATACCCCATCCGGGGTCGGCCACGCGTCGGTGTTGAGCGTGATCCACCCCACATTATTCCCGGTCAGACCAGGTGCGAGGTGTCGTTGACGAGCCGGACCGACGCGTTCCCGTCCGGGTAGAACTCGACGACCGACAACGATGCCAGGTCCAGGTGCAGCCGGAACAGCAGCTGCGGTCCGGCGTCGAGGCCCATCCGGAGCAGTGTCTTGATCGGCGTCACGTGGCTGACCAGCAGCAACGTCCGGCCGCCGTGCTCGGCGATGAGCTCGTCGCGGGCCTTGCGGACGCGCCGGTGGACGACGTCGAAGCTCTCCCCGCCGGGCGGCGGCACCGAGCTGTCGCCCAGCCACGAGGAGTGCAGTTCGGGGTCGCGGGCGGCCGCTTCGGCGAACGTCAGGCCCTCCCACTCGCCGAAGTCCGTCTCGATCAGGCCGGGGTGGGTCTCGACGCGGCCGCCGAGCGCGTCGGCGACCGCCTGCGCGGTCTGCTTCGTGCGGGTGAGCGGCGAGGAGATGATCGGCACGGCCTCGCCGTCGACGACCAGGCCGTCCATCGCGGCCAGCCGCTTCGCCGCGGCGGCGGCCTGCGTCCGGCCCAGCTCGGTCAGCGGGACGTCACCGCGGCCGGAGTAGCGGCGCAGCGCCGACATCTCGGTCTGGCCGTGGCGCAGCAGGAGCAGCCGGGTCGGGGTGCCCTTCGCGCCGGTCCAGGCCACCGGCGCGCGGTCGGGGCGGCGCGTCGGCAGCTTCGGCTTGTCGGGCCGTCCGGCGGCGGGCTTGCCGGTCGCGGCGTCCATGGCCTCGTTGGCCAGCCGGTCGGCGTGGGAGTTCTGCGCCCGCGGGATCCACTCGTACTTGACGCGCGAGAAGCCCGCGGCCAGCTCTTTGGCCCGCTCGGCCAGCGGCTGCATGTCCGGGTGCTTGATCTTCCAGCGCCCGGACATCTGCTCCACCACGAGCTTCGAGTCCATCCGGACGTCCACAGTGGACGCCCCGAGCTCGGCCGCAGCGGCCAGGCCGGCGATCAGGCCGTTGTATTCGGCGACGTTGTTGGTGACCACGCCGAGGCTTTCCTTGCGCTCGGCGAGGACTTCGCCGTCGCTGTCCTTGACCACCGCGCCGTAGCCGGCCGGCCCGGGGTTGCCGCGGGAGCCGCCGTCGGCTTCGACGATGACGTGCGAGGTCACAGACCCGACTCCAGGGTCCGGACCAGGATCGCGCCGCAGTTCTCGCACTGGATGACCTCGTCCTCCGGCGCGGCCTTGATCTCGCTCACCGTGTTGCGGTCCAGCTCCAGCTGGCAGGCGCCGCAGCGGCGGGCCCGCAGCAGCGCGGCGCCGATGCCCTTGTGCTCGCGGACGCGCTCGTACAGCTTGAGCAGCGGCTCGGGGAAGCGCGGCACCAGCTTTTCGCGGTCCTCGGTGCGGCGCGCGCGGGTGGTGTCGAGGTCCTTGAACGCCTCGTCGCGGCGGGTGATCGCGGCGGCGACCTCGGCCTCGGCCTTGTCGACCTCGGCGCCGGTGCGCTGGGCGTCCAGGCCGAGGGCCTCGCGCTGCTCCATCAGCTCCAGCAGGTCGTCCTCCAGCGCGCCCTGGCGGCGCTCCAGCGACTGCAGCTCGTGCTCGATGTCGGTCATCTGCTTGGAGTTGACCGAGCCGGACGCCAGGAGCTTGCGGTCGCGGTCCTCGCGGGCGCGCACCG
Organism: Amycolatopsis sp. Hca4; assembly: GCF_013364075.1. Taxonomy (GTDB): domain Bacteria; phylum Actinomycetota; class Actinomycetes; order Mycobacteriales; family Pseudonocardiaceae; genus Amycolatopsis. The sequence continues at coordinate 4,950,918 of NZ_CP054925.1, forward strand.
ACTCGATCTCCTTCTCCTGCCGGGCGATCTCGCGGTCGAGGTCGGAGGCGGCGGTCTCGACCGACACGAGCGCGTCGCGGCGCTCGCGGACGGTCTTCTCCCCCGCGTCGATCTCGGCCAGCTCGGGCAGGGTGCGGCGGCGGTGCGCGGTGCGCGAGAGCTCGGCGTCCACCTTGGCGAGCTCGAGCAACTGGCGCTGCACGGCGGGTTCGGCCTTCACGGTGCTCCTCTAAATCGATGTGCGCTCGGCGCGGACGGTCCACGGGTCGGTGCACCGCGTGGAGACGCAAGTGTCGACGTTACCCGCAAACGCCTCCGCCACGACCGCCGAGGCTTGCCCGCACCAGGGCCATTCGCTGGCCCAGTGGGTCAGCCCGACCAGCGCGGGCACCGGGCCCCGGCCGGCCAGGTGCTCGCCGGCGGGGTGATGCCGCAGGTCGGCGGTGACGTAGGCGTCGACGCCGGCCGCGGTGGCCTGCTTCAGGTAGGAGTCCCCGGCCCCGCCGGAGACGGCCACGGTGCGGATCGGCCGGTCCGCATCGCCCGCGCCGAGCACGCCGGGCGCGGTCGCGGGCAGGGCGTCGGCGACGCGCTGTACGAACACCGCGAACGGCTCGGGCTCGGGCAGTTCGCCGATGCGGCCGAGGCCGGTGACGCCGTCGGCCTTCGGTTCGAGCGGGCCGGTGACGCGCAGCCCGATGGCCTGGGCGAGGGCATCCGAGACCCCGGGGTCGGCGGAGTCGGCGTTGGTGTGCGCGCAGTAGAGGGCGATGCCCTCGCGGATCATCCGGTGGACCAGCGAGCCCTTGGCGGTGTCGGCAGGCACGCCGTGCACCCCGCGCAGCAGCAGCGGGTGGTGCGCGACGATCAGCTGCGCGCCGATCTCGACGGCTTCGTCGACGGTCTCGGCGACGGGGTCGACGCAGAACAGCACGCTGTCCACCGGCTCGGCCGGGTCGCCGCAGACGAGGCCGACGGCGTCCCAGGACTCGGCGAGCTCGGGCGGGTACGCCCGTTCCAGCACGGAAATGACTTCGGAGATGGCGGGCACCCGGAGATTTTGGCATGTACCGTCCGGGACCATGCGCCTTCGGTCCTTGCTCGTCACGGTGACGGCGGTGCTCGCCGCTTCCGCGCTCTTCGCAGCCCCGGCTCCGGCGTCGGAGTCGTCGGTGGAATCGTCGGTCGGATCGTCACTGTGGCGGCTCACGGACCTGGCGGCGCAGCGCGTCGCGATCGCCGACCAGGTGGCGGCGGCGAAGTACGGCACGCCGTCGCCGATCGACGACCCGGTGCGGGAGCAGCAGATCTACGACTCGGTGGCGTCGCGGGCGCCCGGCCTCGGCCTCGACCCGGCGGACGCGGTCCGGTTCTTCCGCGCCCAGATCGAGGCGAACAAGCTGGTGCAGCGCGGCCTGTACGCCCGCTGGGACGCGCACCCGGCGGAGGCGCCGACGACCCGCCCCGACCTCGGGCAGATCCGCCCGGTGATCGACGGGCTCAACACGGGCCTGCTCACCGAGCTGGCGGCGACGGTGCCGGCGCGGGCGGCGCGCTCGTGCCCGGTCCGGCAGCTGGTGACGGCGGCCGTCGTGGACGGCTTCCACCGGTTCGACACCCTGCATGCGCGCGCTCTGGGCGAAGCGACTTCGGCGACCTGTTCGGCTTAGGGGCGCCCCGGCGGCTGCGGGCCGCCGCGGCGCCCGGGTGGGTCAGTTGCAGTTGCCGCAGCAGCCGCAGCCCTGACCGGTGCACTTCGAGCAGCACCCGTGCATGATCGCTCTCCTTCCGGTTCGCGTCCTCGCCCGATCGACGCTAAGTGGGCGCCGCGGGGCGCGGATACCGCCGAGCGGGCGGGTGACCGGGTGAACCCGGTGGTTACGCAGGGGGCCGTGGCGGGCGGTCGTTACGCTCGGGACGTGACGCACATCGTCTTCGTCTGCTCCGGCAACATCTGCCGCTCCCCGATGGCCGAGCTGGTGTTCCGGGCCAAGCTCGCCGACGCCGGTCTCGCCGACGCCGTCCGCGTCAGCAGCGCCGGCACCGGCCCCTGGCACGCCGGGGAGCCCGCCGACAAGCGAGCCCGCGCGACGCTGAAGGCGCACGGCTACCCCACCGCGCACGTCGCGTCCGAGGTGTCCGACGAAGACCTCGCCGCCGACCTGCTGCTCGCCGCGGACGAAGGCCACCTCGAGTTCCTGCGGTCGCGGGTCGGCGACCCGGCGAAGGTGCGGCTGCTGCGGTCGTTCGACCCGTCGGCGCCCGAAGGTGCCGAGGTCCCGGATCCCTACTACGGCGGCGACGACGGCTTCGAAGACGTCCTCGGCATGGTCGAGCGCGCGGTGCCCGGTTTGCTGGATTGGGTGCGTTCGCGGAGCTAGACGTCACAGCCCGCGACGGACGGCGAGCGGCACGGGCTACCGTGGTGGGGTGCGGTTGCGGTTCCTCCTCCGGCCCGGGTGGCTGGCGCTGACGGCGGTGGTCTTCACCTTCGCCGTCTGCTGCTTCACGCTGCTCTCGCCGTGGCAGTTCAGCCGTAACGCCGAGCGCGAGCAGCAGAACGCCGCGCTGGAGACGTCGTTCACCGCCGCGCCGGTGCCGCTCGCGCAGCTGCTGCCGCCGGGGACCGCGCCCGGTCAGCGCACCGAATGGCACCTCGTCTCGATCACCGGCCAGTACCTGCCGGACAAGGAGGTCGTCGCGCGGCTGCGGACGGTCCAGGGCGAGGGCGCGTTCGAGGTGCTCACGCCGATGCGGACCACCGACGGCACCATCGTGCTGGTCGACCGCGGCTACGTCCGGCTGGACAGCAAGTCGGCCGCGCTGCCGTTCGCCCCGCCGCCGCCCGGGACGGTCACGGTGACGGCACGGGTGCGCGCCGACGAGACGGACCCGAAGAACCGCGACGCGTTCGCCGACGCGTCGACCGGCGGGCGGCTGCAGAGCTACGTCGTCGACTCCCGGGTGGTGGGGCGCGCGGGCGGGCTCGACATCCGGCCGGGGTACTTCCAGCTCGACGTCGGCCAGCCCGGGGTGCTCGGCGCGCTGCCGCTGCCGCAGACGGACTCGGGGCCGTTCCTGTCGTACGCGCTGCAGTGGATCGCCTTCGGCGCGATGGCGCTGCTCGGCTGGCTGTACTTCACGGTCCGCGAGCTGAAGCCGGGCGGGGCGCTGGACGCGTCCTCGGCAGCTTCTTCGCGGCGGAAGTCGGTCGCGGAGATCCTCGCCGAGGACGAACTCGCCGAAAGTGGCCATCAGAAGTAGGCCGGAAATGGCCCTCTGGCGAGGCCACTTGGCTGCTGGATACTCGGGCCATGCTGATCCACCCGTGGGACGCGGCCACCGCCGACGAGTGGCGGGCGTGGCTGTCCGGGCACGACTTCGGCCAGCTGATCGCCGGCGGCCGCGGCCGTGACCTGCCGGTGGTGACGCCGGCGCACTTCGCCTTCGACGGCGACCGCACGATCGTCACGCACCTGGCCCGGCCGAACCCGATCTGGCCATTGCTGGAGGAGCACCCGCGGGCGCTGCTGACGGTGGTCGGCGACTACACGTACGTCCGGGCGGACTGGAACGCGAGCGGGGATCCGGCGTTCGGCGTGCCGACGTCGTACTACGCGACGGTGCAGTTCGAGGGGGACGTCCGGCTGGTCGACGACGCGGCGGAGAAGGCGGCGCTGCTGGACCGGCAGCTGCGGCACTTCGAGCCCGACGGTTCGCGGGCGCCGGTGAGCGCGGCGGCGGAGTCCCCGGACCGGCGGCTGCTGCCGGGGATCCGGGGCATCGAATTCACGGTGACCGCGGTGCGGGCGAAGTTCAAGTTCGGCGGGAACCGGACGGCGGAGGAGCGGGAGCGGATCGGGGTCCGGCTGGCCGAGCGCGACGGGCCGCTGGACGCGGAGGCGCTGGCGCAGCTGCGCCGCCGCGGCTGAGGAACCGGCCGCGGCGTGCGCTGTCAGCCGCCGCAGCCCGGGACCGGCAGCACGTCCAGGAAGCCGTGGATGGTCTCGCCGGTGGTGTGGTCCAGCGCGTCGGCGGTCATGTGCTGGGTGACGCCGGGCTGGTTGGCGGTCGGGTGCTGCTCCCGGATGCCCGTGGTCGTCGAGACGTCGTCGCCGGTGAAGAAGACCTTGCCGTTGTCGGCGAAGGCGATGCTCCAGGTCTGGCCGGCGACGTTCGTGTGGATCTCGAACTCCTCCCCCACGACGAACGACCCGCCGGGGCCGTCGTCGTCGTGCTTGGACTTCAGCGTGAACGACGTGCCCAGGCTGCCGAAGCCGTCCTGCTCGTAGGTGGGGCCGCAGCGCCGCTTGGCGTCGGCGGTCCCGGTCACGGTCAGGGTGAGCAGGCTCGCGGCGGCCACGGCGGCCGCAATGTGCTTGTACCGCAAGAGTTCCTCCCAGTTCGGCGAAGCGTTGCCTACGCTGGTCGATACGGGGAGGGGTTACACGTCAGCCGCGCCGGAAGCCGGTCAGCACGGCCACCACCACCGAGGTCGCGCCCGCCAGCCAGCCGACCACGCGGGACAGCTCCACCGCGCGCGTCACGTGTCCTGCGTCCGGGTTGCGGCCCACGCCCAGCACCGGCAGCTCGAGGATCCCGTGCGGGTACACCGTCCGCCCGCCGACCCGGATCTCCAGTGCGCCCGCGAAGGCCGCCTCGACGCGGCCCGCGTTCGGGCTCGGGTGGGCGATCGTGTCGCGCCGCCAGGCCCGCCAGGCGCCGCCCGCCGAGCCGCCGACCACCGGGGCCGCCAGCACCGTCAACGCCGCCGCCACGCGGGTCGGCACCAGGTGGACCAGCTCGTCCGCGCGGTCCACCGCCCAGTGACCGCGGCGGCCGATCCGCGCCCGGCGCAGCAGGCTCACCGCCCGCGCTCCCAGCAGCCCCGGCACACCCGCCAGCGCGCCCCACACCAGCGGGGCCACCACCGCGTCGGACGTGTTCTCCGCGAGCGTCTCCACCGAGGCGCGGGACAGCGCGATCGCGCCGAGGCCGTCCGCCACCCGGGGGTCCAGTTCGGACAGGGTCGCCCTGGCCGGCTCGAACCGGCATTCCTCGAGGTCGCGGGCCAGTTCCGTGCCCTGCTGGGCCAGGCCGGCCGCGCCGAGGACCGCCCAGGTCGTCACCGCCGTCGCCGTGGCCTGCAGCAGCGGACGGCCCCGGCTCGCCCGCTCCAGCAGCGCGCCGCCGGCCACGGCGGCCGCCGTGACCAGGGCACCCGAGCGGGGCGGGAGCCGGCGGAACGCCGTCACGGGGAGCCGACGGCGGGCGTCGCCGAGGGCGCCGTCGGCCGCCACACCCAACACCAGTCCGATCGCGCGCGCCGCGCTCACCCGTGCCCCCCGGCCGCAGAAAACTCCAGTACCCGAGGAGGTTACTCGCCCCGGGAAGCCGCCTCGCCGCGCGTCCGGAAGTGCCCTCTTCATGGCTCCTGACCAGGGCGCACCCGGACGACGAAACCCCCGCTCACCCCCCGCTGACCAACGCGGCAATCTCCTCCCGCGCCTGGACGACGATGTCCCGCATCGCCCGCTCCGCCCGGTCCGCGGCCCCGGCCGCCACCGCCGCGGCCACCTCCGCGTGCAGCGCCACCGCCTCCGGCTGCGGCTCCGGCGGCATCAGCCCGTGCCCGGTCCGGCCGGTGAGCACCTCCGCCACGATCTCCGACAGCTGCCCGAACATCGGGTTCCGCGACGCCGTCAGCAGCTGGTCGTGAAAAGCGATGTCGAACCCGAGGAACGCCGAAAGGTCACGCGCCCGGGCCGTGCGCGCGAGCCGCTCCGCCAGCGCACCCAGGCGCCCGCGCTCCTCCGGCGTCGCGCGCAGGGCCGCGTACCGCGCCGCGCACGGCTCGATCGCCGACCGCAGCTCGTTCAGCGTCGCCAAGGCCGCCGGGCGGGCCTGGCCGTCGAGCTGCCAGCGGATCAGCCGCGGGTCGTAGTGGTTCCACTCCGCCTGCTCCCGGACGATCACCCCGACCCGGCGCTTGCTGCTGGTCAGCCGCATCGTCTCCAGCACTCGGACGACTTCGCGCGCCACCGTCCGCGAAGCGCCGAAGCGCTCCTGCAGCTCTTCGGAGCGCAACACCGTGCCCGGCGTCAGCGCGCCGTTCGCGATCTCCGCGCCCAGCGCGTCCAGGACTTCTTCGTGCTTCACCCGGCCAACCTAACCGTCTGATTCGATTAAGTAGTACTTCATCTTGAATAAGTAGTACTTTTGAGTTTGACTCACCTGGGCACAACGAAGTGGGAGGTGCGGATGACCGTCATCGTGGTGATGGGGGTGTCAGGCTCCGGGAAGACGACGATCGGCACGGCGCTCGCCGAGGCCCTCGGCGTCGAGTACGCCGAAGCGGACACATTCCACCCGAAGGCCAACATCGACAAGATGACCGCCGGTACGCCGCTGACGGACGAAGACCGCGCGCCCTGGCTCGAAGCCATCGCGGGCTGGATCCGCGCGCACCAGGACACCGGCGGCGTGGTGACGTCGTCCGCGCTCAAGCGGCGGTACCGGGACGTCCTGCGCGGCGGCGGCGACGTCTGGTTCGCCCACCTCAGCGGCGACCGGGCCCAGCTGGCCGAGCGGATGAAGACCCGGAAGGGCCACTTCATGCCGGTGTCGCTGCTGGATTCGCAGCTCGCCGACCTCGAACCCCTCGAGCCGGACGAGTCCGGCGTCGTCCTCGACAACACCAGCGGAACTCCGGAAGAGATCACCGAAGCCGCCTTGACCGCTTTCCGGGAGCACGCGTGAACGCCGTCCTCGCCGCCGGCTGGACCGGCCACGACACCCGCCTGATCATCGCGACCGTCGTCGCGATCGCCGTCATCGTCGTGCTGATCACGAAGGTGAAGCTGCACCCGTTCCTGTCGCTGGTCCTCGGCTCGCTCGCGCTCGGGCTGGCCGCCGGGATGCCGGTCGACAAGCTGCTCAAGAGCTTCACGACCGGCGTCGGCAGCACGGTCGCGTCCGTCGGCATCCTGATCGCCCTCGGCGCGATGCTCGGCAAGCTGCTCGCCGACTCCGGCGGCGCCGACCAGATCGTCGACACCGTGCTCGGCAAGGCCCGCGGCGCCGCGCTGCCGTGGGCGATGGCACTGGTCGCCGCCCTGATCGGGCTGCCGATGTTCTTCGAGATCGGGCTCGTCATGCTGATCCCGGTGGTGCTGCTCGCGGTCAAGCGCACCGGGAAGCCGTTGATGCTGCTGGGAATTCCGGCCGTTGCCGGCCTTTCCGTGCTGCACGGCCTGGTGCCGCCGCACCCCGGCCCGCTCGCCGCGGCGGGCGCGCTGAACGCGAACGTCGGTGTCACGCTGGCGTTCGGCCTGCTCGTCGGCATCCCGACGCTGGTCATCGCGGGCCCGCTGTTCGCCCGCGTGGCGGCTCGGCTGGTCCCGGACGCGGCGCCGCCGGAGCGGCTGATCCCGGAGCGCGCGGACACGGACAAGCCGCGGCCGAGCTTCGCCGCGACGCTCACGACGGTGCTGCTGCCGGTCGTGCTCATGCTGGCGAAAGCGCTCTCGGACATCCTGCTGGCCAAGGACAGCCAGGCCCGCCGCGTACTGGACTTCGTCGGCGACCCGCTGATCGCGCTGCTGGCGGCGGTGCTGGTGGGGATGGTGCTGCTGGGCCGCCCGGCCGGCCTCGACCGCGCCCGGCTGTCCACTGTGGTCGGTGACTCGCTCGGCCCGATCGCGGGGATCATCCTGATCGTCGGCGCGGGCGGCGGCTTCAAGCAGACCCTGGTCGACGCGGGCGTCGGCGAAGTCATCACGGGGCTGGCCAAGGACGCGAACCTCTCACCGCTGCTGCTCGGCTGGCTGGTCGCGGTGGCGATCCGCCTGGCCACCGGCTCGGCCACGGTGGCCACGGTCTCGGCGGCGGGCATCGTGGCCCCGCTGGCGGCGACGATGGACCCGTCGCACAGCGCATTGCTGGTGCTGGCGATCGGCGCCGGGTCGCTGTTCTTCTCGCACGTCAACGACGCCGGGTTCTGGCTGGTCAAGGAGTACTTCGGATTGTCGGTGGGCCAGACGCTGAAGAGCTGGTCGGTGATGGAGACGCTGATCTCCGTGGTGGCGATCGCGCTGATCCTGCCGCTGTCGCTGATCGTCTAGCCGCGGACGCCTTCGAGGTCACGATCCCGATCTACCCGTAACGCCGCCGCCCTGACCAGCGTCTTCCGGATGTTCACGACGGAAGGTGCGATCGCATGGGACTCATCCGGAAAACGCTGATGGTCGGCACGATGGGCGCCGTCCGCGGCAGCAGCAAGAAGCAGCGCGTGGCCAAGGCCCAGCTGAAGGAGCTGCGTGTCCAGACGAGACTCCAGCAGGCCCAGCTCCAGCAGCAGGCCCAGCCCGCACCGCCGTCCGCGCCGCCGCCGGGCTGGTACCCGTCGCCCACGCAGCCCGGCTCGACGCAGTGGTGGGATGGCGCGCAGTGGACGCCGTCCTTCGCGCCGGCGACGTAACCGAGTAGTGGCGGTAGCCACCACCGCCTTGGCAGATCCCGAAGGCCGTCACCCGGTGTGGGTGGCGGCCTTCTTCGCACGTTGACATGTGACCTTTTGGTCACCTATTCTCACTCACGTGCCCGACGACGACCTGGTGTTCAAGGCGCTGGCGGATCCGACCCGCCGGTTCCTGCTCGACCTGCTCTTCGAGCGTGACGGCCGCACGCTCACCGAGCTGGAGACCCAGGTGGAGATGACCCGCTTCGGCGTCATGAAACACCTGAAACTCCTCGAGGAGGCCGGGCTCGTCGTCGCCAGGAAGGAAGGCCGGGAGAAGCGGCACTTCCTCAACCCCGTCCCGATCCGCCAGATCCACGACCGGTGGATCGACAAGTACACCGAGCGCCACGTCACCGCGCTCCTCGACCTCAAGAACGAGCTGGAAGGCGAAGAACCATGACCGACACCGTGCAGGTCTACCGCGTCTACATCAAGGCGTCGCCGGAGCGCATCTGGGACGCCATCACGAAGCCCGAGTGGACGGCGAAGTACGGCTACACCGGGCTCGTCGACTTCGACCTGCGCCCGGGCGGCAAGCACCGCACGCGCCCGACGCAGGCGTTCATCGACGCCGGGATGACCGGCGATCTCGTCGACGGCGAGGTACTGGAAGTGGACCCGCCGCGGAAGCTCGTGCTCACCTGGAAGCTGCTGATGGCGCCCGGGGACGTGAGCGAGGAGCCCTACACGAAGCTCACCTACGAGATCGAGGAGTCCAAGACCGCCGGCACCCGGCTGACCGTGACCCACGACGTCACCGGCGCGCCCACGATCGCCGGGATGGTCAGTGGTTCCTTCGAGCGGCTCGACGCGCCGCCGAACGAGAACGCCGGCGGTGGCTGGGCCTGGATCCTCTCCGACCTCAAGACGCTGCTGGAGACCGGCGACACCATCGTCCCGGCGCCGTAAGGGGGTCTGGCGGAGCCCGTCCCGCGCCGCTTCGGGACGGGCTCCGCCAGGGTCTTCAGACGCGCTGGGTGGCCGCCTTCAAAGCCGCCTTCGCGGCTTCCGGAGCGCCCAGCTCGTCGAGTCCGAACAATGCCGCTCCCACCACGGGGTTCACGTCGACGACGCGGACCACCGCTTTCGGGGCGACCTTCAGGCACCGCTTCTCGATCTCCGCGATCACCGGCGCGCCGATCCCGGTCAGCACGCCGCCGCCGAGGACGATCTCCGGGGCGCCCTCGGTCAGGTCCAGCTCGCGCAGGATCACCGCCGCGAACACGCTGACCTCTTCGACGAACCGCGTCACGATGTCCTGCGCGACCTCGTCCCCCGCCGCCGCGACTTCGAACAGCAGCGGGCACAGGCCGTGGATCGACGCCGGGTCGATCTCCTCGAAGTGCAGGCCCTGCACCACGTCCAGCAGCGTCGGCTTGCCGAAGTACGCCGCCACCGCGGGCATCAGCGCGGTTCGCGGGCCGCGGCCGTCCTCGGCGCGCACGGCCCACCACAGCGCTTCCTCGCCGAGCCGGTAACCGCCGCCCCAGTCGCCGGAGATCTTGCCCAGCGCGGGAAAGCGGTGGACGCGGCCGTCGGGGCCGACGCCGGCGCCGTTGATCCCGGCGCCGCAGACGACCGCGACACCCACCCCCGCGCTGCCCGCCCGGAGCAGCGCGAGGGTGTCGTTGCCGACCGTCAGGGTGTCGCTCCACCCGCGCGCCGAGAGCGCCGCGTGCAGCGCCTCCTCCTCGCGCGGGAAGTCCAGCCCGGCCAGGTACGCCGAGGTGTGCACGGCGAACGGCTTTTCGCCCGCGCCCGGGCCCAGCGCCTCCAGCACCAGGCCCTCCAGCGCCGTGACACAGGCCGCGACGCCGATGTTCTGCGGCGACGCGCCGGGGCCTCTCGACTTGCCCAGCACCACGCCGTCTTCCGAGATCACCAGGACCTCGGTCTTGCTGTTTCCGCCGTCGATCGCGATGACAGCGGGCCTCATCCGCGCGCCCAGGGCAGGTATTCGCGGTTGATCTGGACCAGCGAATCGGCCAGCGTGTCGGCCTTGGTGTACTGGCCGACCAGCGGGTGCGCCAGCAGCGCGTCGGCCACGCGGTCGCGGCCACCCTTCAGCGCTGCCTCCAAAGCCAGGAACTCGTACGCCGTCGTCGCCGAGATCAGGCCCGAGTACTGCGGCTCGACCGCCGGTTGCGGAATCGGCGTCGCACCCTTCGAGTCCACAATGGACCGCGCCTCGATGACGGCGTCGTCCGGCAGGAAGGGGAACGTGCCGTCGTTGCGGACGTTCACCACGTGCTCCTCGGCCGGGCCGCCTGCGGTCAGCGCGTGCACCAGCTGCACGGCGGCCTCCGAGTAGTACGCCCCGCCGCGCTTCTCCAGGGACTCCGGCTTCGTGTTCTGCTCCGGGTCGAGGTAGATCTTCAGCAGCTCTTCCTCGACGTCGGACACGACGTCCGCGCGCGGCCGCTCGGTGCGCTGCTTGGTGACCTGCTCGTCGTGCGCGTAGAAGTACTTCAGGTAGTACGACGGCACGACGTTCATCCGCCGCAACCACTTCTCGGGCACGCTGACCTCGTTGGACAGGTACTCCAGGTGTTCATCGAGGAGCTCGGGCAGCCGGTCGACGCCGCCGACGAGCGCGCCGCGCTCCCAGCTCAGGTGGTTGAGCCCGGTGTGGACGAGCTTGACGTCGTCCGCGCCGACCCCGAGCAGCTTGCCGAACTGGCGCTGCAGGTTGATGGCGACGTTGCAGAGCCCGACCGCGCGGTGCCCCTCGTTGAGCAGCGCCCGCGTGACGATGCCGACCGGGTTGGTGAAGTTGACGATCCACGTGTCGTCGCCGGCGATCTTGCGGACGCGGTCGGCGATGTCGAGCACCACCGGGACCGTGCGCAGCGCCTTCGCCAGCCCGCCCGCGCCGGTCGTCTCCTGGCCGACGCAGCCGCAGACGTGCGGGAACGTCTCGTCCGAGCGCCGCGCCCGCTGCCCGCCGACGCGCAGCTGGATCAGCACCGCGGAAGCGCCGTCGACGCCTTCTTCCAGCGACTGCGTCGTCCGCACCTGCGCCGGGTGGCCGGCGTGCGACAGCAGCCGCCGGCTGAACCCGCCGACCGCCTCGACGCGGTAGGCGTCCGGGTCGACCAGCACGATCTCGTCGACGTCCAAAGTGGACCGACGGCCGGCGATCCCGTCGATCAGCTCCGGCGTGTAGGTGGACCCGCCACCGACGACTGCCAGCTTCATCCCTTGACCCCCGTGAATGTGATGCCCTTGACGAACGACTTCTGCGCGAACACGAACAGCACGATCACCGGCGCCATGATCAGCGCGGTCGCCGCCATCGTCATGTTCCACTCCACGTGGTGCATGCCGCGGAAGGACGCGATGGCCAGCGAAAGCGGCCAGTGGTCCTGGTTCTCGCCGGTGTAGAGCAGCGGCCCGAAGTAGTCGTTCCAGGTGAACAGGAAGCAGAACATGGCGGTGGCCGCGATCCCGGGTTTGGCCATCGGGATCAGCACGCGGTACATCGCCTGGAACTCGTTGCAGCCGTCGATCTTCGCCGCTTCGAGGTAGTCCTTCGGAATCGTCAGGAAGAACTGCCGGAGCAGGAAGATCGAGAACGCGTCGAAGAAGAAGTACGGCACGATCAGCGGCACCAGCGTGCCGGTGAGGCCCAGCCGGACCCACAGGTCGTACAGCGGCACGACGGTGACCTGCGGCGGCAGCAGCATCGCCGCCACAGTCAGCATGAAGAACAGGTTCTGCCCGCGCCACTTGAGCTTCGACAGCGCGTACGCGGCCGGGATCGCCGAAAGCAGCGCGCCGACCGTGGCCAGCGCCGAATACAGCAGGCTGTTGCCGAAGTATTCGAGCAGCGGCGCCTTCTGGAACACCTTGACGAAGTTCTCGAAGTGCCATTCGGTCGGCCACAGGCTCGCCGTCATCGCCTGGTCGCTCTTCATCACCGCGGTGAGGAAGACGAACAGCAGCGGCAGCATGAAGATCACGCCGAGCGCGATGCCGACCGAATGCAGCGCGATGAACGACAGCCGCTTGTCCCAGTTCCGCTTGAACCGCACCTTCGGCGGTACGCCCGCAGCCTTCTGCGGCGCTTCGGCCACCGCGGTCATGCCCCCTCCTCCTGGTGCTGGGACTTCCTGAGCTGCCTCACGAGGATCCAGGTGAAGCCCGAGGAAACGATGAACAGCAGCACCGCCATCGCGGCCGCGTAGCCCATGTTGAAGTAGCGGAAACCCTGGACGTACAGCCAAATCGGGTAGGTCAGCGTCGAGTTCTGCGGTGCCCCGATGAGCTTCGAGTTGCCGGCGACGTCCGCGGTGCCGGCGCTCGCCGAGGCCGCCACGATCGCCTGGGTGAAGAACTGCAGGGCGTAGATGATCGAGTTGACCACGCCGAACAGCAGCACCGGCGAGATCGACGGCAGCGTGACGTGCCAGAACCGGCGGACCGGCCCGGCGCCGTCCAGCTCGGCGGCTTCGTACTGCTCGGCCGGGACGTCCAGCAGCGCGGCCAGGATGATGATCATCAGCTCGCCGGAGCCCCACAGCGCCAGCAGCGTCAGCGCGGGCTTGGACATGGCCGGGCTGTTGAACCAGAGACCGCCGTCGATGCCGACGAGCCGCAGGAACCGGTTGACCGGGCCGAACTCCGGGTTGAACACGAAGACGAACGCCAGCGTGGCCGCCGCGGGCGGGGCGAGGGTCGGCAGGTAGCAGAGCGTCCGGACCAGGCCGACGCCCGACTTCAGCCGCGAAATCACCGACGCGATGCCGAGGGAGAACACCACGCGGCAGACCGTCAGCACGACCACCAGCCACAGCGTGTTGTACGCGGCCGTGCCCACCAGCGGCTCGCTGGTGAACATCCGGACGTAGTTGTCGAAGCCGATGAACTGCGGCGGGTTGATCAGGTCGTAGCGGGTGAAGGAGTAGTAGACCGTGGCGATCAGCGGGTAGCCGAAGAAGATGAGGAACCCGAGGAACGCCGGGGCCATGAAGAACAGCACGGTCCGGCGGCGCTTGGCCCGGCGGGCCCCCGCCCGCACCTTGGCCGGTGCGGACGGGGAACCGTCGGTCTTGGCGACGAGCGTGGTCATCCGCCCGCGCCCTTCTGCTTCAGCTCGTCGTTGATCTGCGCGTCGACCTTCTGCAGGCCCGCGGTCAGATCGGGGATCGAGCCGGCCTGCCACTTCTCGGCGAAGTCGTTGACCGCCTTGAGGTGCGCGTCACCGATCGGCGTGGTCTGGTTCGAGACGAGCTTGCCGCTGTCGTACATGTCGAGGAACGTCTTGAACTGCGGCTGCAGGTCGAGGCGCGGCGACGTCAGCGAGGCCTTCGTGCTGGGCACGTTCTTCAGGCCGTTGGCCATGTCCACCAGGGTGTCGGTGTCCAGCGTGACCTGCTTGATCAGCTCCCACGCGGCGCCGGGGTTCTTGGCGCCCTTGGGGATGGCGATGATCGTGCCGGTGGTGAAGGCACTTCCGTATTTGTCCGCCATGGTGGTGAGCACCGGGGCGGGCGCAGTGGCGTAGTTCAAGGTCGGCGCCTGGTCCTTGATGAACGCGGTGCGGAACTCACCGTCGTAGATCATCGCCAGCTTGCCCTTCTGGAAGCCGTTGTCGGCGGAGTACTCGTCACCGAGACCGGCCTTGAACTTCTCGACCTTGTCGTGGCCACCGAGCGCGTCGATCAGCTTCTGCTGGAACTCGAACATCGCCTTCCAGCCGGGGTTGGTGGCGAGGTCCGACTTGCCGTCCGGGCCGAGGAACGGCGCGCCGAAGTTCGGCGCCCAGTACTGGGCCTGGTTGGCGTAGAACGGCATCGACGGCAGGAAGCCGGCGACCTTGATCGAGCCGTCCGCGTTGTACTCGGTCAGCTTTTTGGCGTCCTCGAGCAGCTCGTCCGTGGTCTTCGGCGGCGAGGTGACCCCCTTCGCCGCGAACATGTCCTTGTTGTAGTAGAAGCCGTAGACGTCGGCGAGCATCGGCATCGCGCACCGCTTGCCCTGGTACTCCGTGTAATTGCGGACCGCTTCGGGGATTTGGTTCAGGTCGATCTTGTCGCGGTCGATGTAGGGCTTGAGGTCCTGGAAGCTGCCGGTGGAGCACCAGGCACCCAGGTTGTCGGTGTAGAAGGAGATGGCGACGTCCGGTGGATTGCCGCCGCGGATCGACTGGGTGAGCTTGTCGTCGTCCTGGTTGCCCTCGTGCTTGATCTCGATGTTCGGGTACTTCGCCTTGAGCTTGTTCAGGCCCGCGGTGACCACGCCGTACTCGCGGTCGGTGAACTTGGAGTACACGGTGATCGTGAGCTTGTCGTCCTTGCCGGGCGCGGCGGCCGTGTCACCCCCGCTCGGGGCGGCGGCGCCGGAACAGGCGCTGGTCAGCAGGACGGACGCCGCGGCGGCGGCCACCAGCAAGGCGCCACGGCGGGTCCGGGTGGTCGGGGGCATGGCCCTCCTCCTCATCGGTTGGGCTACTGGAGTCGTGAACGGGTGCTGTCGCCCTCGGGCCGGCGCGACCCGAGGAGCGTGGGGGTGACGACGCCGAAGACGTCCTCACGGGTGGTGGCGAGCGCCGACTGCAGCGCGCCCGCGCGCACGGCGTTGCCCTGCACGGAAGCGCAGCCGACGGGCGTGCGCGGCAGGACGAGTTCGTGCAGCTTCTCCTGCACGAGCGCGGCGAACTCTTCGCCGCCGGCCCGGCTGGTGTCGCCGCAGAGGAGCACGAGCTGGGGATCGGCGACGGCGACGAGGTTGGCGACGCCCCCGGCGACCCTTCTGGCGAGATCGTCGAGGAAGGGGTGGCCTTTCCCGGCTTTCTCCACTGCTTCCCAGGCGGTTCCGGCCTCGATGCCGTGCGCGGCGGCGAGCCGGCAGATGGCGGGCGAGTCGACCAGGTTGCCGAACCGGGCGCCGGCCTCGGGCCAGACGTCCCCGGTGTCCACGGTGGCCGGATCGGGCACCCGCATCCAGTCGATCTCGCCGCCACCGCCGGTGGCGCCGCGCAGGAGCCGCCGCCCGATGACGACGGCACCGCCGACGCCTTCGGACAGCCAGACCATGACGAAGTCGTCGACGTCCTGCGCCATCCCGACGGTCATCTCTTCGACGGCGACCAGGTTGACGTCGTTTTCGATGAGGACGTCGACGCCGAGCTCGTCGCTGAGCTTCTGCGGGACGTCGAAGCCCAGCCAGCCGGGGATGTGCGGGGCGGAGGAGAGCAGGCCGGTGCGCGGATCGAACGCCCCCTGCGCGCCGATCACCACGTGGGCCAGGTCTTCCCTCCGGATGCCGGCTTCTTCGGCGACCCTCTGGAGTGCTTCGCCGAAGGTCCCGACGACGTCGGCCCCGGCGTGCACGGGCAGCGGGGTCCGGTACTCGGCGAGCACGACCCCGGCGACATCGGCCACGACGAAATCGGCCAGATGAGGCGTGAGATCGACGGCGGCGACGAAGGCGAGGCCGCCGTTGGCCGCCCAGAGCTGGGCCCGAGGCCCCCGGCCGCCGCCCCGCACGCCGGCTTTCGTGACGAGGTTGTCCTGCTCGAGCCGGGTGAGCAGCTGGGCGGTGGCGGGCTTGGAGAGCCCGATGGCGAGCTCGAGTTCGGCCCGCGTGAGCGGCCCCTCCCGCAGGAGGACCTCGATGGCGGCGCGATCGTTGATCTCGCGCAGCATCCGCGGGCTACCGGCTCGCACTCGTCCCTCCGGACTTAATTAGGATACTTTACAGACGGTTTCCGGGGACTGTAGTGAGCCGGGGCACAGCCGTCAACGGTCTGGTGAAACGAGCAGGTAACGCCTTCGGTCCCGCTGGGCCACCTGGCGGAAACGTGCACGGGGCGCAACAGAAACGGCCCCGGCGGGTAGCCGGGGCCGTTTTGTGGTCGCGCTCTGTGGCGGGTGGTTACTCCTCCGCGTCCGCCCAGGCCTTCAGCATCACGCGGGCGATCGACGAGTTGCCCGGCAGGATGATCTCCGCCGCCCCATCGGCGATCGGCGTCGGCCGCGACCCCGACCCCCGGTCCGCGCTGTTCTCGAACGCCGCGCGCACCTCAGCCCGCGACACCCACAACGCCTCTTCGATCTCTCCGTCCGCCGGCACCAACGGCAGCGATCGGTCCGCCCGGGCCGTGAACCCCAGCATGATCGACCTCGGGAACGGCCACGGCTGGCTCCCCAGGTACCGCACGTCGGACACCGCGGCACCGACCTCTTCGCGGATCTCCCGGACCACGCAGGCCTCCAGGGACTCCCCCGCCTCGACGAACCCCGCCAGGACCGAATACCGCCCCGCCGGCCAGATCGGCTGGCGGGCCAGCAGGACGTGCGAGCCGTTGGTTCCCTCGTACGAGTGCACCAGGCAGATCACCGCCGGGTCCGTGCGCGGGTACTCCTCGCGGCCGTCGTTCGTGCACCTGCTCGCCCAGCCGAACTGGATCAGCTCCGTCGGGCTTCCGCACCTCGTGCAGAACTTCGCCTGGCGGCGCCAGAAGCGCAATGCCTGCGCCGTCGTGAACAGGCCGGCCGACGTGTCGTCCAGGAGGTCCCCGTAGCCGCGCAGCTCGACCCAGACCTCGCCGTCCGCTCGCGGGACCTCCTCGACGAAACCCCAGCTCCCGGCCATCTTCACGGTGTCGGCCGAGCCCGACGGGCCGCCCGGCAGTGACCAGTAGTCGACGTCCTGCCACTCGCCGAGGAACACCGCGTCTTCCGGGGGCGCCGAGCCGAAGTCGATCGCCTTGCGGAACGCCAGGGTCGACGCGCCCTCGGCCACCGGGGTGCGCCCGGCGTCGTCCAGGAGGACGACCCGGGCGTCAGGCCAGCGGGCGATCAGCCGCGAAGGGTTGGTGCGCAAGCCTTCCTGGCGGTCCACTGTGGACCGGGACAGGGTCGGCAGGGCACCGAGGGTGAACGGGACGGACATCAGGCCGGCTCGCCAACGACGACGTCGCCGAGCGCCAGGAGTTTGCGCTCCAGCACCGTCGCGTCGCCGACCACCACGCCCGTGAACCGCTTGGGCGCGAAGTACTTCAGCGCCGCCTCCGCCACGTCCTCAGCGGTCACCGCGGCCACGCGCGCCGGGTGCTCGTTCAGCCACTCCAGGCCCAGCCCGGTCGAGGCCAGCGCCAGCACCTGCCCGGCCAGCCCGGACTGCGACGACGTCGACGTCAGCAGCGAACCGATCGCGTACTGCCGCACCGACTCCAGCTCGTCGCCGGACGGCGGGACCTGGCCGAGGCGGCCCAGCTCGTAGCGGGTCTCCAGCAGCGCCGGGGCCGTCGCGTCGGTCGCGGTGTCCGCGTCGACGTTGACCACCGCCGTGCCGTCGGTGAACTCGAAGCCGGAGTGCGCGGAGTAGGTGTACCCCTTGTTCTCGCGGATGTTCTCCACCAGCCGCGACGAGAAGTACCCGCCGTAGGCCAGGTTCGCCAGCTGCAGTGCCGCGTAACCCGGGTCGGTGCGCGGGATCGTCTGCGCCGAGAGCCGGATCTGCGACTGCACCGCACCCGCGCGTGGCACCAGCAGCACGCTCGGCCCGGTCAGGTCCGGCAGCGGCGGCAGCCGCACGGCGGAGCGGTCCGACGCCCAGCCGCCGAGCACCTTCTCCAGCTCCCCGATGACGCCGTCCGGGTCGAGGTCGCCGACCAGCACCATGACCGAACCGCGCGGCAGCACCGACGCCTGGTGCAGCGCTCGCACCTGCTCCGGCGTCACGACCGCGACGTCTTCGGCACGCGGGACCTCGCGCGTGGCCGGGTGGTCGCCGTAGCGGTGCTTCTGCAGGGCCTCCCGCGCGATCGTGCGCGGCTGGGTGCGCGAGACGGCGATCCGCTCGACCAGCCGCTCCTTCTCGCGCGCGATCTCCTCGTCGGCGTAGGTCGCCCCGGTGAGGACGTCGCCGAGGACGTCGAGGAACGTCGGCAGCTTGTCGGCCAGCGCGGACCCGGTGAGCACCAGGCGCTCCGGGTCGACGCCGGCGCCGATGTCGCCGCCGATCAAGGCCAGCTCGGCGTCGATCTCGATGCGGTTGCGCCGCGCCGTCCCGGTCAGGATCGTCTCGGCGAGCACCTCGGCCGTGGCCGGGTGCAGGGCGTCGTCGCCCGCGAACGGGATCCACAGCCGGGCCTCGACCAGCGGCACGGTCGCCTTGCGCACGGCCAGCACGCGCAGGCCGTTCGCCAGCGTCGTGTCCACATGGGACAGGTCGGCGGCGGCCCGCTGCTCCCCGAGGGGCGGCAGCGGCCGCGGTCCCCGCGCGGTGCGGCCGATCTCCTCGGCGCTGCGGTGCGTTGCTGAAGTCACTGCTCGTTGTTCCCTTCCGAAGCGGGCTTGACCACCAGCACGGCGCGCGCGTCCGGGCGCAGCGCCTTCGCCGCCGCCGACACGGCCTCCGCGGTGACGGCGGACATCCGGTCCGCGAGCCGGTACACCAGCGACGCGTCGCCGTAGAGCAGTTCGAACGAGCCGAGGGCCAGGGTCCGCGACACCAGCCTGTCGTGCTCGGAGTGCAGGCTCGCCGTCCAGCGGGCGGTGACCTTGCGCAGCTCCTCCTCGCTCGGCGGGGTCTCGGCGAGCTTCTCGAGCTCGTCGTCCAGCGCGGCGAGCACGCGCTCGCGGGGCACCTCGTGCGGGTGGATCAGGGTGATGGTGAACGTGTCCGGGTCACGTGCCTCGAACGGGCCGAACAGCCCGGCGCCCGCCCCGATGTCGACGACCAGGGGCTCCTTGTGCACCAGCCGCTGCTGCAGGCGGGAGCCGTCACCGTCGGTGAGCACGCCGGCCAGGACCAGGTAGGCCAGGTAGCTGTCGACGTCGTTGATCGGGTCCGGCATCCGGTAGCCGATGCCCAGCGCGGGCAGCGGGGCGTGCGCGTCCTCGACCTCGCCGCGCAGCTCGGTGGTCGGCAGCGGCTCGGCGAACGACGGCCGCTCCGGCGCCGGCCGGTGCGGGACGTCGCCGAAGTGCTCCTCGATCAGCTTCTTGGCGTTGTCCACCTCGAAGTCACCCGCCACCGTGAGCACGGCGTTCGCCGGCGAGTAGTAGGTGTCGAAAAACGCCGCGCAGTCGTCGACCGTGGCGCTTTCGAGGTCCTCGAAGCCGCCGTAGCCGTTGTGGGCGTTGGGGAACGTCGAGTACAGCACCGGCGGCAGGGTGATCCACGGGAACCCGCCGTAGGGCCGGTTCAGCACGTTGAGCCGGATCTCCTCCTTGACGACGTCGATCTGGTTCGCGAGGTTCTCCGCGGTCAGCTTGGGCGCGCGCATGCGGTCGGCCTCGAGGAACAGCGCCCGCTCCAGCGCGGCGCTCGGGAGCACCTCGAAGTAGTCGGTGTAGTCCGGGTGGGTGGACCCGTTGAAGGTCCCGCCGCTGGACTGCACGTGCCGGAAGTGCGCGAGTTTCTCCAGGCTCTCCGAGCCCTGGAACATCAGGTGCTCGAAGAGGTGCGCGAAACCGGTGCGCCCCTCCGGCTCGGAGCGGAAACCCACGTCGTAGTGCACGCTGACGCCGACCACCGGCGCGGTCGCGTCGGGGGCGAGAACCACCCGCAGACCGTTGTCGAGGGTGTATCGGACGAGCTCGGGATCGGCCATGGCCCCACCCTACGACGGCGAGGCGGTGCTCTGCGTCCCGACTGGCTGCTGAGAAGGGGTGTCACCGGCCGCGCCGTCGAGCAGGCGGCCGCGGCGGGCGGCGGCGAACGTCCCCGCCAACCCGGCCGCGAAGGATCCGGCCTGGTCAGGGGTGATGTCGCCGGCGTGCCAGTAGACCCGCGGCGGGTGCTTCAGGCCGTCGAACCCGGCCACCCAGGAGGCCAGTTCGCCCAGAGCGAGCGCGTACGGCAGGCCGCGGGAGAAGACCAGCTCGCGCTGCGGCTTGTCGAAGTCCTTCGCCCGGACCGCGGCGACGCCGCGGAGCCGGCGGGCGACCTCGGCGCCCGCTCGCCGCCGCGCGGGCAGGGCGGCCGAAGCGGCGACGGCGGCGACCCCCGCCAGCGCGAGGATCAGGCCGAGCTGGGCGTACCCGACGGTCAGGGCCAGCAGGGCGGTGAGGAAGACGCCGTAGCAGGCGATCCGGATCCCGGCCCGGCGAAGCCGCCGCGTCCCGAACCAGCCCCGCCGGACGAGGTCGGCCTCCAGCTCGGCGCGGGGGATTTCGACGCGTCGCTGCCGCAGTTCGGCGAGCGTCACCGTGTCGTCCGGCAGGACGGCTTCGAAGACAGCACGTTCGAAGGGCGACAGGTGCTCGTCGGCGGGGTTGCGGCGGGTCAGCCGGGTCCCGTCCTCGCTCACCCAGAGGTAGTTGCGGACGGTGAGGTCGAGCACGGTCGCGGCCAGGTCGAGCGGCCCGGCCCGGCCGCGCAGGAGGACCCCGGTGTGGCCGGGCAGCACCCCGGCCGGGGACGCGAACCCGCCGTTCGCGGCGAGCAGGCTCACCTCGTCCGGTTCGCCTGCGCGGGAGTCACGACGGCGGGCCGCTCCCACCAGCGCGGCCGCGATCAGGAGCAGCGCGCCGAAGGCGACCCAGGCCCAGCCGACCGGGGCGGTGAGCACGAACGCCCCGGCGATCGTCGTCGCCGGGACCAGGACCTCGTCGGCGGGCACGGTGCCCGCCGGCAGCTCGACGGTCGCCGTCATCCGCTGCCCCGCGGCGAGGTTCTGCTGGCTGAAGCGGGTCAGCCCGGCGTGGTCGATCTGCGCGGCCGCGCAGGGGAAGTCGCCGGCGGTGCAGTCGACCGCGGTGGGGATCTTCGGCGCGGCGAAGGAGGCGCGGAGGAACTTCAGCCCGGCGCTCCAGCCACCGGCCAGCTCCCAGGTGACCCGGTCGCCGGCCACCGCACCGTCCACTGTGTACCGGACGACCGAGGTGCCCGCGGTGAGGTGCACGGCGAACACGTCGTCGTCGACGCTCGCCGTCCCGCGGCCTTCGAGGACGACGTCCCGGACGCCGTAGACGCGGTCGCGGTGGTGGGCCGCGGGGACGCGCAGCGCGACCCGGCGGTCCATGGTGAGGCCGTCGGGGACCGAGATCGCCTCGACGACCGACAGCGAGCCGTCGCGCTCGACCTTCAGCTGGATCTCCGCGCTCTGCGGCACCGTGGGCAGGGGCGGCTGGTCCGCGGGGCCGGCGGCCAGGGCGAGCGCCAGCAGCGCCCCGGCGAGCACGGTCAGCGGGCCGCGGCGGCGGTGAGCACGCCGTCGAGCGCGGTCAGGAACGACGGGAAGTGCGCGCCGAAGCGGCGCAGGTCGGGTTCGGCCTCCATGCCGCCGTACCAGTACAGCCCGGCCGAGCCGTCGGCCGCCGGGTTGAGCGCGGCGAAGGCGCCGAGCCAGCGTTCGGTGTCGCCCAGCACGACCGCGTACGGCAGCGAGCGGGAGAACACCAGCTCGCGGTCGGCGGGCGGGATGTCCTCGGCGCGCGCGGTGTGCAGGTAGTCGAGCAGGCCGCGGACCTGCCCGGCCAGCGCCCGGCCGCGGGCGGTGCGGGACGGCAGCAGCGCGGCCACCGCGACGACGGCGAGCCCGGCCAGCGCGACGGCCACGCCGAGCAGCGCGTACCCGATGGTGAAGGTGAGCACCGCGGTGGCGGCAAGGCCGAGGGTGAAGATCCCGGCGCCGAGCCAGGTCAGCCGGCCGCGGGCGGTGTCGGGGCGGCGGGAGAACCAGCGCTTGCCGACGACGTCGGCGTACATCGCGTCGCTGATCCGGCGCAGGTCGAGGCCGCCGCGGGCGCGCAGCTGCGACACGAGCACGGTGTCGGTGCCCGGCGGCAGCAGGGTTTCGCAGACGGCGCGCTCGAAGTCGTGGAGGTGCTCGTCCGGCGGGTTGCGGCGGGCGATCTGCCAGTCCGGACCCGGGACTTCGGCCAGCCACAGGTAGTTGCGGACGGCCAGGTCGACCACGGTGGCGCTGATGTCCACGACGTCGACGGTCTCGTCGACGACCGTGCCGACCTGCCCGGGCAGCACGCCGTCGGGGCTGGCGAAGAAGACACGGTCGCCTTCGCGCAGCAGGACCTCGACCGGCCCGGTGGCGGCGCGCAGCGCGCCGGCGTCCTGCTTGCGGCGGCGCCACACGAAGAGCGCGGCCGCGACGAGGAAGGCGAGCAGGACGGCGAAGGCGATTCCGGTCAGGGGCGTGAGGGCGAAGGCGTTGGCGAGCAGGCCGATGGCGGCGAACTCCGCGTTCGCCGGCGTGGTGCCCGCGGGCAGGCCGACGAGGAGGTCGACGCGGTCGCCGGGGCGGACGTCGTTCTGTTCCAGCCGCACGACCCCGGTGTGGTCGAGCTCGGCGAGGGTGCAGCGCTGGCTCGAGCCGACCGGGCCGGCCAAACAGTCCACAGGGGACAATTGCGGCGAAGGGGCGAGCAGCGACGCGGTCAGCTTGGCGAGCGGGGCGTCGAAGCCGCTGCCGACCTGCCAGCGGGCCTGCTGCCGGCCGCCCTGGTCGGCGACGGCGCCGTCGACGGTGTAGCTGACGCTGCTGGTGCCGGCCGGGAAGGTGAGGACGAGCTGGTCGCCGGTGAGTTCACCGGTGGCGCCCTCGGTCTTGACGTCGCGGACGGCGAAGACGCGGTCCTGGTCGTCGCTCGCCGGGACCTTCAGCGGGACGCGCGAGGTGAGGTGCTGCCCGCCGGGGACGGTGACGCGCTCGGTGACGGAAAGGGTGCCGTCCCGCAGGAGCTTGAGGGCGACGTCGGCGGTGGTGCCTTCCGGCCGGACGTCCTGGCCGGTGAGCAGCTGGGGTTTCTTGACCTGGTCCTCGGGCTGGTTCGGCAGGACGGGCCCGGCCGAAGGCCCCTGCGCACCGGCGGGCCCGGCGGCAGCCACCACGGCCACGACGGCGACCGCGGCGGCGATCGCCCATTTCTTCGACACAGCACCACACCCTAGAGCACCCGATCTATGCTGACGCCCGGAACGGCGCGATCACCGCAGGTACGCCGCTTCCGACGGGGAAATCGCACGGGGGGTTCCACTCGATGACGCACGGCCCGCAGGGTCCCGGGGGCGGTCCTGGCTCCGGTCCCGGTCATGGCCCCGGATCCGGATCCGGTCCCGGTCACGTCCCTGGCTCCGGCCCAGGTCCGCACGATCCGCGCCGCCCGGTGCCGCCGCCGGGAGCGCGGCCGCTGCCGCCGCCCGGGGTGCGCCCGCTGCCGGGGCAGGGTGGGCCGCCGGGCCGCTTCGGAGCGCCCGGGCCGGGTGGCCGGCCGGTCCCCCACGGTGCTCCCGGGCCGGCCGGGCCCGGCACACCCGCACCGCCGAACCCCTTCGGGGCACCCGGCGGGCCGGTCCAGCCGCACGGGACTCCGTACGGTCGCCCGCTCCCGCCGCCTACGCGGGCTCCGCTGCCGCCTCCCGTCGCCGCGCCGCCGCCCGTCTTCACCCCCGGCTATGCCGCGCCGCCCTCCTTCGGGCCGCGGTTCGCGCCCGGCTACACCCCCTACGTCGCCAAGAAGTCGAACACCGGTGTCATCGTCGCCGTCGCCATCTTCGCGATCGTCGCCGTCGCCGGTGGGCTCATCGCCGCCGTGGCGCTGTCCGGCAACCACAAGCGGCACGTCGCCGACGCCGGCTACGCCAGTACCTACCCGACCACCACCGAGGAAACCACCACCGAAGCGACGACCACCACCGCCGCGAGCACGTCGTCGGCCGAAGAAACCACGGCCACCCGCACCACCGAACGGGAAATCCCGACCTCACCACCGCCGTCCGGGCCGCGGTCGGTCGTGGCCACCGGCGACAACCCGCTCTTCGCCCGCGCGGACTACGGCCTGCAGAACATCCCGTGCTCACTCAGCCGCTGGGCGACCGACCAGGCCAGCGTCCAGCGGTTCTTCCAGTCCGGCATCGGCTGCCTCGACGCGATGTGGTCGCGCATGCTCGGCGCCGCCGACCTGCCGTTCAAGTCGCCGAACCTGTCGGTGCCGCGGTCGCTGTCGGAATCGTCGACCCCGTGCGGCAGCGGGGGCACGACCACCGGCGTCACGCCGTTCTACTGTTCGGCGAACAACACGATCTACATGCCGATGGACCGCATCGAGCTCGACGTGTGGGGCAACCACCCCGGTCCGTACCTGTCGATCCTGGCCCACGAGTACGGCCACCACGTGCAGAACATGTCGGGCATCACCGAGGCGTTCGCCAACCAGCGCTACGACGCGGGCGCCGACTCCGCGGCCGGCCTCGAACTGTCCCGCCGGCTGGAACTCGAGGCCCAGTGCTTCTCCGGCATGTTCCTCGGCTCGGCCTCGGTCTCGGGCGGCTCGGTCGACAAGAACGTCTACAACGAAGCCTGGAACGCCCAGGACCGCGGCGACGACTACGCCCGCAACGGCAAACGCGACCACGGCAGCGCCAGGCACAACATCAGCTGGTGGCAGCACGGCGCCACCAAGAACCGCAACCAGCAGTGCAACACGTGGCTTTCGCCCTCGGGCGACGTCTCGTAGCGCCGGTCAGCTCGGCGGGGTGAACGGGTTCTCCACCGGCACCGGCGTCCCGGACGGCGGGGTCGGCGGCTCCGGCGGGACACCGCCCGGCTGCGGCCCCGGCGACCAGGGCTGAGCCGCCTGCGGCCCCGGGTACGGCTGGTAACCCGGCCGCGTCTGCGCGACGTACGCCTGGAACGCCCGCGCGTGGTCCCGGTTGCGCCGCTCCGCCAGCACCGCCGACAGGAACGCCCACGGCGGCACCCCGGGCGGCACCGGGGTGCCCAGCGCGTTGCCCACCTGCTGCGCGAGCCCCCAGCCGAGTGCGTGCGACGCTTCCGGCCGCAGCTCGCGGAACCGGGCCAGGAACTGGCGGCTCGCCAGCGCGAGGTCGTCCGGGAGCCGGGTCAGGTCGAGCTGGGCCGCCCAGCCCTCGAGGCCCGGCGGCATCGCGATCGGCGCGTGCGCCGCGCCGTCCGGGACGCGGTCGCGGACCACCAGGGTCCCGGCCAGGAAGTCGCCGACGCGGCGGCCGTTCGACGAGCACAGCGACACGATCACCGCGACCGCGCCGAACAGCCCGAGCGCCCAGAAGTCCACGACGAACCCCGCGAGCCCGCGGACCAGTGCGTGCCGGAACCGGATCGGGCCGCCGTCGACGCGCACCACCCGCAGGCCCACCGCCATCTTGCCCAGCGAACGGCCCCGGGTCAGCGTCTCGGAGATGACCGGGTAGCCGACCATCACCAGCACCAGGCACACCAGCAGCAGGGCGACGAACAGCGACTCGTCGCCGGTCTGCACCGTGAACGAGAGGATCAGGGCCGCCCCGATCAGCAGCGCCACCTGCAGCAGGACGTCCAGCGCCAGCGCCAGCGCGCGGCTGGCGAGCTTGGCCACGCGCAGGTCCAGGACGACCGCTTCGCCGGTGACCAGCTCCGATTCCTCAAGCACGGGTCCAGCGTATCGACGGATAGGGTGGCCGGTGTGGATGTGGACGTCTTCGTCGCCGCGCACTCGGCGGAGTGGACCCGGCTCGGCGAGCTGGTCCGGCGCGGCGGCAAGCTGACCGGGCCCGAGGCCGACGAGCTGGTGACGCTCTACCAGCGGACCGCGACGCACCTGTCGATCGTGCGGTCGGTCGCGCCGGACCCGGCGCTGCTCGGCCGGCTGTCGGACCTGGTCGCGCGCGGCCGGTCGGCGGTCTCCGGGTCGCACAACCCGGCGTGGCGCGAGGTCGCCCGGTTCTTCACGCGCCGCTTCCCGGCCGCCGTCTACCTGTCCCGGCGCTGGTGGATCCCGGCCGCGCTGGTGTCGATCGCGGTGATGGTGGCGATCGCCGTCTGGGTCGCGCGCGACCCGGTCGTGCGGGCGTCACTGGGCTCCGCGGCCGAACTGAACGAGCTGACCAAGCCGGGCGGCGACGCGGAGTCCTACTACTCGACCGGGCCGGCGGCGTCCTTCGCGGCGCACGTGTGGACGAACAACGCGTGGGTGGCGGCGACCTGCCTGTTCCTCGGCGTTGCGCTGGGCCTGCCGGTGATCGCCGCGCTCTGGATGAACGCGCTCAACGCCGGGGTGATCATCGGCGCGATGAGCGCGGCCGGCCGCGGCGACGTGATGATCGGTCTCCTGCTCCCCCACGGCCTCCTGGAGCTGACGGCGGTGTTCGTCGCGGCGGGAACGGGCCTGAAGCTCGGCTGGACGGTGATCGACCCGGGCCGCCGCTCCCGCACGGCGGCGCTCGCCGAGCAGGGCCGGTCGGTGGTGGTGATGGCGCTCGGGCTGACGTGCGTGCTGTTCGTGACCGGGGTGATCGAGGCGTTCGTGACCCCGTCGGGCTGGCCGACGTGGCTGCGGGTGGGCATCGGCGTGGCGGTGGAAATCGGCTTCCTGGTCTACGTCTTCACCCTCGGCAGGCGCGCGGCGAAGGACGGCGAGGTCGGCGACCTCGACGCCCGCGACACCGGGGACGCACTGCCCGAAGCGGCCTAAAGCCGTCCGGCGGCTTTCAAGGCCAGGTACCGGTCCGCCAGCGCCGGCGGCAGTTCCTCCGGGACCGCGTCCACCACACTCACCCCGTGCCGCACCAGGCGCTCGGTCATCCGGCTGCGCTCGGCCGTCGTGCGAGCGGCCGACGCCGCGTCGTAGACCGCTTCCGCGTCGCCGCGGGCCGTCAGCATCTCCGCCACCCGCGGGTCCGCCACCGACGCCACGATCAGCTCGTGGCGGCCCCGCAGCGAGCTCAGCACCGGGAACAGCCCTTCCTCCAGCGGCGCCGCGTCCAGCCCGGTCAGCAGCACGACCAAGGCGCGGCGGCGCGTCCGCTGCAGCACCTCCGCGATCATCCCGCGCGCGTCCGTCTCCACCAGGGACGGTTCGAGCGGGGCCATCGCGTTCACCAGCGACGTCAGCAACGACGCTCCCGACGACCCCTGCACCGCCGCCCGCAGGCGCCGGTCGTAGGCCAGCAGGTCGACGCGGTCGCCGGCCCGGGAAGCCAGTGCCGCCAGCAACAACGCCGCGTCCATGGCCGCGTCGAGGCGCGGTGCGTCGCCCACCCGGCCCGCCGAAACGCGGCCGGTGTCGAGGACCAGCACCACGTGCCGGTCGCGCTCCGGCCGCCAGGTCCGGACCATGACGTCGGCCGCCCGCGCGGTCGCGCGCCAGTCGATCGACCGGACGTCGTCGCCGATGACGTACTCGCGCAGCGAGTCGAACTCCGTGCCCTGGCCGCGGATCAGCACCGCGTTGCGGCCGTCGAGCTGCTGCAGCCGCGCCAGCCGCGACGGCAGGTGCTTGCGGCTGTGGAACGGCGGCAGCACCCGGACCGTCCACGGCACCGCGTGCGAACCCTGGCGCGCGGCCAGACCCAGCGGGCCGACCGACCGGACCGTCACCCGCGCCGCCGTCCGGTCGCCGCGCCGGGTCGGCCGCAGCGAGGTCACCAGCGCCCGCCGCTCCCCCGCCGGGACGCGCAGCGCATGCCGGTCTTCGGCGCCCGCGCTGGGCGGCCACGCGTCCCGCAGCTGCCCGCGCACCGCCCGGCCGCCCGGGTTCGCGACCACGAGCCGCACCTCGCACGGCTCGCCGAGCCGGACCGACGTGTCGCCCGAGCGCGCGAACGCCAGCGCCCGCACGCTGCCCGCCAGCGCCAGGTCGGCCAGGACGAGCACCAGCAGCACCGCGCCGACCACCAGCAGCCCGGTGACCGACGGCAGGAGCAGCCCGACCACCAGCGCGCCGAACAGCGCCAGCAGCCCGAGCCTTCCGGTGACCGCCATGTCAGCGCGGCACGGGCACGGACGCGAGCACGCGGTCCAGCACGCCGTCCGCGGTGACGCCCTCGAGCTCGGCCTCCGGCCGGACGTCAAGGCGGTGCCGCAGCGCGGGCCGGGCGAGCGCCTTGACGTCGTCCGGGGTCGCGTAGTCGCGGCCGGCCAGCCACGCCCACGCGCGGGTCACCGCCAGCAACGCCGTGGCACCACGCGGGGAAACGCCGATCCGCACCGAAGGCAGCGACCGCGTCGCCCGGCACAGGTCGACGACGTACCCGATCACCTCGGGCCCGACCGTCACCCGGGCCACGGCTTCGCGCGCGGCCGCGAGTTCCGGGGCACCGGCGACCGCCTTGAGACCGGCCGCCGCGAGGTTGCGCGGGTCGAAGCCCTGCGCGTGCCGCCACAGGATGCCGATCTCGTCCTCGCGCGAGGGCGCCGGCATGGTCAGCTTGAGCAGGAACCGGTCCAGCTGCGCCTCCGGCAGCGGGTAGGTGCCCTCGTACTCCACCGGGTTCTGGGTGGCGATCACGATGAACGGGTCCGGCAGCGGCCGCGACTTGCCGTCGATCGAGACCTGCCGCTCCTCCATCGCCTCCAGCAGCGACGACTGCGTCTTCGGCGGCGTCCGGTTGATCTCGTCGGCGAGCAGCAGGTTGGTGAACACCGGCCCCTCGCGGAAGGAGAACTCGCCGCTGTGCGCGTCGTAGACGATCGACCCGGTGACGTCGCCGGGCATCAGGTCCGGGGTGAACTGCACGCGCGTGGTCTCCAGGTCCAGCGCCGCGGCCAGTGCCCGCACCAGCAGCGTCTTCGCCACGCCCGGGACGCCTTCGAGCAGCACGTGGCCCCGGCAGAGCAGGGCCAGGATCAGCCCGGTGACGGCGGCTTCGTTGCCGACGACGGCCTTGCCGACCTCGGCGCGCAGCGCGATCAGCGCGTCGCGGGCCCCGGTCGCGTTCTCGGTACCGCTGGTCAAGTTCGCCCTGCCTCTCGTTCCACCTGATCGAGTTCCCCTGCCAGCCGGACCAGCGCGGGGTCGTCGGGCACCGGCGGGCCGTAGAGGACCGCGCCGACGTCGGCCGCCTGCCGCCCGGTCCGCGTGCTCACCGACTCCACCAGCGCCGCCGGATCGGCGTCGCGCGGCAGGCCCAGCGCGGTGCGCAGCCGGCCGCGGGCCGCTTCCCGCAGTGTCTCGCCCGCGTGCCCGGCCGCCTTCGCCCGCCGGTACAGCCGCGCGCGGCCCTCGGCCGTCTCGGCCGCGCGGACCACGATCGGCAGCGGCTCGGTAACCACCGGGCCGAGCCGGCGGGCCCGCCACAACGCCAGCAGGGCCACCGCGACGAACGCCTGCGCGGCCCCGTAGTACCAGCCGTCCGGGATCAGGTCGAAGATCGACCGGCGGGAGTTCTCCAGCGCCGGGTCCGACGCCGACGGCAGGTACCAGACGAGCTTCGGGTGCGCGCCGAGCAGGTGCAGCGCCAGCGCCGCGTTGCCCTGTTCGCCGAGCCGCTCGTTGGTCAGCGGCGCCGGCGTGCCGAGCAGCGTCGTCGTGCGGTTCCCCTCGGCGAGCTGCAGCAGCGTGCCGCCGCCGTCTTCGCCGGGGTAGCACGAGCGCGCGCCCGGCGAGGCGTAGCCGATCCCGCCGAGCGTGGCGTCGCCGGCCGCGACCGCCGCGGCGACCGTGCACCGCGGGGACAGCGTCCCGACGTCGCTGCGCCCGGCCGGGTGCACCAGCGGCAGCGAATCGCGCAGGGTCACCTCTCCCGGCGTCACCAGTACGACGTCGGCCGCGCGCTCCCGCAGCGCGTCGAACCGCGCGCCCGGGGCCACGTCCGGGGCGGTGACCAGCAGCGTTGCGCCGTCACCGGTTTCGGCGTCCGCTTCGGCGGCCGTGCGCACGGTCCGGACGTCGACGCCCTGGTCCTTCAGCAGCTTCACGAGCGCGTGCGCGCCGCCGGGTTCGTACGAGCCGGGTTCGAGGCCGCCGTAGGCCTGCTCGCCGCGGCCGAGCAGCAGCAGGGCCCCGGCGACGAAGATCAGGGCGAGGAGGGCGAGCGGGATACGGGCACCGCGCCAGATCCGGCGCAGATCCGGCGAAACCGAGGTCGTCACGGGGCCGCCATGGCGACCGGCCGCGCACGGCGGCAGTGCTCGTCCAGCTCGGTCAGCGTGCGGTACGCGGCTTCGGTGCCTTCGCGGCCGCCGTAGTGGACGTCGTCGAAGAGCCGGGCGCCCTCCCGCAGCCGCCCGGCGACGTCCGGCAGCAGCACGCCGGCTTCGGCGGCGGCCTCGTCCGCCGTCCGGCCGGAGCGGATGTCGAGCAGCGCGCGTTCCTCCAGGGACCGCACGACGGCGCGGAAGCGGTCGCGCACGGCGTCGTCGAACCGGCCCGCGGCGGCGGCCTCGCCTGCCGACCGGCGGTAGTCGGCGGCGCTGCGGCGCTGCCCGCCGAAGACGACGCGGCCGGCCCGTGCCGCGCGGGCGACCTTGCCGGTGCGCAGCCGGATCACCACGACCAGCACGATCAGCAGCGCGAGGATCAGCACCACGCCGAAGATCCCGCCGGGCACGCCCGAAGACAGGCTGTTCAGCAGCTTGTCCAGCTGCTCGCCCAGCCACCGGCCGACCTCCTGCAGGAAGCTCGGCCGGGCGTCCCGGTACTTCGGGTCGGAAAGTTCCTGCTCGGCCGCGCGGCGGGCCGCGTCCCGGTCGATGTCGACCGGGACGTCCGTCAGCCGGAAGGTCACCATGCCTGTGGCGGCTGCACCCCGGCGGCGCGGGCCAGTTCGATGTCCATGCCTTCGCGGCGCATCCGCTGGTCGAGGTAGACGATCACGGTGACCAGCGCGACGAACGGGATCGCGATGGTGCCGGCGATGATCTGCCCGGCCGAGGCCAGCAGCAGGTCACCGGTGCTCGGCACGGTCACCTTGCCGGGGGTGAACATGCCGCTGAACATGCCCGTGCCGAGGGTGAACGGCAGCTGGATGATGTTCTCGAAGAACGACTCGATGATCCGGGCCAGCAGCAGCACGCCGAGCACCCGCCAGAACGCGCCGCTGACCAGCTTGACCGAGCGCGAGAACGCGGCGCGGAACGTGCCGCGCTCGAGCACCAGCGCCGGGGCGGCCAGCGCCCAGAACACCCAGACGACCACGCCGGGGATGATGCAGAGCATGACGCCGATGGTGCTCAGCAGCGCGTAGACGAACGCCACGCCGAGCAGCGGCAGCAGCCGCGGCTGCACCTCGCCCCAGGCGATGCCGAAGGTGACCTCGCGGCCCAGTGCGGCGCGGCCCATCACCGCGGCCATCAGGCCGGTGGTGACGGTCAGCAGCAGCGTCTGCACCAGCGTCGAGGAGATGAGCACGATGAAGAGGTCGCCGAACGTGCCGAAGAGGGCGTTGCGGAGCTCCTCTTCGGTCGCCGCCGGGCCGAGGTCGACCGTCGTGGCGAAGCTCTCCAGGTCGGTGAGCACGTACTTCTGGAGGACGAAGGTGAGCGCGGCGCTGAGCACCGCCACCACGGCGCCGATGCCGAGGATCAGCAGCGCGTGCCTGCGGATCGCGGTGATCGCGCCGTCGAGGATGTCGCCGATGTTGAGCGGCCGCAGCGCGATCACGCCGGGCTTGCCGAGCCCGTGCGGGCTCCAGCGCGGCTGCTGGTACTGCGGCTGCTGCCCGGTGAACGGCGGCAGTGCGTCCGGCCGGTAGCCGGGCCCGTGCTGCCAGCCCGGGGGCGGGGTCGTGGGGGCCGCCTGCGCGTCCGGCGCCTGCCACCCGCGCGGCGGCGTCGGCGGTGACGCGGCGTGGTCTTCGGGCCGCTTGGACTCACCCGATCCGGGGGTCTGAGCCGCGGGCACGCCCTGGCTCGGAGTCGGCGTGTCGGCGCCCTCGCCACCGGTGTCTGTCATCGAAGCCCCTCGCCTGCAGTACCTGCTTGGCCACACTCTCTCAGAGCCGGTTGTACCCGGCCAGACCTGGGGTGACGTCGGTGCGCCGTGACGCGGTGCGCACGGACGGGTGCGAGAGGGCCCATTCCCCCGATATGCTGAATGGCGGGATCGGGTACCCCCGGTCCGTACCGAGACCCTTCGGGACTGCCTAGTGACGCAACCGCCCCCCGGCCAGGTACCGCCCCGCGGAACCGTCCAGCCGCCGCCGGTGCCGGATGCGCAACCGGATCTCCCGTGGCTGGGCCGACCGCACACCGTGTCCGCGCCGAAGCGCCGTTCCCCGGCGGCGGTGATCGGCGTCAGCCTCGGCGCGGTGGCCGTGCTGGTGCTCGGCCTGGTCGCGATCGTCGCCCTCAACCGCGACGAAACCCCGCTGGCCAACGCGAACTTCCGGGACGTCCCGACCTCGCAGGACGTCCCCCCGCAGCAGCTCCCGCCCGGCGGCGCGGGTGCCCCGGCGTCGGCGTCCGACCCGGCCACCGAGCTCTCCACGCCCAGCCCGACCGGTCCGCAGAAGATCCTCAAGCTGGCCGACCACCCGATCCTGCAGGACCCGAACGCCGGGCTGCAGAACCGCGTCTGCGCGCTGCCGGCCTGGCAGAGCACGCAGGCGGGCGCGGAGGCGTTCTTCACGGCCGCCAGCAAGTGCCTCGACGCCGCCTGGGGCCCGTTCCTCGAGGCCTACCACCTGCCGTTCACCCCGCCGTCGCTGCACTTCCCGACCGGCGCGAGCTTCGAGACCGAGTGCGGCACCATCCAGGTCGGCATCGCGACGGCCGCGTACTACTGCGAAAACAACCTGTACGTCCCGTTCCGCGGCCTGCAGACCGACCAGTACGGCAACAACCCCGGCGTCTACCTGGCCCTGTTCGCCCACGAGTACGGCCACCACGTGCAGGAGGTCGCCGGGCTGATGGACGCGGCCTGGCAGAAGATCTACGAGGCCGGCCAGAACAGCCCGGCCGGCCTGGAGATGTCGCGGCGCAAGGAACTGCAGGCCCAGTGCTTCTCCGGGATGTTCCTCGGCGCGCACGTCGACCAGGGCGGCACGATCACCCGCGACATGTACAACAAGGCCTGGAACGACCAGGAGACCCGCGGCGACAACACCTCCCGCAGCCACGACCACGGGACGAACGCGCACTACGCGTCCTGGTGGCGGGCGGGCGCGACGAGCAACCGGATCGCCGACTGCAACACCTTCGCGGCGCCGTCGTCCGAGGTCAGCTAGCGGTTTTGGGCGCGGCCGCCTTGGGCCGCAGCGGGATGCTCAGCCAGAGGTGGACGAACATCCCGCCGGAGAAGCACGCGAACACCAGCAGCGCCAGGCCGAGCGGGCGGCGCGCGTCGGACGCGCCCATCGACGTGTCCGCGAGGGTGACCGTGACCGCGCCCTGGTCCGGCAGCGACTCCGGGACGGCGACCTCGACACGTTCGCCCTGGCCGTGCCCGCAGCCGTCGAGCGTGCCTTCGTGGCTCTTCCCGGCGACGGTGAACTTCACGGTTTCCCTGGCGTCGGCCTGGCCGCAGGGCGCCGGCTTGGTGACTTCCGCCTGCACCGGCGCGCCGAGGACGTCGTTGCCGATGCCGAGCAGCCCGGGCCCGGCCAGCCACGCGAGCAGCACGACGAGCACGCCCGCCGCGGCGGGGATCGCCACCGTGGGCCACGTGAGGGCGAGGGATCGCGGGGGCACCCGGCCATGGTTCCAGATCCCGCGGGCAAAACCCAGGTGCCCTGGTCAGCGTTCGATCTTCTCCGCCTGGGTGACCTTTTTGACGTAAAGGAGCTTGTCGCCCGGTTCGATGGCGTCGGCCTGCGGGGCGTCGATGCGGTACAGGACGCCGTCGCGGACCAGGCCGAGGACGAGGTCGGACAGGTGCCGCGGCGAACCGCCCTCTTCGGACGGTTCGACCGCCCGCTCGGCGATCGCCAGTCCCGATTCGGGCGTGAGCAGGTCCTCCATGATGTCCACGACCAGCGGCGTCGACGTCGCCATGCCGAGCAGCCTGCCCGCCGTCTCGCTGGAGACGACGACCTGGTTGGCGCCCGACTGCTTGAGCAGGTGGACGTTCTCCGCCTCTCGCACCGACGCGACGATGTGCGCCTTGGGGGCCAGCTCGCGCGCGGTGAGCGTGACGAGCACCGCCGTGTCGTCCCGGTTCGGGGCGACGACGACCGCGCGGGCGTGCTGGACCGCGGCCACGCGCAGCACGTCGGACCGGGTGGCCGACCCGTGCACGGCGACCAGGCCGAGCGCGCTCGCCGCGTCGAGGGCCGCCTGGTCGGTGTCGACGACGACGATCTGCTCCGGGGCGATGTTCTCGTCGCCGAGCAGGGCGTTGACGGCGGACCGGCCCTTGGTGCCGAACCCGACGACGACCGTGTGGTCGCGCACCTTGGTCCTCCACTTCTGGATCTTGAACGCCTGGCGGGAGCGCTCGGTGAGCACTTCCAGGGTGGTGCCGACCAGGACGATGAGGAAGAGCACCCGCAGCGGGGTGATGACCAGGACGTTCACCAGCCGCGCGGACGACGTGGCGGGCGCGATGTCGCCGTAGCCGGTGGTCGAGAGCGAGACGGTGGCGTAGTAGAGGCTGTCGAGCAGGGACAGGCCGTCGCCGTTGGCGTCCCGGTAGCCGTCGCGGTCGACGTAGACGAGGATCACCGTGGCCAGCAGCGCGAGCAGCGCACCGATGATCCGCTTGACGATCGAGCGGAGCGGGCTGACCGTCAGCTCCGGCATCCGCAGGACGCCGACGAGCTCGTGGTCGGGCCGATCGGTGAGACTGCCCAGCGGCAACCGTTTGAGGGCCTTCATGCTGGCTCGTGTCGAGCGTCACTCACGCCCGGAGGATAGCCGAACCGGACACCGCGCCGCCGCGTGAAACGATGAGTTCATGGCAACCTCGCAACGGCCCGCGCACGTGTTGGCGGGCGCGCTGGGCTTCATGGGCGTCCTGCACTTCGCCGTCCCCAAGCCGTTCGACGGCCTGATCCCGGCCTCGCTGCCGGGCTCGCGGCGGGCCTGGACGTACGGATCGGGGGTGGCGGAGCTGGCGGTCGCGGCCGCGGTGGCGACGCCCCGCACCCGCCGTCTCGGCGGTCTCGCGGCGGCCCTGCTGTTCCTGGGCGTCTTCCCCGGGAACGTGAAGATGGCGGTGGACGCATCTTCGGCCCCGGCCCCGCAGCGCGCGATCGCCTGGGCCCGCCTCCCCCTGCAGTGGCCCCTGATCGCCTGGGCCCTGAAGGTCCGCGACAACGCCTGACCGGAGCGGTCGGTTCGCGTACCCAGGCAGTCGGCTTGCGTACCCAGACGGTCGACTCGCCGTCCGACCCTCCAGGTACGCAAGCCGGCTGTCCAGGTACGCGAACCGACCCTCCAGGTACCCGCGTCACGCCTCGGGGAGGTCGCGGAGGAGGCCGCGGAGGGCTTCCGGCTCCAGCAGGTCGGCCGGGCGGATCGTGCGGTTCGCGCGGACGTAGTGGAACGCCGCGCGGACCCGCTCCACCGGGACGTCCTTCAGCGCCGCCCACGCCATCCGGTAGGCCGCCAGCTGGACCGACAGCGCCGGGATGCGGGACTCCGGGGGGACCGAGCCGGTCTTCCAGTCGACCACCGTCCAGCCGCCGTCCGGGTCGGCGAAGACCGCGTCCATGCGGCCGCGCAGGGTGATGCCCTCGACGTCGGCCGAGAACGTCACCTCCACCGCCACCGGGACCCGCGTCGCCCACTCGCTCTTCTCGAACTCCGTCTGGAGTTCCTCGAAGTCCGCGTCCGGGGCCTCGCCGAAGTCGGCCGCGCCCGGGAGGTCGTCGATCTCGATCAGCTGGTCGCCCGCGAAGCGGCGTTCCAGCCAGCCGTGGAACTCCGTGCCGCGGCGGGCGAAGCTGTTGGGCTCCACCGGGAGCGGACGGCGCAGGTCCGCCGCCAGCCGGGCGGCGTCGTCGGCCAGCGCGACCAGCTGGCTCACCGAAAGCCGCGACGGCAGCGGCACCCGGTGCACGTGGTCGTCCTTGCGCGCCCATTCCTCCAGCAGGACGTCGGTGTCGGTCAGCCAGCCGTCCGGATCGTCGTCCTCCTCGGGTGGTTCGGACGACGCCAGCGCCTCGGACACCAGCTCCACGCCGGTCTGC
Source organism: Amycolatopsis sp. Hca4 (assembly GCF_013364075.1). GTDB lineage: Bacteria > Actinomycetota > Actinomycetes > Mycobacteriales > Pseudonocardiaceae > Amycolatopsis. The sequence goes on from NZ_CP054925.1 coordinate 4,987,219, forward strand.
ACGCCGGTGCGGCGGTCGCCCAGCGGGTCGACCGGCCAGCGCGCCGCCCGCGAGTCCGACACCAGCGGGTTTTCGTCGTCCTCCGTCGGTTCCGGCGCCCACTCGGCGAGCTGCCCGACACCGGTTTCCCGCAGCACATCGGCGATCTCGGTGAGGAACTCCGACGGCCCCTTCGCCCGGCTGCTGCTTTCGTTCCACCAGTGCCCGGAGACGACCAGCGCGTGCTCCGACCGCGTCAGAGCGACGTAGCAGAGCCGTCGTTCCTCGGCCTGCTCCCGCTCGACGAACCCGGCCTCGTGCAGTTCCAGTCCTTCTTGGACTTCCTTGCGGTCGTAGCCCTCGGCGATGTTCAGCGGCGGCAGGTCCTCGGCGTCCCCGCGCAACGCGGCGGGCAGCGACGTCGCCGTCCGCAGCCACGACGACGACCGCCGCCGGCCCGGGAAGACGTCCTGCACCAGGTGCGGCACCGCGACGACCTCCCATTCGAGGCCCTTCGCCGAGTGCACGGTCAGCACCTGCACGCGGTCCGGGACGACCTCGACCTCGCCCGGGGTCAGCCCGTCCTCGGCGTGCGCGGCGGTGTTCAGGTAGTCCACAAAGGACAGCAGGGTCGCCGTCGGTGCCGTCTCGGCGTAGTCGGTGACGACTTCGGCGAACGCGTCCAGGTGCGCCCGGCCCGCCGAACCCGGCCGCGCCAGCGATTCGACGTCCAGCAGCATGGTGCGTTCGACGTCGGCAACCAGCTCCGGCAGCGACTGGTCGAGCCGCCGCCGCAGCGCGGCCAGCTCCCAGCCGATCCGCCGGATCCGCTGGTACCCCTCTTCGGAGTACCGCTCCGGGGCACCCGGCTCGTCGATGGCGTCGATCAGCCCGGCCTGCTCGACGCGCTCGGCGACGAGCTCCGGCGCGTCCGGCTTCTCCGGGCTGGACAGCTCGCCGGCCCGCCGCCACAGCGCGGCGACGTCGGCCGCCGAGAGCCGCCAGCGGGCGCCGGTCAGCAGCCGGGCCGCCGCGCTCCCGGACAGCGGGTCGGCGAGCACCTTCAGCGTCGACACGAGGTCCGCGACTTCGGGTTCGTCCAGCAGCCCGCCGAGCCCGACGACCTCGACCGGCAGCCCGCGCGCCCGCAGTTCGGCGGCGATCGGGGCCATGTCGGCGCGGCGCCGCACGAGCACCGCGGCGGTCGGCGGCTTGCCGGCCTGCTCCTGGTGGGCGTACCAGCGCCGGGCGAGGGCGTCGGCGACCCACGCGCGTTCGGCGCGGATGTCCGGCAGCAGCGCGCAGGCGATGTCCGCGGGCCCGGCGCCTTCGCGCGCCCGCAGCCGTTCGACGCCGAGACCGCGGGCGCGCAGCGGTTCGGCGATCGCGTTCGCGAGGTCGAGGATCTCCGGCGGGTTGCGGAAACTGGTCAGCAGCCCGAATTCGTGCGCGGGGACGAGCCGTTCGCCGTCGGAGCGCGGGAAGTCCGTGGTGAACCGGGGCAGGTTCGCCGCGCTGGCCCCGCGCCAGCCGTAGATGGCCTGCGCGGGGTCCCCGACGGCGGTGACCGGCATCGGCGGGTTTTCGACGCCGCCGAACAGCGCGCGCAGCAGCACGCGCTGGGCGTGGCCGGTGTCCTGGTACTCGTCGAGGAGGACGGCGCCGTAGCGTTCCCGCTCGCCGCGCACGACCGACGGGTACCCGCCGGCCAGCTGGGCGGCCAGCGACATCTGGTCGGCGAAGTCGAGTGCGCCTTCGTTGCGCTTGCGGCGGTGGTAGTCGTCGACCAGCGGCAGCAGCGCGAGCCGGAAGTGCTGCGCGGCCATGATTTCGGTGAGTTTCTGCGGCAGCGCGGCCCGCTGTCCCTTGGCGCGTGGCGCGTTCTCGATGACGCGGCACAGCCAGGTCGTGTACTCGGCGAGCTGCTCGGTCGAGATGAGGTGCTCGCCCAGCTCGCCGGCCAGGGCGAGCAGGTCGGCGGTGACGGTCGGCGGGACGCGGTCGGTGTCGAGCTCGTTGTCCCAAGTGGACACGACGCGGTGCGCGATCTGCCACGACGAGGTCTCGGAGAGGAGTCGCACGCCGGGCTGCACCGGCAGGCGCAGGCCGTGTTCGGACAGCAGCCGCCCGGCGTAGGCGTGGTAGGTGAGGACGGTGGGTTCGCCGGCGACCACGGTGGCCCGCAGGCCGCCGGTCGGGTCGAGGCGGTCGAGCAGGCCGGAGCCGGCGAGGCGGCGGAGCCGGGCGCGGACGCGTTCGCCGAGCTGGCGCGCGGCTTTGCGGGTGAAGGTGAGGCCGAGGACGCGGTCGGGGCTGACGATCCCGTTGGCGACGAGCCAGACGACCCGCGCGGCCATGGTTTCGGTCTTCCCGGCCCCGGCCCCGGCGACGACGAGCGAGGGTTCGACGGGCGCGGCGATGACGGTGGCCTGCTCGGGTGTCGGCCGGTGCAGCCCGAGCGCATCGGCGAGTTCGGCGGGCTCGACGGGGTTGGCGATGAGGAGCGGGCTCACGCGCGCACCTCGGAATGCCCCGGCCCGCCGGCCGGCTCACACGCGACGGCTGAACTCACCAGGTAGTTCATCACTCCCCGGCCCGGCAACCAGTTCCGCCACGCCGCTGAACTCACCGGATAGTCCATTGCTCCCCAGCCCGGCAGGCCCTCCCGCCACGCCCCTGAACTCACCAGATGGTTCATTGCTCCCCAGCCCGGCAGCCGCTCCCGCCACGCCCCTGAACTCACCGGATAGTTCATCGCTCCCCAGCCCGGCAGCCGCTCCCGCCACGCCCCTGAACTCACCAGATAGTCCATCGCTCCCCGGCCGGACCACTTCTCCCCGCCACCGAGCGAACTCACCGGATGGTTCACGGCCCCGGCACCTGCCGCCCCTCGGGCCGGAGCGGGCAGCAGCCCCGCGCCGGGCAGCGGTCGCAGTCCACGTTCTCCTGCGCCTGGTAATCCGGCCCCGCCGCCGAGGCCGCCGCCTTCTGCACCAGCTCGAGCCACTGCTTGCCGGCCACCTCGTCCATCGGCGGCTGGGACCGTTCCGTCGACCCCGTCTTGTTGTTCGCCTTCGCCACGTACACCAGCCGCGCGCCGCCGGCCTCCGTGCGGCCCTCGATCGCCCCCAGCAGCACCGCCAGCTGGTAAGCCGCCAGCTGCGGGTGCGCCTCGGCCTCCGCCCCCGACACCGGGACCTTGCCCGTCTTGATGTCCACGATCACCGGCCGTCCCTCGGAGTCCAGCTCCACCCGGTCGACCCGCCCGCGCAGCAGCACCCGGACCTCGTCCGAACCCCCGGCGGGCAGCTCGACCTCGATGTCCTGCTCGACCCCGGCTTCCTTCAGCTCCGCCCGGCTGCGCTCCAGCCACGTCGTGAAGTTCCGCAGCATCTGCTCGACCCGCCGCCGCTCCCGCCGCGAGAACCACGGCGCCCCGGCGTCGACGCGCACCCAGGCCTCGTCCAGCGCCCGCTGCAGCTCCGCGTCCGTGCTCCCCGAAGCGACCGCCTGGGCGAGCCCGTGCACCAGCGTCCCGGTCACCGCCGCCAGCTGGGCCGGGTCGCTGCCGCCGTGGCGCTCGATCATCCAGCGCAGCGGGCACTTCGTCAGGATTTCCACTGTGGACGGTGAGATCCGGATCAGGTCGCCCGGCGGGTGCACCGGCTCGTCGCTGGAGGCCGGCAGCAGGCCGTACCACGTCGACGGGTGCGCGCCGGGCACCTTCGCGTCGGCCAGCCGGGCCAGCTGCTTCGCCGCCCGGCGCCGCCGCGCGGGGTCGGCCTTGTCGTCGCAGACCACCTCGCGCAGCTCGCCGACCAGCTCGGCGAGCACCAGCGACCGGCCCGGCGGCTTCATCCGCGAGTCGAGCCCGCCGTCGTCGGCGCCGTTCTCCTCCAGGTCGTCGAGGAACCGGGACGGCTGCTCGTCCTCCCCCGACACCGCCGTGACCAGCAGCGTCTGCTTCGCCCGGCTCATCGCGAGGTAGAACAGGCGCCGCTCCTCGGCGAGGATCGGCGCGGTCTGGGAGACGGCGTCGTCGTCGACCCCGGCCATCAGGTCCTTGAGCCGTTCGACGCCCAGCACCGAACCGCGCAGCCGCAGGTCCGGCCACGCGCCTTCCTGGACGCCGGCGACCGCGACGACCGTCCACTCGCGACCCGCGGCGGCGTGCGCGGTGAGCAGCGAGACGCCGTCGGACGGGACCGCCGCCGGTGCGAGGGTGTCGCCCGCAATGCGTTGCGCGCCAAGGTAATCGGCGAAGGAGGCGACGCTCGCCCGCGGCAGCCGGTCGACGTACCGGCCCGCGGCGTCGAACAGCGCGACGACGGCGTCGAGGTCGCGGTCGGCCTGCGCGCCCAGCGACCCGCCGCGCTCGACCTGTTTCAGCAGCTTGTCCTGGAGCCCGCTTTCCCGCCACAGCTGCCACAGCACCTGCTCGACGCCCTCGCCGCGCGCGACGGCCTGGTGCGTGGTGCGCAGCAGCCCGCCGACCCGCCGCACCGGCTCGGCCTCGGCGTCGGCCAGCCCGGCCAGGATGTCGCCGCCGCGCAACGCCTCCACCAGCAGCTCGTCGCTCGGCCGCTCGCCGCCGCCCGCCAGCTCCAGCCGGCGCAGGCCGCGCCGCAACCGCCGCAGCGCCAACGGGTCCGCGCCGCCGAGCGACGACGACAGCAGCATCTCCGCGAGATCGACGTCCAGCAGTTCCGGCGACGGCGCGAGCTTCAGCACGGCCAGCAGCGGCCGCACCGCGGGCTGCTTGGCCAGCGGCAGCTCCTCGGTCGCCGACCCGATCGGGACGCCGGCGGCGCGCAAAGCTCGTTGCAGGACGAGGAAAGTCCGGGCCGGAGACCGGACGAGCACGGCGATCTCCGACCACGGCACGCCGTCGACGAGGTGGGCGCGGCGGAGCTGGTCGGCGATCCAGCTCGCCTCGGCGGCCGGGGTCGGCATCACGCGGACGCGGACGTTGCCGCCGGTGGCCCCCTTGGGCGGCACGATCTTGCGGTGCGGTGACGCGCCCGGCAGCGTCGCGCCGATCTTGGCCACCGCGAGCCGCACCGCCGGGGCCAGCCGGTGGGCCGTGGTGAGCGTGACGGTCCGGCTGCCGTCCGGATCGGCGTCGGCGAACAGCCGCGCGTCGGCGCCGCGGAAGGAGAACACGTTCTGGTCGGGGTCGCCGGCCACCACGAACTCGGCCGCGGTGTGCCCGATCACCCGGACCAGGCTGGTCTGCAGCGGGTCGAGGTGGTGGGCGTCGTCGACGAACAGGTGCCGGACGCGGGTGCGCTCGCGTTCGCGCAGCTCGGCGGCGTCCTCCAGGGCGAGCAGCGCGGAGGTGACCAGCTCGGCGGCGTCCAGCGCGGGCGCGCTCGCCACGCCGAGCGCGTTGCCGCCCGCGCCCTGCAGCTGCGTGACTTCTTCGTACTGCGCCCAGAACTGCCCGGCGGCGATCCACTCCTCGCGCCCGCGGCGGCGGCCCAGTTCGGCGAGGTCACCGGGGCCGAGACCGCGCTCGGCCGCGCGCATCAGCAGGTCACGCAGCTCTTCGGCGAAGCCGGGGACCATCAGCGCGGGCCGCAGCTGCTCGGGCCAGTACTCGGCACCTTCGTCGAGGTCACCGGCCAGGAGCTCGCGGACGACGACGTCCTGCTCGGCCCCGGCCAGCAGCCGCGGCGGCGGCAGCTCCTCGGCCATCGCCTCCAGCCGCAGCAGCGAGTAGGCGTAGGAGTGCACGGTGCGGACCAGGGGTTCGCGGACGGTCCGGGGCAGCGGCCGCGCCAGGTCGGGGTCGGCGGTGAGCCGGCGGGTGATGTCGGCGCGCAGCGCGTCGGCGGACTTGCGGGAGGTGGTGAGCACGAGCACGCTCTCCGGGTCGGCGCCCTCGGCGATCCGGCGGGTGGCGGCCGAGGCCAGCAGCGCCGTCTTGCCGGTGCCGGGACCGCCGAGCACGCGGAGGAACCCGCCGGGTGCGGAGAGCACGCGCCGCGCGCCTTCGTCCCAGGTGAACGCGGGTGTGGCGGTGTTCGGCGTGCGCACCAGCCGCGCGTCCGCCTGCGCCGTTCGCCTCCCGTTCACCCCGCGATGGAACCACGCCGGGTCCCCCGGGTGGCGCACCGGCACGGCTTAGCGGGGGTCCGTTCGGTGAAGGCGCCCAGCGGTGCGGCGGACGGCTGCGAAAACTGTCGGTGGTGTCGGGCACAGTAGGGGCCATGGACGACGTTCTGCACGAGCGCGTGCGGGAGATCATCGAGTCGGTGCCGGCCGGCACGGTGGCGACGTACGGCGACATCGCGACCCTCGCGGGGGCGCCGTCGCCGCGGCTGGTCGGCGCGATCCTGGCGGAGGACGGGCACGACCTGCCGTGGCACCGGATCCTGCGCGCGAACGGCACCCCGGCGCCACACCTGGTCCACGACCAGCTGGAGCGCCTGCGAGCGGAGGGCGTCCTGGCCGACGGCCAGCGCGTCGACCTGCGGAAGTACCGGTGGAAACCGGACGGAAAGGAGGAAACCCAGCCGGAAGGACTGTTCTGAACCGCGTTCGTTAGGTTAGCCTCGCCTAATGACGACTCAGCTGGAGCGCCCCGCCCTGACGTACCACCGGGCTCGGGTGACCGCCGTCCGGCCGGTCACGCCGCACCTGGTGCGCGTGACGTTCACCGCGGAGAGCTTCCGCGACGTGCCGCCGGGTGCGCCCGACCAGTACGTCAAGGTGTTCTTCCCGCTGCCGGGGCAGGCGGCGCCGGTGCTGCCGGAGGCCGCCGCCGACGTGATGTCCTGGTACCGGACGTACCTGGCGATGCCGGACGCCGTCCGGCCGCCGATGCGGACGTACACGGTCCGGGCCCACCGCCCGGAGGTGGCGGAGCTCGACGTCGAGTTCGTCCTGCACGGCGATTCGGGGCCGGCCTCGGCGTGGGCGGCGCGGGTGCGGCCGGGCGACCGGGTGGTGTTCACCGGGCCGTACGGGCTGTACTCGCTGCCCGAGGAGTGCGGCTGGCAGTTGCTGGTGGGCGACGAGACGGCGCTGCCGGCGATCGGCGCGATCATCGAGCAGCTCCCGCAGGGCGCGCGGGCTTCGGTGTATGTCGAGCTGGGCGACCGCGCGGAGCGGCAGGTGTTCGAGACGCGCGGAGCGGTGGAGATCCACTGGGTGGTCCGCGGCGCGCGGCCGTTGGGCGAGGCGTTGCTGGAGGCGGTGCGCGCGGCGACGTTCCCGGGTGGGACGCCGTACGCGTGGGTGTCGGGAGAGGCGGGCGTGGTGAAGGCGGTGCGACGCCACCTGGTGCGGGAACGCGAGATCGCCAAGCGGCTGATCTGCTTCACCGGCTACTGGCGGCTCGGGATGAGTGAGGAGGCGGCCGGGCGCGAGGCGGTCCGGGCGGCGGAGGCGGGCGAAGTGCCTGCCGACGACTGAGTCTTGACGCGCTTCGGAGCAGTAGCTTCGGCGGAACTGCCCGCTGCCTGGCTCTTTCGAAGCTCTGTAGTCAGGAGCTTCACCAAGCCACCGAGCCACCGGCAGCGCAGGCGGCGGCCTAACCCTTCCCAGCTCGTGAGCAGCAGCTTCACCCCCAGCTACCGGCAGTCCATGCGGCGGAAGGGCCAGCGGCCTAGCCCTTCCCCAGCTCCGTGACCAGCAGCTTCACCAGGGCGCCCAGGCGCTGGCGGTGGGGCTGCAGTGTCCCGATGCCCGCGGCCTCCAGGGGCGCCGCCGTCACCGGGCCGACGCACGCGCACACCAGCGGGCCGCGCAGCGCCGCCAGCAGCTCGTCGTAGTGGCCGGATGCGTGGGCCAGCGTCAGGAAGTTCGCCGCCGCCGGGGCGCTCGTGAAGGCCAGTGCGTCCAGCCGGCCGGCCACGGCCGCGCCGATCAGGTCGTGGACCGGCGTCACGTCCGGCGGCGAGTGCCAGCGGTACGGCTGCAGCTCGACCAGCGAGGCGCCCGCCCGCACCAACGAGTCCGTGAGCTCCGGCAGCCTCGTTCCGTGCAGCTGGACGGCCACCCGCTCGCCCTCGAGCCCGGCCGCGGCCAGCTCCCCGAACAGTTCCGCGTTGGACTCCGAGGCAGCCGAAAAGGACTCGCGCAGGCCGGCGCCGCGGACTGCGCCGACCGCCTTCGGGCCTCGCGCGTAGATCCGGGACTCGCCCATCGCCGCCACGAGCCGGTCGCGCAGGCCCCAGCCTTCGGCCGCGCCGAGCCAGCCGCGGAAGCCCGCACCCGTCGTGACCACCGTGTACCCGACCGGCGCCGCCAGCACTGCTTCGGTGCCCGCGCGCAGCTCGGGGTCGGCGTCCAGGGGCACGATGGTGATCGTCGGCGCGTGGCGGACCTCGGCGCCGTAGCGTTCGAGGGCGGCGATGAACTCGCCGGCTCGCCGCTCGGCCGTGACCCCGATGGCGATGCCGCTCAGCTCACCCATAGAACGCGCCCATCTCCTCGATCGCTTCCGCCAGCTCCGCCCGCAGGTCCGCCGGTTGGAGGACCTCCAGGTGCGGCCCGAAGCGCAGCAGCTCGCCGATGGCCGGTTCGCCCGGCTCCACCGGCAGCTCCACGGTGAGCCAGCCGTCCGCGTCGGGCTCGTTCGGGCACTCGCGCAACGCGCGGGCGCCGACAGAACCTGCGTAGAACGGTACGAGAGCCTGCGCCCGCGGCGAAAGGCGCACCACCGCGACGCGCGGGTACATCCGGCGTTCGAACTGCTCGGACCACTCCTGCCAGTAGCGCGCGAGGTCGAAGCCGTCCGGCCGCTCGAACACCTCGCCGAGGTCGGTCAGCTCCAGCACGCGCGAGATCCGGTAGGTGCGGTCGGTGCCGTCGCAGCGGCCGGCGAGGTACCAGTTGCCCGCCTTGAGGATCAGCCCCAGCGGCTCGACGTCCCGTTCGACGATTCGCTGCCCCCAGCGTTCGTAGCGGATCCGGATCCGGTGCGACGACCAGACGGCGTCGGCGATCGCCGACAGCGCCGGCAGGCTTTCGATGCCGCGGTGCCAGCCGGGGACGTCCAGGTAGAACCGCTCGGCGACGCGCCCGGCGCGGTCGCGCAGCTCGGCGGGCAGCGCCGCGTACAGCTTGAGCTGCGCCGCCGCCAGCACCGTGCCCAGCCCCAGCTCGGCGGCCGCCACCGGGAGCCCGGCCAGCGACAGCGACTGGGCCTCTTCCTCGGTCATCCCGGTGAGCCGGGTGCGGTAGCCGTCGACGAGCCGGTAGCCGCCGGTCCGGCCGCGGTCGGCGTACACCGGGACGCCGGACGCGGAGAGCGCGTCGATGTCCCGGTAGACCGTCCGCACCGAGACCTCGAGCTCTTCGGCCAGCTCCTCGGCCGTCATCCGGCCGCGGTTCTGCAACAGCAGGAGGACGGACAGGAGGCGGCTGGCGCGCATTCACCCATCTTCGCAGAAATACCTGACACAAGCTGACAGGTATCCCCGGCAGGGTGGCACCCATGAACCGATTCTCGACGAAGAACTGGGAAGAAAAGATCGTCAGCGGCGCCGAAGGCGGCCCGCGGGTGGCCTACGCGCACGTCACGTTCGCGTATGAAGGCGTCATCGAGGGCGAGTCGATCTGCGACCTTCTGCTGTACTACGCGGGCGAAGGCTATGACAGCGGGCAGACGACGTCGCCGAGCTTCGAGCGCATCGAGGGCAAGGTCGACGGTCGCGAAGGGACGTTCATCGTGCGCCACGAGTACACGTTCGACGCCAAGGGCTTCGCCTCGACCTTCGAGGTCGTCCCCGGTTCGGCCACCGGCGGGCTGGCCGGCCTGACCGGCGGCGGGACCGCCGGCGGCGCGACCGGCGAGGACAAGGTGGGCTACACGTTCGAGTACGCGTTCTAGGAGTCGCAAGTGGACCGTCGCCAGGTACTCGCCTACCGCGTCGCCGAGCACGGGCTGCACCGCTCGGCGAAGGACGTCGCCGACCTCGCGGTCGTCCGGGCCGGGCTGCAGGACAGCATGCGCGACACCGCGCTGCTCGCCCTGGTGGCCCGGCTCGACGGCCCGGTGTCCCTGGAGGACGAGCGGCTGGTCCTGGCCTGGACGCTGCGGGGCGCGCCGCACCACCACCTGCGCACCGACCTGCCGGAGGCGCTCCGCGCGCTGATCCCGCTGGACGACGCGGACGCGCTGGCCCGGATGCTGTGGCAGCGCAAGGAACTGGCGGCAACGGGCCTGGCGGCGACGGAGGTGGTGTTCACCGCGGCGGCGGCGCTGCGCGAGGTCGTGACGGCGCCGATGACGAAGGGCGCGGTGTCGACGGCGGTCACCCAGCGCCTGCCGCCGTCGTTCGCGCGGTGGTGCCGGGGTTGCAACGCGACGCACATCCACGAGCAGCTGATGCGCATCGCGTCCCCGCTCGGCGGCGTCCGCCTGGTGACGGGAGCATCCCCGGCAACGCTGGCCCCGCTGGAGGGCCGGGGGCGGCTGCGGAAAACCCCGGACCCGGCCGCGGCGACGGCGCTGGTCGAGCGGTACCTGCGCCTCAACGGCCCGGCCTCCCCGGGCGACGCGGCGGAGTTCGCGGGCACGGCCCGCGCGGTGGTCGACCGGACGTGGCCGGCGGACCTGGTTCCGGTGGACGTCGAGGGGAAGACCCGGTACCTGCCCGCGGACCGGCTGCCGGCCTTGGAGAACCCACCGGAGCCGGACGTGGTGCGGCTGCTGCCCCCGCTGGACCCGTTCATCCAGGCACGAGACAAGACGCTGTTGGTCCCGGACCCGTTGCGGCGCAAGGAGGTCTGGAAGATGCTGGGGAACCCGGGGGTGCTGCTGGCGGACGGCGACATCGCGGGAACGTGGCGCACGAAGGGCAGCGGGTCGAAGCTGACGGTGACCCTGACGGCATTCGACCCGCTGCGCCCGGCGGTTCGTGAAGAGGCAGAAGCGGAGGCGGCGCGTGTGGCGGCGGCCCGGGGGTTCGAGAAACTCGCGGTGACCTGGGCCGGCTGAGCCTCGCCCGCGGGGACGCCCCCCCGTTTTCCACTCTACCGGCAGGCACCGACAGTTTCGGTCGGCTCCCGGCGCCCCGATGTGTTTCCCGCAAAAGCGACTCCCACATCGGGGCGCCTCCCGCCGCCCTCACACGCTGTGGGCGTCGATGTCGCCGTACGCCGTGGTCGCCTGGATCCTCAGCCCTGCCGTTCCCTCGTTCTTCAGCGCGTTCCGGATCCGGCCGTACGTCGTCCCCGCGTCCAGGGACGCCGAGACGCCCGCCGCCGCGCCGACCTCGATGTTCCCGGCCTGGGTGCTCAAGACCAGGTCGCCGCTCGCCGCCTCGGCGATGCGGATGTCGCCCTTGCCCGTGGTGATCTCCGCCGGGCCCGTCAGGCGGCCGATCGACACGTCGCCCGCGTGGGCCGTCAGGCGCAGGCTCGCGGCCTCGTCGAAGGCCACCTCGCCGTGGGCACCGGAGACCGTGACGTCGCCGAGGCGACCGACGCCCCTCAGCGAGACGCTGGCGGCCTTGGCCTCCACCGAAGAACCGGCAGGCAGCGAAACCGTCACGTCGACCGCCCCGGACGGACCGAAGTACTGGTTCCGGGCTTCGAGCGAAACGCGCAGGACGCCGTCGTCGAAGGTCACGGAGGCTTCCGAGGCGGCCTTCACGTCGCGGCTCTTCGCCGGGTCGGCCGGCAGGACCTCCACGACGGTGTCCTCACGAAGAGAAGCGGCGAACCGGACGCGGCCGGCGGGGATCGAAAGGACGGTGGTGATCGGGGCGGTGGTGGTGAACTCGTGCATCGGATTCTCCTTGACGAAGCGAAGTGGCTGATGAGAACCACTTTCGCCGGACCCGCTGACACCGGAGGGCCACCGCACTGACACGGCCCCTGACACGCCCGTCAGACGTCGACGGCCAGCCGGTACCCCCGCTTCACCACCGTCTGGACCACCTTCCCGCCGCCCAGTGACGTCCGCAGCCGTCCGATCGCCGTCTCCACCGCGTGCTCCTCGCCCCCTCCCGGCAGCGCCGAGATCAGCTCGCGCCGCGACACCACCCGCCCCGGTGACGCCGCCAGCGCCCGCAACAACGCCATCGGCGCCGGGGCCACTTCGCACCACTCGCCGTCCACGATCGCCGCCTGGCCGCGGAGCTCGATCGAACGTCCGCCCGCGCGCAACCGCGGGGAGCGGGCCACCAGGGTCTCGGCCACCGTCCTGGCCAGCGCTCCGATCCGCGCTCGGTGCGGCTGGACCGTCGGCACCCCCAAGGCCGCCAACGGGCCGGCCGTGATGGGGCCGACGCACGCGGCCACGCACCGGCCGGACAGCGCCGTGACGAGCCCCGGCAGCCGGCCCGTGCGCCGGGCCAGTGCGATGAGCGACGCCGCCGCCGGCGCGCTGGTGAACGGCAGTGCGTGGATCGACCCGTCCAGGACGCCGTCCAAGAGCCGGTCCACCGGGCCCGGGTCGGCCGGCCCGACCCAGCGGTACACCGGGATCTCGATCACCTCGGCGCCGGCCGCGCGCAGCGTGTCCACGAAGTACGGCAGCGGCTCGCCGTGCAGCTGGACCGCGATCCGCAGCCCGTCGACCCCCGACGAGAGCAGGTGCTGCAGCAGCTCCGCGTTGCTCTCGGACGCCGGTGAGTACGACTCCGACAGCCCGGCCGCCCGCAGCGCGCCGGTCACCTTCGGCCCCCGCGCCAGCAGCGTCGCCGACGACAGCCGGTCGAGCAGGGTGTCCCCCAGCCCCCAGCCCTCGGCCGCCTCGAGCCAGCCGCGGAAGCCGATGCCGGTGGTCGCGACGACCGCGTCCACCGGCGAGGCCAGCAACGCGGTGGTCGCCGCGTGCAGCTCGGTGTCGTCCGTCAGCGGCACGATCCGGATCGCCGGGCCGTAGCGGACGCTCGCCCCCTTGCGCACCAGCAGCGCGCCGAGCTCGTCAGCCCGGCGCGCCGCGGTGATGCCGATCACGAAACCGGCCAGCGGGAGCACATCGCTCACGGGCTCTCCACTTCGACGACGCCTTCCCGCACACGCACCTCGTAGACCGGCACCGAGACGTCCGCGGCGTCCAGACACCGGCCGGTTTCGAGGACGAACCGCTCCTTGTAGACCGGCGAAGCGACCACCGGCACGCCGTCCGCGTCCCCCACGATGCCGCGCGAGAGCACCGCCGCGCCGCTGCACGGGTCCCAGTTGGACAGGGCGAAGAACCGGTCGCCGGGCAGCCGGAAGATCGCCACCTGGACACCGCCGTCGAGCAGCGCCGCTACCCCGGCGTTCTCCGGCACGGCGCCGGCCGCGCAGATCGCCGTCCAAGTTCGTTCCATCGACGTCGTCATCGGCGCACCTCCGGAACTCCCAGCATGACGGGGACTTTCTGCTGCCGCTCCTCGCGGAACGAGATCGCCGGGTCCGGCGTGCCAGGAGCGTTGACGAACGAGGTGAAGCGGGCCAGCTTCTCCGGGTCCTCCAGCACGCCCTTCCACTCGTCGGCGTAGTTGTCGACGTGCTTGGCCATCGCCGCGTCGAGGTCCTCGCAGATGCCGAGGGAGTCGTCGACGATCACCGCGCGCAGGTGGCCGAGGCCGCCTTCCATCTCCTCGATCCACGGCGCGGTCCGCTGTAGCCGGTCGGCCGTGCGCACGTAGAACATCAGGAACCGATCGATCGTCCGGATCAGCGTCTCGGTGTCCACATCGGACACGAGCAGCTCGGCATGCCGCGGGGTGGTGCCGCCGTTGCCGCCGACGTAGAGGTTCCAGCCGTTCTCCGTGGCGATGATGCCGAAGTCCTTGCTGCGCGCCTCCGCGCACTCCCGGGCGCACCCCGACACCGCGGACTTGAGCTTATGCGGCGAGCGCAGGCCGCGGTAGCGCAGTTCCAGCTCGATCGCCAGGCCGACGCTGTCCTGCACGCCGTAGCGGCACCACGTCGACCCGACGCACGACTTCACCGTACGCAGCGCCTTGCCGTAGGCGTGCCCGGACTCGAACCCCGCGTCGACGAGCCGCCGCCAGATCAGCGGCAGCTGGTCCACCGTCGCGCCGAACAGGTCGATCCGCTGGCCGCCGGTGATCTTGGTGTACAGCCCGAAGTCGCGGGCCACCTCGCCGATGACGATCAGCTTGTCCGGTGTGATCTCCCCGCCGGGGATCCGCGGGACGACCGAGTACGTGCCGTTGCGCTGCAGGTTGGCCAGGTACCGGTCGTTGGTGTCCTGCAGGGTCATCTGCTCGCCGCCGAGCACGTGCCCGTTGCCGAGGGTCGCCAGGATGGACGCCACCGCCGGCTTGCAGACTGCGCAGCCGGTGCCCGTGCCGTACCGGGCGATCAGCTCGCTGAACGTGCCGATCCGGGTGGCCTTGACGATCTCGAACAGCTCCGCGCGCGACTGCGGGAAGTGCTCGCAGACGGCCTTGGACTGCTCGACCCCGGCCGCGCTGAGCAGCCTGCCCAGCAGTGGGACGCACGACCCGCAGGCCGTGCCCGCCCGGGTGCAGGCCTTCAGCTTGGGGACGGTGTCGCAGCCGTCCTCGTGGATGGCCTGGGTGATCGTGCCCTTGGAGACGGCGTTGCACGAGCAGATCTGCGCCGCGTCCGGCAGCGCGTCGACGCCGACCGCGGCACCGCCGCCCGCCGGGGCGAGGATCGCGCCCGGCTCGGCCGGCAGCGGACGGCCGACCAGCGCGCGCAGCGTGTTGTACTCGGTCGCGTCGCCGACGAGCACCCCACCCAGCAGGGTCTTGCCGTCGTCGGTGACCACGAGCTTCTTGTACGTTCCGGCGACCGCGTCGTTGACGGCGACTTCCAAGGCGCCCTCGGTCGTCGCGTGGGCGTCGCCGAAGGAAGCGACGTCGACACCCATCAGCTTCAGCTTCGTGGACGTGTCCGGCTCCGGGAACGTCCCGGACCCGCCGGTGAGCTGGGCGGCGACGATCTCCGCCATCGCGTACCCCGGGGCCACGATGCCGTACACGCGCCCCTCGACCGCGGCGCACTCGCCGATCGCGTAGATCGCCGGGTCGCCGGTGCGGCAGGACGCGTCGGTGAGGACGCCGCCGCGCGGGCCGAGGTCCAAACCGGACTGGCGGGCGAGGTCGTCGCGCGGCCGGACACCGGCGGAGAACACGACCAGGTCGACGTCGAGCTCGGTGCCGTTGCCCAGCTTGGCCAGCAGCCGGGAGCCGTCGGCTTCGATGGCGTTGGTGGACGTTCCCGTGTGGACGGTGACGTCCAGGTTCGTGATGAGCCGCCGCAGCAGCGAGCCGCCGCCCTCGTCGACCTGCAGCGGCATCAGCCGCGGCGCCATCTCGACGACGTGCGGGGACAAACCCATGTCCCGCAACGCCTTCGCGGCCTCCAGGCCGAGCAGGCCACCGCCGATGACGACGGCCGACCGGCGGCCGCGGCCCGGCTTCTCGATCGCCGCCGCGCGGATGGCGTCGAGGTCCTCGATGGTCCGGTAGACGAAGCAGCCGTCCAGGTCGTGCCCGGGCACCGGCGGCACGAACGGCTTCGAGCCGGTGGCCAGCACCAGGGCGTCGTAGGCGACGACGTCCCCGGAGGCCGTGGTGACCGTCTTCGCGGACCGGTCCAGCGATACCGCCAGTTCACCGAGCCGGAGGTCGACGTGCGGGTCGCCCGCGTAGTCCGATCCGGGCAGCGCCAGCGAAGCCGGGTCCCAGGTGTCCACGTAGGACGTGAGCGCCACCCGGTCGTACGCCGGGCGCGGCTCCTCGGACAGGACGACGATGTGCCAGGTTCCTCGGGGGTCTTCCGCGCGCACCGCCTCCACGAGCCGATGGGCGACCATGCCGTGTCCGGCGACGACCAGGGTGGGCATCTCAGACCTCCGCTCCGGCGAGCGCCAGACCGCGCTCACTCGTGGGCTGTTCGGCGGGCTTCCGCAGGTAGACCGCCCAGGTGACGGCGAAGCAGAGCCCGTAGAAGACCAGGAACCCGATGAAGGCGGGCACGCCGCTCTTCGTGTCGGCGAACGACTGCCGGAAGGCGAGGTTGATGAACAGGCCGCCCTCGGCACCGATCGCGCCGGCCAGGCCGATCAGCGCACCGGACAGCCGCCGCGCCTTGAGCAGCTCGGCCGCCTCCTCGGCGCCGTTGGCGATAGCGACCTTCGCCTTGGCGCGGAAGATCGCCGGGATCATCTTGTACGTCGAGCCGTTGCCGATGCCGGTGAGCACGAACAGCACGATGAAGGCGATCGTGAACAGCGTCAGGGACTTCGACGTCGAGGCCAGGATCAGCACGACCGTGGCCAGCGCCATCCCGATGAAGGTGGCGAAGGTGACCTTGCCGCCGCCGATCCGGTCGGACAGCCAGCCCCCGGCCGGCCGGGAGATCGAGCCGAGCAGCGGGCCGAGGAACGTCACGGCGGCCGCCTGCAGCGGCGTGCGGCCGAACTGGTTCTGCAGCACCAGGCCGAACGCGAAGCTGTAGCCGATGAACGAGCCGAACGTGCCGACGTAGAGGAACGACATCACCCAGGTGTGCGGGTCCTTGACGACCTCGCGCATCGCCTTGGTGTCGCCCTTCACGGTGGCGAGGTTGTCCATGAAGAAGTACGCGCACACCGCGGCGAGCACGATCAGCGGGATGTAGACGTAGAGCACGATCCGCGGTGCGGTCGCGCCCGCCGTGCCGATCACCAGCAGCCCGACGAGCTGGATCGCCGCGACGCCGAGGTTGCCGCCGCCGGCGTTGAGGCCCAGCGCCCAGCCCTTGTGCTTCTCCGGGTAGAAGGTGTTGATGTTCGTCATCGAGGAGGCGAAGTTGCCGCCGCCCACCCCGCCGAGGGCGGCGACGAGCAGGAAGGTGCCGAGCGACGTGCCGGGGTGCAGCACGATCGCGGCCAGCGTGGTCGGGATCAGCAGCAGCACCGCCGAGACGACCGTCCAGTTGCGGCCGCCGAACTTCGCCACGGCGAAGGTGTACGGCAGCCGCATCAGGCCGCCGACCAGCGTCGGCGTCGAGACCAGCAGGAACTTGTCGGCGGCGGAGAAGCCGTAGTCCTTGCCCATGAACAGGACGATGACCGACCAGAGGGTCCAGATGGAGAAGCCGATGTGCTCGGCGAAGACCGAGAACCAGAGGTTGCGGCGGGCGATCTTCTTGCCCGTGGATTCCCAGAACTGCTCGTTCTCCGGTTCCCAGTGTTCGATCCAGTGCTTCCCTTGGTGGGCCATGGCGTGCTCCTCAGTGCGGCGGTTCGTGGTGGTCAGTGGGGATCGGTCACTGCGCGGCGAGCCAGTTCGCGATGCCGCCGACGGTGTCCGTGCACCCGCCGCACCCCGTCGTGGCTCGCGTGGCCCGCGCCAGTGCGGGGGTGTCGGTGGCCCCGGCCTTCCAGGCTTCGACCAGCCGGCTCTTGGTGACGTTGTTGCAGCGGCAGATCACCGCCGCGGCGGGCAGGTCGGCGGGACTGGCCGCGGGGGTGCTGCCACTGGGCAGCGCGCGGCCGAGCAGGACGGCGAGCCGGTCGTCCGGCAGCGGCGTCCCGCGGTCGTGGAACTGGGTGATCGTGGCCGCCGCGTCGGGCAGGCCGAGCAGGATCGCCCCGGCGACGCGGTTCTCGCGGACGACGAGCTTGCCGTACCGGCCACCGGTGGGGTCGTTGAAGGTGAGCACCTCGGCGCCGGTGTCGGATGCTTCGAGCTGGGTCTCGCCGAGGGCGGCGAGATCGATGCCGCGGGCCTTGAGCCGGGTGACGGCCGTGGTGCCGCGGTAGCGGGCCGCCGCGTTCGTCCCGGTCAGGACGTCGGCGAGGACTGCGGCCTGCTCCCAGGCGGGCTGGATCAGGCCGGCGGGGGCGCCCGGGTGGCGGGCGCAGTCGCCGAGGGCGTGGATGCGGCCGTCGCTGGTGCGCAGCGTGTCGTCGACCAGGACGCCCCGGTCGACGTCGAGGCCGGCGTCGGCGGCCAGGCGCGTCTCGGCGCGGACACCGGCGGCGACCACGACCAGGTCGGCCGGGACCAGGCTGCCGTCGTCGAGCTTGAGGCCGTCGCCGAGCAGGTAGCGGGCGGCGGTGGCGCCGAACCGGAACGTCACGCCCATCTCGGTGAGCTGCCGGGCCAGCACGTGCCCCGCCCCCGCGTCGAGCTGGCGTTCCATGACGTGCCGCAGCGGGTGCACGACGGTCACCTGGTTGCCGCGCCCGGCCAGCCCGCGGGCGGCTTCGAGACCGAGCAGGCCGCCACCGAGGACGGCGACCGGCGCGCCGAAGCGGGCGGCGTCGAGGATCTTGGCGCAGTCGTCGAGGCTGCGGAAGGCGACCACACCCGGTCCGGCTTCGAGGCCTTCGACCGGCGGGATCCACGGGTTCGCGCCGGTGGCGAGAACCAGGGCGTCGTAGGCCACGGAGGATCCGTCGGCCAGCTCGACGCAGCGCTTCTCGCGGTGGATGCGCTCGACGTCGACGCCGAGCCGCAGATCGATGTTGTGGCGCTGGGCCCACTCGTCGTCGTGCAGTCGGACGCTCTCGGCGCTCATGCCGCCGGCGACGACGGCGGACAGCAGGACCCGGTTGTAGGCAGCGTGCTTTTCGGCGCCGAGCACGGTGAGCCGGACCCGCTCGGCGATCGGGTCGCGACGGCGGATTTCGTCGGCCAGCCGGGCACCGGCCATGCCGTAGCCGACGATGACGACTTCACGCGGGGTCATGCGGCACCATCCACAGTAGACAGAGCAACGGCACACACCTTGAACTCCGGCATCCGGGAGACCGGGTCGAGCGCCGGGTTGGTGAACAGGTTGGCCCGCTGCTCACCCGGGAAGTGGAACGGCAGGAAGACGAGGTCGGGCTTGAGGCTCTGGACGAACCGGACCTTGGCGGTCATCTCCCCGCGCCGCGACCGGATCCGCGCGGGGTCGCCCTCTTCGAGCCCGGCACGCTTGGCGGTGTCCGGGTGAACCTCGACGAACGCCTCCGGGACGACCTCGTTGAGCTCTTCGATCAGGCGCGTCTGCGCGCCCGACTGGTAGTGCTGGAGCACGCGGCCGGTGGTGGCCTGCAATGGGAACTCCTCGTCCGGCAGCTCGGCCGGGCCGGTGTGCTCGACCGGCACGAACCGCGCGCGGCCGTCCGGGTGCGCGAAGGTGCCGAGGAACATCCGCGGTGTGCCGGGGTGGTCGTCCGCGGGGACCGGCCAGTGCAGGGCCTCGCCGTCGCGCAGCCGGTCGTAGCTGACGCCGGAGTAGTCGGCGATCCCGCCCTTGGACGCGATCCGCAGCTCTTCGAACACGGTTTCGGCGTCGGCCGGGAAGCGATCTTCGGGCTGTCCCAGGCGCTGCGCGAGCCCGTGGAGGACGTCGAGGTCGGAACGGACGCCCGGTGGCGGCGTCAAGGCTCTGCGGCGCAGCAAGATCCGGCCTTCGAGGTTGGTGAGCGTGCCGTCCTCCTCGGCCCATTGGGTGACCGGCAGGACGACGTCGGCGAGCGCGGCGGTCTCCGACAGCACGAAGTCGGCGACCACGAGGAAGTCGAGGGACGCCAGCCGGTCCTGGACGCGCTGCGAGCGCGGGGCCGAGACGACGACGTTGCTGCCGAACACCATCAGCGCCTTCGGGCCGTGCTCCTGGCCGAGCGCTTCGAGCAGTTCGGTGGCGGAACGGCCGGGCCCGGGCAGGCTGTCCGCGTCGACACCCCAGACGCCGGCGACGTACTCGCGCGCGGCCGGGTCGTCGAGCTTGCGGTAGCCGGGCAGCTGGTCGGCCTTCTGGCCGTGCTCGCGCCCGCCTTGGCCGTTGCCCTGGCCGGTGAGGCAGCCGTAGCCGGAGCCCGGCCGGCCGGGCAGGCCGAGGCTCAGCGCGAGGTTGATCCAGGCGCCGACGGTCGCGGTGCCGGTGGCGTGCTGCTCGGTGCCGCGGGCGGTGAGGACGTAGGCGTTGCGGGCGGCGGCGAGCTTTTCGGCGGCGAGGCGCATGTCGGCGGCCGAGACGCCGGTGACACGCTCGGCCCGTTCCGGCCACCAGCTCGCCACGATCCGCCACGTCTCGGCGAACCCGCTGGTTCGGTCGTCCACATAGGACTGATCGAGGTGGCCGCCTTCGCCGACGGCGTGCAGGATGCCCAGCGCCAGCGCCAGATCCGTACCGGGCGCGGGCGCGAGGTGCAGGCTCGCCAGCTCGGCGGTCGGCGTCCGCCGCGGGTCGACGACGATCAGGTCGCTGCCGCGCAGGTGCTGGGTGAACGGCGGCATGGTCTCGGCCGGGTTCGCCCCGGCGAGCAGCACGACATCGGCGTTCTTGAGATCGGTGACGGGGAACGGCATCCCGCGGTCGGCACCGAAAGCCTTGATCCCCGCGGCGGCGGCCGAGGACATGCACCACCGGCCGTTATAGTCGATCTGCGAGGTGCCGAGCGCGACCCGGGCGAACTTGCCGAGCAGGTAGGCCTTTTCGTTGGTCAGCCCACCGCCGCCGAAGACCGCGACCCCGTCGGGGCCGTGGGTTTCCCGCGTCTCACGCAGTTTCCGGGCGACGAAGTCGAGCGCGAAGTCCCAGCCGACCGGCTCGAGCACGCCGTTCACGCGCAGCATCGGGGTGGTCAGCCGCTTCGGGCTGGTGAGGAGGGAGCCGGAGGTCCAGCCCTTCTGGCACAGGCCGCCGGCGTTGACCGGGAAGTCCCGCGGGGACACGTGAGTGCCCTCGAGGCGCATCCCGCACTGCAGCGCGCAGTACGGGCAGTGGGTGTCGACCTGCGGCATTCGGGCACCTCCTCGGCGGTTCGGGCTTGCCCTGACGCTAAGGAGGCCGTGTTAACCGGATTCGACCGAATGTTTCAGGCAGTTGACATTGCGTCGGTGTTTCCGGCGCCCGTCCGGTGAGATCCGTGTCCAACTGTCGGGAGTGGGGAGGTCAGTGGAGCCTCCTCGAGGTGACACGGGGACTTGGGACGTGGGTCACAAGACGCCGGACACCTCGCGCGCCGCCGCGCGCAGGCCGTCCAGTGATGCCTGGGTCGACCTCGGGTTCAGCGCGTTCGACGCCAACCGGAACAGCACCGCGCGCAACAGCAGCTGCGGCCACTCCGGCAAGTGCGCCCAGCGTTCGAGCAAGTCCCGTCCCGCCCCACCCCAGGCCAGCGCGTCCACCGCGACGATCGCCGCGCCGTACTCACCCGGCCGGTAATACGGCACGAAGTCGACCAAACCCGGGCCGGCTTCTCCGTCGAACAGCAACCCCGCCAGCAACTCGCCGTGCGCCACCTGCGATGGCAGGCGGATCGGGCGGCGGGCTCCCGCGAGGACCTCGAACCAGCGGCCGCCCTTGGTCTCCTCCAGGGGAACCTCGAGTTCCTCCCAGGCCACGCGGTCGGCGATCGCGTCCACGTCCGTGCGCGCGTCCAGGAACTCCGGCCGGGGCAGGCCGATCGTGGCTCGGTGCAGTTTCACCGCCGCCAGCACCGACGCGTCTCCGCGGTGCTCGGGCGTTCCCGGGACGAACCGCGAAGCCGTCCAGCCTCCGACGATCCAGCGGCCGTCCGTCGACCGGACCGGCCTGCCGACCCGCAGCCCCGGCTCGCGGACGTAGTCGAGGGCGTGCGCGGTCCACAGGGTCCGGACCTTGTCGGTCACCGGCTTGAGCACCAGGCCGCCGCAGCGCCACGCCGTCGAATCCGGCAGGCGTTCGCCGTCGTCGGCGGGGCCGCCGAAGGCCGCGCAGACGTGCGCCGGGGGACGTTCGAGGGTTGACCGCACGGCCGTGACGTTACCCGGCCGGGTGTTCCACGAATGAGAAGACGCGCTGCTCACGCATGGTTTCCCGGCCGGGCGAAAGACACACTGTCAGTAGGTCGGCAGGCTCGGATCGATCTGCTTGGCCCACGCGAGCACGCCACCGCCGAGGTGCGTCGCGTCCTTGAAGCCGGCCGCGTGCAGGGCGGCGAGGGCCTCGGCGGACCGGGCACCCGACTTGCAGTGCAGCACGATCGGCTTGTCCTGCGGCAGCTCCGCGAGCGCCTCGCCCGAGAGGATCCGGTCCTTCGGGATCAGCGTCGCGCCCTTGATGTTGACGATCTCGTACTCGTGCGGCTCGCGGACGTCGATCAGCGCGAAGTTCTCGCCGCTGTCGAACTTGGCCTTGAGCTCCGCCGGCGTGATCGTGTGACCGGAAGCCGCGGAAGCCGCCTCGTCGGACACCACACCGCAGAACGCCTCGTAGTCGATCAGCTCGGTGATCTTCGGCGTGTCCGGGTCCTTGCGGATCTTGACCTCGCGGTACTTCATCTCCAGCGCGTCGTAGCTGATCAGGCGGCCGAGCAGCGGCTCGCCGATGCCGGTGATGAGCTTGATCGCCTCGGTCACCATGATCGAGCCGATGGACGCGCACAGCACGCCCAGCACGCCACCCTCGGCGCAGGAGGGGACCATGCCCGGGGGCGGCGGCTCCGGGTAGAGGTCGCGGTAGTTGAGGCCCTTGCCGTTCGGCGCGTCCTCCCAGAACACGCTGACCTGGCCCTCGAACCGGAAGATCGAGCCCCAGACGTACGGCTTGCCGAGGATCACCGCGGCGTCGTTGACCAGGTAGCGCGTGGCGAAGTTGTCGGTGCCGTCGACGATCAGGTCGTACTGCTCGAAGATCTCCAGCGCGTTCGACGAGTCCAGCCGGTCGGTGTGCAGGTGCACCTTGACCAGCGGGTTGATCTCGGCGATCGACTCCTGCGCGGACGCGGCCTTGAGCTTGCCGACGTCGGACTGGCCGTGGATGACCTGGCGCTGCAGGTTCGACTCGTCCACCACGTCGAAGTCGACGATGCCGAGCGTGCCGACCCCGGCCGCGGCCAGGTACAGCAGCGCGGGGCTGCCGAGGCCACCGGCCCCGATCACCAGGACCTTCGCGTTCTTCAGCCGCTTCTGCCCGTTCACCCCGACGTCGGGGATGATCAGGTGACGGCTGTACCGGGCCACCTCTTCCTTGGTGAGCTCGGCAGCCGGCTCGACGAGCGGCGGCAGTGCTGACATGGGTCCTCCATCTCGCGCGCGTATCGCGTCCATCCCACTATGCACAACGCGCGCAGGCAAACTCGTCTTCCCGCGTCCGGATCGTGAGACAGACCGCTTTTCGGGGGTCCGGGTGGCGGAGCCCCCGGCCCGGGGCGAAGCCCCGGATGTCAGAGCTACTGCGGCTGCGGGGTGGGGTTCGGCCAGGAGTTGGTCTTGCAGATGCGGCCGTCCTTGGCCACCTTGCCCTTGTCGCCGCCGGGGATGTCGTTGAGCATCGAGACGTAGTCGTCGGAGACGCCGAAGGACTGCTGCATCATCACCGGCGCCGGCTGGTCGGTGCCGCCGCAGCCGACGTGCTGGTTGCCCAGCGCGTGCCCGACCTCGTGGTTGATGGCGTACTGCCGGTACCCGGTCATGTCGGCGCCGTAGGCCTTCGCACCGCGCACCCAGCGAGCCAGGTTGATCAGCACCCGGCCGAGGCTCTTGCGGTAGCAGGACGCCTCGAACTTGATCTGGAACCCGCAGGCGTCCGGCCGGTGGGTGGTCTCCGGCGTGGTGAGGCTCACCCGGAACGACGGGTTCGGGAAGTTGGCGTCCACCCGCTGGAACGCGATCTTGCCGTCCCAGGTCCAGCCCTGGGTCGGGTTGGACAGCGTGCCCTGGACGGCCGTGGCGAAGGCGTCGTCACCGGCGTAGCTCGCCGGGTCGATGCCGTCCTCCACCTCGACGGTGTAGGTGTAGAGCTTGCCGTTGCCGATCTTCGGGCCGCTGCCCGGGACGACGTGCCACTTGCCCGCGCCGGCCTGGGTGAACGGGATGCCCTCCGGCAGGTCCGCGGTCGGCACCTTGAGGTCGACCGGGGTGGCCGGGTTCTCCGGGATGGGCTGCTCGCCGTTGCCGTCGATCGCGCCGCCGGAGGAGTCGCCGCCCGCCGACTCGGCGCCGGGCGCGGAGGCGCCGGTGCCCTGCTCGGCGATCGGCTGGGCCGGGCTGTTGGCCGTGTTGACCACGACGAGGACGGTCAGCACGACCAGGATCGGCAGCGCGTAGACGCGCCAGCCGTAGGTCTTGGTCAGCTTCGCGATGCCGGACTTCGACGGCTCGTCCGCCTTCTCCGGCGCGACCGGGACCTCCGGCTTCCAGGACGCGCTCAGCGGCTCGGCGCTGGTCCGGCGGCTGCCCGGGCGGTAGCGGTCCTCGTCGAGGCGCTGCGCCGGCGACTTCGACGGGCGGTACTGGCCGGTGCGGGAGTGGTCCTCGGCGGACGGCGTCCGGCGGGCCGACGCGCGGTGGGGTGACCGCCGATCTTCGCCTCGCGCGTCCTGCTTCACCCGGTCCACCGCACCAGGGTGCCACAGCGGCGGAGCGCGACTCTCGCCGACTGGCGGATCATCGGGTGAACTCGACATCCCCCGATCGGGCTACCAGGTGCCCGCCTCGACGTGCTCCCACATGCCCAGGACGGCCTTCGCGACGACGACCGGGCGCTCCATCTGCGCCACGTGCCCGGTGCGCGGCAGCACCAGCAGCCGGGCCCGCGGGATCGCCCGCGCGGTCCGGACCGCGCGTTTCACCGAGATGACGCGGTCCTCCCGGCCCCAGACGACCAGCGTCGGCGCCCGCACGAGCGGCGCGACCGACCACAGCGACGCCTTCCCCAGCGTCGACCAGGCCCGGAAGATGGCGAACGTGCTGCGCGCCATCGCGGGCGCGGCCCAGGCGAACCCGGCGCGGGCGCCGTGTTCCTCGGTCAGCTCGTCCAGGCGGCTCTCCGGGAAGCGCGACGGGTCGGCGAAGCACAGCTTGATGACCTGCGCGGCGCGTTCCCGCGGCCCGAGCGCGGCCAGCTGCGCCCGCACGCGCGCGCCGACCAGCGGCAGGTAGGCGAACGCCATCCGCGGGTCCGACAGCCGCCGCGGGTCGAGCCGCAGGTCCGGGACCGCGGGCGAGATGAGCGTCAGCGTCTTCACGAGTTCGGGTTTCTGCGCCGCGACGAGCAGCGCGATCGCGCCGCCCATGGAGTTGCCGAACAGGTGGACCGGCCCGCCGACGGCCTCGATGTGCTTCACGACGACGTCCGCGTGCGCCTGGAGCGTGAAGTCGAAGCCCTCTTCGGGCTCCGAGTAGCCGAACCCGGGCAGGTCGATCGCGGTGCCACCGGCGACCGGCGCGAGAAGGGCGGCCAGGTCGGTCCAGTTCGTCGACGAGCCGCCGAGGCCGTGCACGTAGACGGCCGGCACGCCGTCCGGGCCGGGCGTGCGGCGGACGTGCAGGCGCGCGGTGCCGACCTCTTCGAAGGCCGCCGGCCAGGGCGGCGGCACCGGGTCGAGCGACGGCAAAGCCCTGGTCGAGAGCGGCACGTGGGTGAGCGGCGGCCGGGCCCGCACGGGGGTGTTCACGGGTCCAGAATGCCCGACCCTTGGCGCGGCACACGTACCGGCGAGTAATCTTCAGGGCGACTTCACGCGGTGGCGACCCCGCCCGTCGAAGAAGACGATGACGGGAGGACGAAGCATGACGGAGATGACGCGGTTGCAGCAACGTGGGGTGCGGCTGCCCCGGACCGAGCGCCGGGCCCAGCTCCTCGCCGCGGCGCAGCGGGTCTTCGCCGAGAACGGCTACCACGCCGCCGCGATGGACGAGATCGCCGAGGTCGCTGGCGTCTCGAAGCCGGTGCTGTACCAGCACTTCCCCGGCAAGCTCGATCTGTACATCGCGCTGCTGGAGAGCCACGTCGACGAGCTGGTCAAGCGCGTGCAGAACGCCCTGGACTCGACGACGGAGAACAAGCAGCGCGTCCCGGCGACGGTCGGCGCGTTCTTCGACTTCGTCAGCAACGACGCGGGCGCGTTCCGGATGGTGTTCGAGTCGGACCTGCGCGGCGAGCCCGCGGTGCAGGAAGCGGTCGACCGGGCGACGTCGGCGAGCGTGGACGCGATCACCGAGACGATCACCGCGGACGCCGGTCTCGACGAGGACAAGGCGCGGCTGCTGGCCGTCGGGCTGGTCGGGATGAGCCAGGTCAGCGCCCGGTTCTGGCTGGCACACCACCAGTCGATGAGCCGCGAGGAGGCGGTGGCACTGACGGCCAACCTCGCCTGGCGCGGCATCGGTGGCGGCTTCCCGCTCAAGGACTCCTGACCGGCCGGAGGCGGCACTCCCCGGTGGAAGTGCCGCCTCCGGCGGGAATCAGCGGGCGGCGGCGCGGACCAGAGCGCTGATCCGGCGCGCCACCTCGTACGGCCGTTCCTGCGGCAGCATGTGCCCGGCACCGGGGAACCGGACGAACTCCGCGTGCGGCAGCTCGTCCGCGATCACCTTCGCGTGCGGCAGCGGGCACAGCCGGTCCTTCTCCCCCGCCAGCACCACGGACGGCACGTCGCAGAGCGCGCCCAGTCCACCGACGCCGCGGTGGGCCGCGATCGCGTCCAGGAACATCCCCGCGCTCGCCGGGTGCGCGCACAGCAGCTGCTCGACGACGCTGTCCACCTGCTCGCGCCCCGGGCGGGCGCCGAACACCAGCCGCCGGGCGCCCGAGCGGACCATGCCCGGCCGCAGCCGCAGCGTGTCGCTCCGGAGTCCCGCCAGCAGCTTCGCCACCCGCGGCTCGAACCGCGTCACGCTCCGGCCGACCAGCCCGGGGAAGCCGAGGGTCAGCTTGTCCATGTCGCCGGACGACGTCGCCACGAACGCCGCACCCGCCAGCCGGCCGGCCACCAGCTCCGGGTGCCGTTCGGCGAGCACCATCAGCGTCATGCCGCCCATCGAGTGCCCGGCCAGGACCAGCGGCCCGTCCGGCACCCGGTCGGCGATCAGCTCGGCGAGGTCGTCGGCCAGCCGCGCGATCGTGGCCCCGCCGGCCCGGGCGGGCGCCGAGCCGCCGTGGCCGCGCAGGTCGTAGCGCAGGACGCGCACGCCGGGGTCGAGGTGCGGCAGGACGAAGTCCCAGGTCCGGTGGTCCTGCGTCCAGCCGTGCACGAGAACCAGCGTGATCGCCGAATCGGCCGGCCCCGAGGACACGACGTTGAGCGCGGCGCCGTCACTCGCCACGAACCGCGGCCCGGGCGAGAGGACGGCGGTCATCGGCCCGCCGGGAGCAGGAACGACTTGCGCCAGAAGTACTTTCCCGGCAGCCCGACCAGGCCGGACTCCTGCAGGAACGGCATGATCTTCTCCCCGGCCCAGGCGATCGTCCCCTGCCAGTGCGGGTTGTTCAGCGCCGCCTCGACGCCGTCGCGCGGGCGGATGCCGACCGCCTTGTAGACGTCGGGGTTGATGAACGCCCGCGTCACGAAGTAGGAGATCACCGCGATGATGAACTGCTGGTAGGCGATCTCGGCCTTCGACAGCTTCGCCATGCCGCGCGTGACCTCTTCGCGGGCGAAGGTGACGTGCCGGGCCTCCTCCAGGACGTGGATCCGGTTGACCATCCGGACCAGCGGCTGGACGCCTTCGTCGTTCATCTGCTCGCGCTGCAGCCGGTCGAGGACCTCCTCGGCGACCAGGATCGCGCCGTAGCGCGCCGGGCCGTAGGAGATCGACGGCATCAGCTTCGCGAGCTTCCGCAGCCACGGCACCGGGCCGTAGGCGGGGCAGCCGATCCGCGCGGCCATCCGCGCGAACATCGTCGAGTGCCGGCATTCGTCGGCGATTTCGGTGAGCGCGAACTGGGCGTGCGCGGACGTCGGGTCCTCTTCGTAGACCTCCTTGAGCAGCATCTGCATCAGCAGGATCTCGAACCACAGGCCGGTGGTCGCGACGCTCGCGACCTCGTGCTTGCCCAGCTCGATGCGCTGCTCCGGGGTCAGCTTCTCCCAGAATTCGGTGCCGTAGAGCGAAGACCGCTCTTCGAGGATGAACCGCTTGCCCTCGACCAGCGGCGCGGCCCAGTCGATGTCGACGTCGGGGTCGTAGAACTTGTTCGCCGACGACTTCAGCAGGCGGTCCGCGGTCTTTTCGCGATCCGGTTCCTTCAGCGTCCGCGTCATTGCCGACACCCCTTCCGCCGCACTCGTTCGAGATGTGTAACTTGAGGTAACAGTTACCTCTGCGTAGCATGACCCTGGTGATCGAACGTGTCAAGCGCACCAAGCAGGCCGGCAAGTCCTCCCGCAGCGACGAAGCGACCGGCGACGCCCGGCGCGACCGGTGGCGCAAGCACCGCATCGCCCGGCGCAAGGAATTCGTCGAGGCGGCGCTGCGGGCACTCGACACGCACGGCCCGGACCTCGGCATGGAGGACGTCGCCGCGGAGGCCGGCGTCACGAAGCCGGTGCTCTACCGGCACTTCGACGACAAGGCCGACCTGTACGTGGCCCTCGGCCAGCGCGGCACGGAAATCCTCTTCGAGCGGCTGATCCCGGCGATCAACGCCGAGCTGGCGCCGGTCCCGCGGATCCGGATGGCCCTCGACGCGTTCTTCACGGTCATCGAAGAGCACCCGAACCTCTACCGGCTGCTGGCGCACGGGCGGCCGGAGAAGCCGGTGTCGTCGGACGTCGTGGCCGAGGACAAGGAACTGATCGCGAGCGCGCTGACCGCCCTGCTCGGCGACTACATGCGGATGTTCAACATGGACTCCGGCGCGGCCGAGCCGTGGGCGCACGGCATCGTCGGCATGGTCCAGAACACCGGCGAGTGGTGGCTGGACCGCCGCTCGATGAGCCGCGACGCGGTCGTGGAGTACCTGACGCAGATCATCTGGGCGGCCATCGACGGCCTGACCCGCCAGAACGGCGTGGTCATCGACCCGAACCAGCCCCTGGAAGCCAACAAGGTGGTCCAGCTGGGCCGCACCCCGGAGTCATCGGAGTCCCTGGAGGAGACCTCATGAGCGAGCACGACGAAGACGGCTACAGCGGCTCGGCCACCCTGGTGGTCGACGGGGTTTCCCTCCCGGTGACGGTCGAGCTGCGCGGCTACTTCCAGCCGATCGACGGCTATTACCGCTGGTACGGCCGGGTGGCGGTGAACGAGGAGCTGACCCGCCTGGCGGGCGGCAAGAAGAAGGCCGTCACCATCCAGGCGGGCGAGCACTCGGCGACGGGCGAGCTGTCGGACCCGGACCCGTGGGGCCGGTACCGGATCACGGGCACCAGCACGCCGCCGTTCCACGTCCCGACGACGCTGGAAGAACTGAACGCCTAGATGTAGTGCCCCGTGAGGTTGTTGACGCGGGTGATAGGTGGCTTTCCGCCGAGTGAGGTGTGAGCTCGGTGATGGTTGTAGCGGTGGAGAAACTCTGGCAGGGCTTCGGCGCGGTGGTGTGAGCTGGTGAAGGGCTGGGCGTAGGCCCATTCTTCGGCGAGGGTGCGGTTGAAGCGTTCGGCTTTGCCATTGGTTTGCGGCCGGTAGCGGCGGGTGAAGCGGGCTTCGGCGCCGATGCTGGCCAGGGCGTCACGCCAGGCGTGGGAGCGGCGGTAGGCCAGGGCGTTGTCGGTCATGACTCGTTCGATCCGGTCGACGCCCAGCTCAGCCAAGGCAGTGGCGGCGCGGCGGAGGAACCCAGCACATGTGGCGGCGGTTTCGTCGGGGTGGATTTCGGCGTAGGCGATGCGGGTGTGGTCGTCGATGGCGCAGTGGACGTACTCGTAACCCACGCGGGCTCCGTAGCGGGCGCGGCGGCGTTCGAGGCTGTCGCGGCCGTGTGCTCGCCAGCCGCCGCCCTCGCGCAGCCGGCCGAGTTTCTTCACATCGACATGCAGCAGCTCGCCGGGCCGGGCGCGTTCGTAGCGGCGGATCGGTTGTCCGGTCGGGCGGTCCAGCCAGGCCAGTTTCGGCAGGTGGTGGCGGGTCAGGACGCGGTGCACGGTCGAGGCGTGCATGCCGAGGATGCCGGCGATGCGGGCCGGGCCGAGACGTCGGTTCCGACGCAGGTCAAGGATCTGCTGCTCGGTCCGCTCCGGGAGACGGGTGGGCGTGTGGTGGGGCCTGCTGGAACGGTCGTGCAGGCCGGCTTCGCCGTGCTGGCGGTAGCGGCGGACCCATTTGTGCCCGGTCGCACGGGAGATCCCGAGTTCGGCGGCCACATGGGCGACCGGGCGTCCCGCGGTGACCCGGTCGATCAGCAACCGGCGGCCGTGCAGGGTCAACCGGGCATTACGGTGGGACACGAAGACCTCCGTCGTGTTCGGTGATGGCGTCAGACACCAGCACCACACACGGAGGTCTTCGCCTTGATCAACCCGACGCGCCGCTCAACGGTCAACAACGTCCATGGTCACTACACCTAGACGGTCACTCGGCTGTTCCCGCTCGGATGATTCGTCGACGCGCACCTCTCGGGGGTGCTTCGTCGACGCGAACCGGCGGCCGGTAACGCAAGGCAACCAAACACCTCACCAGACCCGCTCCCGTGCCGCGGCAGAGCTCTACCGCGGTAGGAGAAGAAGCTGCGGCTCTAAAGACAAAAGCGTCCTCGCCGGACAGGCAGGCTCCGGGATGACCACAACTACCGCTCCCGGCCGCCGGTCATCGAGTTGGGTCGCTGGGTGGTCATCCCGTCGCCTGATTGAGGCCTATCACTTTGAGCCGGGCCCGCAAGCTTGCGTAGCCAGCCCACCTCGCGCTCTCGGTTGCGGGCCCGGCTCAAAGTGATTTGACGGCCTCAGGCGACGGGATGACCACCCAGCTCCGTGATCTGAAGACTTCACCCGACCACCAACCGAGCGTCTAGGGCAGGCGGGGTCCCGGCAGTTCCACACCGGGCAGCACGCCGTTCGCGATGTCCGTGGCGCGCCACTTCGGCACGCTCAGCCGGACGGCCGTGACCGGCGCGGCCAGGAAAGGCGCGGCCTCGGGGACCTTCGCGACGAGCAGTTCGCGCACCCGCGCGTCCTCGGCCCGCCGAGGATCTCCGCCGACGCCTGGGCCTGCAGGAACGGCTGCATCGGCGAGCCTGTCGAAACCACGACCGAGACCACTGGGTTCTCCCGGATGGCGGCCAGCGTGCGGCCGCGGTCTTCGAGGACGAGGTTGAGGGTGAACTCGCCGCTCTCGGCGAAGTAGACCCCGCCCACCCACGGCCCGGACCGGCCCGAGGTGGCGAGGAACAACGACTTGTGCGCGGAGAGGGTGTTCCGCACGAGATCCGCGACGGCGGCCTGTTCGAGAGTGGTCACCGGGCGAAGCTAGGTCGCGGAAAAGCGACACTCCAAGGAAAACAGCACAATCCGGTGAACCGGGAAGGCCGCCCTGCGGGGCAGCCTTCCCGCCGGGAACGAGTCAGTCGCCGACGCCGAAGCCGACCTTGCGGACGTCGGACGGGGCGATCTCGACGTACGCGATGCGGTCGGACGGGACGATGTACTTGCGCCCCTTCTCGTCGTTGATGCGGAAGAGCCCGTCACCGGCCGTCAGGGCCTCGGCGACCAGCTTCTCCACCTCTTCGGGAGACTGGCCACTGGACACCACCAGCTCGCGCGGCGTGTCCTTGATGCCGATCTTGACCTCCACGTGGGACCTCCGCTGGAAATTCGTAAGGGATGTGCCGGCCAAGGCTAACCGAACCGGCTCGTTCCGGTGGCGCATGTCCGCGCCCGACCGCGTCGTCACTTCCGGGTACTCCATCGGGTTCAGCCCAGGCCGAGCGCCTGCATGCGCTTCGTGTGCCCCTGTTGCAACCGCCGGAACAGCGCCGCAATTCCGGAGAGGTCGCCCGAGCCGGCGATGATGAGCTCGGCCAGCCCGTCGCGCTCGGCGACGACGTACTGGGCCTGGGTCAGGGCCTCGCCGAGCAGGCGGCGGCCCCACAGGGCGAGCTTGTCGCGGGTCTTCGGGTCGGCCTCGATGCCGGCCGCGACCTCGCGTTCGGCGAAGGCCGAGTGGCCGGTGTCGGCCAGCACGGTCAGCACCAGGTCCTTGGTCTCCGGGTCCAGCCAGCTGGCGATCTCCCGGTAGAGGTCGGCCGCCAGCCCGTCGCCGACGTAGGCCTTGACCAGCGATTCCAGGTACGACTTCGGGGGCGTCGAAGCGTGCCAGGCGTCCACCTGGGCGACGAACGGCGCCATGGCGTCCTCGATCTTGACGCCGTGCGCGGCCAGGTGCTGGGCGAGCAGGCCGTAGTGACCGATCTCGGCGGCCGCCATGGTCGCCAGCGCGGCGCGGCCGGCCAGCGTGGGGGCGCTGCGCGCGTCCTCCGCCAGCCGGTCGAACGCGGACAGTTCGAGGTAGGCGATCACACCCAGAAGGTCGACTACGCCTTCGGAGATCTCTTTCGGCTCGGTCACGGGGGCAGGGTATCGCCGAAGCACCCGGGCGTGTCGGGACGAGACCGATCACACTGGTTCCGGCGCGCCGGGTACTGTCGAAAAACTGCTGACCAGGTACACTGGCACACGACAACGAGCTTCCGTACGCCATACCGGCGTCGGGAAACAGGCAGGCCACGAGGCCTGCCGACGTACTGCAATGTGCGTGCACGCCTCTTCCGGCATTCCCGGGACGGACCGGTTCCGCGCTCCAGATCAGCGCCAGGGACCAGGGTTTACTCCCGGTCGAGTGTCGAGCGGACCAACGGCGGTGCGCGCTGGTCACGAGAGAGGCGATCACCCTGACCGCAGAAATTCCCACAACCGAACAGCCCCCCGCCGTCGCGCTGGAACACAGCGAGACCGGCCCGGCCGCGCTCGACACCTCGCACCCGCTGCAGGCGGGCGTCGAGGTCGAGCCCGAGGCCCCGACCTTCGCGTCCTTCGGCGTCAAGCCGGAGATCGTCAAGGCACTCGGCGAAGCCGGCATCGAGCGCACGTTCGCCATCCAGGCGCTGACGCTCCCGCTGGCCATGGCCGGCGACGACCTCATCGGCCAGGCCCGCACCGGCATGGGCAAGACCCTCGGCTTCGGCGTCCCGCTGCTGCACCGCGTGCAGGTCCCCGGCGACGGCACCCCGCAGGTGCTGGTCGTGGTGCCGACCCGCGAGCTGTGCATCCAGGTCGCCAACGACCTCAAGGGCGCCGGCAAGCACCTGGGCATCCGGACGCTGGCCATCTACGGCGGCCGCCCGTACGAGCCGCAGATCGAGGCGCTGCGCAAGGGCGTCGACGTCGTGATCGGCACCCCGGGCCGCCTCCTCGACCTGGCCGAGCAGCAGCACCTGGTGCTGGGCAAGGTCCGCGGGCTCGTGCTGGACGAGGCCGACGAGATGCTCGACCTGGGCTTCCTGCCCGACATCGAGCGCATCCTCCGGATGGTCCCGGACGAGCGGCAGACGATGCTGTTCTCGGCCACCATGCCCGGCCCGATCATCACGCTGGCCCGCACGTTCCTGAACCAGCCGACGCACATCCGCGCCGAGGAGAACGACGCCGGCGCGGTCCACGAGCGCACCACCCAGTTCGTCTACCGGGCGCACTCGATGGACAAGCCCGAGGTCATCGCCCGGGCGCTGCAGGCCGAGGGCCGCGGCCTCACGATGATCTTCAGCCGCACCAAGCGCACCGCGCAGAAGGTGGCCGACGACCTGGTCGAGCGCGGCTTCGCGGCCGCCGCCGTGCACGGTGACCTGGGCCAGGGCGCCCGCGAGCAGGCGCTGCGCGCGTTCCGCTCGGGCAAGGTCGACGTGCTGGTCGCGACCGACGTCGCCGCCCGCGGCATCGACATCGACGACGTCACGCACGTGATCAACTACCAGTGCCCGGAGGACGAGAAGACCTACGTCCACCGGATCGGCCGCACCGGCCGCGCCGGGCGCACCGGCGTCGCGGTCACCCTGGTCGACTGGGACGAAGAGCCGCGCTGGAAGCTGATCTCGGACACCCTCGGCCTGGACATGCCGGAGCCGGTGGAGACGTACTCGTCGTCGAAGCACCTGTACGAGGACCTGGGCATCCCGGAGGGCACCACCGGGCGGCTGCCGCTGGCCAAGCGGACCCGCGCCGGACTGGCCGCCGAGGAGGAAGAGGACCTGGGCGGCAAGAAGCGCGGCCGTCGCCGCGGCGAGCCCGCCTCGGAGGACGCGCCGCGCAAGCGCACCCGGGCCCCGCGCAAGCGGACCCGCGGCGGCTCGCGGGCGGCGGAGGCGATCGAGGCCGCGGACAACGCGGCTGCGGCTCCCTCTTCGGAGGAGGCCCCTTCGGAGGGCCGCACCCGGGCGCGCCGGCGCACCCGCAGCGGCAACGCCCCGGAGGCGACTGGTCCGGCCGTCGAGAAGGAGGCAGGCGAGAACGCCGAGCGTCCGGCTCGCCGACGCCGCCGTCGCCGTCCGGCCGCCACGTCTGATACACCTGCGTCGGCAGACTGAGGCTTCTCCATCGGGGGTTCGGGTACGTGAGCGACGTCGAAAAGGCGGACTTCGGGTCCGAGGACGTACTCGAGGACACTCCCGAGAGCACTCCGCCCGCCCCGCGGGTCAAGGCGCGTCGTTCGCCGTGGAACCGCGGGCGGGACAGGGTGGTCGCCGCACTGATCGCGGTGGTGGTGCTCGCCGTCGCGCTGGTCATCGGCGCGACGAGCGACAGCGCGGCCACCGACCGGACCCAGGCGGCACCGCCCCCGCCGTTGCCCGCGGCCCCGGACAAGGTGCCGGGGTCGCTGGCGGAGATCTGGAGCGCCCCCAGCGGGGCGACGCCGGTCCCGGTGGTGGCGGGCGATTCGGTGGCCACCGCGGACGGCGGCGAGGTCGCCGCCCGCGACCCGCTCACCGGGCAGGTGCGCTGGCACTACACGCGTGACCTGCCGTTGTGCACGCTCGACACGGTGTGGGGGCGGCTGAACGCCGTGTACCACAAGAGCCGCAACTGCAGCGAAGTCACGCAGCTGGACCCGGCGACGGGCCGGATCACGGCGCAGCGCAACGGCAACGCGGAGCTGGGCACCCAGCTGGTCGACGACGGCTCCCACGTGACGGCGACGGGCAAGAAGCTCCTCACGACCTGGCGCGACGACCTGGTGCAGAGCGCGGAGTACGGCGAGGTCCCGGCGCTGGTCAACGCGGGCAAGCAGCCGCGGACGGGCTGCACGTACGGAACGCTGGCGGCGTCATCGGGCAAGATCGGCGTGATCGAGCGCTGCCCGGGCGACCCGGCGGACCGCCTGACGGTGTACAAGGCGGCGCCGGAGAAGGACGACGAGCCGCAGGTCAGCTTCAGCACGGTGCTGGCGAGCAAGCACGCCCGCGTGATCGCGATGTCGGGCGACCTGACGGCGGTGGTCCTGCCGGACCCGAAGCTCCTGGTGGTCTACAACGGCGACGGAACCCAGCGGGCGGCGTACCCGGTGGACGTCCCGCAGGCAGACCTGGCGGCCGAACCGCCGAGCGGAGCCGAGGCCACCACCCAGACGACGACGAACATGTACTGGTTCAGCGGCTCGAAGCTGGTGGCGTTGTCGCGCGACGACCTGTCGCCGCGGTGGACGTTGAGCAGCGCGATGGGGCCGGGGGTGACGTTCGCACAGCAACTGGTGGTCCCGATCAAGGGCGGGCTGGCGGTACTGAACGAGAACGACGGCTCGACGGTCCGGACGGTGGGTGTCGAGCGCCGCGGGTACACGGGGGTGGTCCGGTTGTCCGCGGCCGGCCCGGTCCTGCTCGAGCAGCGCGGCCCGACCCTGGTCGCCCTCAAGTAGGCCTTTCCGTCGGTGATGCCTCGCCAATCACGCGAGATGCCCCACCAGACACACGAGATCCCCGCCCAATCACGCGAGTCTCGCCTCCAGTCACGCGAGTCCGGTCTCCAGACATGCCGGTCGGGCGCTGGTCGCGCGAGTCTGGGCTGGTTCGGCCGAGTTCGGCTCCGAATCACATGAGATCCGGCTTCGATCACGCGAGTCTCGGCCCCGATCACGTGAGCTCGGGTCTCGAACACCCGGCCCGGGGCGTGCGCCGAGGGGCATCTTGCGTGCTTGGGCGGGCATCTCGCGTGATTGGAGGGGTATCTCGCGTGATCGGGGGCGGGACTGGCGTGATTGGGGGCGGAACTCGCGAGGATGGGGTCAGGCGAGCCAGAACATGGTCAGCGCGGAGACCGTGAACAGGACCACCGCGAGGCCCGCGCCCACGGCCTGAGGCCCGTCGCGGCGATCGGCGACTCGCTGGGCCAATACGGCGAGCACCGCCGCGATCGGGTGGCCGATCAGCAGGATCGGGCCGGGGCCGGGCGCGTCCGTGAAGAGGCACACGACACCGACGACCAGCACCCCGACCGCGAGCACCGCGAGCCCGGCGGCCAGCGAGCCGGTGAACCCACGCCACCAGCGCCCACCCGGCCGAGCCGGCGCGTCCGCCGCGGTGTCCGGGGAAACATCAGCGGGCTCGACCCGCTCTTGCTCAACCGTCGGCGCCTCGGCCTCCGGCATCGCCTCGGCGCCCGGCGAGGCAACCCCGACCTGCTCGGTCCCGCCGTGGTCCTGCCGGGCCGCCGGCACATCGGCCGCAGGTCGCCCGGCGACCCGCGACCGGTCCGCAGCGCCCACCGACCCATGCCCGGATTGGTCCCGCCGCCCGGCCTGGGCGGTCCCGCTGTGGTCCTGCCGCGCTGTCGGCACATCAGCTTCGGCCCGCGCCTCCGCCGCTGCGCCGGCCGGCGCCTGACCGGCCTCGGTGCGCTCCCCAGGTGGGGTCTGCTGGGCCGGGTTGGGGGTGGTGGGCAGTTCGTCGGTGTCCGGTGAAGCCACTTTCCCTCCCGTTCAGGGCGCCAGCAGGTCCCAGGGCTGGGCCTGCGGGGCCGCCTCCTGGCCCGCCGCGCAGCTCGGCCTGAAGTCGCACCATGCGCAGCGGCGGTCCGGGCGGGGTGGGAACAGGACCTCTCCGTCGCCGCCCGCCTCCAGCGTATCCGTGGCCAGCCGGAGGTCTGCCGCCGTCTCTCCCGCTCGCTGCAAGTGCCTCTGCAAGCTCTCCGGGGTGTGCTCCGCCGCCGCTATCGTGCCCGTCGGGACGTGGTGCAGCTCCACCGTTGTGCACGGCACGCGCAACGTCCGCGCCGCCGCCACCGCGTACAGCGCGAGCGCCTGCGAGGCGCGGGCTTCGTACTCGTCCGGTGGGCGGCGGCCCGTCTTGTAGTCGACGATCACCAGCTCCCCGGAACGGGCGTCGATGCGGTCGGCGCGGCCCTCGATGATCATCGACGGCCGCTCCCCCGGCGTGGGGCTGACCGGCGCCGACACCCAGCGCTCCAGGCCCACCGGGTCGTGCGTGACGTCGTTGTCCTCGACGTACTCCGCCACCCAGCCCTTCGCCCTCGCCCGGTACCGCGCCGCCTGTTCCTCGCTCTCGAAGCCCGCGTCCTTCCAGAACTCGGCCACCAGCGCCACCGCCCGCTGCGGCACGCGCTTGAGCACCGGCAGGTCGAACAACGCCCGCAACGCGTTGTGCACCACCGCGCCCAGCGTGCTGTGCGCCCACGGCCCGGTGCGCTGCGGGGTCGGCCGGTCCAGGTACGCGAGGCGGTACCGGCGCGGGCAGTCGTCGAAGGTCGCCAGCCGCGCCGGCGAGACCTTCGTGAGCCGCACCGGTTGCGCGACGCCGAAGTCGAAGCCCATCTGCTCCTTCACGGGTGCCACGCTACGCACCACCACCGACACTTTCCGCGCGGCACCCGTGAAGTCCCTACCGCACGACCAACACCGTGTGCGTACCACCGGAAACGGTCAGCGGACCCGCCGCGCGGATCGGCCTCCCGTCGAGGAGCACCAGCCGGCCACCAGGGACCACCAGCGTTCCCGAAGTCCCGCGAGGAGCGGTGGCAGTCAGCGAGAACACCGAACCCTGCTGGGACCACGAAGCCGACAACGTCCCCTTCGGCGTCGGCACCGCTCCCCGCGCCCACGAAACCGAACCAGGGTGCGGCGAAACCGTCCAGGTCGCAAACCCCGGCGACGTCGGCGAGACACCCAGCAGCTCGTTCGTCAACGCCGGCACGACCCCGGTCGACCAGCCGTGCGCGGCCGACGTGTACCCCTGCTCGTAGTGCGAGCCGCCTTCGCCGATGCCCTCCCACGCCGTGATGCCCGGGTCGTGCGTGGCCATCCAGCCGTACATCCGCTTGATCTGGTCGATCGCCGATGCCGTCTGCCCGGTCCGGAACCGCGCCTGCAGCTCGGGGAACGACGTGAACGCGTACACGCGCTTCGTGCCGTCGCCCACCAGAGTGTCGTTGTCCATGAACGGGTTCCCGTACGGCAACGCGCCCGCGGCGAGCCGTGCCAGCGCCGAAGCGGCCTGGGCGGGAGACGCGATACCGGCCAAAACAGCGTGGCTGTTGCCGTCCTGGCCGTGCCGCACCGCGCCCGTCGCCGAGTCGAGGTACGCGCCCGCCGCCGGATCCCACAGATGAGCGTTCACTGCCGCCGAGACGGCCGAAGCCCGCGAAAGCCACCGGTCCGCGTCGCCCGGGTGCCCCGTCGCGCGCGCGAGACCGGCTGCCCCTTGAAGCGCTCGGACGTACAACGCGTTGTAGTACGTCACTTCGCCCGTACGCGGCAGGAACGCGTAGTCACCGTAGCCGCCGGTGCCGTTGAGGCCCTTCGCGAGCAACCCGCGCAAATCGGTGACCGACGGGTACCAGCTGTCGAGCGTCTTCACCAGATGCGGGTAGTACGAAGCCGCGTACGCGGTGTCGCCCGAGTAGAGCACGTAGTCCCAGCTCGACGTCACCCACCAGAGCGGATAGTCGAACAGCGGCAGCGTGTAGCCGTTGATCGACGCGGGCGGGATCCAGCCGTCCGCGCGCTGGTGGTCGGCCAGGTCGGCGAGGACGTTCCGGGCGGCCGTGCCGTCCTGGTGCGTCAGGTACTGCGTCAGGCCGGAGACGGCGACGTCGCCGACGTACGGGTCACGGTCGCGCTTCGCGCCGTCGTGCAGCACCAGCTTCCCGTCCAGCGAAGGCGAAAACGCGCCGCGAGGGTCCACATCGGACTCGCGGAAGGTGTCCATGCCCAGCTCGTTCGTGTAGGACGCCGCGTACCAGTACCGGTTCAGCTCGGCGTCCGACGACTCGAACCAGCCGCGGTAGGTCGACGGCGTGCCGAGGAACGGCGTGAAGTCGAGCGAGACGCCGCTGATCCGCACCTCGCCCGACGGCTGCGCAAGGGGCGCGTCCGAGGCCAGCGCGTCCAGGCTGATCCGCAGGTAGCGGAAGCCGTGCAGGCCGTCCGCGCACACCTGGTTCCCCGAGAGGCAGCCCTTCGTGTCGCGCCACACCGTCGGTGCCGCGGGCACGGCGAACTGGTCGGTGCCCGGGCCGCCGGAGAAGTCCGAGCGGGTGAAGTCGGAGCGTTCGCCCAGGTACTGCCGGGTCTCGGAGAACGCCAGCCGGACGCCCGGCCGGTTCGCCGAAGCACCCGCGAAGGCGATCTTCGGGTACCCGGCGACGACCTTGCCGAAGTCGACGACGGCGGTCGGCACCGGCGGGTCGGCGACCACGCCGGGCCAGACCTCGGCGACGCGGCTGAACTCGCCCGAAGGGGTGTTCTGGTCCTCGGTCACGGTGATCCGGACCTGCGCGGTCGTCACCGGCCGGTCGAAGGTGACCGCGCGCTGCACGGCCGTGTTGCCGGTCACGGAAGCCGCCACGCGCCACGCGCCCGCGTCCAGCACCTCGACGGTGAAGTCCTGCGGCACGCCGTCCACATTGGACAGCACGGTGACGCCGGGCAACGCGACCGGCGCGCCCGCGGTGATCGTCAGGACGTCCGGGTAGGCCCCGAGCGTGTCGTCGTTCCAGAACGTCTCGGTGTTGCCGTCGACGGCGTTGCCGGGGTCGTACGTCCGCGGCTGCCCGTTCCCGCCGTTGTTCGGCGCGTGGAACGACGACGCGGCCGCGGTGGTGCCCGCGGGCCAGACCGGCTTCGGCGGCGGCGCCTGCCGCTTGAACGTCGCCACCCCGCGCCCCAGCAGGCCGCCGGGATTGGTGACGTCCCCGGTGGTGGACAGCACCTGCACCGGCCGGACGTCCCGGCTCGACGGGGCGACGACGTACTGCTGCCAGCCGGGCGCGGCGCCGGCGGGCGCGGCCACGACGCCGCTCGCCACCAGCACCGTCACCGGCAGGATTGTCCTGAGCCACTTCATCGAGGCCTCCGCACGAAGTTGAATCGTTTCAACCACTGAGCTGAGGTTCAGGCTGCGGGAGCGGTGCCAACGATGTCAACGAACCGGGCGAATCCTGTCCGGCAGGACAACCCGGGTAGCGGATCAGTTCCCGCCGGCGATGAACCCGCGGACCGAGTTCGCGACGAGCTCCACGGCGATGGCCGCGAGCAGCAGGCCGGCCACCTTGGCCAGCAGCGTGATGCCGCTTTCCTTGATCAGCCGGATGACGAGACCGGAGTAGCGCATGCAGAGGTAGATCACGAGGTGCACGGTGACGATGGCCAGCGCCAGCGCGATGTACGCACCGACGTGCCCCTCCGCCTGCCGGACGAACACAATGGTCGCGGCGATCGCGCCCGGCCCGGCCAGCAGCGGCGTGCCGAGCGGCACCAGTGCGACGTTGACGTCGTCGGCCGCCGCCTCGGGCTCGTGGCCGTTGCTGGTGAGCAGCTGCAGCGCGATCAGCAGGAGCAGCAGCCCGCCCGCGCCCTGCAGGGCGGGGATGCCGATGCCGAGGTAGGCCAGGATCGCCTGGCCCGCGATCGCGAACAGGCTGATGACCAGCAGGGACACCAGGACGGCCTGCCGGGCGGCGCGCGCCCGGGTCGCCACCGGCTTGCGGCCGACGAGGCTGAGGAACACCGGCACGGTGCCGGGCGGGTCCATGATGACGATCAAGGTGATCGTCGCGCTCATGAAGAGCTTCGCGTCGAAGACGTCGGCGAGCGCCATGTCAGCCCTTCACGACCTGGAACCCCGTGGCGCGCGAAGCGAGTTCCTCGAACTTCCCGGGATCGGTGGTGCACTCGCCGAGTTTGATCGTCTTGTTGGTGCCGTGGTAGTCGCTGGATCCGGTGAAGACGAGCCCGAGCTCGGCGGCCAGCTCGCGGACGCGGGCCCGCGTCGGCGCGTCGTGGTTGGGGTGGTCGGCTTCGACGCCGGTGAGCCCGCGCGCGGCCAGCCCGGCGAGGGTCTCCTCGCTGATGGTCGCGCCGCGGCTGAAGGCGAAGGGGTGCGCGATGACCGTGACCCCGCCGGCCGCGGCGATCATTTCGATGGCCTCTTCGACCGGCGTGTCCCGGCGGGCGACGTAGTAGCCGCGACGGGGGCTCAGGTAGTCGGCGAAGGCCTCGTCGACGGACTTGACCAGCCCGGCCCGGACCAGCGCCTGCGCCAGGTGGGGGCGTCCGGGCGGGGAGTCCTCGGGCAGCAGGCCGAAGATCTCGTCGATGTCGATCGGCAGGCCGTCGGCGGCCATCCGCTCGGCCATCCGGCGCAGCCGCGTGCGGCGCTCGACGCGCAACCGGGTCTGCTCGGTGACGATGGGCTCGGACGTCGGGTCGAAGAGGTAGCCGAGCAGGTGGACGCTGATCTGCCTGCCGGTCTCGGGGTCGGTCGACACCGTGGAGAGCTCGGCGCCGGGAACGAGCGTCAGGCCTGGTGACACCG
Organism: Amycolatopsis sp. Hca4; assembly: GCF_013364075.1. GTDB lineage: Bacteria > Actinomycetota > Actinomycetes > Mycobacteriales > Pseudonocardiaceae > Amycolatopsis. Next base: position 5,028,583 of record NZ_CP054925.1, read on the forward strand.
CTTCGGAAGCGGGCGCCCAGCCCGCGGTGGTGTCGTGGTCGGTGATCGCGACGACGTCGAGCCCGGCCTTCGCGGCCGCGGCGACGAGCCCGGCCGGCGAGTCGGTGCCGTCGGAGGCAGTGGAATGGGCGTGCAGGTCGATGCGCATCCCGTCCATTGTCGACGATGCGCTGCGTCACACGCCAAGCGGGATGATGCTCAGCCGACCGGCTTCTTGCCCCGTGCGGCCCGCTGGGCCTTGATCATGGAGAAGCGTTCGGCCTGCTTCTGCTTGTCGCCGAAGACGAGCTCCGAGATCGTGTCGTAGAACTCCTCCGGCCGCGGCAGGAAGTCGATCTTGTTCAGCGCCTGGATCTGACCCGCGGACTCGACGACCATCGTGCCGTAGCCCATCATCCGGCCGGTGGCCGTGCGGACGTAGCTGAGGTCGGTGACCTTGCTGATCGGCATCATCAGCACCTTGGTGGTGAACACCCCGGTGGTCATGACGAACCGCTTGTCGGTGACCACCAGGCGCTCGACCCACCACTCCATCACCACGTAGGCGAACCGCAGGACGACGAGCAGCGCGACGTACCAGAGGATGTTCTGGCCGATGTACAGCGCCGGTGGCAGCAGGTAGGACACCAGGACGCAGACGGCCAGCAGCGCGGCCGCCTCGAAGGTGTCCCACAGCAGCACCGCCCAGTGGCGGCGGATCCGGATGACCCGCCGCTCGGTGTCGAGGAGGTACTCGTCGGGGTCGCGTGGCGCGAACATGGTTCGAGGGTAACCCCGCGATCAGCCCTTGAACACGTTGCTGACGAAGGTGATCACCGATTCGGCCGAGCTGCGGAGGAAGTCGATGATGTTGCCGACGAGGCCGGCGGCCTGCCCAGGCTGGGCGATGACGAAGAACAGCACCAACGCGATACCGGCGAGGCCCGCAATCTTCTTCACGTTCACCGCGATCAAATCCCGTCTCTTACGGTGACACCGGACAACAGCAGAGATCCTGACGTTTTACTTGTACCGCACTGGACAGGCGCAGGGGAGGAAAGTCCCGCGCTTGGGTCAGCACGCGGTCCGAAGTATACCGTATGGCTACTCTCCGTGTACAGGACGTCCCTTTTCGTTTCGGTCACGTCTACCCTTCGGGACATGGAGGGCCTCACCAGCACCACGATCCGCTGCGTCGGCGGGATCGCGTTCGACCCGTACGGCCGTTTGCTGCTCATCCGGCGCCGCAACGACCCCGGTTCGGGGCAATGGTCGCTGCCGGGCGGCCGAGTCGAACCGGGCGAAACGGACGAAAAGGCCGTGATACGCGAGCTGCGGGAGGAAACGGGCCTCGACGTGATTCCGGGCACACTGGTCGGCTCGGTGCGGCGCGGGCCGTACGAGATCTTCGACTACGCCTGCGAGGTCGAGGGCGGCATTCTCACCGCTGGTGACGACGCCACGGACGTCCGTTGGTCCGATGCGGCAGACCTTGCCGGCTTGGAGACCGCTGGAGCGCTGGTGGAGCTCCTTTACGTGACGTTGCGTGACTGGAACGCCCTGCCGCGCGCCTGACCGGCGCCCGACTACAGCGGCAGCCAGGTCATCCGCTGCCCGTGCGGTGCGGTCCGCGCCAGCGCGTGCGCCTCGGCCTTCCCGTCCTCCCACCGCACGACGCCCAGCGTCGCGAGCCCGTCCGCGCCCGAAAGGTCGTCGCGGCCCGGCAGCACGAGTTCCAGCCCGGCGCCGTAGAACTCCTCCGAGACCCACCACACCGGCCGCGAAGCCGCCACCCCCGCCAAAGCTTCGACGAACGCCGACCGCTTCTCCGGCGGGAAGTACGCCAGGGCGTGGCTGGTCAGCACGACCAGCGGCCCCGCCAGCGACGAAGCCGCCGAGACCAGGTCGTCGACCCCGTCGCCGGTGATCAGCCGCGGGCGGTGGCGGACCTGCTCGGCCGCCGCCGTGCGCAGCAGCCGGATCCGGTCCGGCTGGTCGGCCCAGACACACGCCTCCAGCCAGGCCAGCTCGTCCTCGTCCGACAGGTCCACCGGCGCCCGGTCCAGACCGGCCCGGTCGAGCAGCGCGAGCTTCTTCGGCAGCTTCGGCACCACCGCGCCCGGCGCCAGGTCCAGCGCGCAGTGCAGGCCGACGGCCGCCTTCGCCGGGCCGGCCGTCAGCTGGTCGCCGCCGTCGCACTGGTAGCGGTAGCCGAAGCGGTCCAGGCCCAGCAGCAGCCCGGCGCTGCAGCCGACCTCGAGCAGCGAGACCTTGCCGCCCGCTTCCTTCGCCGCCCGCGCCACCCCTGGGTAGAGCAGCGCGGCCCGCCGGACCTCGTTCGTCTGCGTGTACCGCGAGGCGATCAGCTCCCGCGCCTTCGAAGCCCGCTCCAGCAGGAACGACCGGAACAGCGGCCAGGTGTCGGAGTCGACGCCGTCGAAGCCGCCCAGCGACGGGTAGTACCGCGAGAGCGGGTGGATCGGGTCGGCCTGCACCAGCCGGTGCGCGACCGCCATCAGCAGCGTGCCCCGCACCTCGCCGTCGCGGGCCGCGGCCAGCAGCCCGGCGACGTCGTCGTCCTCGGCCGCCCGCAGCGCCAGGTGCTCGTACAGCGGCGACACCCCGCGGGCCTCGACTTCCGCGAACGTGCGCAGTACTCCCTTGATCCCGTCCAGGTCCATCAAAGCCTCATTCGTGCGGCACCGGCCGGCCCGGCTGCTCCCCGCCCCGAGTCTCCCCGTACGAGCGCTTCGGCACCATCACCTTCCGCCGGAAGGTACACACGATCAGGCCGTCCTGCTTGTAACCGCGCGTCTCGACGTACACCACCCCGCGGTCGTCCTTGGACTTCGACGGCGTCTTGTCGAGCACCTCGGTTTCGCCGTAGATCGTGTCGCCGTGGAAGGTCGGCTTGACGTGCTTGAGCGACTCGACCTCGAGGTTCGCGATCGCCTTGCCGGAAACGTCCGGCACGGACATGCCCAGCAGCAGCGAGTAGATGTAGTTGCCGACGACGACGTTCTTGCCGAAGTCCGTCGTCTCCTCGGCGTAGTGCGCGTCCATGTGCAGCGGGTGGTGGTTCATGGTGAGCAGGCAGAACAGGTGGTCGTCGTATTCGGTGACCGTTTTGCCCGGCCAGTGCTTGTAGACCGCACCGACCTCGAACTCCTCGTAGTACCGACCGAACTGCACTCGTCATCTCCTGTCACGTACTGCGCCGTTGGTTACCGATCCGACCACAGCCACGGCCCTCCGGCTGTGTGGCGATGATTACGTGCCGCTTGGGGGGCGGCCTGCTTCTGGCCGGATCGGTAACGGCGCGTGAGCCTGGTCCGACACGCATCAGTAGTGAGGAGTACCCTCAACCATCGGTGTTCGCGCGTCAACGCGAGCCCCACCACTCTGCACCGGCCCGAAGGAGGTGAGGAACTCGATGAGTAGTGGCGATAGTCCGCTCCCTAGTAGTCCCAGCGTTCCCACCTCACCGGCCGGCCGGCTCATCTCCTGGTAGGCCTTCTCTTCCCGGGAACGCTGGTGTGTCGCCGGGCGGACGCATTTCCGCCCCTGGTCCGTCGTCTCGCACGACCACGCACGACACCAGGAGATCCCATGCCTGCCATTCCTTCGCTCGGCGGCCTCCGCGGCCGCGGCAACAAGGGCACCGTTCCCGTGCGCCCGGTCCCGGTGCCGCTGTCCGCGTACGTCGTCGACTGCGCGGTCTACGTCGCCGGTGAGCGCCTGCCCGGCCGCTGGACCCACTCCGAGGCGATCAAGGAGGTCCGGAAGCGGCACGAGGGGTTCGTCTGGATCGGCCTGCACGAGCCGGACGCCCAGCAGATCCAGGGTGTCGCGGACACGTTCGGGCTGCACGAGCTGGCGGTCGAGGACGCCCTCGAAGCGCACCAGCGGCCGAAGCTGGAGCGCTACGACGACACGCTGTTCCTGGTGGTCAAGACCGTCCGGTACGTCGAACACGAGTCCCCCACCACGGCGAACGAGATCGTCGAGACCGGCGAGCTGATGGTGTTCCTCGGCCGCGACTTCGTGATCACCGTCCGGCACGGGAACCACTCGGGACTGGCGCGGCTGCGCCGCGAGCTCGACGAGGACCCGGAGCGGCTGCAGCTGGGCCCCTCCGCGGTGGTGCACGCGATCGCCGACCACGTCGTCGACCACTACCTCGACGTCACCGGCCGGATCGAGAACGACATCGACGTGATGGAGGCGCAGGTCTTCGCGCCCCGCTCGCAGGTCAGCGCCGAGCAGATCTACCTGATGAAGCGGGAAGTCCTCGAGCTGCGCCGCGCGGTGATGCCGCTGGCCACGCCGATCCAGCGGCTGGCCGAGGGCTACACGCGGCTGGTGCCGGACGACGTCCGCTCGTACTTCCGCGACGTCGCCGACCACCTCACGACGGTGTCGGAGCGGGTGGCGGCGTTCGACGAACTGCTGTCCACGCTGGTCGACGCGACCGTCGCGAAGATTTCCCTGCAGCAGAACACCGATATGCGCAAAATCACGTCGTGGGCGGCGATCATCACCGTGCCGACGATGATCGCGGGCATCTACGGGATGAACTTCGACTACCTGCCCGAACTGCACTGGAAGTTCGGGTACCCGCTGGTGATCACCATCATCCTGGGCATCTGCCTGTTGCTGTACCGAATATTCCGGAAGAACGGCTGGCTCTGAGTCCCCTTCTTTCCCCACCGGATTCCTTCGGAGAACTGTCATGTCCAGGATGCTGTCCAACCTGAAGTTCTGGGCGCTCGCGCTCAGCCTCGTGTGGATCTTCGTGATCACTTTCGTCATCGTCGCCGACCCCGGGTTCGCGCACGGGATGAAATGAGGCTTGTTCTGGTTAGGCCGCCGCCGCCCGCGCGGGCAGCCGCGCGTCGCCGCAGAAGCCGTGCGGCGGCCGACGGCTGAACAAGCCTCACCGACGGCGCGGCGTCCTATCCTGGGCGCATGCCGAAAGCGCTGGTCGTCTCCGACGAGGTCGACGAGCGGCTGTGGACCGACGCGGTCCGCAGCCACTCCGTCGACCTGGTCATCGGCGCGGGTGACCTGCCCTACGACTACCTCGCCTTCCTGGCCAGCGCGCTCGACGTGCCGTGCGTGTTCGTGCCCGGCAACCACGACCCGGACCTGAGCGGCTACACCCGCTACGGCGGGCTGTCCATGAAGGACGGATTTCCCACGGCCTGGCCCGGCCCGGCGGGCGGCATCAACGCCGACGGCAGGCTCGTCGACGTCGCCGGCCTGCGGTTCGCCGGGCTCGGCGGCTCGATCCGCTACAACGACGGGCCGAACCAGTGGACGCAGCGCCAGCAGGCCCGGCGGGCCCGCGGGCTGGTCCGGCGCGCCCGGTTCCGGCGGTGGCGCGACGGCCACGACGTCGACGTCCTGCTGACCCACTCGCCGCCGCTGGACCTGGGCGACCGCGCGGACCCGCCGCACCGCGGGTTCGCGTGCCTGCACCGCACGATCGAGGCGCTGCGCCCGAAGTGGCTGCTGCACGGCCACATCCACCCCCACGGCGAGCCGGTGCCGGACCGGGTCGTCGGCTCGACGCGGATCCGCAACGTGGTGGGCCACCGGATCATGGAGTTGCCATGAAAGAGACGGGCTTTCCCCGCGCCGACGCGGAGAACGACTTCCTCCGCGCGCGCCGGGGCCAGGTGCTCTCGCGGCTTTCGACGTGGCTGCGCCGCGAACCCGACGACGTCAACATCATGCTGCCGTTCCACGAGGTGGTGGAGGCGCTCGGCTACCTGGGCGAGCACCGGATCGGGCTGCGGGTGATCAAGCTGGAGTCGATCGTCGGCACGGTCGACCGCAGCCGCGACTTCGACCGCCGCTTCCGCCCGACGTCGGCCCGGGTCCGCGAGCGCTGGGAGCGGCTGGCCTTGGCCGCCCGCCGCGGCGAGGAGATCCCGCCGATCGAGGTCTACCGGGTCGGCGAACTGCATTTCATCATCGACGGCCACCACCGCGTCTCGGTGGCGCTCGCCCAGGGACTGTCCACAATAGAGGCCATGGTGACGGTGGTCCGCACCAAACTGGACCCGAGCGGCATCCGCCACCGCGGCGACCTGATCGTCAAGGACTACCGGCGGCTGTTCCTGGAGCGCGTCCCGCTGACCGGCCACGCACGCGCGTCGGTGATCGTGTCGGACCCGTGGGACTACGCGAAGCTGGGCGAGCACGTGGAGGCGTGGGGCTTCCGGTTGATGCAGGACGAAGGCAAGTTCTGCGACCGGGCGAGCATCGCGCAGCGGTGGTTCGACGAGGAGTTCGTCCCGGTGGTGGGGATGCTGCGGCAGGCGGACCTGATCGGCGACCGCACCGACGCGGAGGCGTACATGTGGGTGGCGGCGGAGCGGTACCGCCTGATCCGCACCCACCGCTGGGACGACGACGTCATCGAGACGCTGCGGTCACGGCGTCACTAGGTGGTAGACCACCAGCGTCTGCTCGGGCCGCTCGGCGACGTGGAACGCGGCGTGCGGCACGGTGATCTCGCCCAGCCGGGGGTGCCGCAGGCGTTTGTGGCCCGCGTGGCTGAACTGGACGTCGTACTGCGGCCACCACGCGCGCACTTCGGGGCTGGCCTCGGTCAGCTCGGCCACCAGCCCGGTCACCCGCGGGTGGTCCGGGTACCGGCCCGCGATCGCCCGCAGCCGGGCCAGGACCGCGCGGGCCTCCTGCTCCCAGTCGACCAGCACTTCGCGCGCGGCCGGCTCGGTGAACAGCCAGCGCACGATGTTCCCGCCCCGTCCGATGCCGCGGAGCAGCTCCTCGGCTGCCGCGTTGAGCGCGAGGACGTCGTAGCAGATCCCGGTGACATACGCGGGATTTCCGCCCAGCAGCGCCGGGACGCCCGCGACCTCGGGCGCGGCTTCTTCGCCGAGGTTCTCCTCCGGCATCGCGCCGTCACCGGCGAGGCGGTGCAGGTGCTCCTGCTCGGCGGCGGTCAGCCGCAACGCCTTGGCCAGTGCGTCGAGCACCTGGCCGGAGGGGCGCACGTCGCGGCCCTGCTCGAGGTAGGTGAGCCAGGTGGCGCTGATGCCGGCCAGCAGGGCCAGTTCCTCGCGGCGCAGCCCGGGCGTGCGGCGGCGCCCGGTGGCCGGCAGGCCCGCGTCGGCCGGGGCCAGCCGCTCGCGGCGGCTGCGGAGGAACACGCCGAGTTCGGTGCTCACCCTGGAACCTCCAGTACCAGAATAAGGCGATTCTGGATACCAGCTTAACGGGCCGCGAAGCTGGAGCCATGCAAGCTTGGATCGCCACCGCACGAGATGTCCGTCTCTCCGAAGTGCCGGAGCCCACGCTGAAGGGCGGTGGCGTGCTCGTGGAGGTGCTCGCCGCGCACGTCCCGGCGTACACGAAAGCCGTGGTGCGGGGGAACCGCGGCGGCCTGCCGGTGCCCCTCGTCCTCGGGCCGTCCTGCGTCGGGCGGGTGCTCGCCGTCGCGCCGGACGTGTTCCACGTCGAGCCGGGCGACCTGGTGCTGGACACCGCGCTGCTCGACGCGGGCGGCGGCGACGAGATCCTGGTGGGCTGGGTCGGCTTGGGCGGCTCCGGCGCGGGCAGCGCACGGACCGACCGCATGCGCACGGTGTGGCGCGACGGCGTCTTCGCGGAGAAAGCCCTGTGCGCCAAGGAAACCCTGGTCAAGCTGCCCGGTGCGGAGGCGTACCCGGACCCGGCCCGCCTGGCGTTCCTGCCGTGGCTGTGCATCGCCGCCACCGGCCTGCACGCGGCGGGCCCGCTCGCCGGCCGTGACGTCGCCGTGGTCGGGGCGACCGGCCAGCTGGGCGGCGCGGCGGTGCTGACGGCGCTGGCGGAAGGCGCGGCGACGGTGACGGCCGCAGGCCGCAACGAGACCGCGCTCACCAGGCTGGCCGCGCTCGACCCGCGCGTGCGCACCCACCGGCTGACCGGCGACCGGGCGGCGGACGCGGCGGGCATCGGCCCCGTGGACGTGGCCGTCGACACGCTCGGCGCCACCCCGTCGGCCGACGCGACGATGGCCGCCTACGACAGCCTGCGGGTGCGCGGCACCCTGGTGCTCGTCGGCGGCGTGCGCCACGAACTGGCCGTCCCGTACGGCGACCTGATGCACCGCCGCCTCACCCTGCGCGGCTCGTGGATGAGCGACGAGCGGACGGTGACGACGGTGTGGCAGCTGGTCCGGTCCGGGCTGCTGGACCTCTCGGCGGTCGAGCTGGTGACCACCGGCCTGGCCGACCCGGCGGCGGCTCTCGACGTGGCCGAGCGCACGACCGGCCTCGGGTTCGTGGCGCTGGTGCCCTGAGCCCGCACGTCACAGCGGGAAGTCCAAGCCCGGGGTCAGCGCCAGCAGCCGCACCTGGTCGAGGGTCAGCGTCGGCTCCGAGCGCTGCTTCGGGAGCCGGACGCCCGTCTGCGACAGCACGCCGCTGTTGGTCGACCAGAACTGCACGTGCGCGTTCGGCGCGGCCAAGCCCACCCGGTTGGTCACGATGTCACCCGAGCGCAGCGTCGACAGCCACAGCAGGCCCGCAGGCGTGGTTTCCGTGCGGCAGACGAGCTGCTCCGGGTCACCGCACTTCGGGCCACCCCCGCCGCCGGGCAGGATGAGGAAGTACACCGAGCCCGTGCCCCGCGCGTCGGTCACGCGGACGCCCATGTGGAACACCGCGTCCTGCGGGTGGGGCCCGGCGGGGTCGGCGATCAGGTGGAACGGGTCCGCCGGCGGCGTCTCGCCGGGGATCGTCAACCGCGAGATCTGCGCTTCGGGCGGCAGCAGCGCGCGCACCGCCCGCCCGACCAGGCAGCTCAGCCGCTCGACCAGCGCCGTCCGCGTGTCCGTGCCGCCCGGGCACGGCGTGCTCGCGATCTCGCCCCGGTGCGGCAGCACCACCACCGCCAGCGCGAGGGCCAGCACGACCACGCACACCGCGACCGCGCCGGTGACCAGGTGCTGCCGGCGCGACCGGCGGGCCGCCGCCAGCACCGCGTCGCCGGACAGCCCGAGCGGCGGCTCGCCCTCGGTCACGTAGGCCGTCAACGCCGTCCGGACGTCCTCCATCACGACTCCTCCGCCGTCGGCGCCGGCAGGGCCGCGCGCAAGGCCTCGACCCCGCGGGCCGTCTGGGACTTGACCGTTCCTTCGGCGACCCCGAGCAACGCCGCCACCTCGCTCACCGGCAGGTCTTCGAGGAACCGCAGCACCACCATCGCCCGCTGCCGGGGCGTCAGCCCGGCCAGCGCGCGTTCGACGTCTAGCCGCAACAACGCGTCGCGGCCCGGCGGCGACTCCCGGTCCGGCACCGAGGCCGTCACGTACTCCCGCCCGGAAACCCGCCGCCCGGCCAGGAACAGGTTCAGCAGGATCCGGCGCGCGTAGGCGTCGACCGTGCCCGGCCGGACCCGCCGCCAGCGCCGGTACAGCTGCACGAACATGGCCTGGACCAAGTCTTCGGCCGCGTGCCAGTCCCCGCAGAGCGCGAACGCCACCCGGCGGAACCGCTGGACCCGCGCGGAGAAGTACTCGCTGAATTCGACGTCCCTGGCCACGTCCTTATTAGGGCGCCGGGCCCCCGAAAGGTTCAAGCGTCCCCCGTGCGAGCTACCCGCGGGTGCCCGCTCGATGGTGACGATTCGCCGCCGCCGGATCCCTAGCGTTCTTCCCAGGCCGCGGGGCTTCCGCCGCGGGAAAGGCGAAGGGGTTCTCATGAGGTTCGTGTGGCAGCTGCTGGCGGTGGCGGCGGTGGCGTTCGCGGGGCAGTTGTGCGTTGCCGCGGTGGCCGGAAACCCGTGGCTCACCTTGTTGTTCGGCGGCCTCACCGCCGTGCTCGCGGGCTACGCCTACCGCTGGGTGGTGCGGAAAACCGAGCAGCGGCCGGTCACCGAGCTGGCCGGGCCGGGGGCCCGGAGCGCGCTCGGCCGGGGGACGCTGGTCGGGATCGCCCTGTTCGCGGCCGTCATCGCGAACATCGCGCTCGTCGGGGACTACGAAATCCGCGGCTGGGGCAGCGTGCCCGGAGCGCTCGGGCTCGTCGGCTTCATGGCCGCCGCCGCGGTGACGGAGGAGCTGCTGTTCCGCGGCATCCTGTTCCGGTTCGTCGAGAAGTGGACCGGCACCTGGCTCGCGCTGGTGCTGAGCGGGCTGGTGTTCGGCCTGATGCACCTGTTCAACGAGCACGCGACCCTGTGGGGTGCCATCGCCATCGCCATCGAGGGCGGCGGCCTGCTGACTTCGGCGTACATCGCGACGCGCACGCTGTGGCTGCCGATCGGCCTGCACTTCGGCTGGAACTTCGCCGGGGCCGGGATTTTCGGCGCGGTGGTCTCCGGCCAGGGCGCCTCGCAGGGGCTGCTGGACGCCGTCACGTCCGGGTCGCCGCTGCTCACCGGTGGCGAATTCGGGCCGGAGGGCAGCCTGTACTCGGTGCTGTTCTGCTTCCTGGCGACGGGCGTCTTCCTGCGGCTGGCCCACCGGCGCGGCCGGCTGGTGCCCCGGCGCCGCGAGGAGCGCACCGCCGACGTCACTACACTTCCCGCGTGATCGAGCACCGGGCGGCACTGGCGCGGTGGCGCCGGCTGGACGTCGTGATCCGTGATCTGCCCCTCGGGCTGCTGTTGCTGGCCGGGTCGTTCCTGCCCGTGCTCCAAGGCCACGGGACGCAGGTCGGCGGCGTGCCGGACCGGCCGTTCGACGCGCTGGCCGTCGTGGTGGTGGCCGTCGAAAGCCTGCCGCTCGCCGTGCGACGCCGGTGGCCGGCGGTGAGCCTGACGCTGGTGGCGCTCGGCTTCGCCGTCGACCAGGTCCTCGGTTACCACACGGTCGCCGCCGCCGGGCTCGGCTTCGCGCTGGTGAGCGCCGGCGTCCACCTCGAACGGTACCGGCGCACCACCGCGGCCGTGCTCTCGGTGGCGTACGTGGCGCTGGCGATCGTCCTCTCCCGGCTCGGTTCGGAGCCCGTCTCGGAGTTCGTGACGTTCTCCCTGCTGCTGGCGTTCGCGTGGGGCATCGGGGCGTGGCTGCGCCGGACCCGCGCCGCCGAAGCCCGGCACCGCCGCCGCGTCGCCGAGGACACCCGGGCCGCCGAACGCACCACCATCGCCCGCGAGCTGCACGACGTCGTCACCCACCACGTGACGGCGATGGTCGTGCAGGCCGAAGCGGCCCGGTACCTGACGGCCGCGCCCGAGCGGCTGGACCAGACCCTGACCGCGATCACCGACACCGGCCGCCGGGCCATCACCGACCTGCGGCACCTGCTGGACCTGCTGAACCCCGACCACGGCACCGAAGTCGGCCGTCCGTCGCCTGGCGGGCTGCTTTCGCTCGTCGAGCAGGCCCGCCAGGCCGGGCAGCCGGTGGAGTTCACCGAGGACGGCACGCCCGCGGAGTCGGCGGGCAGCGCCGACCTGGTGGCCTACCGGGTCGTGCAGGAGTCGCTGACGAACGCCCTCAAGCACGCGCGGGGCAGCCGGACGTCGGTCGAAGTGCACCACGGGGACCGGGAAATCGCGGTGGCGGTCAGCACGAACGGGGCGGCGAGCGCCTCCCCCGGCGGCAGCGGCCGCGGGCTCGCCGGGCTCCGCGAGCGGGTCGCCGTCCTGGGCGGCGACTTCAGCGCGGGCCACGACGGCGGCGGATTCGCCGTGCGCGCCCGGATCCCGACGGGGAACCCGACGTGAGCGCCCCGATCCGGGTCCTGGTCTGCGACGACCAGATGCTGATCCGCACCGGCCTGGTGACGATCATCGGCGCCCAGCCGGGTTTCGAGGTGGTCGGCGAGTGCGGCGACGGCCGCGCGGCGGTCGACCTCGCCGCCCGGCTGCACCCGGACGTGGTGGTGATGGACGTGCGCATGCCGGTGCTCGACGGCATCGAGGCCACCCGCCTGCTGGCCGGAGCAGGGGTCCCGCACCCGGTCAAGGTGCTGGTGCTGACGACGTTCAACCTCGACGAGTACGTCTACGAGGCCCTGCGCGCCGGGGCGAGCGGCTTCCTGCTCAAGGACGCACCCCCGGACCGGCTGCTGCACGGGATCCGCACGGTGGCCACGGGTGCGGCCCTGCTGGACCCGGAGGTGACCCGCCGCCTGGTCGGCCGGTACGGCGCCCGGATCCGGCCCGCTTCGGACGCCGCCCCGCAGGTGCCGCTGACGCCTCGCGAGCTGGAGGTGCTGCGCCTGCTGGCGGACGGGTTGTCCAACAGCGAGATCGCGGAACGGCTGGTGATCAGCCAGGAGACGGTGAAGACGTTCGTCTCCCGGATCCTGACGAAGCTGGACCTGCGCGACCGCGTCCAGGCGGTGGTCTACGCCTACCGGCACGGGCTGGTGACGTGACCGGGCTTCGCGGCGAAGCCCGGTCACGCCACCAGGAACTGCTACATGTGCACGGCGCCCGGCGCCGCTTCGCCCTTCGGGACGCCCGGGCGCAGCAGCAGGGCGGTGATCACCGCTCCGGCCACGTAGATCACCGCGGCCCAGGTGAACGCCGTCGTGTAGCTCTCGATGGCCGCCTCGGCCGCCAGCTGGGGCGTCGGGGTCTTGCCCTCGATGAAGGCCGCGGCCGCGTTGCCGGCCAGCGTCGACAGCAGCGCCGTGCCGATCGAACCGCCGACCTGCTGCATCGTGTTCACCGCCGCCGACGCGACACCGGCGTCGTGCGCCTCGACACCGAAGGTCGCCACGCTCATCGCCGGCGCCATCGCCAGGCCGATGCCGAAGCCCATCACCAGCAGCGGGCCGAGGACGCCGGAGGCGTACGTGCTGCCGAGACCGATGCCGCTCAGCCAGAACAGACCCGCGGCCGCGATCGCCATGCCCGTCGGCACCAGCGGCCGCGGGCCGAACCGCGGCAGCAGGACCGCCGTCGCCGTGGTCGCCGCCAGCATCAGCGTCGCCACCATCGGCAGGAAGCCGACGCCGCTCTGGATCGGGGTGAACTGCAGATTCTGCTGCACGTAGAACGTCAGGAACAGGAAGATCGCGAACATCCCGATGGCGAGCAGGAACATCGCCAGGTACGAGCCGCCGCGGTCGCGGTCGAGCAGCACGCGCAGCGGCAGCAGCGGGTGCGCGACGCGCTGCTGCAGCCAGGTGAACACGCCCAGCAGCACCACGCCGGCGGTCAGGAAGCCCCAGACCGACACCGACGACCACGAGTCCGACTCGGCGTTCGCGAAGCCGTAGACCAGCGCGAACAGCCCGGCTGACGCGGTGATCGTGCCCGGCAGGTCGAGCTTCGGCCGCGGGCCGTCGTCCTTCTGGTTGCGCAGCAGGACCGAGCTGCCGGCGAAGGCGATCACGGCGAAGATGATGTTCACGAACATGCACCAGCGCCAGTCGAGGTACTCGGTGAGCACGCCGCCGAGCAGCAGCCCGACCGCCGCGCCGCCACCGCCGATGGCGCCGAACACGCCGAACGCGCGGCCGCGCTCCTTCGGGTCGGTGAACGTCGTGGTCAGCAGCGAAAGCGTGGCGGGCGCGAGCAGCGCGCCGAACACACCCTGGGCCGCCCGGGCGACCAGCAGCATCTCGATGTTGGTCGCCGCGCCGCCGAGCGCGGACACCGCGGCGAAGCCGGCCAGGCCGACGAGGAGCGCGTTCTTGCGGCCGAAGAGGTCCGCGAGCCGTCCGCCGAGCAGCAGGAGGCTGCCGAAGGCGAGCGCGTAGGCGGTGACGACCCACTGCCGGGCGTCGTTGGAGAAGCCCAGGTCGAGCTGGGCCGACGGCAGCGCGATGTTCACGACGGTCGCGTCCAGCACGACCATCAGCTGCGCGATGCCGATCATCATCAGGATCAGCCAGCGTCTGGCGTGGTGGGGGTTCCCGGCGGCGCGCGTGTCCCCCGACGGCGCGACGGCGAGTGTGGATTCGGACATGGATGTCCCTCACAGATCGTGATCACAAGACTATGTGGAGTAGGTATCTCCCCTTACGCGACCCAAGGTACACAAGAACTGGAGATGCCGCCTCTACTTCACGAGCTAGACTGGACCCATGGCACGGGACGCTGGTCCCGCCGCACCGGCGCGGCCGCTGCGGCGTGACGCTGAACTCAACCGCCGTCGCATCCTCGCGTCGGCCCGCGAAGTGTTCGGCCAGCGCGGGCTCGAAGCCACGCTGGACGACATCGCCCACCACGCCGGCCTCGGCGTCGGCACGGTCTACCGCCGCTTCCCCAGCAAGGAACACCTGGTCGAGGCCATGTTCGCCGAGCGGATGGAAGAAATCGGCGACCTCGCCGTCGAGGCACTGAAGGCCGACGACGCCTGGCAAGCGTTCGTCGACTTCACCTGGCAGGCGGCCGAGCTGCACTCCGCCGACCGCGGGCTGCGCGAGATCATGCTGTCCAACCAGTTCGGCCACGACCACGTCGCCGAAAAGAAAGCCCGCATGGTGCCGTTGATCACAAAGCTGATCGAGCGGGCCCAGGCGGCAGGCGGCCTGCGGCCGGACTTCGCGCCTTCGGACATGGCGATGGTGCACATGATGGTCGGCTCGGTGGTGGAGTTCACCTGCGCGGTGGACCCGGACCTCTGGCGGCGTTCCCTCACCATGCTGCTCGACGGGCTCCGCGCCGAGCCCGGCAAGCCGTCGGTGCTGCCGCACCCGCCGCTGAGCGAGCGCGAAGTCGACGAAGCGATGTCCTGCTGGCGCCCCTGACGGCCGGGCGCACAGCAGTGCGCCGGTGATCGCTGCGGATCACCGGCGCGTCGGACACTCACTCGGACGGGATGACCGCCCACAGGATCAGGTAGGCCACGAACTGCGGCCCGGGCAGCAGGCAGGACAGCACGGCCAGCAGCCGGACGGTGCCGGGCTTCATGCCGTACCGCTGGGCCAGGCCCGCGCAGACGCCGCCGATCATGCGGCCGTGGCGCGGACGGGACAGCCGTCGTGTGACCGGTGCGCTCATCTTCGTTCCCTTTCCTCGAAGTCGATACCTCCACTTCACCACCGGAGTACCCGCTTCCGCATCGCTCACGGGAAGGATCTCTCCCCTAGGGGACGGCGAAGACGAAAATCGTTCAAGAAACCCGGGCAAAACCGCCTGAGCTGCTCGTTCGTGCCGGGCACCTGGGAAAAGAATGAGAGATGTCCCCGTCAGGGCTGGTTTTTCGGCGCGATGCGGCGATACTTGCACCCCGTGTACCCGCGTCCGAAAAGCTTGGCCGTCGCGATGTTCTGCGCCCTCCTCGCCGGGGGCTGCGCCACCACCCAGGCCGCGCCCGAGCCGGATTCCGGGCCCACCCCGCTGACCGCCTCCGCCGCGCTCGGCGACTTCGGCAGCATCGACTTCTGCAGCCTGCTGGCCGTGCCCGGGGTGACCGAAGCCGTCCCGACGTTCGAAAGCTGCCGCGCCCAGGCCGGTCCGCGCACGATCACCGTCGGGCCGCTCGCCTTCGACGCCGACCCGAACCTCAAGCCCTACGAGAACTACCCCGGCTCGGTGCCCGACGGCGTGGCGATCCAGCAGTCGATGTTCAACGACCGCAGCGCCTGCACCCGCGCGATCACCTTCGCCGACGGCAACCGGATCGACCTGTCGGTCACCGACGGCACCGGCGACCAGGAGGCCCGCTGCGGCGTCGCCGACGCGGCCGTCCGCTCGGCGTTGACGGCGATCACCCGGCACCAGGTCGGGCGGCTGACGTTCCCGGACCGCTCGTGGGGCCGGGTGGCTCCGTGCGTGCCGCTCGACGACCACGACCTCGACGCCGCGGCCGGCCCGAACAGCCAGCCGACGACCGGCCTGTCCGGGCACAGCTGCATCCGCGGCAAGGTGAGCTTCCGGCTCACCGTGGAGACGACGGAACCGGCCGTCCCGGCGGAAAAAATCGGCGGCCGCGACGCGCGCGTCCGCGTCGCCGGCGCGTTCTGCCTGGTCGACACGACCCAGCCCGCCCCGGGCCTGCCGGGCCACCGGGAACTGGCGGAGATCAGCGTCGTCGAAACCGCGGGCACCGCGGGCGAGGGCACGTGTGCCCTCGCCCGCGGTGCGGCCGGCTCGATCTTCCCCCGCCTCCCGGCGGCCTAGTCCTCGTAGGTGAGGTTCTTGCCGTTCGACGGGTCGAACAGCTTGATCTTGTCCGCGTCGTACCAGACTTCGAGGTCCGCGTTCTCCTTCGCCGACGACTCCGCCGACAGCCGGGCCACGATCTGGGACTCCGCGCCGGGGACGTCGGACGAACCGCTGTCCGCGGCCAGCTCCGCGAGTTCCTCGGACGTCGCCGTCTCGCCCTCCAGGGTGAAGTGGGCGAACTTCTCCGAGCCCATCGACTCCAGCACGTCGATGTGCGCGGTGAAGGTGGCGCCGCCTGCCTTCTGGCCGGCTTCGACGAGCGCCGCGTCCTCGAAGTGCTCCGGCCGGATGCCTACGATGACCTCGCGGGGCGCGTTCGCCCGCTCCACCAGCTGCCGGACGCGGTCGGTGAGCGGTGTCGTGCCGAGGGCACTGCGCAGCTCGTTGTTCTCCAGCGTCGCCGGGACGAAGTTCATCGACGGCGAGCCGATGAACCCGGCCACGAACAGGTTCGCCGGGTTGTCGTAGAGGAACTGCGGCGAGCCGATCTGCTGGACGTAGCCGGCCCGCAGCACCACGACCCGGTCGCCCAGTGTCATGGCCTCGGTCTGGTCGTGCGTGACGTACAGCGTCGTCGTGCCGAGCTGCTTCTGGATCTTCGACACCGACGTGCGCATCTGGCCGCGCAGCTTGGCGTCCAGGTTGGACAGCGGCTCGTCCATCAGGAACGCCTTGGGGCTGCGGACGATCGCCCGGCCCATCGCGACGCGCTGGCGCTGGCCACCGGAGAGGTTGGCCGGCTTGCGGTCCAGGTGCGCGGTCAGGTCGAGGATCTTCGCGGCCTCCTCGACCTTCGCCCGCACGGTCTTGTCGTCGACCTTGGCCAGCCGCAGCGGGAAGGCCATGTTCTCCCGGACGCTCATGTGCGGGTAGAGCGCGTAGGACTGGAACACCATCGCGATGTCCCGGTCCTTCGGGGCCTTCTCGTTGACGCGCTGGCCGTCGATGCGCAGCTCGCCGGAGGAGATGTCCTCCAGGCCGGCCACCATGTTCAGCGTCGTCGACTTCCCGCAGCCGGACGGGCCGACCAGGATGATGAACTCGCCGTCGGCGATGGTGATGTCCACTTCGGACACGGCGAGGGCACCGTCGGGGTACTTCTTCGACACCTTGTCGAGCACGATCTCTGCCATAGCGCTACCCCTTCACCGCACCGGAGGTCAGCCCCGCCACGATGCGACGCTGGAAGAACAACACGAACACAATGATCGGGATGGTGATCACGACCGCGGCCGCGCACACCTGCCCGGTCGGGTCCTCGAACTGCGAGGACCCGGTGAAGAACGACAGCGCGGCCGGCACCGTGCGCGACGCCGTGGTCGACGTCAGCGAGATGGCGAACAGGAAGTCGTTCCAGCAGAAGATGAACACCAGGATGGCCGTGGTGAACACACCCGGCGCGGCCAGCGGCGCGATCACCCGGCGGAACGCCTGTGCCGGCGTCGCGCCGTCCATCTTGGCCGCCTTCTCCAGCTCCCACGGGATCTCGCGGAAGAACGCCGACAGCGTGTAGATCGACAGCGGCAGCGCGAACGTGATGTAGGGCAGGATCAGGCCGGGCCACGTGTCGAACAGCCCGAGGTTCCGCTCGATGTTGAACAGCGGCGTCACCAGCGACACCTGCGGAAACATCGCGATCAGCAGCGAGAGCCCGACCAGCAGCTGCTTGCCGGGGAAGTCCAGCCGGGCGATCGCGTACGCGGCCATCGTGCCGAGCACCACCGCGATCACGGTCGAGATGATCGCGATGCCGATCGAGTTCACCAGCGCCAGCAGGAACTCCGAGGTCTGGAAGATGTCCGCGTAGTTCTGCCAGGTCCACGACTGCGGGATGAACGCCCCGTCGGTCAGCGTGTCCTTGGTCTTGAACGACAGCGAAATCACCCAGAGCACCGGCACCAGCGCGAACACCAGCACCAGGATGTCGACCAGGCCCCACCTGACCTTGCGGCCCGTCGTGACGGTTCCCATCGTCATCAGCGCTTACCCCCTGTGTCCGAACCGGGTGCGGCCGTGCCGAACACCTTGATGAAGATGAAGGCGATGATCGCCACCGTGATGAAGATCAGCACCGCCATCGTCGACCCGATGCCGAGGTTGAGGCCCTTGACCAGGTTGTCGTAGGTCTGCATCGACACCGAACCGGTGTCCTGCGCGCCGTTGGTGAGCACGTAGATGTTGTCGAAGATGCGGAACGCGTCCAGGGTGCGGAACAGCAGCGCCACCAGGATCGCCGGCTTCATCACCGGCAGCATCACCTTGGTGAACCGCTGCCACGCGCTCGCGCCGTCCATCGCCGCGGCCTTGAGCAGGTCCTCCGGCACCAGCGCCAGGCCGGCCATCAGCAGCAGCGCCATGAACGGCGTGGTCTTCCACACCTCGGCGCCGATGATGATGAACAGCGACGGCCACTGCTCGGTGAGCGGGGCCGCGTCCGAGGCGAGCATGTTCGCCAGGTAGCCGGTCTTCGGCGTCCACGCGTAGTACCACGAGAACGCGGCGACGACCGTGACGATGCCGTACGGGATCAGCGCGACGGTGCGGACCAGGCCGCGGCCGACGAGCGTCCGGTGCATGATCAGCGCCAGCGCCATGCCGAGCACGAACTCGATCGCCACCGACACCACGGTGAGGAACATCGTGGTGCCGAACGCGGTCCACCAGTACGAGCTGGACAGCACGGCCCCGTAGTTGTCGAAGCCGACGAACTCCTGCTGCGCCGGGAACCGCAGGTCGTACCGCTGCAGCGAAAGCCAGAGCGAGTAGAGGATCGGGTAGCCGGTGACCGCGATCATCACGATGAACGCGGGCGCGCACAGCCAGAGCCCGAGCCGCCGCTCGGCCTTCTTCCCTTCGGAGAGGGCGGGTTTGCCCTTCTTGTGCGACGTCGCCTCCCCGGCGACGGTGGCCCCGGCGGCCTCGGCCGGGGTCGAGTCCTGGACGGTCACGGAATCACTCCCTTCGACTGGAGCGCGTCACCGAGCTGCTCGCGCAGCTTGGCCGCGGTGGCCTGCGGGTCGATGTCCGACGGCGGGGAAAGGATCTTCGAGATGACCGTCGAGGCGTTCTGGTACGCCGGGGTCAGCGGGCGCACCGCGGCGGTCTTCAGCGCGGCGAGGATGGCGTCGCGCATCGGGTACTTGCTCGCCATGTTCGGGTTGTCGTCCGACGCCGGCTTGCCCGGGTCGAGCGGAACGTCGTTGTGGTAGACGGATTCGATGCTCGGCGGCACACCGTCGTTGATCGCGGAGATCTTCTGGCTCTCCGGGCTGCGCAGGCACAGCGCCGCTTCGAAGGCCTCCGGCTTGTGCTGCGAGTACGTGCTCACCGCCAGGTCGAACCCGCCGATCGTGGTCCGGGCGGGCACGCCGGGCGCGGCGGCCGGGTAGACCGCCCACTTGAAGTGCGGGAGGTCCGCCTTCTTGTCCTTGGCGTAGGCGGCGTAGACGTATGGCCAGTTGAGCTGGAAGGCGGCCTGGCCGCGCTGGAACGCCTGCCGGATGTCGTCTTCCTTCATGTTGCTCAGCGACGGGTCGGTGAGCCCTGAGGTCGACACCTTCTTGAGCAGCTCGAGCGCCTTCACCGCGCCGTCGTCCATCACCACGGACTTGCCGTCGTCGGACAGGATGTGCCCGCCCATGGACGCGACCAGCGTGTTGTAGAAGACGACCAGGCCTTCGTACTGCGCGCCGGTGAACACGATCTCGTGCGGCTTGCCCTGGCCCTTGAGCTCCTGGGCCTTCTGCATCATCTCGTCCCAGGTCGCCGGCGGCGTCGGTGTCAGCCGGTCGTCGTACCAGAGCAGCTGGACGTTGGTGTTCTTCGTGGCCGCGTACAGCTTCCCGTTGTGGGTGGCGGTGTCGAGCGGGCCCTGCAGGACACCCTCGGACGCCTCCGCCTTGTTCTTGCCGGTCCACTCCTCGGCCCAGCCGGCCTCGGCGAACTCCGAGACCCACGTGACGTCGAGACCGAGGATGTCCATGGCGGTGTCACCCGCCGCCAGCCGGCGCGCCATCTGCAGCCGCTGGTCGTCCGCCCCGCGCGGGAGCTTGTTGTAGACGATTTCGTACTTGCCCGCCGCCTGCTGGTTGCAGCGGTCGACCACTTTCTGGAAGTTGTCCTCGGGCGACATGTAGATGTTGATCTTGAGCCCGGAACTCGTCGCGCAACCGGCGAGCATGCCGGTCACCAGTGCCCCTGCCCCCAGCAGGACGGCGGTGCGGCCGGGCGACCGTCCCCGTTTGCCCGCGCCGATCCTCTTCCCCATAAGGCCTCCTCACCCGCGTGCACGCCGGTTACCGCGGTACCGGTGGCACCGCGACGCGATGAGGCGAAACCGCGCCAGCACCCCGACGTGCTAGTGCTCGGGCCGCCGCGCTGCAGGGCGAGGCCGCCCGACTGGTGTCGGACAACTTATGCCGGGCGATCACACCCCGCAAGCAGTATCGGTAACGATCCAGCGCACCGCGCGTCGAATCGTGATTCTCCGCTGGTAAAGCAGGGGTTTTTCAGGGGTTCGCGGAGGGCGGTTTGAGGGCCAGCTTGGCCAGCAGTTCCCGACCCTGTTCGGCCGAGCGCGGCTGGCACAGGACGTCGTAGCGGCCGGCGACGAGCTGGCTCGCCGAGGAGAAGTCCCGGCGGCGGCCACGGGACATGCTGTACCCGATCGCCGCGAACATCAGCCCGGACAGGACCCCGAGCACGACCCCGGTCAGCACCTGCAACGCGAACCCCTGGTTGACGAACAACCCCAGCAGCAGCCCCGCGAACAGGCCGAACCACGCACCGGACACCGCGCCGGTACCGAGCACGCGGCCCCAGGTCAGCCGCCCGATCACGCGCTCGACGAGCATCAGGTCGACGCCGACGATCGTGACGTCGCCGACGGCGAACTCGCTTTCGGCGAGGAAGTCGACGGCCTGCTGGGCCTCGCCGTAGGTCGCGTACGACCCGATCGGCCAGCCGGTCGGCGGGGTCGGCAGCCGCGGCAGCCCACCGGGCGCCCGCCCCCCGCCAAAGGGACTACTCACATCATCACCTGCGCACTCGTTGTCCGGGCGTCCATCTTGTCAAGAACGCCCGGACCGTGCGAGCCGCTTACCCCGAAAGCCCGGGCGGTCGTTTGTCGACAGAGCGACAAAATTCGTCAGGACCGCGATTTGTACTCGCGCAGCAGCCCGCGGCTGATGATGGTCTTCTGGATCTCGCTGGTGCCCTCGCCGATCAGCAGGAACGGCGCCTCGCGCATCAGCCGCTCGATCTCGTACTCCTTGGAGTACCCGTAGCCGCCGTGGATGCGGAAGGCGTCCTGCGTGACCTCCGCGCAGTACTCGGACGCGATCAGCTTGGCCATCCCGGCCTCGACGTCGTTGCGCGCGCCGGAGTCCTTGAGCCGGGCCGCGTTCACCATCATCAGGTGCGCCGCCTCGACCTTGGTCGCCATCTCGGCCAGCTTGAACGCGACGGCCTGGTGCTCGGCGATCGCCTTGCCGAACGTCTTGCGCTGCTGGGCGTACTCCACCGCCAGTTCGAAGGCGCGGATCGCGATGCCGCAGGCGCGCGCCGCGACGTTGACGCGGCCGACCTCGACACCGTCCATCATGTACGCGAAGCCCTTGCCCGGCGCTTCGCCGAGCACCATGTCGGCGCCGATCCGGTAGCCGTCGAAGACCGCTTCGGTCGTGTCGACGCCCTTGTAGCCCATCTTGTCGATCTTGCCGGGGATGGTCAGGCCCGGCGCCACCTCGCCGAAGCCCTCCGGCTTCTCGACCAGGAACGTCGTCAGGTTCTGGTGGGGCTTCTCGGCGCCTTCGTCGGTCTTGACCAGCAGCGCGATCAGGTTGGACGAGCCGCCGTTGGTCAGCCACATCTTCGAGCCGTCGATGACGTAGCCGTCGTCGGTCTTCTTCGCCTTGGTCTTGATGGCCGCGACGTCCGAGCCGAGGTCGGGCTCCGACATCGAGAACGAGCCGCGGACCTCGCCGGTGGCCATCCGCGGCAGGAAGTGCTGCTTCTGCGCCTCGGTGCCGTGGCGGGAGATCATGTGCGCCACGATGAAGTGCGTGTTGATCACGCCGGAGACGCTCATCCAGCCGCGGGCGATCTCCTCGACGACCAGCGCGTAGGTCAGCAGCGACTCGCCGAGCCCGCCGTACTCCTCCGGGATGGTGATCCCGAACAGGCCCATCTCCTTCATGCCCGCGACGATGTCCGCCGGGTAGGTGTCGGCGTGCTCGAGCTCCTGCGCGTGCGGGATGACCTCCTTGTCCACGAACTGGCGGACGGTCGCGAGGATCTCCGACTGCACGTCGGTCAGGCCGGCGGTCTGGGCGAGACGGGCCATCACGGCTCCCTTTCCGGAGTACGACGCCGCTCCCGGCGCTGGGTTACCGGTGAGTATGACCCCAAAGCCGCAACGCTGCTATGAGGGCGCTCACGCTCAGCGGGTCCGGCCCCGTAAAGTGCGGGAAGAGGGGAGAGATCATGAGTTATCCGCAGGATCCGAACAACCCGTACGGCCAGCAGCCGCCCTCGGGTGGCTACCAGCAGCCCGGTTACGGCCAGCCGTCCGGCTACCAGCAGCCCGGCTACGGCCAGCAGTACCCGAGCGGCGGCTACCCGCAGTACCCGGGCTACCCCGGGATGCAGGCCCCGCCGCCGCAGGGCTCCGGGCTCGCGGTCGGGGCGCTCGTCTGCTCGGTCCTCGGCTTCGTGCTGTGCTTCCTGGTCGGCATCGCGGGGATCATCATGGGCCACATCGCCCACGGCAAGGCGAAGCGCGGCGAAGCCGACGGCCAGGGCGTCGCGCTGGCGGCGATCATCGTGGGGTACGTCGGCATCGCGCTCAACATCGGGTTCTTCGCACTCGGGCTCGCGCTCGGCTTCCTCGGCTACGCGTGACACCGCTGGTCGCCCATCCGCATCGAGGGGATCCGTCATGACCGACCCGTCCGGGGACAAGGACCGCCCGGCCGACCCGACCGCGGCCTACGACCCGCCGCCGACAGCGGACCCGGCGCCGTACCGGCCGGAGAACTACGACCCGCCGTCGGCCGACGCCACCGTCGCCGAGCCGGTCCCGGCGGACGAGCCTCAAGCCACCGAGACCGTCGCGGCCGAGCCACCGTCCGCTGCGACCGCGGAGCAGCCCGGCGGGCTGCCGCCCGGGTCGTACGAGACGCCGGCGGCCTACATCCCCGGCACGCCGTTCGCGCCGCCGGGACAGCCGGTCCCGCAGGCCTACCAGCAGCAGCCGTACCCCCCGGCCTACGGCCAGCCGTACGCGGCACCGGCTCCGTACGGGCAGCCCGCGCCGTACGGGCAGCCGTACGCGTCGCCGCGCACGCAGGACAACGCGCTGGCGGTCGGGGCCCTGGTGTGCTCGATCCTCGGGTTCTGCTCCGGTGTCACCGCGCTCGCCGGGCTCATCATGGGCCACATCGCGCTCGCCAAGACCAACCGCGGCGAAGCGGGCGGCCGCGGGCTGGCCACGGCCGCGGTGATCATCGGCTACGTCGTGATCGCGCTGTGGGTCGGCTTCTTCACCACCCTGATCATCCTGGGCACGAACGGCTACCTGAACGGCTAGTCCGCCGACGGCAGCACCGCGTCGCCGGGGCTGCGCGGCGACGGGGTGGCGTGGCCGTTCACCTCCGGTTTCGCGTCCGTGAGCTCGGCCTCGGGCTCGGGCTCGGCTTCGGCCGGCGGGGCCGCCGGGGCGGCCGGTTTGGCCGTGTGCGCGTCGAGGAACCGCAGCAGCTCCACCGGGAACGGCAGCACCAGCGTCGAGTTCTTCTCCGACGACACCTGCACCACGGTCTCCAGCAGCCGCAGCTGCAGCGCCGAGGGGGTGTCGGCCATCCTCGCCGCGGCCTGCGCGAGCTTGTGCGACGCCTGCAGCTCGCCGTCGGCGGAAATGACCCGCGCGCGCCGCTCCCGCTCCGCCTCGGCCTGCCGCGACATCGAGCGCTTCATCGCCTCCGGCAGCGCGACGTCCTTGATCTCGACGCGGTCGATGTGGATGCCCCAGTCCAGCGCCGGGCTGTCGATCATCAGCTCCAGGCCCTCGTTGAGGCGCTCGCGGTTGGAGAGCAGGTCGTCGAGCTCGCTCTTGCCGATGATCGAGCGCAGCGACGTCTGCGCGACCTGGCCGACCGCCGACCGGTAGTCCTGGACGTTGACCGCCGCGACCACCGGGTCGATCACCTTGAAGTAGACGACGGCGTCGACGCGGACCGTGACGTTG
This sequence comes from Amycolatopsis sp. Hca4, assembly GCF_013364075.1. Lineage (GTDB taxonomy): Bacteria > Actinomycetota > Actinomycetes > Mycobacteriales > Pseudonocardiaceae > Amycolatopsis. The sequence continues at coordinate 5,052,899 of NZ_CP054925.1, forward strand.
TCGCGGGTGATGCCGTCCTGGGCGGGGATCGGCATGGTCACGATCTGCATGTTGACCTTCTGCAGCCGGTCCGCGAACGGCACGAGCACCGTCAGCCCCGGCTCGCGGACCCGCGACCGCACCCGCCCGAACCGGTAGATCAGCCCGCGTTCGTACTGCTTCACGACCCGCACGCTCGACGCCAGCCAGACCCCGCCGGCGAGGACGACGGCGCTGAGAACCTCCACCACCATGACTGCTCCCGGGGTTGCGTTTCCCCTTGAAAGCCCAGCGTACGCCCGCCCGGGAGCTGACGAAATGCATTGGACACAGCGGCCAGGCTGGGGTGGTGACCGATCTTCGCGTTCCCCCGCTGTTCGCCGCCCGCGCGCCGAAGGTCCTCGGGCCGGGGGCCGTCCCGTGGCTGGCCGCCCTGCCGGAGCTCGCCGCGGAGTACGCCCGGAAGTGGAGCCTGGTGTTCGAGGGCGAAGCCATGCACGGCTACGTCGGCGTGGTGCAGCCCGCGCGCCTGCCCGACGGCACGCCGGTGGTGCTGAAGCTGGGCTGGCGCGACGCCGAGTCCGCCGACGAACCGCTCGCACTGTCCACATGGGCCGGTCGAGGAGCGGTGCTGCTGCTGGATTCCGCGCCGGACGACGGCGTCCTGCTGCTCGAGCGGCTCGACCCCGGCCGCACCCTCGACGACCTCCCGCTGCGCTCGGCGATCCCGCTCATCGGCGGCCTCGCGCGGCGGCTGGCCGTCCCCGCACCGGCAGCACTGGCCCGGCACCTGCGCACCGAGGCGGCGCGGCTGGCCGAGGAACTCCCCCGCCGCTGGGCCGAACTCGGCGAGCCGTTCGAGAAGCGGCTGGTCGACGCCGCCGTCGCGATCTGCCGCGAACTCGGGCCGTCGGCGGGCGACGTGCTGGTGAACGAGGACCTGCACTTCCAGAACGTCCTGGCCGGCACGCGCGAGCCGTGGCTGGTCATCGACCCGAAGCCACTGGCCGGCGACCTCGAGTGGGGCGTCATCCCGCTGTTCTGGAACCGCTTCACCGAGTCCACACTGGACGAACGGTTCGCGCTCATCGTCTCTTCGCACGAACTGGACGCCGAACGCGCTCGCTCCTGGACGCTGGTCCGCGCGGTGCAGAACTGGATCTGGATGGTGGAGGAACAGCTCGAAACGGGCGAAGACAGCGACGACCCCGCGTTCATCACAGTGGCGGAAATCGCTCCTTGGGCAGCCAGCCGATAGTGTCAGCGGCATGGCCGCGGTCAACAGGGTTTTCGCAGCTCAGCTGTCCGGGTTGCCGGTTTTCGGTCCGGACGGCGAATCGATCGGCCGCGTCCGCGACCTGGTCGCCGGCCTGCGCCTGGACGCGCAGCCGCCGCGGATCCTCGGGCTGGTCGTCGAGCTGGCCACCCGGCGGCGGGTCTTCGTGCCGATGCTGCGGGTCACCTCGATCGAGCCGAGCGCGGTGACGCTCGCCACCGGCTCGGTCAACATGCGCCAGTTCAACCAGCGCCCCAACGAGGTGCTGGTGCTCGGCCAGCTGCTCGACGCGCACGCGACGCTGGCCGGGTCGGGCACCCGGATCACCGTCGTCGACGCCGGGATGGAACCGACCCGCACCCGCGACTGGGTGCTCGCCAAGCTGGCCATCCGCGAGCGGCGGGTCGGGCTGGGCCGCCGCCGCGCCGCGATGCAGGTGCTGCCCTGGTCGGAGGTGGCCGGGCTGGGCCTGGCCGACCTGGGCGCCCAGCCCCAGGGCGCGGGCCAGCTGCTGATGCTGTTCGACACGATGCGCCCGGCCGACATCGCCGCGACCGTGCGCGACCTGCCGCTCAAGCGCCGGCACGAGGTCGCCGACGCGATGGACGACGAGCGCCTCGCCGACGTCATCGAGGAGCTGCCGGACGACGACCAGAAGGAGCTGCTGGCCTACCTGGCCGAGGAGCGCGCGGCCGACGTCCTGGAGGCGATGAACCCCGACGACGCCGCCGACCTGCTGGCCGAGCTGGCGCCGGCCGAGCAGAGCCGGCTGCTGGAGCTGATGGAGCCGGAGGAGTCGGCGCCGGTCCGGCGGCTGCTGGAGTACTCGTCGGACACCGCGGGCGGCCTGATGACGCCGGAGCCGGTGGTGCTGACCCCGGACACGACGATCGCCGAGGCGCTGGCCCACATCCGCAACGCCGAGCTGCCGCCGGCGCTGGCGAGCATGGTGTTCGTCTGCCGCCCACCGACGGCGACGCCGACCGGGCGGTACGTCGGCGTCGTCCACTTCCAGCGGCTCCTGCGGGAGCCGCCGGCCGAGCTGGTGGCCAGCGCCGTGGACACCGGGCTCCCGCCGCTGAAGCCGGGCGCGACGCTGGCCGAGGTCACGCGGTACTTCGCGGCCTACAACCTGACCTGCGGGCCGGTCGTCGACACCGAGGACCACCTGATCGGCGCGGTGACCGTCGACGACGTGCTCGACCACCTGCTGCCCGAGGACTGGCGGGAGACCGGGCTGCACGACACCTTGGAGGAAGACCGTGCCTGAGCTGACGTCGGGACGGCGGCTCGACCAGCCCCGCGGCCAGAACCGGTTCAGGCTGAACATCGACCCGGACACGTTCGGCAGGCTGTCCGAACGACTGGCGCGGTTCCTCGGCACCGGGAAGTACCTGTTCTGGCAGACGCTGATCGTCATCGTGTGGATCGTGCTGAACATCACGGCGGTGTCGCTGCAGTGGGACCCGTACCCCTTCATCCTGCTCAACCTGGCGTTCTCGACGCAGGCGGCGTACGCGGCGCCGTTGATCCTGCTGGCCCAGAACCGCCAGGACGACCGCGACCGCGTCTCACTGGAGGAGGACCGCAACCGGGCGGCCCAGACGAAGGCGGACACGGAGTACCTGGCCCGCGAGCTGGCCGCGCTGCGGCTGGCGATCGGCGAAGTGGCGACGCGCGACTACCTGCGCAGCGAGCTGGACCGGCTGCGGGAGGACCTGGACGTAAAGCCCAAGAAGTCCCGTACGCCTACCGGTACGTAACATGGACGGGGTGACCAGTACGCAGCAGCTCCCCAGCGTCGACGACGTCCGCAGCGCGCTGAAGAGCGTGCAAGACCCCGAGATCCGGAAACCCATCACGGACCTGGGGATGGTCAAGGACGTGGCGGTCGGCGCCGACGGCGTCGTGACGGTCGGCATCTACCTGACGGTGGCCGGCTGCCCGCTGAAGGCAACGCTGACCAACGACACTCGCGAGGCGGTTTCGAAGCTGCCGGGCGTGGTGGACGTGCGCGTCGAGCTGGACGTGATGAGCGACGAGCAGCGCTCCGAGCTGCGGAAGTCCCTGCGCGGCGACGCGGCCGAGCCGGTGATCCCGTTCGCGCAGCCGGGCTCGATGACCCGGGTGTACTGCGTGGCCTCGGGCAAGGGCGGCGTCGGCAAGTCGTCGGTGACGGTCAACCTGGCGGCGGCGATGGCCGCGCGGGGCCTGTCGGTGGGTGTGGTGGACGCGGACATCTACGGCCACTCGATCCCCCGCATGCTGGGCGCGCGCGAGAAGCCGACCAAGGTCGACACGATGATCATGCCGCCGCAGTCCCACGGCGTGAAGGTGATCTCGATCGGCATGTTCACCCCGGGCAACACCCCGGTGGTCTGGCGCGGCCCGATGCTGCACCGGGCACTGCAGCAATTCCTGGCGGACGTCTTCTGGGGCGATCTGGACATCCTCCTGCTGGACCTCCCCCCGGGCACGGGCGACATCGCGATTTCGGTGGCCCAGCTGATCCCCAACGCGGAGATCCTGGTGGTGACAACCCCCCAGCAGGCGGCGGCGGAGGTGGCCGAGCGAGCCGGAGCGATCGCGCTGCAGACGCGCCAGCGAGTGGCGGGCGTGATCGAGAACATGTCGTGGCTGGAGACGCCTTCCGGAGAGCGAATGGAGATCTTCGGCTCGGGCGGCGGCGCCACGGTGGCTGAGTCGCTGTCGAAGTCGATCGGATCGGAAGTGCCGCTCCTGGGCCAGGTCCCGATGGACCCCCGAGTGGTGGCCCAGGGCGACGCGGGCACGCCGATCGTGCTGTCCGAGCCGGAGGCGCCGGCTTCGGTGGTGTTGAGTGATGTGGCAAAGAAGCTTTCGGTAAGGGCACGCGGTTTGGCGGGGATGATGCTGAACGTGACACCGGCCGGCCGCTGAGCGCGCAGCGCACAAAGGAGCTGGGTGGTCATCCCGTCGCCTGAGGCCGTCAAATCACTTTGAGCCGGGCCCGCAACCGAGAGCGTTTGGTGGGGTGACTACGCAAGCTTGCGGGCCCGGCTCAAAGTGATAGGCCTCAATCAGGCGACGGGATGACCACCCAGCGACCCAACTCCAGAACCGGCGGCCGAGAGCGGTAGTCGGGGTCATCCCGGAGCCTGCCTGTCCGGCGAGGACGCTTTTTTCTTTAGAGCCGCAGCGTTCTTCCTCTGCCGCGGCAGAGCTCTGCCGCGGCACGGGAGCGGGTCCGACCTCCCCCGCCCCTCCGTTCGGATTTTCAGCCGGCGGTCGGGTTTGTCAAGGCGGGAAAGCGTGCCTTGACAAACCCGACCGCCGGCTGAACAGATAGCAGGGATGAGGGGCGGGGGAGGTCTGGTGAGGTGTTTTGTCGCCTTGCGCTACCGGCCGCCGGTTCGCATCGGCCGTTCGGCTGCCGGTTCGCGCCGTCTGTTCGGCCGGCGGTTTGCACCGTTCATTCGGCTACAGGGGTCGAGACAGCGAGAAGTACTCGTCCTTCCCGCAGACCAGTTTGGCCAGGGAGCCGATCGCGACTACGTTGCGTCCGGGTCGATCGGGGGGCGCTCGCCCGGCTTGAGCGGCTCCGGCGGTGTCTGGGTCTGGCCGGCCAGGTAGCCGTTCGACCCGTTGGCCGGGGTGCTGCTGCCGTTCGTGATGCCCTTCAGGCCGAGCGGGTCCGAGTCGCCGTCGAACAGGTGCTGCGTCACCACGCGCTTCGGGTCGAAGTTTCGCAGGCCGCGCAGGTCCTCCAGCGGCTTGCGGAGCTGGTCGAACTCCGGGCCCATCTCCTCGCGGAGCTGCTCCTTCGCGCCGGTCGCGAACTCGCGGACCTTGCGGACGCTCTTCGCGAGCCAAGACGCCGCCTCCGGCAGCCGCTCGGGGCCGAGGATGAACAGACCGGCGATGATGAGGACGAGGATTTCACCCCACCCGACGCTCTCGAACACCAGTCAACCTCCGAAGAAGAACCTATCCGCCCAGGGTACCCGCCACCCGCCGCGCGCCGGCAGGCCGAACGCGGGAACTCAGTCGGAAGCCAGGGTTACGTCCACGACGAAACTCGCGCCGTCACGAGCGAGCGACACCGGGACCACTTCGCCGACGTCGTGCGCGCGGACCGCCACCGTCATCTCGGCGGAGTCGCGCACGAGCCGGTTGCCGATCTTCGTGATGACGTCGCCCTCCTTGATGCCCGCGTTCGCGGCCGGGCCGCCCGGCGCGACGTTCTTCACCTGGGCACCCATCGTCGACGAGCCGGCGACCGTCGACGACGCGTTGATGCCGATGTCGGCGTGCTGGACCTTGCCGTCCTTGATCAGCGCCTTCGCGATCTTCACCGCGTAGTCGCTCGGGATGGCGAAGCCGATGCCGATGCTGCCGCCGTCGGCGCCGGACGAGCGGATCGACGAGTTGATGCCGACCAGCGCGCCGGTGGAGTCGACGAGCGCGCCGCCGGAGTTGCCGTGGTTGATCGCCGCGTCGGTCTGGATGGCCTCGTAGGTGACCGGCGGGGCACCGTTGTCGCCGCCCGCGGTGATCGGCCGGTTCAGCGCGCTGACGATGCCGGCGGTCACCGAGTTCTGCAGCGCCAGCGGGGAGCCGATCGCCATCACGGTGTCGCCGACCTGCAGGTCCGCGGACTTGCCGACCTGCAGCACGGTCGGGTTGGTGACGTTCACCTTCACGACGGCGAGGTCGGTCTTCTGGTCGGCGCCGACGAGCTTGGCCTCGGTGCGGGTGCCGTCGATGAAGACGGCGGTGACCTTGACGCCCGGGTCCGCGGCGGCGGAGGCGATGACGTGCTCGTTGGTGAGGATGTAGCCCTGCGGGTCGATCATGACGCCGGAGCCCTGCTCGCCGGACTCGGCGCCGGGCTTGAACACCTCGAGCGAGACGACGGCGGGCGAGACGCGTTTCGCGATTTCGGCGACGGACCCGGCGGGCCGTTCCTTGCCGGCCTCGGCTTCGGAGATGGTGGCGGACCCGGTGAGCTCGGTGCCGGTGTCGGCGGCCCACCACCCGACGACCCCGCCGGCGGCACCGATGAGGAGGGCGACGACCCCGAGCAGGACGAGCGCCTTCGGCTGCACACGGCGCCCGAAGAGCACCTCGGGCAGGCTCAGGAGCGCACCGGGAGGACGTTTGGCGGGCTTTTCCTCGTCTTCGGCGGGCACGGCGGGCCCGGCGAGAACGGCGGCAGCCCCGGGATCCCGCCACGGGTCGCGGGTGCCGGTCCACAGGGGCGGTTCGACGTCCGGAGCGTCCCCGGTGGCTTCCCGAGGCCGTTCGAGCAGCACCCCTTCGGCCCCGGGCGGCCGCCGGAAGGCCTCGGCGAGCGATTCGGGAGCGGGCGGGGCGAGGTTGACGCCGTTGGCCTTCTGCGGGGAGTAGAGCTTGTCGAACGCCCCGTCGACACCCTGCGGCCTGCCGAAGACGGCGGCCTGCGCGGGATCGACGGCCGGTCGCGCGAGCGGCCGCGGGCCCAGCCGGTCGGCTTCACGCGCGCCGGGCTGCTCGGGATTCACGTTCGGCTCGGTCATCATTCCCCGGTGCAGAAGATCAGGTGGCTGGGCGTGACGATACCCAAGCCCAGTGCCCCGAGTCTGCCGGTCCACGGGTGAAGTGGCTGTTTCTTGGCAGGTCTTCCACAAGGTGCCGCCGTGCAGGTCACCCGGAATCCCGGCAAATCCCACCCGGCCCCGGACAAGTCGAAGGCCGCTGCGAAAGTGGCTTCGCAGCGGCCTTCAAGTTCAACTCAGCGGATGCCCGCCGGCAGCACCGCCGGTGTCGTGCTCACCGGCGTCGACACCGGGGCCGGCTGCTGGGGCACCGCCATCTGGGCCGGCAGCAGGTTCGCCGGCTGGGGGGCTCCGCCGCCCGTCTCCGGGGTTCCGTCGCCGTCCGCCGAGGTCCCCACCAGGGCCAGCGCGCTCAGCACCAGGCCCGACACCACGACCCCCGCTCCCTGGGCGGCGCGGCGCTTGAACCGGCCGCCGCCGAGGACGTTCGGGGACTGGCCCAGCGGGGCCGATGATCCCAACGGCGCCACACCACCCAGCACGCCCGCATCGCGCAGGCCCGCGACCCGGTCGGGGCGCTGGACCGCGACCAGCTGGCCGTCGGCCGTCACGGCCAGGTTGTCCGGAGCGCTCGGCAGCTCGGTGTGCTGCGGGATCGACTGGAGGCTCGCCAGGAACCCGGCCGACATCGACGGCGCTCCGGCCCGGCGGATCGTCTCGCCCATCTGCCGCTGCGCGCGCACTTCGGCCGCGCATGCCGGGCAGCGGGTGATGTGCGACGCCGCGCGATCGCGTGCGCCGTGGGACAGCTCGCCGTCGACGAACGCCACCACGACGTCCGGCAGCAAGTGCGACTCGGGGAGCGCCCAGCCTCGCGGTGCGGTCATACCGTCACCTTCGCAGACTGCGGTGCGTGACTGCGCCGGCGCTCGAGCGACGCGCGCAGCGCCTGGCGCCCGCGGTGGATGCGGCTGCGGACGGTGCCCAGCTTGACGCCCAGCGTGGCGCCGATCTCCTCGTACGACAGCCCCTCGACGTCACACAGCACGACGGCGGCGCGGAACTCCGGGGGCAGCTCGTCGAGCGCCGCCTGCAGGTCCGGGTCCAGGTGGGTGTCGGAGTAGACCTGCTCGGGGCTCGGGTCGTCGCCCACGATGCGGTCGGTGTCCTCGGGCAGGCCTTCCATCCGCACGCGCGAGCGGCGGCGGGCCATGTCCAGGAACAGGTTGGTGGTGATCCGGTGCAGCCAGCCCTCGAACGTGCCGGGCTTGTAGGACGCCAGCGAGCGGAAGACCCGGATGAAGGTCTCCTGCGTGAGGTCCTCGGCGTCGTGGGTGTTGCCGGTCAGGCGGTAGGCGAGCCGGTAGACCCGGTCACCGTGTTCGCGCACGACCTCGTCCCAGGACGGAGGCGTCCAGGCGGCCTCGTCCAGGGTCACGGGCTGGGCCCCGGCGTCGGCAACGGCGTTCTGCATCGTGGGAGCAGGCACCTCCATCAGCGTTTCTCCTGTCTGCTCCACCCAACGCGGGTCCTCGGCACGGTGTTCCCGTGTGTTCGGATTTCAGTCTCTCCGGGTTCCTTATGGTTCTAGTGAGACTGGACTGAGAGCAGGCTGAGAACTTCTTCCCGGGTGCTTACCAGGGAGCCTGCGCGGATTTATCGACAACCAACGCTAACCTCCGTGCGTGAACACGCCCACCCCTGCGGCCGCACCGGCCGATTCCGGGTTCGTCGACGGGTACCTGCCCGACGACGAGGTGCTGTCTTCGGCGCGGGCACGGGCCGAAGACCTGGGCTGCACCCCGCTCAGCGCGGGTGCGGGCGCGACGCTGCGGTTCCTGGCCGCGACGCTGTGCGCGAAGGCGGTCGTCGAGGTCGGCACGGGTGCGGGCGTGAGCGGGCTCAGCCTGCTGCGCGGCATGGCCCCCGACGGCGTCCTGACCTCGATCGACGTCGAGCCGGAGTACCAGCGGGCGGCGCGCACGACGTTCCGCGAGGCCGGTTTCGCCCCGGGCCGCACCCGGCTGATCATCGGGCGCGCGCTGGACGTCCTGCAGCGGCTCACGCCCGGGGGCTACGACCTGGTGTTCGTCGATTCCGCGCACATCGAGTACCCCGGGTGCTACGAGCTGGGCGTGTCGCTCCTGCGGCGGGGCGGGATCATCGCGTTCCACAACGTGCTGGCCGGGGGCCGGGTGATCGACCCGGCGCACCGCGATCCGGAGACGCTGGCGTTGCGCGAGGTGGCGCGGGCGTTCCGGGAGGACGAACGGCTGGTCCCGGCGCTGCTGCCGGTGGGTGGCGGACTGCTGGTCGGCGCGGCTACCTGACCGCCGCCAGCTCGAGTCGCTCCGCCCGGACCCGCGTCCCGGCCACCACCGCCGCCACCGCCAGCAGCAGCCACACCGCCACCACCGCGATCAGCCACGGCCACCCCGCGTGCCCGTACACCCACGCCCCCGCCGCGCCGCCCACGCTGCTGCCCAGGTAGTACGTCGCCGTGTACGTTCCGCCCACCTGGCCCCGGGCCGTCTCCGGGGCGTCCGCCGCGGCCCAGCCGTTCGCCACCGCGTGGGCCGCGAAGAACGCGCCCGTCAGCACCAGGAACCCGGCTATGACCAGCGGCAACGAGTCCGGCAGCGTCAGGGCCGCCCCGGCTGCCGTCAGCAGGAGCGCTCCGATCAACGCCCGGCGGCGGCCCACCCTGGCCACCAGCCTCCCGGCCGCCGCCGAGGACACCGAGCCCGTCGCATACGCCAGGAAGACCAGGGAAGCGACCGCCGGCGACAGCTCCAGCGGGGAACCGGTCAGCCGGAAGCCCGCCGCGTTGTAGAGGGCGACGAACGACCCCATCGCCAGCAACGCCACCGCGTACTGCGCCAGCAGCACCGGCTTGCTCAGCGCCGTCAGCAGCCCCCGCCCGACGCCGTGGACGCGGCCGGGGCGTGGGCTCGGCGGCAGCGTCACCACCGTGATCGCCGAGCAGACCGCCCCCACGCACGCCACCACCAGCAGCGCGCCGCGCCAGCCGAGGGGACCCGCCGTGAAGCCGCTCGCCAGCCTGCCGAGCATGCCGCCGATCGTGTTGCCCGCGATCATCGCCCCCACCGCCGCCGCGACGCCCGCGCGGCCGAGGCGTTCCGCCAGGTACGCCGCCGCCACGCCGGGGAACCCCGCGATCGCGACGCCCTGCAGCGCGCGCAGGACCAGCAGCGCCGGGTACGTCGGCATCAGGGGCAGCAGCAGGCCGAACACCACCGACGCGATGACCGACGTCAGGATCACCGGACGGCGGCCGACCACTTCGGACAGCGCCGCGATCGGCAGCACCGCGATGGCCAGCGCGCCGGTCGCCACGCTGACCGCCAGCGCCGCGCCGCCCGGGTCGAGGTGGTACTGCGCCGCCAGCTGGGGCAGCACCGGCTGCGGGGCGTAGAGCAGGGCGAACGAGGAGATCCCGGCCGCGGCGACGGCCGTCTTGACTCGGCGGGTGGAAGTCACGTCCTGAAAGTAAGCAGGACTAACCAATACGTCTAATGCACGAAGGTGGCAGTATTGATGCGGTGACGTATGACTCGCTGTCCGCGCAGGTCGCGCCGCACCTGCCGCTGCTCGCCGCCCTCCGGGAGACGAGGAACGTCACACGCGCGGCCGAACTGCTGGGCGTCCCGCAGCCCACCGTCAGCCGTCGGCTCGCCGCGCTGGCGGACGCGCTGGGCGCCCCGCTGACGGTCCCGGATGGCCGTGGCATCCGGCTGACGCGCGCGGCGGAGCTGCTCGCCGAGGCGGCCGAGCGCGGCCTCGCGGCACTGGACACCGGTGTCCGGCTGGCGCGCGAGGAGGTGGCGCCGGAGTCGGGGCACGTCGTGCTGGGTTCCTGCACCTGCTCGGGCGGTCGCTGGTGCCGTCGCTGCTGCGCGAGTACCGGGCGCGCCACCCCGGGGTGCGGTTCACGCTGGTGCAGGGCTCGCGGCAGGAGATGGTCGACCGGCTCGTGGGCGGCGAGCTGGACCTGGCGCTGCTGGCCCCGCTGCCGGACGTCCCGGCGCTGGCCTGCGCGGGCCTGGTCGACGAGGAGATCCTGCTGTCGGTCCCGGCGGGCCACCGGCTGGCGGAGCGCCGCGAAGTCCGGGTGGCCGAACTGGCGGACGAGGAGTTCGTGCTGCTGGAGCCGGGCTACGGCGTCCGGACGCTGACCGACGAGCTCTGCGCGGCGGCCGGCTTCACGCCGCGGATCGCGTTCGAGGGCCAGGAGTCGGACACCGTGCGCGGCCTGGTCGCGGCCGGGCTCGGGGTGGCGTTGCTGCCGCGGTTCGGGCCGGGCACGCCGGCGGGCGTGGCGGAGGTACCGCTCTCGCCGCCGCCGTTCCGGACGATCGGGCTGGTGTGGCGGGCGGCCGAGCCGATGACACCGGCGGTCACCGGCTTCCGCGACCACGTGCTGGCCAGCCGTCAGGCCAGCGAGGCGGCCAGCTCCACCAGCGTCCGCGCCGCGAACCCGGTCGCTCCCGGCACGACCTCGTCGTAGTTCTTCTCCGACCGGGCCGGCCCGGCGATGTCCAGGTGCGCCCACGGCAGCCCCGCCGTGAACTCCCGCAGGAACAGCGCCGCCGTGATCCCGCCCGGGCCTCCCGGCGTCTGGCGGACGTCGCCGAACTCGCCGCGGACGTTCTCCGCGTAGTCCTCCACCAGCGGCATCCGCCACCACGCTTCGCCCACGCGCGCGCCCGCCGCGGTCACCGCGTCCGCCAGCGCCGAGTCGGAGGCGAACAGGCCGCCCGTCCGCAGGCCCAGCGAGACCTTCATCGCGCCGGTCAGCGTGGCCGCGTCGACCACGTAGTCCGGCGTGTACTTCTTGATCCCGTACGCCAGCGCGTCCGCCAGGACCATCCGGCCCTCCGCGTCCGTGTTGCCCACCTCGGTCGTCTTGCCGCCGTAGTGCCGGACGATGTCGCCCGGGCGGTACGACGAACCCGACACGTGGTTCTCCGCGCACGGGACCAGCGCCGTCACCCGGACCGGCAGCCCCAGCGCGGCGACGGCGCGGATCGCCGCGATCACCGCCGCGCCGCCCGCCATGTCCGTGCGCATCAGGTGCATGCCGTCGGCCGGCTTGATCGACAGGCCGCCCGTGTCGAACGTGATGCCCTTGCCCACCAGCAGCAGGTGCGTCGAGGCACCGGACGGCTTGTACGCCAGCTCGACCAGCCGCGGCGGCCGGGCCGAACCGCCGCCGACCGCCAGGACGCCGCCGAAGCCCTCGGCCGCGAGCCACTTCTCGTCCCGGACCGTCGCCTCGACGCGCGGGCCTGCCACCCGCGCGGCCGTGTCGGCCAGCCAGGCCGGGGTCTTCACGTTGGACGGCGTGTTCGCGAGGTCACGGGTCAACGCCGTCGCCGCGGCCAGCACCGAAGCCCGCTCCACCAGTGCAGGCAGCGCCGGGTCCGGCGACACGAGCCGGATGGTGCGCACCGACGGCGCGGGGTCCTCGCCGGTCACCTTGTAGCGGTAGCCGCCCAGCAGCAGGCCCAGCGCCAGTTCGGTGACGTGCTCGCCCGCGGCCTCCTCCGGCAGCTCCAGCTGCACCGCGCGGAACGCCTTGGCCCCGGCCTTGACGTCCTCCGCCAGGGCCGCGTTCACCGCGCGGACCAGCGCCGCGCCGGTCTTGCGGTACTCCTTCGGCTCGCCGCCGCCGAGCCCCGCGATCCAGCGGGGGTCGCCGCCGGGCACCGTCTGCACGTCGCCCGCCTTGCCGGTGATCCGGACGCCCTCGATCTCCAGGGGCTCGACGTCATCGTTGTCGGGAGCGGCCACCAGCCGGGCCGCCGGGACGCCGCGGCGGAGCTCGGCCGCGACCTCGATGTCGAGCAGGGTAGCCGGAACGGGCGGTAGCGGATTACGCACAGTGAGCAACCTTAGGGCGCAGAGGAACCGCGACCCCGGCCTCCGAGTGGAGACCGGGGTGCGACGGAAGGACGGTTGGAGAAGGCAGGCTCAGCCGGTGACCTCCGCCAGCGCGGCGCCGAGGTCCTTCGCTTCTTCCGCGGAGAGTTCGACGACGAGTCGCCCACCACCCTCGAGCGGTACGCGCATCACGAGGCCCCGCCCCTCCTTAGTCACTTCGAGGGGACCATCTCCGGTCCGGGGCTTCATGGCCGCCATAGCGTGCTCCCTCCGTCTCAACCGGCGCGCCCGGGTCGCGCTCGCGTGAAAGCCAGCCGGGTCTCGGGTCCATTGTCCCTCATCAGCGGGCGGGCGCATCAGCGGAGGGGATCTTTTGCCGCCGTATCGGTGCTGGTATGCGGCCCGCGCGAGGTGAAAGACTCTCGGCCGACCGAAGTTTTCCGCGCAAGGAGAAGACGTGACCACATCCGACGTCCTGGTGACCGCCGACGCCGACGGGGTGCGCACCCTCACCCTCAACCGGCCGCAGGCGTACAACTCGCTGACCGTGGAGCTGAAGGAAGCACTGCTCGCGGCGCTGCGCGAGGCGTCCGGCGACGAGGGGGTCCGCGCGGTCGTGCTGACCGGTTCGGGCAAGGCGTTCTGCGCCGGGCAGGACCTCAAGGAGCACGTCGGGCTGCTGCAAGCGGGTGACCCCGCCCCGCTACACACGGTGAAGGAGCACTACAACCCGATCGTCAAGGCGATCGTGTCGATGGAGAAGCCGGTGATCGCGGCGGTCAACGGCACCGCCGCGGGCGCCGGGGCCGCCTTCGCCTACGCCAGCGACCTGCGGATCGCCGCCGAGTCGTCGTCGTTCCTGATGGCCTTCGCCAACGTCGGGCTGGGCCCGGACTCGGGCGCGTCCTGGACGCTGCAGCGGCTGGTCGGCTACGGCCGCGCGGCCGAGCTGATGCTGCTGGCCCGGACCGTCGACGCGGCCGAGGCGCTGCGGCTCGGCCTGGTCGGCGAGGTCGTCCCGGACGAAGAACTCGCCGCCCGCGCCCAGCAGGTGGCGGCGAAGCTGGCGAACGGCCCGACCGTGGCCTACGCGAAGATCAAGAGCGTGCTCAACCTGGCCGCGCAGTCGACGTTCGAGGAAGCCCTCGACGCCGAGGACGCCGCCCAGACCGCGCTCGGCGCGACCGCCGACCACGCCGAGGCCGTTGAGGCCTTCGTCGGCAAGCGCAAGCCGAACTTCCAGGGCAAGTGACGCCGCGGCTGCTTCCGGGCTCAGCCGGCCCGGAAGCAGCCGGTGACGTGGTCGTCGACCATGCCGGTCGCCTGCATCAGCGCGTAGCACGTCGTCGGGCCGAGGAAGACGAAGCCGCGCTTCTTCAGCTCCTTCGCCATCGCCTTGGACTCGTCGGTGATCGCCGGGACGTCGGCCATCGTCTTCGGGCGCGGGTGCGAGGCGGGTGCGAACGACCACAGCAGGTCGTCCAGCGGCGTGTCCAGCGACGCGATGGCCTGCGCGTTCTTGATCGCGGCCAGGATCTTCGCCCGGTTCCGCACGATCGAGGCGTCCTGCATCAGCCGCTCGACGTCGGCGTCGCCGAACTTCGCCACCTTCGCCGGCTTGAACTGCTTGAACGCCTTCCGGAAGCCCTCGCGCTTGCGCAGGATCGTGATCCACGACAGCCCGGACTGGAACGACTCGAGGCAGAGCCGCTCGTACAGCTCGTTCTGCCCGTGCAGCGGCGTGCCCCACTCCTTGTCGTGGTAGTCGGCGTAGTCCGGGGTCGAATTGCCCCAGCTGCACCGCGCGACGCCGTCGGTGCCGATCAGCTCACTCATCCCCACCCACCGAATAGTTCTCCGCGAACCGCGCGAACCGCCGCAGCGACTGGCGCACCCCCAGCGCGAACACCGGCCGCACCACCGGCCAGCCGAGCCTGCCCAGCGGCCCGAACGGCAGCCGCAGGTGCTCGGCCCAGACGAACGTCGAGCGCGCCGCGCCCTTCGGGACCACCTGGAACACGCCGGTGCCGGACACGAAGCTGCCGAGGTGCCGGACCCCGCACCGGACCGGCGGCTCCCAGCTGGTGATCTCCATGGTGTCGGTGAAGCCGACACCGGCCACGCCGGTGAACGCCGAGAGCCGCGAGCCGACGCTGCGGCCGTTGCCCTCGACCACCTCGACCTCGGTGCCGAGCATCCACTCGCCCTGCCGCGCCCAGTCGGTCAGCGCGAGCCAGGTCGTCCCGGCGGGGGCGCGGACGTCGACCGAGAGGATCAGGTCCGTCACGGGGAAGCCTCGGGCGAGGACGTGCTCTCCCGCTCGCGTTCGCGCTGCTCCAGCTCGGCGACGCGGGCGCGCAGCTCGTCGAGCTCGGCACCCAGCCGCCGCATCACCCAGTCCACTTCGGACATCTTGTAGCCGCGCAGCACCAGCTGGAAGCGGACGTCGGCCAGGTCCTCGCCGGTGATGTCCTCCGCGGGCAGCCGCGTTGGCGAGCTGCCCGGCGGCAGCGGGGCGAGCTCCTCACCCCGGCCGAACACCACCGCGGCGAGCAGGAACACCACGGCCGCCACCAGCAGCATGACTACGAGGTAGATCAGCGCGGTCGTCACGCGACGATCGTGGCATACCCACCCCAGGATCGTCTCGCGAGCACGACGAGCCGGACCGAAAGCGCCACCCAGGCGAACATCAGCAGGGCGCACGGGACGCTGAGGAACAGCCGCGAGACGTCGACGACGCCGGTCGCGGCGATCAGCATGCCGACGGAGGCGAGGTTGACGCCGACCGCGAGCGCGATCAGCATCCCGCAGAACCGCGCGAGCCCGGTGCCGTCGAGGCGGCGGCTCAGCCAGCGGATGCCGAGCAGGGCGAGCACGCCGATCACCGGCACGACGAACACCGCGCCGTGGGAGGCGTGCGCGACGACCTTGTACCAGCCGGGCGTCGGCGTCGACAGCTTCGTCCACTCGCCGAAGGTGAGGATCCGGGCGTAGTCCCAGAGGATCTGCATCGCCGGGACGCCGATGACGAGCTTCCACAGCGTGCGGACGCCGCTGAGCATGCCCAGTTCGGCCTGGTAGTCGCGGGCGACGACGGCCGCCGGGCCGAAGTCGGCGACCGCACGGCGCTGCGCTTCCTCGTCGGTCCAGCCGCCCGCGCGGTAGGCGTCGGCGGCGTCGTGCAGGCCGTCGCGGGCCTCTTCCAGCAGGTCGGCCTTGAACCGGCCGCAGCCGTGCAGCCTGCGGTCCAGCTCCCCCAGGTACTCGTCGATCATGCTTCCAGCACTCCCCCGATGACCGCGGTGAACTCCCGCCAGTCCGCGCGTTCGGCGGCCAGCGCCTGCTCGCCGGAGCGGGTCAGCCGGTAGGTGCGCCGCTTGCGGCCGGACACGACGTCCCACTCGCTGGCCAGCCAGCCGGCCCGCTCGAGCCGGCGCAGCGCCGGGTAGACGGTGCCGGTGGGCAGGTCGAGCGCGCCGTCGGTGCGCAGCTGGAGCGCCTCGATGATCGCGTAGCCGTGCAGTTTCCGGCCGTCGAGCACCGCCAGCAGCAACGCGTCGAGGTGCCCGCGCAGGGTGTCCGCCTTCATGGGTACGCAGTCTACACATCGCCTCGCTACATGTAGGCAGGCTATGTGTAGCCTGGCTACATGAACGCTCTCCCGATCGCGAGACTCCAGTTCGCGACGACGACCTCGTTCCACTTCCTGTTCGTGCTGCTCACGCTGGGGTTGGTCACCTTGGTGGCCGTGATGCAGACGCGCTGGACACTCGGCGGCAAGCCCGAGCTCCTGCGGATGACGCGGTTCTGGGGCCGCCTGTACGTGATCAACTACGCGCTCGGGATCGCCACCGGCATTGTGATGGAGTTCCAGTTCGGGCTGACCTGGACCGGGCTCTCCACGTTCGCCGGCGACGTCTTCGGCGCGCCGCTGGCCATCGAGACGCTGGTCGCGTTCTTCCTGGAGTCGACCTTCCTCGGCCTGTGGATCTTCGGCTTCGGGCGGCTGCCCCGGTGGCTGCACCTGGCGCTGATCTGGCTGGTCACGCTGACCGCGTACGCCTCGGCGCTGTTCATCATGGTGGCCAACTCGTTCCTGCAGAACCCGGCAGGCAGCCGCCTCGAGAACGGCCGACTGCGCCTGGACGACTTCGGTGCGCTGTTCTCGAACCCGGCGCTGGTCGCCTCGCTGCCGCACGTGCTCAGTGCCGCGCTGGTGACCGGCGGCTTCTTCGTCGTCGGCGTCAGCGCGTGGCACTTCCTCAGGCGCACGGCCGATGTCGAGTTCTTCCGCCGCTCGATGCGGATCGGGGTCGTCACGGCGCTCGTCGGCTCGATCTTCGTGGTCAACCAGGGCTTCGCGCAGTTCGGCGAGCTGAAGGCGTACCAGCCCGACAAGCTGGACGAGCGCGTCGTCGGGATGCCGCTGGGCGCCATGATCGGGCTCGGGTTCCTGATGTTCGCCTGTTCACTGCTGGGCACCCTGCTGCTGGTCCGGGACTGGCTCACCAAGGCCCGGTTCCTGCACTACCTGATGGTCGCGGCGATCCCGCTGCCGTTCGCCGCGGCGATCATGGGCTGGCTGGTGCGCGAGCTCGGCCGCCAGCCGTGGCTGGTCTGGGGGAAGCTGCGCACCGCCGACGCGATCGCGGACGTCCCGGCCGGCCAGATCCTGTTCTCCTTCATCGCTTTCACACTGCTGTTCGCCGCGCTCGCGGTGGCCGACTGGGTGCTCATGGCGCGGGTCGCCAAGCGCGGCCCGGACCCGGTCGGCGCGCCCGCCGCACAGCCCGTTCTGAGCGGAGTCTGACCGGTGGCGATCTTCTGGTGGTGCCTGCTCGGCCTGCTGACCTGCGGGTACTTCGCGCTGGCGGGGTACGACTACGGCGTCGGCATGCTGCTGCCCGGCTTCGAGGCCGGCGAGCGGCGGCGGCGTGAGACGCTCGGCGCGCTCGGGCCGTTCTTCCTGGCCAACGAGGTGTGGCTGGTGGCCGCCGTCGGTCTGCTGTTCGGGGCGTTCCCGCACCTGGAGAGCGAGGTGTTCGCCGGGGCGTACGTCCTGGTCGTGACCCTCCTGCTCGGCCTGGTGACGTTCACCGCGTCGATGCAGCTGCGCAGCCGCCGCCCGGACGCCCGGCGCGGCGCGTGGACGGCGGGCATCGTCGGCGGCGCGCTGGTGACGGCGCTGTCGTGGGGCCTGTTCCTGAGCAACCTCGTCCTCGGGTTGCCCCCGGTCGGCGACGTGCTCGGGCTGTTCAGCCCGTACGCGACCGTGTGGGGCCTCGGGTTCGTCGCGCTGTTCTGCCTGCAGGGCGCGGCGTTCCTGGCCGTGCGGGCGCCGGTCGAGCTCACCGGCCGTGCGGTGCGGCTGGCCAAGGCCTTCTCGGCGCCGGCGCTGGCTTTCCTGGTGATCGCCTCGGGGTGGGGGTACTTCGCGCTCGACGGCGTTTCCGGGCTCGGCGCGGGGGCGGTCGTCCTGGCCTTCGCGGCTTTCGCCGTCACACGGGCCGGGCTGGCGGTGCGGCGGTACCGGGTCGCGCTCGTCGGGTCGATGACGCTGTCGGCCTGTCCGGCACTGCTCGCCGGGACGCTGCGGTTCCCCACCGTCCTGGCCTCGCCGGCACTGACGCTCGACCAAGCGGCGACGGCGCCGGAGACGTTCGCGGTGCTGGCCTGGTTCGCGCCGCCCGCGGTGCTGGTGCTGGTGGTGGTGCAGTGGCTGACCTGGCGCGCGCACCGCGGTCCCGTCGACCGGCACTCGCTGCTGCACTTCTAGGAGGACGCCGTGCCTGCTCTGCCCGGACTCCGGCGGTATTTGTCCTTCTTGGGCCTGCTCGGCGTGCTGACCGCCGGTGCGGTGCTCCTCCAGGCCGAAGGGCTCGCCACGCTGCTGACCGGCGGCGGGATCTCTCTCGCCCTGGTCGTGGCCATCGTGGCCCGGGTGCTGCTCTCCTGGGGCCACGGTGTCCTCAGTGGACGGTATGCGGCCTCGGTCCGCGGCGCTCTGCGGCTTCGCCTGCTCGGGTCCGCCTCGGACCGCGCGGGCGTCGTCGCGACGCAGATCACGCGCGGGGTCGATGCCACCGACAGCTACCTGACCGGGTACCTGCCGTCGCTGGTCGTTTCGGTGGTGGTGCCGGTCGCGGTGATCGTGCGGCTGTTCACGGCGGACCTGGCGTCCGCGCTGGTCGTGGTGGCCACCCTGCCGCTGATCCCGGTGTTCGCGGTCCTGGTGGGGAAACAGGCGAAGGCGGCGACGCAGTGGGAGCTGCTGACGAAGCTGGGCGGGCACTTCCTGGACGTCGTCCGCGGGCTCGGGACGTTGAAGGTGTTCGGCCGGGCGGCGGCCCAGGCGGCGACGGTGCGGTCGATGGCGGCCGCCCACGCCGACGCGACGATGAAGGCGTTGCGGGTGGCGTTCCTGTCGGCGCTGGTGCTGGAACTGGTGGCGACGCTGTCGGTGGCGCTGGTCGCGGTGCCGATCGGGTTCCGGCTGCTCTCCGGCGGCCTGGAGGCACGGCCGGCGTTGCTGATCCTGCTGCTGACCCCGGAGGCGTACCTGCCGCTGCGGGCGGCGGGCACGAAGTTCCACGCGGCGGCCGAGGGGCTGGCGGCGTTGCGGGAGGCCCTCTCGGTGCCGGTCGTCGTGTCCCGGCCGGCCGCGCGGACCCGGCGGCGGGGTGCGCCTTCGGTGGTCTTCGAGCGGGTCTCGGTGGTTTACGACGGGGTTCCCGCGCTGTCCGAAGTGGACCTCGCGGTGCCGGCCGGTTCGCGGATCGCGCTCGTCGGGCCCAGCGGGTCGGGGAAGAGCACGCTGCTGGCGGTGCTGCTGGGGTTCGTGGCGCCGACGGCGGGCCGGGTCCTGGTCGACGGCGTGGACCTGCGGACGCTGTCTTCGCCGGAGTGGCTGGCCGAGGTGGCGTGGGTGCCGCAGCGGCCGACGTTGTTCCGGGGGTCGCTGGCCTCGAACATCGCCCTCGGCCTGCCTTCGGCCGACGTCGCTTCGGCAGCACGGGCCGCGGCGCTCGATTCGGTGGCGGCCGGGCTGCCGGCGGGCTACCGGACGCCGGTCGGCGAGCTGGGCGACGGGTTGTCGGCCGGACAGCGGCAGCGGGTGGGGCTGGCGCGGGCGCTGGCCAGGACCTCGGCGGGGCTGGTGCTGCTGGACGAGCCGACGGCCCGGCTGGACTCCCGGACGGAGGACGCGGTCCTCTCGGCCACCCGGCGCCTGCTGCCCGGCCGGACCGCGGTGCTGGTCGCCCACCGCCCGGCGATGGCGGCACTGGCGGACCGGGTGGTCGAACTGCGCGACGGCCGGATCCGCGCGTAGGTGGCGGCATGACCATGTCCACAAAGGACGTCCTCCGGCTGCTCCGCGCCGCCCTCCTCGGGGCCGCCGCCGAGCTGGCCGCCCTGGCGCTCATGGCCACCGCGGCCTGGCTCCTGCTCCGCGCCGCCGAACGGCCGCCGCTCGCCGCGCTGACCGTCGCCATCGTCGCCGTCCGGACCCTCGCCCTCCTCCGCGGCGGCCTCCGGTACGCCGAACGGCTCGCCGGGCACGACGTCGTCCTCCGGTGGCTCGGCTCGCTGCGGACCCGCGTCTACCAAGCCCTCGTCCCCAGTACCCGGTACTCCGGCGGTGACCTCGTCACCCGGCTCGTGTCCGATGTGGACGCCCTGCAGGACGCCGTCCTGCGGTGGCTGCTGCCCGCCGGGGTGGCCGGGATCGTGGGTGCCGTCGCGGTCGGCGTCACGGCCACCGCGTCGGCGGCCGCCGCCGGGGTGCTCGCGGCCGGGCTGGCCGTCGCCGGCGTGGTGCTCCCGTGGCTGGTCGTCCGGCTCACGGCGGAAGCCGCCCGGGAAAGCGCGCCGAAGCGGGCCGAACTCGCCGAACGGGCCGTCGAGCTGGTCACCGGGCACCGGGAGCTCGTCGCCGCCGGGGCGCTCGGTGACCACCGGCAGCGCGCCGCGCAGGTCGTCCACGAAATCGCAGCCGGTGAGCGGGCGGGTTCCGGCCGGACCGCGCTGCTCGGCGCCGCCGGCGTGCTCGTCCAGCTGGGCACCGCCGTCGCCGTCGGGCTGCTCTGCCACGCCTCCGTCCCCAGGACCGCCGCCCTCACCCTCGCCGCGGTGACCGCCTTCGAGGTCGTGCTGCCGCTCATCGGCGCGGCCCGGCGGGTGCCGGAGATCCGCGCGTCCGCCGCCCGGGTGCGGGCCGTGTTGGCCGAACCCGCGGCCCCCGAAGGGACCCGGACCGCCGTCCGGGGCCATTTCCGGCTCGACGGGGCCGGCGTCCGCCACCCCGGCCGGGCGCCGGCGCTCAAGGGCGTCGACCTCGACCTGCCACCCGGCAAGCGCGTCGGGATCCTCGGGCCCAGCGGCGCCGGGAAGACGACGCTGCTCCGCCTCCTGCTCGGCAGCCTGCCGCCCACCGAAGGCCGGGTCACCCTCGACGGGCACCCGCTCGGCGAGTACCGGGACCTCGCGAAGGTCATCACGGCCGCCGAGGCCGACGCCCACGTCTTCGACACGACCGTCCGCGAGAACCTCCTGCTCGCCAAGCCGGACGCGACCGACGACCAGCTGCGGGCGGCCTGCGAGACCGCCGGGTTCGACCTGGACCTCGACCGCGGCACCGGCCCCGACGGCGACGAGCTGTCCGGCGGTCAGCGGCAGCGGCTGATCCTCGCGCGGGCCGTGCTGGCCGCACCGGACGTCCTCCTGCTCGACGAGCCGGTCGAGGGCCTCGACCCGGACCACGGCGACGCCGTCCTGGCGCGGGTCCTCGCCGAGGCGAAGGGCAGCGTGGTGCTCGTCACCCACCGCCCCGAGCACCTCCACGGCTTCGACGAAGTCCTCACCCTCGAGGACGGGCGCGTACTTCCCGCATCGGCGGCCGGTCGGCGACGCGGACGTCCGTGACGTCCGGCAGCCACTCCTCGTCGACCTGCACGAACTGAGTGAACGGCGCGTCGGCGGCCGGGACACCGCAGCGGTCCAGCGCCGTCCCGAGGATCTGGCGGGCCATCGGGCCCAGCTGGGCCAGCGACCGGTTCCGGTGCTTGCGGACACCCAGGTTGACCTGCGCGAGCCCGTCGAGGCCGTACCGCGCCTCGGCGTCGAGCAGCAGGCCGATCTCGACGCCGTAGCCGGCCGCGAACGGCACCGACTCGAGGAACTCGCGGGTGCCCGCGTACTCGCCGCCGAGGGGCTGGACCAGGCCGCCGAGCGCCGGGCGCAGCGCCGAGAGGACCGGGCGCGCCAGCAGTTCGGTGACGCGGCCGCCGCCGCTGCTCTCCAGCCGCAGCGGGCGGCGGTAGAAGCCCTTGACCAGGTGGACGCCGCTCTCGGTGACCAGCGGCCCGAGCAGCGACGGCACGAACGCCGGGTCCGGGTCGACCAGGTCGGAGTCGAGGAAGACGACGAAGTCACCACTGGTCGCGGCCAATGACCGCCACAGCACCTCGCCCTTGCCGGGCACCGGCGGCAGGTCCGGCAGGACGTCCTCGCGGCGGACCACCCGCGCGCCCGCGGCCTCGGCGGTTTCCACGGTGGCGTCGGTCGAGCCGGAGTCGACGACGACCAGCTCGTCGACGACGCTCCCGACCAGCGGACGCACCGACGCGACGACGGCACCGACGGTCCGTTCTTCGTCCAGCGCAGGTAGCACGACCGAAACCGTCCGGTCACCCTTCGCGGCGACGATGTCCGCGGGCGTCCAACCGGGCTCCTGCCACGTACGCCGCTCGAACCAACTCACGAGTAACGATCGTGCCATGCTGGGAGCACCGCCACCGAGGAGGAGGACCACTTGATCGCGCTGCTTGTCCGGTTCGTGCTGGGACCGCTCGTCAGGGCGGTGTACCGGCCCGAAGTGCACGGCGTGGAGAACGTGCCGCTGACGGGCCCGGTGCTCCTGGCGGCCAACCACCGCGCCGCCCTCGACACCGGCGTGATCACGTTCGCGACCCCGCGGCAGGTCAAGTTCCTCGGCAAGGCGGAGTACTTCGTCGGCAAGGGCCTCAAGGGCAAGGCACTGGCGGCGTTCCTCGGCGGCCTCGGCTACGTCCCGGTCGAGCGCGGCAACGCCCAGGCCGGCCTGGCGGCCCTGGAGGCGGCCCGCAAGGTGCTCGACGCGGGCGGCGTGTTCGCGATCTACCCGGAGGGCACCCGTTCCCTGGACGGCCGCCTGCACCGCGGCCACACGGGCGTGGCGGCACTGGCGCTGGCGACGGGGGCGAAGGTGGTCCCGGTGGCGTTGACCGGCACGGAGAAGCTGCAGCCCAAGGGCGCCCGGATTCCCCGGTTGGCGAAGATCGGGATCACGTTCGGCAAGCCGCTGGACTTCTCGCGGTACGAGGGCCAGGACTACGCCCCGGCGATCCGGCGGTCGGTCACCGACGAGGTGATGTACGCGATCCTGGAGATTTCGGGGCAGGAATACGTGGACACCTACCACAAGCGGCCGAGCGAGGGCGTGGCCTGAGCCACCGGACCGCGGCTCGGCCGGCCGCGGTCGGCTGACCTGCGGCCGGCGCTCACGGCGTCAGATGCCCGGCGGCTCCGCGGCCCACTTCGGCGGGGCCGGCGGCTCGTACGTCTCGAACCGGTCCAGCAGGGCCGCCGGGTCCGCGTCCGTCAGCAGGAGGTCGCGGTAGCCGGGCTGCACGAAGCCCTCCGTCACCATGTGGTCGGCGAACTCCAGCAACGGCCCGTAGTACCCGTCCACGTCGACCAGGCCGATCGGCTTGCCGTGCAACCCCAGCTGGGCCCACGTCCAGACCTCGAACAACTCCTCCAGCGTCCCGGCACCGCCCGGCAACGCCAGAAACCCGTCGGACAGGGCCGCCATCTTGGCCTTGCGCTCGTGCATGTCCGCCACCACGTGCAGCTCGGACAGGCCCGCGTGGGCGATCTCCACCGACGACAGCGCCTGCGGGATCACGCCGATCACCTCGCCGCCCGCGGCCAGCGCGGCATCGGCCACCACGCCCATCGTGCCGACGCTCGCGCCGCCGTAGACCAGGCCGATGCCGCGCTGGGCCAGGAGCTTGCCCAGCGCCGCCGCCTGCTCGGCGTAGCGGGGCGAGAGGCCCATCGACGAACCGCAGAAGACACAGATCCGCCGCATCAGTGCGTGTCCTCCCACGCCTGGTAGGACTCCTGGACCACGCGGACGGCGTCGTCGATGTCGTCGGTGACGTGCAGCAGGTCCAGGTCGTGCGGGCTGATCTTGCCCTCGGCCATGACCGAGTTCTTGATCCAGTCGTACAGCCCGCCCCAGTACGCGCTGCCGAACAGCACCACCGGGAACTTCGTGACCTTCTTCGTCTGCACCAGGGTCAGCGCCTCGAACAGCTCGTCGAGCGTGCCGAAGCCGCCGGGGAGGCAGATGAAGGCCTGCGAATACTTGATGAACATCGTCTTGCGGGCGAAGAAGTAGCGGAAGTTGACGCCAAGGTCGACCCACGGGTTCAGGCCCTGCTCGAACGGCAGCTCGATGCCGAGCCCGACGGAGAAGCCGCCGGCCTCGGCCGCGCCTCGGTTGACCGCCTCCATCGCGCCCGGGCCGCCGCCGGTCATCACGGCGAAGCCGGCGTCGGCCAGTGCGCCGCCGATCTTGCGGCCGAGCTCGTACTCCGGGTTGTCGCGCTTGGTGCGGGCCGAGCCGAACACGGTGACCGCGCGCGGGACCTCGGCGAGCGCGCCGAAGCCCTCGACGAACTCGGCCTGGATCCGCAGGACGCGCCACGGGTCGGTGTGCACCCAGTCGCTCGGGCCGCGCGAGTCCAGGAGCCGCTGGTCGGTGGTGCTGCCCTGGTCGCGGCGGTCGCGACGCAGCACGACCGGGCCCTTGTGCCGCTCCACCGGGCGTTCGGGGTACTGGCCGTCCGGCCATTCAGACTGTTCGCTCACTACGCCATGCTAAGGCCTGCCCACCGGCGGAAAGGGCGGCAACGCCGTGGCGGCGCGGCCCGGTGGCGGGCGGATTGCCGGGCCGTGAACCCGGGGTGTCCCTCCACAGTGGATGGTCCGGGGCCGCGCTGGACACCGGCCGGAGTCTTGCCATATATTTCAGTCGTGACTGAAACAACTAGCATAATAACGAGACCAGAACCCGTGGTGTTCACCAGCCTCGGCACCCGCTGCGCGGGCGACCTCTACGTGCCGGACGAGGTGTCCGCGGACGCACCGGCCCCGGCGCTGGTGCTCGGGCACAGCGGCGTGATGGTGAAGGAGGCGCTGGCCTTCTTCGCGCCCTACTTCGTGGCGGCGGGCTTCGTCGTGCTGGCCATCGACTACCGCACGGTCGGGTCGAGCGAGGGCGAGCCGCGCGGGCTGGACTACCCCGAGCGGCAGGTCGAGGACTTCCGCAGCGCCATCTCCTACCTGCAGACCCGGCCGGAGGTGCAGCCCGAACGCATCGGCCTCTGGGGCGTCAGCATCGGTGGCTCGGTCGCCGTCCAGGCCGCCGTGCTCGACCGGCGCGCGAAGTGCGTCGTCGTGCAGAGCCCCAGCGTGTGGAACGGGTGGCGGTACCTGGAACGGCTGCTCGGCCGGAACGGGCTGCACGCACTGCGCGGGCGGCTCGACGAGGACTGGCAACGCCGCTACGAGACCGGCGAGAGCGCCCGGGTCCCGCACTTGAACCTGGACCACGAGAACGCCAAGGGCGCCCAGGACCTGTCGATGGAGCTGTATCCCACCTACCGCAACGAAAAGACCCTCGACTCCACCGAGCACCTGCTCACGTTCGCGCCGGAAAACCTGATCGACCGGCTCACGCCGACGCCGCTGCTGATGATCGCCAACGGCGGCCACGACCCGTACCACCTGCTCGAGGAAGCCCAGTCCGCCTTCGCCAGGGCCGGGGAGCCCAAGCGGCTGGCCGTCCTGCCCTACGACGTCCTCGGCCTCTACACCGGCCCCGGGCTCGAGGAGGCCATGGCACTGGCCGTCGAGTGGTTCGACCGCTACCTGCGCCGGACCCGCCTGGCCACCACCACCCCGGCGCCCACCCCCGAGTCCGTCGCCGCTATGAAACGGTGAGCAGCGGACACAGGGAGTGAGGCGTCATGGGCGACGAACGGCAGGACCGGCTCATGCGGTGGGTGGAACGGGTGGCCACCTTCTGCGTGGAGGAGTGGGGGCTGCCCCCGATCACCGGGCGGGTCCTCGGCTGGCTCATGATCTGCGACCCGCCCGAGCAGTCCGCCGGTGCGATCGCCGACACCATCCAGGCCAGCCGGGCGTCGCTGACGTCCAACATGCGCCTGCTCACCACCATCGGGCTGGTGCGCAAGGTCCGCCACCCCGGCGACCGCACCGCCTACTACCGCATCGAGGACGACGCCTGGCACAAGGTCGTCCAGCGCAAGCTCGAGAGCATCGGCTCGTTCGGCGACATCGCCGACGAAGGCTTCGCCATCACCGGCCGGGAAGGCACCGGCACCGAGCGCATCAAGGCGGCCAAGGAGTCCCTGACCTGGCTACGGGACATCGCCGCCCGCAACCCTCCTGACCATTAGGAATCCCATGCCTGTTCCACTCCGCCTGGACCCGGTCCGGGAAACCCTGCTGCTCACGTTGTCCGCCCGCGCCCTCGACAGCCGGGCACCGGCCCCGATCCTCGGCGACGCCGGGGCAGCGGCGGTCGCCGACCGGATCGCCGAGGACACCGGCTACGACTTCCGGAAGCTCAAGCTCAAGCCGAGCCTCGTCACCAGCACCGCGCTGCGCGCCCGGAAGCTCGACGACGTCGTCCGCCGGTTCGCCGCCGCGCACCCCGGCGCGGTCGTCGTCGACCTCGGCTGCGGGCTCGACACCCGGTGGGCCCGCTGCCGCCCGCCGACGGGCGTCGACTGGTACGACGTCGACTTCCCCGACGTCATCGAGCTGCGCCGGCGGTACCTCCCGGACCGGACGCACCTGGTCGCCGCCGACGTCACCGAGCCCGGCTGGCTGCAGGTCCTGCCCGAAGACCGGCCCGCCGTGCTGGTGGCCGACGGGCTGCTGCCGTTCCTGCCCGGCGATTCCTTCCGGACCACGGTCCGCCGGCTGACCGAGCGGCTCCCGAGCGGGGAACTCGCCCTGAACGGCTACACCCGCTTCGCGGCCTGGGCGATGAAGTACCACCCGTCGGTCAAGGCCCTCGGCATCGCCGCCGCCCAGGGCTTCGACGACCCGCGCGAGCCGGAACACTGGGACGCCGGCCTCACCCTCGCCGAGGAACAGCTCCTCACCCGGGCTCCGGAAGTGGCCGCGTTCCCGCAGCCCCTGCGAGCGCTCACCCGCTTGGTGGCGCTCAGCACCGGGCTGTCCCGCCAGGGCGCACGCATCCTCCGCTACCGGTTCTGATTCCGGCGGAAGACGCGGTGGGAGCACACCCCAGCCGGGCCGAGCGCCCCAGGCAAGGAGACCGCCCGAGGTGTCACCGCCAGAAAGCGCTCTCCTGAACAGCCGTCGTCGGGGATATGTCCGTTTCCGCGGCTGCCGCGCCGATGACCTACCGTGGGGAGGTGACCAGTGCCCCCGCCGAACCGCTCGGAGCGCGGATCCGGCGGCTGCGCACCGGCCGCGGCTGGACCCAGCGCGAGCTGGCCGAGCCGGGCTACGACCGCGGGTTCCTGGCGAAGGTCGAGACCGGCAGCCGCCCGCCGTCGGAGGAGATGCTGGCCTACCTGGCGCAGCGGCTCGGGCTGACCGTCGACGAGCTGCGGTTCGGCCGCCCGCCCGGCGTCGCCGGCGAGCTGCGCGCGGCGCTCGACGAGGGCTACCGCGACCTGGAGCAGGGCCGGGTCGCCGCCGCGGAGGCGCGGTTCGCCGCCGTCGGCAAGCAGGCGGCGGGCTACCACCTCGACGACGTCGAGTGCTACGCACGCTTCTGCCAGGCCGAGGTCAAGTGGCAGCTCTTCGACGTCTCGGGGGCGCAGCGGGCGCTGGAGCACGCGGAGGAGCTGGCCGGGTCGGCGCCGCCGTGGCTGGCGGCGATGATCGTGCACCGGTGGGCGGGCTGCCGGTTCCAGAGCGGCGACCCGGGCCCGGCGATCGCGCGGATCGAAGCCGGGCTGGCGGCCCGGCCCGCCGACCCGGACGCGGAGTTGTGCCTGCTCACGGCGTTGATCCACCCCCTGATGGAGATGGGCGGCCTGCACCGGGCCCGCCGCGCGGCCGAGGACGGGCGGCGGCTGGCGCGGGCGGCGACGCGGCCGGACTTCGTCGCGCGGTTCCACCGGCAGGCGTCGCAGGTGTGGCAGGCGACCGGCCGGGCGGACCGGGCGGACGCGGACCTGACCGAGGCGTGCCGGCTCTTCGCGTCGGTGGGGTTCGAGCGCGACGCGGCCCGCTGCCGCTGGGCCCGCGGCTACCTGCTGCGCCACCTGGGCCGCCTCGACGAGGCCCGCGCGGAGCTCGCGGCGGCCCGCGACCAGCTGGCGGCGATCGGCGCGGACGAGGGCTTCGCCGGGGCGACGCTCGAACTGGCCGAGGTCCGGCTCCGGCAGGGCGCTCCGGAGGAGGCGGCGAGCCTGGTGTCCGAGGTCCGGGCGCTGCTGGCCCGCGACGTCGAATCGCTGGCCGAGGCGACGAGCCTGCTCGGCCAGGTAGCCCGGGCCCGCGGCGACCTGGAGGCGGCGGCCCGGCTGCTGCGCGAGGCCTTCGGGATCCAGACCGGGGCGTCCTTGCACGGCGCGGCGGTTTCGACGGCCCTGCGGCTCGGCGACACGCTCCGGCAACGTGGTCATCTGGACGAGGCCGTCGAGGCCTACCGCCGCGGGCTGGACTCGGCGGCCCGCGCCGAATAGCGGACCAGCGGGCTCAGTGGTCCGAACCAAAGCAACTTCCCTACTAAAGTCTGTGAATTGGTTCAGACCAGTCTGCACCGTCGTTCCGACCTGGGGATTTGCTCGAAATCCGACGATCGTCACGCGGCCGCACTGCTCCGTTCGGCCCATTGACCCCGCCACGGGCGGAACCTTTACTCGGACGCGTCCGGCGCAATAACACCAGTTATTCCACTGGACACACTCCTCCCCGGTCCCCGGAAAGGTTCCCCATGAGATCCCCACGTGGGCTGGCGGCGATCGCCGGCCTGGCCCTCTCCTTCGCGGTGCCGGCGATCCCGGCCGCCGCCGCTCCCGCACCTCCCGCCGCCACCCCGCCCGAGGCGCTCGCCGCCCGCGCCGCCGACCAGGCCGCCCTCAGCGGCGCCGACCGGCTCGCGAAGGGTGCCGGGGAGGCCTTCGTCCGCACCGGAGTCACCCCGGGTGGCGGCGGGCTCTACTACGCCTCCTACCAGCGCACCTACCACGGCCTGCCGGTCGTCGGCGGCGACGCGGTGGTGGTCGCCGACGGCGCCGGGAACGTCCGCGGCACCGAAGCGGCCCGCACCGCCCCGATCACCGTCGGCACGCAGGCCGCCCTCAAAGCCGAGCAGGCCACGAAGATCGCCGCGGCCAAGGTGTCCGAAGTGGACACGGACGACGCGCCGAAGCTGGTCGTGCTGGCCGGGGACGCCCCGAAGCTCGCCTACGAGGTCGTCGTGAGCGGCCGGACCAACGGCAAGCCCACCCACCTGCACGTCTTCGTCGACAGCGCGACCGGGAAGGTCCTCGACACGCGCGACGACGTCCGCGAGGCCGGCACCGGCAACTCCTACTACGCCGGCACCGTCTCGATCGACACCTCCGGTTCCGGCAGCTCGTACTCGATGACCGACCCGGGCCGCCGCGGCATCGCCTGCGGCCGCGAAGGCGGCTCGATCTTCACGAAGAGCTCCAACACCTGGGGCAACGGCTCGGGCACCGACCTGGAGACCGGCTGCGTCGACGTCCTCTACAGCGTCCAGACCGAGTGGAAGATGCTCGGCGAGTGGCTCGGCCGCACCGGCATCGACGGGGCGGGCGGCGGGTTCCGCGCCAGCGTCGGCCTCAACGACGTCAACGCCTACTGGGACGGCTCCTCGACGCACTTCGGGCACTCGCAGGACAACCAGCGCCAGGCCACGCCGATGGACGTCGTCGGGCACGAGTTCGGGCACGCGATCTTCCAGACCACGCCGGGCGGCGCGGGCTCGGGCAATGAGAACGGCGGCCTCAACGAGTCCACCGGCGACATCTTCGGCGCGCTGACCGAGTTCTACGCCAACAACCCGAAGGACACCCCGGACTTCAGCGTCGGCGAAGGCGTCAACCTCGTCGGCCGCGGCCCGATCCGCTACATGGACAACCCGTCGAAGGTCGGCGATCCGAACTGCTACTCGTCGTCGATCCCGAGCACCGAGGTGCACGCGGCCGCGGGCCCGCAGAACCACTGGTTCTACCTGCTGTCCCAGGGCAGCGCCGCCAGCCCGACCTGCAACAACTCCAGCGTCACCGGGATCGGCATCCAGAAGGCGGGCAAGATCTTCTACAACGGCCTGTTGAAGAAGACCTCGTCGTGGAACCACAAGGCGGCCCGCAAGGCCACGCTGGAAGCCGCGATCGCGCTCTTCCCCGGCAGCTGCACCGAGTTCACCGCCACCAAGGCCGCCTGGGACGCGGTGAGCGTCACGGCCGTCAGCGGGGAGCCGACCTGCAGCGGCCAGCCGCCCGCCGGCAACGACTACTCGCTGACGCTGTCGCCGACCTCGGCGACCGTCCAACCCGGACAGACCGCGACCACCACGGTGACCACCCGGATCACCTCGGGCAACGCCCAGACCGTGCAGCTCGTGGCCAGCGGCCTGCCCGAAGGCGCCAAGGCGACCATCAGCCCGGCGACCATCTCCTCCGGCGGCACGGCGACGCTGACCATCACCACCTCGGCGACCACGCCCGAGGGCACCAGCCAGGTGACGGTGACCGGTGACGGCACCGACGCCGACCACACCGCGCAGTTCTCGCTCACCGTCGGCACCGGCGGCCCGCCGCCGACCGGCTGCGACGGGCTCGCCGAGTGGGACTCCGCCAAGGCGTACGTGCCCAACGACGTCGTCGGCCACAACGGTCACAAGTGGACGTCGCTGTGGTACTCGACCGGTGCCGAGCCCGGCGCGCCCACCTCGTGGGCCGTCTGGAGCGACAGCGGCGCCTGCTGATCCCGGCCGCGCGGTGGCGGACCACGCCACCGCGCGGCCTACCCTGAACCGGTGGAAAGGCGGCCTTGGTGAGCGAGAGCGTCGGCGAACGCCTGCGTGAGCTGCGCACCGAACGCGGGCTCACGCAGCGCGAGCTGGCCGGGCCGCAGTACTCGGCGGCGTACGTGTCGTCGGTCGAGACCGGCGCGCGGACGCCGTCCGGGGACGCGCTGCGGTTCTTCGCCCAGCAGCTGGGCATCGACCCGGACGAGCTGCTGGGCGGCCGGTCCCCGCGCGAGCTGATCGAGCTGGACCTCGAGCTGATCGAGACGGCGGAACGGTTCCTGGCCGGCGACGCCCGCCGCGCGACCCCGCGGATGCAGCGGATCCGGCGGCACGCCGAGCGGCTGGACCGGCCGCGGCAGGCCGGCATCGCGCTGCTGTGGCTGGCCGGGTACTCGACCGGCGACGTCCGCACCAAGTACGTCGCCGACGCCGAAACGGCGCTCTCGGGCGAGCCGCCGCCGGTGCGGGCGATGGTCGTGCCGCTGCGCGCGGCCGTGCTGACCGCATGGGGCGAGGTGCAGTACTCGGTGCACCTGCTGGAGACCTGCCACGCCGAGCTGCTGCGCGACGGCTACCCGCAGCCGTCGATGCTGCTGACGCTGCGGGCCTGCCTGGCCGAGCGGCACCTGCGCCAGGGCGACCTGGAGCGGGCGGCCGAGTACGCCGAGTCGGCGTTGCGGCTCACCCGCGGCGGCCCGGCGGTGCTCGCCGAGCTGACCCGCAGCCACGTCGAGGTGTGCCGCAGCCACCTGGCGGCGGACCGGTTCGCCGACGCCGCCGCGTCGGTGGCCGCGGCCTACGACCTGATGCAGGAGCGGGCGCTGCACCCGGCGATGGCCTACTGCCTGCTGGCCAGGGCCCGGATCCGCGGCCGCGCGGGTGACGTCGAGGGCGCGCTGGCCGACCTCGGCGCGGCGCGGGAAACGGCGTGGCCGGATGACGTCCCGGCGATCACCGTCGAGCTCGCCGCGGAGTACCTGGCGGCGGGCCGGCTGGAGACGGCGGCGGCGCTGCTCGACCAGGTCCGCCCGGCCGTCGTCTCGGGCACGCCGCTGGCCGCGGAGCTGCGGTTGCAGCTGGGCTCGCTGGCCAGGGCCCGCGGCGACGCCCGGCGCGCGGCCGAGGACCTGCGGGCCGCCGTCGAGCTCGCCACCGGCCTCGGCGCCCGCGGGGTGCTGGTGCGCGCGCTGCGGCCGTTGAGCGAGCTGCTCGGCGAGACCGGGAAGCAGGCGGAGGCGGCGGACGTGCTGCGGGACGGGCTCATCGCGCTGGGCGCGGAAGCGGAATGAGCAACCGTTTTCCGATCCGTACCAAGGAATCCCGATGATCGAGACCGTCCGGCGTTCGGATGGTGTCGCGGACAATCCCTACGAAAGTCGTTCCGGCGCGGAACGCGGGGAGAATCCCCTGCTGCAGCGGGGTTTGTACGTTTTGATTCGATAATCCGGAACGTGGCATTGGTCCGTTCGGCGCATTGACGCCCCGATGCGCTGATCCTTTACTCGGATGCGTCCGGACGCATACCTGCAGTTAGCACCCCGGACACGTCTCCCATTCCCCCTTACCGGACCTCGATTCTGCCTTCATGGAAGGAAGACCTCGATGACCCATCGTGGGTTCAGCACGGGCTTGGCGGCCGCCGCCGGGCTCGCCATGACGCTCGCGTTACCGGTGACCCCGGCGAGCGCAGCGCCCCAGGCCCAGCCCGCCGCCCCCGAAGCGGCGGCCGCCCGCGCCGCCGACCAGGCGGCCGCCAGCGGCCTCGACGCCCTGCGCCGCGGCGCGGGCGAATCGTTCCAGCGCGTCGACCTGACCGCCGGTGGCGGTGGCCTCTTCTACGGCGCCTACCAGCGCACCTACCAGGGCCTGCGGGTCGTGGGCGGGGACGCGGTGGTCGTCGCCGACGGCGCCGGCCGCGTCCGCGGCACCAGCGCCGCGGAGACCTCGGCCATCACCGTCGGCACGCAGGCATCCCTCGACGCGGCCAAGGCCGCCGCCACCGCGCGCGCTCAACTGCCCACTGTGGACAGTGTGAGCACGCCGGAGAAGGTGGTGCTGGCCGGGGCGAGCCCGAAGCTGGCCTACGAGGTCGTCGTCGCCGGGCGCACCGCAACGGCACCGAGCAACCTGCACGTGTTCGTCGACGCGGCGACCGGTGCGGTGCTCGACAAGCGGGACGACGTGAAGACGTTCGCCTCGGGCGCCCGCACGCAGGCCCAGCCCGCCACGGTGAACGTGGCCGGCACCGGCAACAGCTACTACGTCGGCAACGTCTCCATCGACACCACGCAGTCCGGCAGCACGTACACGCTGCGTGACCCGGGCCGCACCGGCATCAGCTGCGGCCGCGAGGGCGGTTCCGTCTACAGTGGACCGGACAACAACTGGGGCAACGGCTCCGGCACCGACCTCGAGACCGGCTGCGTCGACGTCCTCTACAGCGTCCAGACCGAGTGGAAGATGCTCGCCGACTGGCTCGGCCGCAACGGCATCAACGGCAGCGGCACCGGCTACCCGGCTTCGGTGGGCCTGGCCGACGTCAACGCGTACTGGAACGGCTCGTCGACGCACTTCGGGCACTCGCAGGACAACCAGCGCCAGGCCACCTCGATGGACGTCGTCGGACACGAGTTCGGGCACGGCATCTTCCAGTTCACCCCGGGTGGCGCCGGTTCCGGCAACGAGAACGGCGGCCTGAACGAGTCGACCGGCGACATCTTCGGCGCGCTGACCGAGGCGTACGCCAACAACGCCAAGGACACCCCGGACTACGAGGTCGGCGAGGGCGTCAACCTGGTCGGCCAGGGCCCGATCCGCTACATGTACCAGCCGTCCAAGGTCGGCGACCCGAACTGCTACTCGTCGTCGATCCCGAGCACCGAGGTGCACGCGGCGGCCGGCCCGCAGAACCACTGGTTCTACCTGCTGGCCGAGGGCTCGAACCCGGGTGGCGGCAAGCCGGCCAGCCCGACCTGCAACAACTCGTCGGTCACCGGTCTCGGCATCCAGAAGGCCGGCAAGATCTTCTACAACGGCCTGCTGAAGAAGACCTCGTCGTGGAACCACAAGGCCGCCCGCAAGGCGACCCTCGAAGCCGCGATCGCGCTCTTCCCGGGCAGCTGCGTCGAGTACAACACCACCAAGGCCGCGTGGGACGCCATCTCCGTCACCACGGTCAGCGGTGAGCCGACCTCGTGCAGCGGCGGCGGGCCGGACTTCTCGGTCGCGCTGAACCCCGCTTCGGGTTCGGTGCAGCCGGGCGCCTCGGCGACCACCACCATCAGCACCGCGATCACCTCCGGCGCGGCGCAGTCGATCACGCTGTCCGCCTCGGGCCTGCCCGCCGGCGCGACCGCGACGTTCAACCCGGCCACCATCTCCTCCGGTGGCAGCTCGACGCTGACCATCGCGACTTCCGCGTCGACCCCGACCGGCACCTTCCCGATCACCATCACCGCCGACGGGGCCAGCACCGACCACACGGCGACCTACTCGCTGTCGGTCGGCACCACCGGGTCCTGCGCTCCGGTGACCAACTCGACGCGGCTGAACATCCCGGACTACCCGGCGAGCGCGGTCAGCAGCACCAGCACCGTCAGCGGCTGTGCGCGCAACGCGTCCGGCACCACGAAGGTCGAGGTGCACATCACCCACACCTACCGCGGTGACCTGGTCCTCGACCTCGTCGCACCGGACGGCACCGCCTACCGGCTGAAGAACTCCAGCAGCGACTCCACGCCGAACATCGACACCACCTACACCGTGAACGCTTCTTCGGAAGCGGCGAACGGCGCGTGGCAGCTCCGCATCCGAGACGTCGGCCCCGCCGACACCGGTTACCTGTCCTCCTGGACGTTGACCGTGTAACCCGCCCCGCCCCGTGAAGGCCGCACCCGCCAGGTGCGGCCTTCACGGCCGTTCTCCCCCAACCCCCACCGAAGGAATTCACCGCCATGAAGTGGAAGACACGACTCGGCGCCGGGGTCACCGCCCTGGCCGCCGTCCTGGGTGTGGTGACCGCGCCGGCGGCCACCGCCGCCCCCGCCACCGCGCTCGCCGCGCCGGACATCTCGCTGGCCAACATCAAGACCCACCTCAACCAGCTGCAGACCATCGCCGGCAACAACGGCGGCACGCGTTCGCCGCGCGGCGGCGGGTACGCGGCCTCGGTGTCCTATGTGGAAAACCTGCTGAAGAACGCCGGCTACACCACGAGCAGGCAGACCTGCACCAGCTGCATCGGCCAGTCGCAGAACCTGATCGCCGAGTGGCCGCAGGGTGACGCGAGCCAGGTCATCATGCTCGGCGCGCACCTCGACAGCGTGAGCGCCGGCCCCGGCATCAACGACAACGGCTCGGGCAGCGCGTCGATCCTCGAGGTCGCGCTGACGCTGGCCCGGACCAACCCGGCGATGGCCAAGCGCGTCCGGTTCGGCTGGTGGGCCGACGAGGAGTCCGGCCTGGTCGGCTCCAAGTACTACGTCAACAACCTGCCGAGCAGCGAGCGCACGAAGATCAAGACCTACCTCAACTTCGACATGATCGGCTCGAAGAACTGGGGCTACTTCGTCTACGACGACGTCGCTTCGATCAAGGCGGTCTTCGACGAGTACTTCTCCTCCATCGGCATCCAGACCGAGGGCGACAGCGAAGGCGACGGCCGGTCCGACCACGCGTCCTTCAAGAGCGCGGGCATCCCGGTCGGCGGCCTGGCCACCGGTGCCGGTGACATCAAGAGCTCGGCGCAGGCGCAGAAGTGGGGCGGCACCGCGGGTTCGCCGTTCGACAACTGCTACCACCGCGCCTGCGACACGACGGCCAACATCCCCGACACCCCGCTGGAGAAGAACTCCGACGCCATCGGGTACGCGCTCTGGAAGCTCGCCGTCGCCACGACGCAGGGCAACGACTTCTCGGTGACGCTGAACCCGACGGCCGGCACCGTCCAACCGGGACAGTCGCTCCAGGTCGCGGTGAGCACCGCGACGACGTCCGGCTCGGCGCAGTCGATCTCGCTGTCCGCCTCGGGCCTGCCCGCCGGCGCGACGGCGTCCTTCAGCCCGGCCACCGTGCAGTCCGGCGGTTCCTCGACGCTGACCATCACGACGTCGTCGAGCACCCCGACCGGGACCTTCCCGGTCACGGTGACCGCGGACGGCGCGAACGCCGACCACACGGCGGCGTTCTCGCTCGGGGTCGGCAGCTCGTCGTGCGCGCCGGTGACCAACTCGACGCGGCTCGACATCCCGGACTACCCGGGTGCCGCGGTGAACAGCACCGCGAACGTCGCGGGCTGCGCGCGCAACGCGTCCGGTACCACCAAGGTCGAGGTGCACATCACCCACACCTACCGCGGTGACCTCGTCCTCGACCTCGTCGCCCCCGACGGCACGGCGTACCGGCTGAAGAACTCCAGCAGCGACTCCACGCCGAACATCGACACCACCTACACCGTCAACGCCTCCTCCGAGGCCGCCAACGGTGCGTGGCAGCTGCGCATCCGGGACGTCGGCCCCGCCGACACCGGTTACCTGTCCTCCTGGACGCTGACCGTCTGACCGGCCGCTGTGGGGCGCCCTTCTCCGGGCGCCCCGCAGTTGTCTAGACCACCACCCGTTCGTAGGTAGTCAGCGGTTCCCCGCGGCGCTTATGTTGGGCGGACACGCCGCGTACGCCCCTCAACGACGATGGGAGCCGGTATGTCCGGTCGCTTGTTCGGAACCCTGCTGGGCGCCTTGCTGGCCGTCCCGCTGCTCGTGTCGGCCCCCGCGCAGGGGGCGGTGCAGGCCGACACGTGCGCGGTGAAGTCGCGCCCCGCGGGCAAGGTCCTCCAGGGCTACTGGGAAAACTGGGACGGTGCCGCGAACGGCGTCCACCCGGGATTGGGCTGGATCCCGATCACCGACAGCAGGATGGCCCAGCACGGCTACAACGTCATCAACGCCGCCTTCCCGGTGATCCGCTCCGACGGAACCGTGCTGTGGGAGGACGGGATGGACGCCGGCGTCAAGGTGTCCACGCCGGCCGAGATGTGCGCGGCGAAGGCCGCGGGCGCAACGATCCTGCTGTCCATCGGCGGCGCGGCCGCCGGGATCGACCTGTCCTCTTCGGCGGTGGCCGACCGGTTCGTCGCCACGGTCGTGCCCATCCTGAAGAAGTACAACTTCGACGGGATCGACATCGACATCGAGACCGGCCTGACCGGCAGCGGCAACATCAAGACGCTGTCGGCGTCGCAGAGCAACCTGACCCGCATCATCGACGGAGTGCTCGCGCAGATGCCGTCGAACTTCGGGCTCACGATGGCCCCGGAAACGGCGTACGTGACCGGCGGCAGTGTCGCCTACGGCTCGATCTGGGGCGCGTACCTGCCGATCATCAAGAAGTATGCGGACAACGGCCGCCTGTGGTGGCTGAACATGCAGTACTACAACGGCTCGATGTACGGCTGCTCCGGCGATTCCTACCAGGCCGGGACCGTGCAGGGCTTCACCGTGCAGACGAACTGCCTGAACACCGGGCTGGTGGTGCAGGGAACAACGATCCGGGTGCCGTACGACAAGCAGGTCCCGGGCCTGCCGGCCCAGCCCGGCGCGGGCGGCGGGTACATGTCGCCGAGCCTGGTTTCCCAGGCGTGGCGGTCGGTTCCGGGGCTGAAGGGCTTGATGGACTGGTCGATCAACTGGGACGGCTCGAAGGGCTGGACCTTCGGCGACAACGTCAGGTCGCTGCAGGGCCGGTGAGCGGTCGTGAGTGGTGAGGCGGGTTCCTGCCTCACCACTCACGGGTGACCAGCTCGGAACGGACGAGTTCCAGCAGCCGGCCCAGCCACTTGTCCCGCAGCAGCGCGGCCATCACCCCCCAGCCAGGCCGCCGGTCAGCCCGCCCGCCGGGGCGCCTCCTCGCCGAGGCTCCGGGCATCGATGCCCCGGGAGGTGGGGCCGAGGTCGGCTCCGCGGCGTACGCCAGCACCGCGTCCCAGCAGGGCCGGGAGGAGTCCGGCCGGTCGTTGAGCCGGTCCACCTCGTCGGCGAGCTCGCCGATCACCAGCTCCGGATTCAGCCGCGACTCCGGTGCCAGCACCGTTCCCGTTGCCGTGCCGTCGATGATCGGTGAGGCACCCACACCGAAGGGCGGGGCTGTCCGGCGAGGCTAGCGGCTGATCAGGAATCGCCCGCGGGGATCGGGTCGTTGTACTCGCCCGGGGGGCCCGCGTACTCGCGCCCTCCGGGGTCCGGGAATGGCCACGGGTTCGGGACGCAGCCGTGCAACCCGAGC
Source organism: Amycolatopsis sp. Hca4 (assembly GCF_013364075.1). Taxonomy (GTDB): domain Bacteria; phylum Actinomycetota; class Actinomycetes; order Mycobacteriales; family Pseudonocardiaceae; genus Amycolatopsis. The sequence continues at coordinate 5,090,976 of NZ_CP054925.1, forward strand.
GTCTGCTGCTCCATCACCGGCGCCGGGCGGCCCGGGCCGGGGCACAGCTCGTGGCCCTGGCCGAGCCGGTGGCCGGTCTCGTGGGTGACCATGTACTGGCGGTAGACCTCGAGCGGGGCGCCGTAGCCCGGCACGGCGTTGGCCCAGCGGGCGACGTTGAGCACGACGTTGCTGCCGTTGCGGCAGGAGGTGTAGCTGTCCGGCGTGCCGCCGCACAGCTTGTCGCGGCTGGCCGGCGTCGCCAAGTAAACGGTGAAGTCGGCGCTGTCGGCCGGGCCGACCTGCTGCAGGCGCCACTGGCCGCCCGCGGTCCAGCCGCGGGGGTCGCCGAGGATGGTGCGGATGTCCTTGGCGAAGCCGGCGGGGCCGACGCCGTCGATGTCGGTCTCGACGGCGATCCGGTAGCGCATCAGCCGCCCCGCCTGCCCGGCGACCTCGTCTGTGCCGGGGACGAACATCCACTGACCCGAGCCGGTGCGCGGAAAGGTGATGACGGGCGCGCTCTGCACCACGGGCTCCCGCTCGGCAGGCGGCGGCGGAACGGAGGTGGCGTCCCCGATGGCGGTGAGGACCGGCCCGGCCGCGGGCGCGGCGACCGGCTGTCTTTCCCCGCCGCAGCCGCTCACCGCCAGGGCGAGCACGGCCACCGCCGCGGCTCGTCTCGCGGTTTTCGGCATGGGTCCTCCCGGGGTGCGCGGCTTCAGAAGGACATACGGGCCGCGGCCGGGAAAAGTTGCGGTGACCTGCGGTCGCGGAGCATCACCGCAGGTCGGCACCCACAGGTGTGACGACGACCACAGAACTCAGCCCAGGAACTTGCGCAGCACCTCGGTGACCTGCCGGATCTCCGCCGTCCGGACGTTCTCCTGCTTCGTGTGCGCCAACGTCGGGTTGCCCGGGCCGAAGTTGACCGCCGGCATGCCGCGGGCCGCGAAGCGCGCGACGTCCGTCCAGCCCAGCTTGGCCGCCGCGCGGCCGCCCGCCGCGGCCACCAGTTCCGCCGCCGCCGGGGCGGACAGGCCCGGCAGCGCGCCCGGCGAAAGGTCCACAACGGACAGTTCGAACCCGGCGAACACCTCGCGCAGGTGCCGCTCGGCCGCCGCCGGGTCGCGGTCCGGGGCGAAGCGGTGGTTCACCGTCAGCACCGCCGCGTCCGGAACCACGTTGCCCGCGACGCCGCCGCTGATCGCCGTCGCCTGGAGGCCTTCGCGGTAGGTCAGGCCGTCGATGTCGACGATCCGCGGCGTGTACTCCGCCAGCCGCCGCAGCGGCTCGGCCAGCGCGTGGATCGCGTTCTCCCCCATCCACGCCCGCGCGGTGTGCGCCCGGGTGCCCGAAAGCCGCAGCTCGACGCGCATGGTGCCCTGGCAGCCAGCCTCGATCACGCCGTTCGACGGCTCGCCGACGATCGCCAGGTCACCGGCCAGCCACTCGGGCAGCTCGCGCTCGATCCGGCCGAGGCCGTTCTTGACCGCTTCGACCTCTTCGTTGTCGTAGAAGACGAAGGTGACGTCGTGCTTCGGCGACGGCAGCGTGGCCGCCAGGTGCAGGAAGACCGCGTCGCCGCCCTTCATGTCGACCGTGCCGAGGCCGTGCAGGATCTCCTCGTCGCCGCGGCCTTCGCGCCGCGAGGGCAGGTTGCCGTTCTCCGGCACGGTGTCCAGGTGGCCGGCGAGCACGACCCGCGACTCGCGGCCGAGGTTCGTCCGCGCGAGCACGGCGTCGCCGTTGCGGACGACCTCGAGGTGCGGCGCCTGCTTCTCCAGCGCTTCCTGCACCGCCGTCGCGAGTTCCGCTTCGGCGCCGGACACGCTGAAGACGTCCACCAGCGCTGCGGTCAGGTCCACCGGATCGGCGTGCAGGTCGAGGCTCATGACCCGCACGCTACCGTGGGGGTGTGCCCAAGTTCCCGGTCGCCGTCGGCGGCGCGTTGCTGGTCCTGGTCCTGGCGGGCTGCGGGAACGAGGCGGGCCCGACGCCGCCGCGCCAAGGCGGCGAGCCCGGCCCGGACGCGCTGCCCACCAAGCTCGACGCGCTGACCGTCGACCAGTGCTACGCCAGCCCGCGCACCCAGCTGCCGAAGGGCTGCGAGAAGTACGTCACGGAGGTCGGGAACGTGCCGGGCGCGGCCCGCAAGCGCGCGGACGACCGCGACCCGCAGCTGACCGCCGAGGCCGCGAAGCTGGACCAGGCGGTCGGGGAGTTCCGGAGCGCGGGCTGCACCACCGTCCCGGCCGCGGGCGGCCCGTGCTCGCAGGCGCTGGTCGACATCGCCGCCGCCCTCTCGGGCCTGAAGAAGCAGGTAGACGCGCGGCCCACGGGTGGTTGATCCGCGTCACTCCACTACGGTGAGGGTCGTGAGCGAGCAGAGCCCGAACCCCGAAACGACCGGCGCCAGCGGCGTCGGGCTGGCCACCGTCACCCCCGACGGGACGGTCCTCGACACCTGGTACCCGCACCCGAAGCTGACCGAAGGCGGCACCGGCGGCACCGAGCGGCTGAGCACCGAAGAGGCCACCGAGCTGCTCGGCGAGGCCGCCGTGGCGCTGCTCGGCCCGGACACCGACCGCGGGGTCGAGGTCGTCGCCGTCCGCACCACGATCGCCCGGCTGGCCGACGCGCCCGCGGACACCCACGACATGTACCTGCGGCTGCACCTGCTCTCGCACCGGCTGGTCCGTCCGCACGGCCTGAACCTCGACGGCATGTTCGGCCTGCTCGCGAACGTCGTGTGGACCAACCACGGCCCCTGCCCGGTCGAGGGCTTCGAGACCACCCGGCTGCGGCTGCGATCGCGCGGCACGGTGACCGTCTACAGCGTCGACAAGTTCCCGCGGATGGTCGACTACGTCATGCCGTCGGGCGTGCGGATCGGCGACGCCGACCGGGTCCGGCTCGGCGCGCACCTGGCCTCCGGCACGACGGTGATGCACGAGGGCTTCGTCAACTTCAACGCCGGCACGCTCGGCGCGTCGATGGTCGAGGGCCGGATCTCGGCCGGTGTGGTCGTCGGCGACGGCTCGGACGTCGGCGGCGGCGCGTCGATCATGGGCACGCTCTCCGGCGGCGGCAAGGAGACGATCTCCCTGGGCGAGCGCTGCCTGATCGGCGCGAACGGCGGCGTCGGGATCTCGCTGGGGACGACACGGTCGTCGAGGCGGGCCTCTACGTGACGGCCGGCACGAAGGTCGTCGTCGAGGGCAAGGTCGTCAAGGCCCGCGAGCTCAACGGCATTTCGGGCGCGGTGTTCCGCCGCAACTCGGCGACGGGCGCGGTCGAGGTCGTGCCGCGCACCGGCGTCGGCGTCGAGCTGAACGCGGCACTGCACGCCAACGACTGAGGTCGGTTGTTCACCTACCATTCATGAGGTGGCCACCGAATCGCTGCACCGCACCCTCGCCGAGCTGGGCCTGCCGGACGCACCCGTCGAAGCGCGTCCGGCCGATCCGGCGGTCCACCACGTGCGGGCCAAGCTGGACCGCGAGATCCGCGCGCTGCTGGCCCACGAACCGGGCACCCGCTCCGGCGCGGACCCGGAGGACCTGCACCAGATGCGCGTCGCGCTCCGGCGGATGCGCAGCGTGCTGAAGCTCTCCGGCCGCCTGGTCGGGGCCGGCGCCGAGCCGGTGCGCGCGGAGCTGGGCTGGCTCGGCCAGTCCCTCGGCGAGGTGCGCGACTACGACGTGCTGATCGGGCACCTGCGTGAGGTCATCGCCGACTTCGAGGTCCGCGACCAGGCCCCGGGCCACCGCCTGGTGTCGAAGTTCGTCAGCGAGCGCGCCGCGGCGAAGCGGCGCCTGACGCGGGCGCTGTCGAGCGCCCGGTACTCGACGTTGCTGCGTGAGGTGAGCCTGCTGACGCGGGCGGAAGCGGCGCCGGAAGAGGTGCCGCACAACCTGGTGACCGGGCTGGCGAAGCCGCACCGCAAGCTGGCGAAGGCGGTCGGCGCCCTCCCCGCCGACCCACCCGACGACGACCTGCACGCCCTGCGCATCCACGGCAAGAAGCTGCGCTACGCGGCCGAGCTGGCCCAGACGTCGGCGAAGAAGAAGCAGGCGGCGAAGATCAAGGAGCTGCTGAAGGCGACGAAGGACTTCCAGACGGTGCTGGGCGACCACCAGGACGCGGTGGTCGCGGCCGAGCGGATGCGCGCGGTCATCGAGTCGGTGGACGGCCCGATGGGGTTCGTGGCGGGCCGCATCGCCGAGCGCGAGCTGGCCCGCCGCGCCGAGGCCCGCGCGGTCTGGCGCTCATCGTGGAAGGCGGTCGACGCCGCCGCCAAAGCCCTCCACGCCTGAGCTCAGGACATCGACCAGACGTACCCGTCCGGCCGGATCACCACCCGCCGCCCGCCGTCGGCCTCGTAGGCCGCGTACGCGTGGCCACCCTCGTCCACCAGGTCCGCTCCGGTCGCCACGCTGCCCGACGGCAAGATCCGGTGGCCGTGCTCGCCCGGAGCGCCGTCACCGAAGACCAGCTCGGTCGCGTGCGGGCCGCGGAACAGCTCGAACAGCCGCACGCGCTTGCCGTTCGCGTCCACCAGCGGCGCGTCCGGCGCCCGGTCCCCCGGCCGCAGCTCCCCCGTGCCCGCCGGTGACAGCGGGCCGCCGCGGTAGGTGATGTCCAGCTGCTGCGTGTCCTCCCCGCGCCGGTGGGCGTCGTCGTCGCCGTCGACGTACTTCTGCAGCAGGCCCGCCGAGACCCCCAGCACCCGGGCCGCGACCGTGCGGCGCTCGATCTCGTAGCTGTCCAGCAGCTCCGGTGCGCCGTCCGCGAGCTTCCAGCCCAGGTTGTAGCCGTCCTGGATGCCGGTGTTCAGCCCCTGGCCGCCCGTCGGCGGGTGGACGTGCGCCGCATCGCCGGCCAGGAACACCCGGCCCTCGCGGAAGCTCGCCGCCAGTCGGATGTTCGGCCGCCACACCGTCGACCAGGCCAGGTCGGACAGCTTGACCTGGCCGCCGCTGAGCGCGTCGAGCCGGGCCTGGACCGCGGGCAACGCCGTCTCGACGTCCGTCTCGCCTTCGCCGAGGGCGGCACCGAACTGGAAGTGCGGCGTGCCCGGCAGCGGGCTGAACATCATGCCGCTCATCGGCTCGTCCGGCGTCGCGAACCAGTGGCCGTAGCTGCGGTCGAGCCCCTCGGCCACGACGTCGCCGAGCAGCATCCGGATCGACTCGTCCGTGGTGCCCTCGAACGCGATGCCCAGCGTCTTGCGCACGAAGCTCTTGCCGCCGTCCGCACCGACCAGGTACTCCGCGCGAACCGTCTCGCCCGTGCTCAGCGTCGCGGTGACGCCGTCGGCGTCCTGCTCGAAGCCGGTCAGCGCGGTGTCCAGCTCGACGCGCACGCCGAACTCGGCCAGCCGGTCGCGCAGGATGCCCTCGGTCTGCGACTGGCCGAGGAACCAGCCGGTCGGGTACGGCCGCGACGGCGTCGGCTCGACCGGGTCGAACATCACCCGCTCGCCGACCACCTCGCCGCCGAGGTGGATCTTCATCGGCACCGGGGCCATGCCCGCGGCCAGCACCGCGTCGAGCACGCCCAGGTCCTCGAACACCTCCAGCGTGCGCGGCTGCATCCCGTCGCCGCGCGAGCCGACGAAGTACTCCGAAGACTTGTCGATGATCCGCACCGCGACGTCCCGCCGCGCCAGCTCGATGGCCAGCGTCAGCCCGGTCGGCCCGGCTCCGGCGATCAGCACGCGAGTGTCCATGTCGTCCTCCCAGTGAATCGTGATTCAGTGAATCTGGATTCAGCATTACGCTGATAGCGTCCCGTGTCAAGGGAGGTGGCGATGACGGCGACGAGCCGGAAGGAAAAGGCCGCGGAGACCGAGGCCGCGCTCAAGGCCGCGGCCAAGCGCGTCTTCGCCCGCAAGGGCTACCTGAACACGAAGATCACCGACATCACCGCCGAGGCGGGCCGGGCCGCGGGGTCGTTCTACAACCACTTCGCGGGCAAGGAGGAGCTGCTCGAAGCGCTGATGGCCGACATCGCGGCCTCCGGCGACCAGAGCGCCGACAGCGAAGACCACCTGGCCGACTTCAGCAGCCCCGAGGCGGTGCGCTGGCACGTCAAGCAGTACTGGGAGTTCTACCGCGACAACGCCGCAACCATGCTGGCCCTGCGCCAGGCGGCGATGGTCAGCGAGTCGTTCGCACGCACGCTGGCCCAGTTCGGCGCGTCCCAGGCCGCCGACCTCGACGACCACCTCGCGTACATCACCCGAGCCGGCCTGCGGCTGCCGACGTCCCCGGACCGCTGCGGAATGTTGATCTACAACCTGGTGGACGCGTTCGCGGCAACGTGGCTGCACGGTGTGCCGAACGGGTGGACCCCGCCGACGGACGAAGAGGCGGTCGAGCTGCTTACCCGGTTCGCCTACCGGGGCCTCACCGGCCGGGACTACTGAGTCAGCCCCCTCCGGCCACGGCGCTGATCACCCGGGGAGCGCCCGGCTGATCGAGCCGACCGGCGCTCGGCCACCAGCAGCGCCACGACGCCTTAGTCCACTTTGAAGCGGGCCGATCTCACCGGCCGGGACTACTGACCGGGCTCCGGCCAGTGGTCGACGACTTCGACGTGTCGCAGCCCGGCGGATTCGGCGATGTGCCGGAACCAGGCGGCGCACTCGGGCACCGTGTCGATCAGCCGGGCCGCCTCCTCGGCTTCGGCCCGGCTGCGCCACAGCACGATGTCGAGCCAACCGCCGTCGTCTTCCCTGGTCAGGTACGCGGCGAGGCAGCCGGGGAACCGGCGGCGCATCGCCTCGACCATCGCCGGGCGCTCCGCCACCAGCTGCGCCACGGCGCCTTCCGCCACCTTGAAGCGGGCCAGTTCGATCGTCATGGTCACGCCGGCACCGTAGCCGGGGGCACCGACGATTCCGGGACCGCTCAGCCCGCGGTCAGCCGCTCCACGGCGGTGTCCACGCGCTCGTCCGTCGCGGTCAGCGCGACGCGCACGTGCTGGCCGCCCTTCGGGCCGTAGAAGGTTCCAGGCGCGACCAGGATCCCCCGCTCGGCCAGCCACGCGACCGTCGCGGCCGCGTCCTCGTCACGGGTGGCCCAGAGGTAGAGCCCCGCTTCGGAGTGGTCGATGCGGAAGCCGTTGTCCAGCAGCGCCTTCCGCAGGACGAGCCGGCGGCGGGCGTAGCGCTCGCGCTGGATCTCCAGTGCTTCGTCGTCGGTCAGCGCGGCGACCATCGCCTCCTGGACCGGGCGCGGCACGATCATGCCCGCGTGCTTGCGGACCTCCAGCAGCTGCCTGATCAGCCGCGGGTCGCCGGTCAGGAACCCGGCGCGGTAGCTGGCCAGGTTCGCCGACTTCGACAGCGAGTGCACCGCGATCAGCCCGTCGGTCCGGCCGTCGCAGACGTCCGGGTGCAGCACCGAGCGCGGCTCGCTCTCCCAGCCGAGCGCCAGGTAGCACTCGTCGGAGACCACGACGACGTCCCGCTCGCGCGCCCACGCGACGACCTTGCGCAGGTGCTCGGCCGGGAGCACCTGGCCGGTCGGGTTGGACGGCGAGTTCAGCCAGAGCATCGCCGGTTTCTGCGGGCCGAGCGCGAGCGTGCTGTCGGCCCGCAGGATCGACGCGCCGGCCAGCAGCGCGCCGACCTCGTACGTCGGGTAGGCCAGCTCCGGGATGACGACGACGTCGCCGGGACCGAAGCCGAGCAGCCGCGGCAGCCAGGCCACGGCCTCCTTGGACCCGATCGTCGGCAGCACGGCGTCCGGCTCGATGCCGTCCACACCGTGCCGCCGCGAAAGCGCTCCCCGCGCGGCTTCCCGGAGGGCCGGGATGCCGTGGGTCGTCGGGTACCCGGGGATCTCGGAGACCGACGCGAGCGCCGCGCGGATGCCGTCCGGGACCGGGTCGACCGGCGTGCCGATGGAGAGGTCGACGACCCCGCCGGGATGCGCCTGCGCCGTGGCCTTGACCTCGGCGAGCGAATCCCAGGGGAAGTCGGGCAGTGCGATCCGGTTCATTCGCCCTGCGGGGGCAGCGCCTTGATGAAGGCCGGGTCGTGCGCGGTCTTGCCCACCTTGGACGCGCCGCCGGGCGAGCCCAGCTCGTCGAAGAAGTCGACGTTCGCCTTGGTGTAGTCCGACCAGTTGTCCGGGACGTCGTCCTCGTAGTAGATCGCCTCGACCGGGCACACCGGCTCGCAGGCGCCGCAGTCGACGCACTCGTCCGGGTGGATGTACAGCATCCGCTCGCCCTCGTAGATGCAGTCCACGGGGCACTCGTCGATACACGCCTTGTCGAGCACGTCGACGCAGGGCTCGGCGATCACGTAGGTCACTGCGCACTCCTGCTTTTCTCTGCAAACAGCCAGTCGGTGCCGACATTACGCGGCGACGGCACCCGTTCGGTCGGTGAGGCAAGCCTTAGCCATACTCCGGGTACGGGCTCACCTCTGGCGGCGGCGCGGGGGCGGGGTCGCCCGTGCGTCGCCGGTGATGACGAAGCGCGGCTTCGGGGCTTCGTCTTCGGTCTTCTTCTCCCCCACTGCTCGGTTGAACCCTTCGGCGATCTCGTCGACCAGCTTCTCGTTGTGCCGCTCGTCCTTGCGCTGGATACCCACGACCCGCCTCCTGCCGAAATCCGCTCCCGCGACTTTCACCGCCTCCGTCACAATCTAGCGGTGAACGCCGCCGAGAAGCTGGAAATCACGTGCAGCAAAGCATGGCCACCCCTGGTCGAGGATCCCTTGGGTGAGTGGCGACTGCGCTGGGCCGACGGCTTCACCGGGCGCGCCAACAGCGCACTCGCCGTCGGCGACCCGCATCGCCCCCTCGGCGAGGCCCTGCGCGCGGTGTGTGATTTCGCCCACGACCGGGCGATCCCGGCCATGGTGCAGGTGGTCAGGGACAGCCCGAACGAGCGCGCGATCGCCGCGGCGGGCTGGGTGCCGGCCACCGGGCACGGAGCAGGCCACGAGGTCGTCGTCCTGACCGCTCCGCTGCACCCGGCGCCGGCCACCCCGGGCGTCACCGTGCGCGACGAGCCGCCGCCGGGCTGGTGGGAGCTGGTGGTGCGGCCCGGCGAGGACTCGCCCGCCGCCCGGCAGGTGCTGACCGGCGGCAAGGTCGGCTACGGCGCTGCGACGGCCGGCGGCACCCTCGCCGGGGTCGTCCGCGGGGCTGTGGTCGAGGACTGGCTGCACGTCGGCAGGCTCGAGGTCGCCCCGGTGTTCCGCCGCCGCGGGCTGGCGTCCGCGCTGATGGGCGCGGTGCGGACGTGGGGTGCGGAACACGGGGCCGTCCACTCGGTGTTGCAGGTCGCGGAGGGGAACACGGGCGCGCTCGCGCTCTACGCGGGACTCGGCTACGTCCCGCGCCACAGATACCGGTACTGGGTGCCTGCACCCGGCTCGTGCGAGGATTCGACGTCGTGAAGATCGTGGTAGTGGTCGGCGGAGTGGGCGGGGCCCGCTTCCTGCTGGGTGTCAAGGCGGCTCTGGGCATGGCCCCGGAAGGTGCCTCCGAGTCCGAGCACGAGGTGACGGCGCTGGTCAACACCGGCGACGACGTCTGGATGCACGGGCTGCGGATCTGTCCCGACCTGGACACCTGCATGTACACCCTCGGCGGTGGCATCGACAAGGAACGCGGGTGGGGGCACTCGGGCGAGACCTGGGTGGTCAAGGAGGAGCTGGCCGCCTACGGCGCCGACCCCGACTGGTTCGGGCTCGGCGACAAGGACATCGCCACCCACCTGATCCGGTCGCGGATGCTGCGCGCGGGCTACCCGCTCTCGGCCGTGACCGAGGCACTGTGCGACCGCTGGCAGCCGGGCGTCCGGCTGCTGCCCATGTCGGACGACCGCGTCGAGACGCACGTCGTGATCGACGACCCGGAGCAGGACGGCCAGCAGAAGGCCATCCACTTCCAGGAGTGGTGGGTGCGCTACCGCGCCGAGCCGAAGGCCCACTCGATCGTCGCGGTCGGGGCCGACGAGGCCAAGCCGGCGCCGGGCGTGCTCGAGGCGATCAAGGACGCGGACGCGGTGCTGTTCGCGCCTTCGAACCCGGTGGTCTCGGTGGGCACCGTGCTCGGCGTGCCGGGCGTGCGCGACGCGCTGCGCAAGACGTCCGCGGGCGTGGTCGGGGTGTCGCCGATCATCGGCGGCAAGGCGCTGCGCGGGATGGCCGACGCGTGCCTCGACGCGATCGGCGTCGAGACGTCGGCCGAAGCGGTGGGCCGGCACTACGGCTCGCGCAAGGCCGACGGCGTGCTCGACGGCTGGCTGATCGCCGAAGGCGAGACGGCCGACGTGCCGGGCGTGACCGTCCGCGACGTCCCGCTGCTGATGTCCGATGTGGACGCGACCGCGGCGATGGCCCGCGCCGCCCTGGAACTGGCCGGAGCCCCCGTTGAGTGACCACGCCTCCCCCAAGCTGGAGATCCTGCCCGTCACCGGCCTGCCGGAGTTCCGCCCCGGCGACGACCTGACCGGCGCGATCGTGGCCGCCGCGCCCTGGCTGCGCTCCGGCGACGTCCTGGTCGTGACCAGCAAGATCGTCTCCAAGACCGAGGGCAGGCTGATCCGCGTGCCGTCGGACCCCGAAGCCCGCGACGCCGAACGCCGGAAGCTCGTCGAGCAGGAGGCCGTGCGGGTGGTCGCGCGGATCGCGCGGACCGTGATCACCCAGAACCACCTGGGGATCGTGCAGGCCGCGTCCGGCATCGACGCGTCCAATGTGGCCGGTGACGAGGTGGCGCTGCTGCCCGCCGACCCGGACGCTTCGGCGCTGGCGCTGCGCAACGGGCTGCGGGAACGCCTCGGCGTGGAGGTCGCCGTCGTCGTCACCGACACGATGGGCCGCGCCTGGCGGGTCGGGCAGACCGACGCCGCGATCGGCTCGTCCGGGCTGCGCGTGCTGCACGCCTACCGCGGTGAGGTCGACGGGCAGGGCAACGAGCTGGCCGTCACCGAGGTCGCCGTCGCCGACGAGCTCGCCGCGGCCGCCGACCTGGTCAAGGGCAAGCTCGGCGGGACGCCGGTGGCGGTCGTGCGCGGCCTGCTCATCGAGGACGACGGCTCGACCGCCCGTGACCTGGTCCGCCCGCTGGAGGAGGACCTGTTCCGGCTCGGCACCGAAGAGGCGATCGCGCAGGGCCGGCGGGAAGCCGTCCCGTCGCGGCGTTCGGTGCGGCAGTTCGCGGACGAGCCGGTGGACCCGGCCGCGCTGCGGCGGGCGGTGGGTTCGGCGCTGACCGCGCCCGCGCCGCACCACACGCACCCGGTGCGGTTCGTCTGGCTGCGCGACGGCGGAACGCGCAAGCAGCTCCTGGACGCGATGCGCGAGTCGTGGCGGGCGGACCTGGCGGGCGACGAGTTCACCGAGGAGCAGATCGCGAAGCGGCTCAGCCGCGGCGACATCCTGTACCGGGCCCCGGAGGTGGTGATCCCGTTCCTCGTCCCGGACGGCGCGCACACCTACCGCGACGCCCGCCGCAACGACTGCGAGAAGACGATGTTCACCGTGGCCGCCGGGGCCGCGGTCCAGGGCCTGCTGGTCGCGCTGGCGGCCGAGGGGCTGGGCTCGTGCTGGATCGGGTCGACGATCTTCGCCGCGGACCTCGTCCGGGACGTCCTCGGCCTGGACGAACGCTGGCAGCCGCTCGGTTCGGTGGCGATCGGCGTCCCCCTGGAACCGCCGGCCCCGCGGGGCCCGGTTTCGCCGGGCGAAGGGCTGTTGGAGCTGTGAGCCTGCACGCGGACGCCGTCTCGGTGCTTTCGTCGTGGCGGCCCGAGGTCGCTTCGCAGGAATCGCTGCGGCAGGCGTTCCTCGGGTTCCTGGCCGCCCGCGAGGACGCGTGTCAGAGGTCCTGCGCGGCCGGGCACCTGACGGCGTCGGCGGTGGTGCTGGACCACACGGGCACGCGGGTGCTGCTCACGCTGCACCCGCGGGTCGGCCGCTGGCTGCAGCTCGGCGGGCACTGCGAGCCGTCGGACGCGTCACTCGCCGGGGCGGCGCTGCGGGAGGCCACCGAGGAGTCCGGGATGGCCGGGCTGCGTCTTTCGCCGGAGCCGGTGCACCTGGACGTCCACCCGATCACGTGCTCGCTCGGCGTGCCCACCCGCCACTTCGACGTCCGGTTCGCGGTGCACGCGCCCCCGGGTGCGTCGCCGGTGCGCAGCGACGAGTCCGACGACCTGCGGTGGTGGCCCGTGGACGCGCTGCCGGAGGGGTCGGAGGATCTCGCCGATCTGGTGAAAGCCGCCGTTCCTGTCGGTGCCGGGCGATAACCTGGTCCGCGGACAGGGAGGGACCACATGGCTACACAGTTCCCGGAGCGGGTGCACTACCACTCCGGCGGCGGCGGTGACACCGGCGTGTTCGGGTACGTCGTGCTCGGGCTCATCGTGCTGGGGATCATCGTGTTCGTCATCGCGGTGATCGTGCGGGTGTCGAAGATGCGCCGTGAGGAGGCGATGAAGCGGAACTTCCCGAACGCGGGTTTCCCGCCGCAGCAGGGGTTCGCGCCGCCGCCGTCTCCGGGGTTCCCGGCTTCGCAGGGCTTTGCTCAGCCGGGGTTCGCGCCGCCGGGGTACCCGCCGCCGTCGCAGGGATTCCCGCAGCAGCAGCCGGGGTACCCGCCGTCGCCGCAGCAGTACGCGCCGCAGGGGCCGTCGTTCCCGCAGCAACAGCAGCAGCTGCCGGGGCCGGGAGCGGGTCCGCAGAGCTGGTGATCATCCCCTTCGAGAGCGGTTCGCCGGTCCCGCCGTTCGAGCAGGTCCGGTCGGGGCTGGCGACCCGGATCAACGACCGCAGCCTGGCGGTGGGCACGAAGCTCCCCACGGTCCGGCAGCTGGCGGCCGACCTCGGCATCGCGCCGAACACGGTGGCCAGGGCGTACCGGGAGCTGGAGGAGGCGGGCCTGATCGAAACCCGAGGCCGCGCGGGCAGCTTCGTGGCGGCGGCGGGCGACCAGACCCGCCGCCGAGCCCAGCAGGCGGCGGCGGAGTACGCGAAGACGACCCGTAAGCTCGGCCTGGCCGACGCCGAGGCACTGTCGATCGTCCGCGCGGCACTCGACGAGGGGAACGGCTGATGCTGAGCGTCCTGACGCTGCTGATCCTGCTGGTGGTGATCGCCGGCATCGTCGGAGTGGTGCTGCTGGTGGTGAACGGGAACAAGCCGAAGCAGCCGCCTTATCCGCCGCAGTACCCGGGGTACCAGCAGCCGGGTTACCCGCCGCAGCAAGGGTTTCCGGGGCACCAGGGGTTTCCGGGGCAGCAGCCGCCGGGGTATCCGCCGCAACAGGGATTCGCGGGGCCGCAGCAGGGTTTCGGCGGGCCGCAGGACGGATTCGGCGGGCCGCAGGGCTACCCCGGGCAGCAGCCGCCCGGATTCCCGGGACAGCAGCCGCCGTACCCGCCGCCGGGTGGTTACCCGCAGCAGTAGGCCCCGAAGGGGCCGCGCTTCACCCACATGGGAGCTCGCGCCCCGCGGCAGCAACGCTGCGAACCACTGGGCGCGCCGACGCCCGGAAGCGCTCCGCGCCGCGGCACCCGCAACCCAAGCGCCTCAGCAACCACTCAGCCGCCCCGCACCACCCCCAACCCACGCGCCGCCGCGCGTCGCCTCACATCGCGCGGTAGTCCCGCAACTCGATCCGCGGCCCGAACCTCGGCCGCGTGAACCCAGCCGCCTCCAGGTACCTGACCGCCCGCTGCCTCTGCGGTGCGTACGGGGCCAGCACCTCCGCCATCCCCGCGTCGTCGAGCTTCGTGCCCAGCACCGCGTTCCCCACCATCGACGGGATGTTGTAGTCGCCGAAGCTCACCGCGTCCGGGTCGCCCCACGCGCGCTGGGCGATCTCCGCCGCCGTCCACACGCCGATGCCCGGGACCTGGCGCAGCCAGTGCCGTCCCTCGAGCCCGCCCAGCTCCACCGCGCGCTCCAGGTGCGGGGCGATCCTGGCCGCGTTCACCAGCGCCGTCCGCCGCTTGATGTCCACGCCCGCGCGGTGCCAGTGCCAGTCCGGCAGCGCCAGCACCTGCGCCGGGGCCGGCGGCAGCCGGAGCCGCTCCGGGGCCGGGCCCGGTGGGCGCGCGCCGAACCGGCGGCACAGCTCGGCCCACGAGCGGATCGCCTCCTTGCCCGTCACCTTCTGCTCCAGCACCGCCAGCACCAGCCAGTCCCACACCACCCCGGTCGCCCCCAGGCGCAGGCCCGGGTTCGCCCGGCGGGCGCGCGCGACGACGTCGTGGTGCGCGACGAAGCCCGAATCGTCGTCGTTCGCCCCCAGCAGCGCCGGTACCCCGCCCAGCAGGCGGTCCTTCGCCGGGCCCCAGGCCGCGGCCTCGATCCGGCCGTCGGACAGGCGGCGCAGCGCGAGCGTGCCCGGCCCGTCCGGCGTGTTCGACGCCAGCCAGGTGATGCCGCGCTCGTCGGTGAGGATGTTGAGCGACCCGCGGCCGCGCTTCAGCGGACCCAGGACCCGGCCCAGGTCGACTTCGAACGCGGGACGCCAGAACATCGGCTTACGCGTCGCTCGAGAACCGGACGGACCCGTCGGGCAGGACGACGTCCGGCCAGACGCGGGCGCCGTCGAGCAGCTCGCAGCCGGCCCCGACCGACACGCCGTCGCCCAGCACCACGCCGCGCAGCACCGCGCCGGCGCCGACGCGGGCGCCGTGGCCGAGCACGGAACGCTCGACGATCGCGCCTTCGGACACCGCCGCGCCGTCGAACAGCACCGAGCCGTCGACCTTCGCGCCCGAGCCGACCACGGCCGCGACGCCGATCGTCGAACCGCCGCTGAGCTGGGCGTCCTCGGCCACCGACGCGCCGTCGAGCACCAGGAAGTCACCGGGACGGCCGGGCAGCGCCGACGTCGGCGCCAGGCCGCGCACGAGGTCGGCCGAGCCGCGGACGAACGCCTCCGGCGTGCCGACGTCCAGCCAGTACGAGCTGTCGACGAAGCCCTGGATGTGCGCGCCCTGCTCCAGCAGCTGCGGGAACGTCTCGCGCTCCACCGAGACCCGGCGCCCGGTCGGGATGGCCTCGATCACCGGGCGGCGGAAGACGTAGCAGCCGGCGTTGATCTGGTCGGTCGGCGGGTTCGGCGTCTTCTCGAGGAACGCCTGGACCCGCCCGGTCTCGTCGGTCGGCACCGAGCCGAACCGGCTCGGGTCCGGCACGCGCTGCAGGTGCAGCGTGACGTCGGCCGCGGACTCGTGGTGCACCCGCAGCTGCTCGCCGAGGTCCGAGCCGGAGATGATGTCGCCGTTGAAGACGATCACGTGCTCGGCGCGCAGCTTGTCGTAGACGTTCCGGATCGCGCCCGCGGTGTCGAGCGGCTCCTCTTCGACGACGTACTCCAGGTCCAGGCCGATGGCCTTGCCGTCGCCGAAGTACTCCTCGAACACCTCCGCCCGGTAGCTCGTCCCCAGCACGACGTGCCGGATGCCGGCCTCGCGGATGCGGGAGAACAGGTGGCTCAGGTACGGCGTCCCGGCTGTCGGGAGCATCGGCTTCGGCGCCGACAGCGTCAACGGACGGAGGCGGGTGCCCTTGCCCCCGACCAGCACGACGGCGTCGACAGCGTCGCTTCGGACCTCGGACGTCACGGAAATCTCCTCTTGTATCACGCACCGCTGAGCGACAAGCCGCGGGAAACCCTGACGGAGCTCGCCCCGAGGGCCTACCCTAGACAGGAAACAGGCGGGCCTTTCCCCAGAGGGCCCCGGGTCAGTCGGGAGGCCGAGGGGATGGACCCCCGCGATCGGGCGGACGCCCTGCTCGCACGAGCCCAGGCGCGCGGTGTGTTCGTCGTGACACCCGACCGCGCGACGTCACCGATGGACTCGGCGAACACCCAGCAGATCCCGCGCGCGCAGATCGACGGTCTCGATCGCAGCCGCGACCCCGACACGACAACGCAGCTGCCGGCGTCGCTGATCGAGGAGAACGACCACCCGCTGGCCGGCTCGGCCCCGACGCGCCGGATGGAGGTCCAGGGCGGCCGCCGCCAGCAGCAGACCACCCCGCTGAACACGCCTTCGCCGACGACGCCGCTGCCGAAGCCCGCTCCGCTGTCCCGCCGGCCACAGGCCGAGCAGATCACGAGCCCGCTGAAGGAGCCCGAGCCGGAGGACACCGGCCTGGTGCCGACGGTGACTCAGAACATCGGCAAGTCCGACCTCTCGCGCCGGCTCGACGGGATCTAGCGGGTCTCCAGCTTCAGCCGCAGGGCGAGGCCGAGCTTCACGGCGGCCAGCACCGGCTTCCAGACGAGCCCCGGGTGCCGGTCGGCGAGGTACCGGTAGGCGCTGGCGTGGTGGGCGGCGAGCATCTTCTTCGACGCCTGCGACGTCGAGTGCCCGCCTTCGTGCGTCACCCGCGAGGACGGCGCGTAGACGTTCAGCCAGCCGGCCTTGGCGAGCCGGTCGCCGAGGTCGACGTCCTCGAAGTACATGAAGTAGCGCGTGTCGAAGCCGCCGACGGAGTCGAACGCCTCCCGCCGGAACAGCTGGCACGAGCCGGACAGCCAGCCCGAGACGCGCTCGGCCGGGGTGCCGGTCTCCTGCCGGTACTGCCTGGTCCAGGGGTTGCCGGGCCAGACCTTCGCGAAGAGGGCGTGCCCGATCCCGCGCCCGAAGGACGGCAGCAGCCGCGCGGAGGGGTAGACGGTGCCGTCGAGATCGTGGATGAGCGGCCCGAAGGCGCCTCCCCGCGGCCACCGCCCGGCGACCTCGAGCAGCGCGTCGAGCGACCCGGGCTCCCATTCGAGGTCCGGGTTGACGACGACGACCCACCCGTAGGAGTCATCGAGCTCGGCGACCCCCCGGTTGGCGGCGGTCCCGTAGCCGACGTTCTCACCGATGGTGAGCAGCTGCACGTTCTTCCGCCGCGAGGTGACCTGCTCGAGAGCGCCTTCGACGGACGCGTTGTCCGCGACGACCACCTTGACCTCGCGCTCGGTGGCCTTCTCGAGGGTGTCGAGGAACCGCTCGATGGTGTCCTCGGAGAAGTAGGTCACGGTCACGACGCCGACACCGTCGCCATAGCGGGATTGCTCAGTCACCCGGCCATTGTCCACGCGTCACCGAGGGTGAATCGGGTGCCCCGGCCCAGCAGCACGATGCAAGAAATCCGGGGGCAACGAAACCGCCGACCCCTCGGATCACGGGTTCAGCGGGTGCGGAGGTGGCGGGACCACGCCTTGGCGTACGCCTCCCGGTGCCGCTCCGCGGTCGTAGCCCACGAGAACTCCTTCGCGCGCTGCTGCGCCGCCGTGGCCAGCTCTGCCCGCCGACCAGGGTCCGCCAGCAGCTCGCCCAAAGCCGCCGCGACGTCTCCCGCGCCCACTCCGCAGTACGCCACCGCGTCGCCGCCCACCTCCGGCAGTGACAGCCGGCGCGTGGTCAGCACGCACGCCCCGCAGGCCATCGCCTCCAGGACCGGCAGCCCGAACCCCTCCCCCAGCGACGGGTACGCCACCAGCTCGGCCCCGCCGAGGAACCCCGCCAGCGTCCCGAACGGCAGGTACCCCGCCCGGATCACGCGCAGCCGGTGCGGAACGGCGTCCAGCGCCCGCTCCACCTGCGTGTCCCACCCCGGCTGGCCGGCCAGCACCAACGCCGGCGCGTCCGGGCGGCCGGCGACCGCCCGCGCGAACCCGCGGATCAACGCCGGCACGTTCTTGCGCGGCTCCAGCGCCCCCAGGAACGCCACGTACGGCGTCCGGCCGAGGCCGATCGCGGCCCGCGCCGCCGCCATCTCGGCCGGGGACGGCGGGTGGAAGCGCTCGCTGTCGACGCCGTGGTGGATCACTTCCAGCGAAGCGTGCCGGACCGGGCCGACGCGGGCCAGCTCCGACGCCGTCGCCGCCGAGGGGACCACGCACAGCGTCGCGCGCCGCAACGCCGTTGCCGTCCACGCGCGGAAGAAGCGGGCCTTCACCGACGAGTGCAGCACGGCGTCGGTGAAGAACGTCGCGTCGTGCAGCGTCACCACCGAGGCCGCCGAGGTCGCCAGCGGCATCGTGTAGTGCGGTGAATGGACGACGTCCGCGCCGAGGCGGCGGGTCAGCCGGGGCAGCGTCGCCTGTTCCCAGGTCAGCCGGGCCGTGCGGGTCGTCGTCGCCGGCGAAGCGGGCACCACCCGGGAACGCGGGGCCAGCCGATCGTAAAGCTGCAGGTCACGGGGCTGGCAGACAACGGTGATCCGGGCCCCGTCCGTGTCGAGGGCGGCGACGAGCGAATCGAC
This sequence comes from Amycolatopsis sp. Hca4, assembly GCF_013364075.1. Taxonomy (GTDB): domain Bacteria; phylum Actinomycetota; class Actinomycetes; order Mycobacteriales; family Pseudonocardiaceae; genus Amycolatopsis. The sequence continues at coordinate 5,109,208 of NZ_CP054925.1, forward strand.
GTACCGGCCGACGCCGCCGCGGTCCGCGGGAACCGCGGTCGCATCGATCAGGACCCGGGGGTCATCGCTCACCCCAGCAGAGTACGGCGGCACCCCGGGCCATTGGTGAGGAACTGGCAAACCGGGCTGGTCGATGAACCTTGTTCTGCCGTCGGCCGGCGCAAGAGTCACTTCAGGTGGCTGGGCTGCGGGTCCGTAGCGCCGGCCTGACCAGAACAAGGTTCACTCGTGCGCCCGCCGGTGGATAGCCCACACAGCTTCCGCCGCCCGGCGCCACGTGAAGGTCCGCGCTCGCTCTCGCCCCGCCCGGGTCAGCTCCGCCGCCTTGGCCGGCGAGCCGAGCACCTCCCGCAGCGCCGCCGCCAGCGCCGCCGCGTCCCCGCGGGGCACCACGAGCCCGGCTCCGCCCGCCACTTCCTCCAGCGCCGGGACGTCGGTGTGCACCACCGGGACCCCCGCCGCCATCGCCTCCAGCAGGCCCAGCCCGAACCCCTCGGCCAGGCTCGGCACGGCCAGCACGCTCGCGTGCCGCAGCGCGGTCGCCAGCTCGGCGTCCGACACCTTCCCGAGCACCCGCAGCCGCTCCACCGGCAGGCCGCGCTCGGCCGCCAGCGCGACCGGGTCGACGCCGCCCCAGCCCGGCTGGCCGGCCAGCACGAGCATCACCCCGTCCAGCGCCGCGACCGCGTCGATCAGCACGTCGATGCCCTTGCGCGGCTCGATCGTGCCGACCGCCAGCACGTACTGCGCCGGCAGCTCCAGGTCCGCGTCGCCGGTGGGCACCCGCACGCCGTGCGGCACCACGCGCACCGGGACGTCGACGTCGATGAGCACCGCGAGCTCGTCGGCGACCGCCCGCGTCGGCACGACCAGGCCGGACGCCCGCCGGGCGGCCCGCGCGATCATCGACCGGTGCCAGCTGACCCCGCGCGCGGTGAGCGTCTCCGGGTGGGTCCACGGCACGGTGTCGTGCACGGTCACGCTCAGCGTCTTCCCGGCCGGGGCGCGCGGCGGCGCGAACGGCGTCGGCGCGTGCACCGCGTCTCCGCCCGGCCACCAGCGCAGGCCCAGCTGCCACGCGGCGACCAGGGCCCGCGGCGGGATCCGCAGCACCCGCGGCCCGTCGACGCCGTCCAGCCGTGCCGCGTCCACGTCGGCGTGCCGCGCGACCACGCTGGACACCGTCCAGCCCGGCGGCGCGGTCTTCGCGAGCGCGGGGAGCAGCTCGGCCGTGTAGCGCCCGGTGCCACCGGGCACGGGCGCGAGGAGCTGCTCGGCGAGCACGACCAGTTCGGGCACGCGGCTATTGTGCGGGACGTGACCGCGAATCCCGCCACCACGGTGGTAGTCGTGACCTGGCGGGGTGCCGGGCAGATCACGGCCTGCCTCGACGCGCTCGCCGCGCAGACGCGTCCACATCGGACGCTCGTGGTCGACAACGCCTCCGACGACGGCACCGCCGCCCTGCTCGCGGCCCACCCGTCGCGCCCGGAGGTGCTCCGCCTCCCGCGCAACGCCGGCTACGCGGGCGCCCTCGCCGTCGCCGCCGGGCAGCTCCGGACGCCGTTCATGGCGTGGCTGAACGACGACGCCGAACCCGCGCCGGACTGGCTCGCGACGCTCGAAGACACCCTGGAGAAAGCCCCGCTGGCCGCCGCGGCGACGTCCCGGCTCGTGCGCCCCGACGGCACCACGCAGTCCGCCGGCGTCCGGCTGACCGCGGACGGCCACGGCGCCGACGTCGCCGAGCCCACCGGCGAGGTGTTCGGCTTCTGCGGCGGCGCGGCCCTGCTCCGCACCGACGCCCTGCGCGAGGTCGACGGCGTCCCGGCCGGATTCTTCTGTTATTACGAGGACACCGACACGGCGTGGCGGCTGCGGCTGGCCGGGTGGGACGTCGTCGCAGCGCCGGAGGCCCGCGTCCGGCACGCCCACGGCGTCAGCAGCGAGCTGGGCTCGCCGGAGTTCCACCGCTGGAACGAGCGCAACCGGCTGCTCATGCTGCTGCGCTGCGCGCCGGGCGGCGTCGCGGTGAACCAGCTGGTCCGCTTCGCCGTGTTGACAGCGGTGCTGCCGCTGCGGCCGGGGCGCCCGGCGGCGGCGAACTTCCGGTTCGGCCTGCGCTGCCGGGTGCTGGCCGAGGTCGCCTCGCGGTTACCTGCGACGTTGCGGGCACGCCGCAAGATCACCCGCCGCGCGCCGCTCGGCCGAGGCGCGGTCTGGGAGGCATGGGCGGGCCTTTAAGCTTGCTGGCAATCCGACGACAGGAGCTGGCTTTGGCGCAGGGGGATCCGCAACCGCTCGTCTCGGTGATCGTGGTCAACTACCACGGCGCCGACGACACGATCACCTGCCTGCGCGCGCTCGCCGAGCACGACTACCCCGAGCTCGAGCTGATCTGCGTCGACAACTCCGCCGGCAACGGAGCCGAGGCCGCGCGCATCCGCGAGGCCGTCCCGCAGGCCCAGATCGTCGAAGCCGGCCGCAACACCGGGTTCGCGGGCGGCTGCAACCTCGGCGCGAAGCACGCGAAGGGCACCGTCCTCGCCTTCCTCAACAACGACGCCCGCCCGGCGCCCGGCTGGGTCTCCGCCGCCGTCGCCGAGCTGCGGGCCCAGCCCGGCGTCGCCGCCGTGGCCAGCAAGGTCCTCGACTGGGACGGCACCGGCACCGACTTCGTCGACGGCGGCCTCACCTGGTTCGGCATGGGCTACAAGCGCCACGCCGGCGCGCCGCTGGCCGACGTCCCGGCGGCCGAGCACGAGGTCGTCAAGGACGTCCTGTTCGGCACCGGCTCGGCCCTGTTCGTCCGGGCGGGCGTGTTCGCCGAGCTCGGCGGCTTCGACGAGCGGTTCTTCATGTTCTACGAGGACGTCGACCTCGGCTGGCGGCTCAACCTGCGCGGCTGGCGCGTGCGGTACGTCCCGGAGTCGCTGACCTACCACCGCCACCACGCCACGATGGCGTCGGTCGACGCACCCGAGACCGGCCGCGAGACGTTCCTCCTGGAGCGCAACGCCCTGGCCTCGCTCTACAAGAACCTCTCCGACGAGACGCTGGCCCGCGCGCTGCCGGCCGCGCTCGCACTGGCCGTGCGCCGGGCCACCGCCCGCGGCGAGCTGGACGCCACCCAGCTCGACCTCGAACGCGGTGTCGGCCCGGTCGAATCCGGCGACGTCGCCGTCCCCCGCACCACGCTCGCCGGGCTGCTGGCCATCGACCAGTTCGTCGAACAGCTGCCGTCGCTGGCCGAGTCCCGCGCGGTCGAGCAGGCCGCCCGCGTCCGCACCGACGCCGACCTGCTTCCCCTGCTGCGCAAGGCCTTGGAGCCCGCCTACCCGCTGCCGCGGTACCTGGCCGCGCACGACATCCTCGTCGAAGCGTTCGGCATCGAGAAGGCGTTCGGGCAGCGCCGGAAGATCCTGGTGATCACCGGCGACGCGCTCACCGAGCGGATGGCGGGCCCGGCGATCCGCGCCTGGAACATCGCGCTCGCGCTCGCCGCCGAACACGACGTCCACCTCATCACCACCAACCCGCTCGCCACGCCGCCGCCCGCGCCGTTCCGGGTCAGCGCGGGCAAGCACCGCGAGCTGGACGGGCCGATCGCCTGGGCCGACGTCGTCGTCCTGCAGGGGCACGTGCTGGAGCTGGCGCCCTCGCTGAAGAAGCAGCACAGCGGCAAGATCGTCGTCGCCGACCTGTACGACCCGATGCACCTGGAGCTGCTGGAGCAGGGCAAGGGCGTCCCCGACGACCGGCGCGCGGCCGACCTCGCCGGCGTCACCCGGGTCCTCGACGCCCAGCTCGAGCGCGGCGACTTCTTCCTCTGCGCGTCCGAGCGGCAGCGGCACTTCTGGCTCGGCCACCTCGCCGCGCTGGGCCGGCTTTCGCCGCGCCTCTACGACGCCGACCCGACGACGCAGTCGCTGCTCGCGGTCGTCCCGTTCGGCCTGCCGCCGGAAGCGCCGGTGCGCACCGGGCCGGGGCTGCGCTCGTCGCTGGGCATCGGCGGCACCGACCACGTCGTGCTGTGGGCGGGCGGGGTGTACAGCTGGTTCGACCCGCTGACGCTGGTCCGCGCGATCGAGAAGCTGCGCCGCCGCCGCGGCGACGTCCGGCTGGTGTTCCTCGGCATGAAGCACCCGAACCCCGAGGTCGCCGAGATGGACATCGGCACCCGGACGATCCGGCTGGCGGATTCGCTGGGGCTGACCGGCAAGCACGTCTACTTCAACGAGCAGTGGGTGCCCTACCAAGAGCGGCAGAACTGGCTGCTCGACGCGAACTGCGGCGTCACCACGCACTACGAGCACGTCGAGACGACGTTCGCGTTCCGCACCCGCGTCCTCGACTACCTGTGGGCCGGCCTGCCGATCGTCACCACCGACGGCGACAGTTTCGCCGACCTGGTCCGGGCGGAGCGGCTGGGTGTCGTCGTCCCGGCCGAGGACGACGCCGCGCTGGCGGACGCGCTGGAAAAGGCGTTGTACGACGAGGAGTTCGCCGCGGGCTGCGTCGAGCGGCTCGCGGTCGTGGCACAGCGGTTCGCGTGGCCCGAGGCGCTGAAGCCGCTGGTGGAGTTCTGCCGCGACCCGCGCCCGGCGGCCGACCGGCTGCCCGGGTCCGCGGACCTGGTGACGACGCCGCCGGTGCGCGGCCGGGCCATGCTGCGGCGGGACCTGGACCTGATCCGCGAATACCTCGACGCCGGCGGCCCCGCGGAGCTGGCCCGCCGCGTGGGTGGCCGTGCGGTGAAGGTCGCGAAGCAACGGCTCCGCCGTGGCTAGGTCACTGAGCGTCCTCCTCGACGGAACCCCGCTGCTCGGCGCCCGCACCGGGATCGGCCGGTACACGGCCGCGCTGAGCGAAGAACTGGTGTCGATCCCGGAGGTCGACACGCGCGCGGTGGCGTTCACCCTGCGCGGCTGGCGGCGGCTGCGGCACGTGCTCCCGTACGGCGCGCGTGCCCGCGGGATGCCGGTGGCGGCGCGGTTGCTGCGGATGGCGTGGCTGCGCTCGGACTTCCCGCCGGTGGAGCTGTTCGCCGGCCCGACCGACGTGGTGCACGGGACGAACTTCGTGCTGCCGGGCCGGTTGCGCGCGGCGGGCGTGGTGACGATCCACGACCTGGCCTTTTTGGACAATCCCGCGGAGCTCGCCCCGAGCGACCGCGAGCTCCCGGCCCTGGTCCGCCGCGGCGCCCGCCGCGCGAACGTGATCTGCACCCCGACGGCGGCGGTGGCGGACGCGGTGGCGGAGCGCCTCGACGTCTCCCGCGAGAAGATCGTGGTGACCCCGCTGGGCGTGAACCCGGCCTGGTTCACCGCGCGCCCCCCGGACGACGAGCGCCAGGCCCGGCTCGGCCTGCCGGCGAAGTACCTGCTGTTCGCGGGCGCGGCGGGCCCGCGCAAGGGCCTGGACTGGCTGACCCGCGCCCACGAGGCGGCGCCGGACCTGCCCGACCTGGTGTTCGCCGGCCCGGGACCGTTTCCCCGCGGCCCCCGCCGGTTCCAGACCGGCTATCTGTCCGATGTGGACCTGCGCACGGTGGTGGCTGGCGCCTCGGCCCTGGTGCTCCCCTCGCGCGACGAGGGCTTCGGGCTGCCGGTGCTGGAGGCGATGGCCTCGGACGTCCCGGTGGTCTGCACGGACATCCCGGCCCTGCGCGAGGTGGCGGGCGAGTGCGCGAGCCTGGTCCCGTACGGCGACGTGGACGGCTTGGCGGAAGCCTTGCGAACGGCGGTGACGGACCCGCACGCGGTGGCCACCTCGGCATCGAGACGAGCCCACGCGGCGAACTTCACGTGGCGCACGTGCGCGGAGCTGACGGTGGGCGCGTACCGGCTGGCCTCAGGGCGCCACTGACCCTTTGTAAGCGGCGAGGACGTGGTCGAGCGGGCCACTGCGGCGGATGCGGCCCTCGTCCATCCACAGGGCGTCGGTGCAGAGTTCGCCGAGCAGTTCGTCGGAGTGCGAGGCGAAGACGAGGATCCCGGACCGCTCGGCGAGGGCGACCAGCCGGGCACGGGCCTTGGCGAGGAAGGCCGCGTCGATGGCGCCGAGGCCTTCGTCGAGGATGAGGATTTCGGGGTCGATCGTGGTGACGACGCCGAGCGCGAGCCGTACGCGCATGCCCGCCGAGTAGGTGCGCAGCGGCAGGTGGAGGTAGTCGCCGAGTTCGGTGAACTCGGCGATGTCGTCGACGCGCTTTTCCATCTGCGCGCGGTTCATGCCGAGGAACAGTCCGCGGATCAGGATGTTCTCGCGGCCGGACACCTCGGGGTCCAGCCCGACGCCGAGGTCGAACACCGGCGCGATCCGGCCGACGACCCGGGTGCGGCCCCGCGTCGGCTCGTAGATGCCGGAGAGCAGCCGGAGCAGGGTGGACTTGCCGGCCCCGTTGTGGCCGACCAGCCCGACGCGGTCGCCTTCGGCCAGCGACAAAGTGATGTCCTGCAGGGCTTCGATGATCGGCGTCTTGGCTTGCGTGCCGATCTTCCCGCCGACCTTGCCGAGCACGCGCTTCTTCAGCGACCGGGTTTTGGCGTCGAAGATCGGGAAGTCGACGTAGGCGTTCTCCACCTCGATGCGCACCATGCTGCCACCCCTCCGCGGCTCGAATGTGAATGCAAGTTATCATTCGCATCTGGGCCGAGACCGGTGGGAGGGATCCGTGCAGGAGGGCTTTCGTCCGCCGCAGCAGGCGCGCAGCCGCGCGTCACTGGAGAAGGTGCTGGCCGCGGCCGAGTACGTGCTCGCCCACCGCGGCCACGAGGAGTTCACGATCGGCGCGGTCGCCGAGCGGGCCGGACTGTCGGTGGGCGCGATCTACCGCCGCTTCGCCGGCAAGGACCAGCTCCTGTTCGCGGTGAAGCACCAGTTGCTCGACCACCTGGAGACGAACGTCGGCACGGCACTGCGCGGCTCGGGGCCCGGGTTGCGCGAGGTCGTCGGCGCATTCACCCGGGCACTGGCGGACACCTTCGCCACCCACGACCGGATCTTCTCCGAGCTGCTCGACGGCCAGCGCGCGGACGGTCGCGAACGCGGCCTGCAGGCCTTGGCCGCCATCCAGCAGGCGTTCGTCGAAGCCGCGGGAGACAGCCCGGCCGTCCGGACCGCCGCGAGGACCGTCATCGGTGCTTGCGTGCACCGCGCCGCCACGGGCCGCTACTGGCCCGACGGACTGGACTGGACCACGTGGGCGGCCGAGACGACCGAGATGACGCTCGCCTACTTGGCCGTCGCGAAGTAGGCGTCCAGCGCGTCTTCCCACGACCGCATCGGGGTCAGCCCGGCTTCCCGCCACGCGGCCGGGGACAGCACCGAGTACGCCGGACGCGCCGCCGGGCGGGGGTACTCCGCTGTCGTGCACGGCTTCACCCGCGCCGGGTCCGCGCCCAGGTGCCGGAACACCGCGCGCGCGAAGCCGCACCAGCTCACCTCGCCCGCGTTCGTGCAGTGCAGGACCCGCTGCGACGGCCCCTCACCCGCAGCCGCCCGCGAAGCCAGCTCCAGCAACCCCGCCGCCAGGTCGGCCGTCCACGTGGGACCGCCCATCTGATCGTCCACAACGGACAGCTCCGGTCGGGAGGACTCCAACGCGGCCATGGTCTTCACGAAGTTCGACCCGGACCGCCCGTAGAGCCACCCGGTCCGCACCACCCACGAAGCCGCCCCGGACCCGAGCACCGCGTCCTCGCCCGCCGCCTTCGTGCGGCCGTACGCCGAGCGCGGTCCCAGTGCGTCCGAAGGCTCGTACGGCTGCGAAGCATCGCCAGGGAACACGTAGTCCGTCGACACGTGGATCAGCGGCACCCGCCGGGACGCGCACGCCGCCGCCAGCACCCGGGGTCCGTCCGCGTTGACCGCGAACGCGCGCTCCTCGTCGGTCTCCGCCTTGTCGACCGCCGTGTACGCCGCCGCGTTGACGACCACCGGCAGCGAGCCCGCTTCCCTGGCGCGCTCGGCCAGGCCGCCGACCGCGGCCAGCACCTGGCCCGTCACCGTCACGTCCAGTTCGGCGGAACCCGGCGCCACGACGTCCACCGAAGGGGACGCCAGCGCGGCGAGATCCCGGCCGAGCTGTCCGGAACCACCCGGCACGAGCACCGTCAGCCGCACACGAACTCCTACTTCTTCAGCGCGGCCCGGCCGGAGAGGGGCTCCCACCACGCACGATTGTCCCGGTACCAGGCCACTGTCTCGGCCAGGCCGTCCTCGAACGAGACGCGCGGAGCGTACCCCAGCTCCTTCCCGATCTTCGTGATGTCCACCGAATACCGGCGGTCGTGGCCCTTGCGGTCCTCGACCGGTTCGACGCTGTCCCAGTCCGCGCCGACCGCCGCGAGCAGCTTTTCCGTCAGCTCCCGGTTCGTCAGCTCGGTGCCGCCGCCGATGTTGTAGATCTCGCCGGGCCGCCCCGCCTCGGCGACCAGCTGGATGCCGTGGCAGTGGTCGTCCACGTGCAGCCAGTCGCGGACGTTGAGCCCGTCGCCGTAGAGCGGCACCTTGCGCCCGTCGAGCAGGCTGGTGACGAACAGCGGGATGACCTTCTCCGGGAACTGGTACGGACCGTAGTTGTTGGAACACCGGGTGATGCACACCGGCAGCCCGTGGGTGCGGAAGAAGGAGCGCGCCACCAGATCGGAAGACGCCTTCGACGCCGAGTACGGCGAGTTCGGCTCCAGCAGGTGGTCTTCGGTCCACGAACCGTGCTCGATCGAGCCGTACACCTCGTCGGTGGACACGTGCACGAACTTGCCGACCCCGGCTTCCAGTGCCGCCTGCAGCAGGTTCTGCGTGCCGAGCACGTTCGTCAGCACGAAGTCGGCGGCGCCGAGGATCGAACGGTCCACATGCGACTCGGCGGCGAAGTGCACGACGAGGTCAACGCCGGTCATCACGTCGACGACCAGTGCCGTGTCGCAGATGTCGCCGCGGACGAACCGCAGCCGCGGGTCGGCGGCGACCGGGGCGAGGTTGGCCTCGTTGCCCGCGTAGGTGAGCTTGTCCAGCACGACCACCTCGGCGTCGCGCAGCGCCGGGTAGGCGCCGGTCAGCACCTGCCGGACGTAGTGCGACCCGATGAAGCCGGCACCACCGGTGACCAGGACCCGCATCTTCCCGCCTTTCCTCACGCCCCCGGGCGGGGCATTCCGCCCCCAGCCTACGGAGGCCCCACAACACCCTCAGTAGAGTCTGCGCCGGAGGCACACTGGTGCCATGGGGGAAGCACGGGGTCACAGGGGAGGAAGCGCGTGACCGAACAGGCTGCGCCGACCATCCCGGCGCGCCGGCCACAACCGGCCGCGGTGTTCGCCCGCCGCGGCGGCAAGGTCGTCGTGTCGTTGCTGTCCGTGGCGATCCTGGCCCTGACCTGGTACGGCTGGCAGTACATCGGCGACCCGAACACCGGCCTGACGACCACGAACGTCTTCGCCGACACCGAAGCGCACGCGAAGCCGCTCGACGGCGCGATCGACATCCTCCTGGTCGGCCAGGACAGCCGCACGGACGCGCAGGGCAACCCGCTGCCCCGCGAGGTGCTCGACATGCTGCACGCCGGCGTCTCCGACGGCGAACTGAACACCGACACGATGATCCTCGTGCACATCCCCCAGAACGGGAAGCAGGCGATCGCGATCTCGTTCCCCCGCGACTCGTGGGTGGAACTGACCGGTGGCTTCGGCAAGCACAAGCTCAACAGCGCGTTCGTCTACGCGTACACGGACACTTACCGCGCGTTGCAGCGCAAGGGCGTGACCGACCTCAAGCAGGCCGACCAGGAAGCGAAGGTCGCCGGGCGCAAGAACCTCATCGCCACCATCGAGAAGTTCATCGGCAAGCCGGGCATGATCGACCGCTACGCCGAGGTCAACCTGGCCAGCTTCTACGAGATCACCAAGTCGATCGGGGGCGTCGAGGTCTGCCTCAAGGGTCCGGTCAAGGAGACGAAGTCCGGCGTCGACCTGCCGGGCGGGCGCCAGACGATCGAAGGCGTGCAAGCGCTTGCGTTCGTCCGCCAGCGCTACGGCCTGCCGAACTACGACCTCGACCGGATCGCGAGGCAGCAGGCGTTCCTGTCCGGGCTGGCCCGCAAGGTGATCTCGTCCGACGTGCTGACCAGCCCGGTGAAGATCGCCGACCTGGTCTCGGCGGTGAAGAAGTCCGTCGTGGTGTCGCAGGGCTGGGACCTCACCGAGTTCGCCGAGCAGATGCGCGGCCTGACCGGCGGCAACATCGAGTTCCACACCATCCCCACGCTGGGCAACGCGACCATCGGCGGCGCCGACGTGCTGCGCGTCGACCCGGCCCAGGTGGCGGCCGAGGTGGCGCGGCTGACGGCGGACGGCGACACCCCGGCGGGGCCGTCGTCGACGCCGGCGCAGCTGCCCGGCGCCCAGGCCGTCACGGTCGAGCTGTTCGACGGCTCGGGTTCGCCGGGGCTGGCCGGCCAGACGCACGCCATGCTGCAGGGCAAGGGCTTCACGCTCGCCGCCGACCAGAAGCTGAGCACCCGCGCCGCGACGATCGTCCGGTACAACCCGGCCGACGAGACCGCGCTGGCCCTGGTCAAGCAGGCGCTGGGCACCAGCGTCCAGGCCGAGCCGGACCGGGACGTCACGGCCGGGCACGTGCGCGTGCTGCTGGGCAAGGACCTCCGGAACTCGGCCGCCGGCCCGGGTGGCGCACCGACGTCGACCGCCGCCAAGCCGCCGGCCACCGCGTCGGCACCCGCCACCCCCGCCGCGCCGACGATCACGGCGGGCGACGTCCCCTGCGTCAACTAGACTGCGTACGCAGGGTGTTCGGGGGAGGAAAACCAGGGTGGCAGAGGACCAGGAAAAACCAGCGGTGGACACCGAGCCGGTCACGCAGAGCGACGACTGGAAGCCGTCGCCGTTTCCGCGGCAGGCGCCCGCGCCGTCGCGGGTGCGCCGCGTGGGCCGGGTGACGCGCCGGGTGGCGGTCGGCCTGGTTTCGCTGCTCGCGCTCGGCGCCAGCGGCTACGTCTACGTCACCAAGGACCAGCTGCAGAGCACGGTCCCGACCACCGACGCGCTGACCCCGCGGGCCGGCGAGCCCGCGCCACCGCCCGCCGACGACGGCGCGGAGGACATCCTGCTCGTCGGCAGCGACGCCCGCACCGACGCCCAGGGCAACGCGCTGCCGCCGCGGGTGCTGCGGCAGCTGCGCACCGAAGCCAACGACGGCGCGGTGAACACCGACACGATCATCGTGCTGCGGGTGCCGAAGAACGGCGGCAAGCCCTCGGCGGTCTCGATCCCGCGCGACACCTGGACGGCCGTTCCCGGTCGCGGCGATGCCAAGATCAACTCGGCGTACGGCGTGGCGAAGGCGCGCGCCGCGCAGGCGTTGCGGGGGCAGGGCGAGCGCGACCAGGCGAAGATCGAGCGCGACTCCGACACCGAAGGCCGCCGCGTGCTGGTGCAGGCGGTGCAGGACCTGACGCAGGTGCGGATCGACCACTACGCCGAGATCAACCTGCTCGGTTTCTACCTGCTGACCGAGGCGCTCGGCGGCGTCAAGGTCTGCCTGAACCACGCGACCGAGGACAAGGATTCCGGCGCGAACTTCCGCCGCGGCGAGCAGACGGTCTCCGGCGGCGAAGCGCTGTCCTTCGTCCGCCAGCGCAAGAACCTGCCGCGCGGCGACCTGGACCGGATCGTGCGGCAGCAGGCGTTCCTGTCCTCGGCACTGCACCAGCTGCTGTCGGCGGGCACGCTGACCAGCCCGGGCACGCTGAACGACCTGATGGACGCGGTGCACCGGTCGCTGACCCTGGACCCGGGCCTCGACCTGCTGCAGTTCGCGCAGCAGGCGAAGGGGATCGCGTCGGGCGACCTGACGTTCGCGACGATCCCGGTGATCACGGCGAACGGCCGCAGCCCGGACGGTCAGAGCATCGTGCAGATCGACCCGAAGGCGATCCGCGAGTTCGTGGCGAGCCTGGCCGGCCGCCCGGCCCCGGCGGCGGCCCCGCAGGCGTCGGGTGGCGGCTCGGGCAGCGGCGCCGCCCCCGCCGCGGCGCCGCTGCTCCGAGACTCCCCCGGAGTGCCCTGCGTCAACTGAAGTCGGCGCGGTGCTCCTCCGCCCACTGCCGGAACGTCCGCGGCGCGTTCCCGGTCACCTCGCGGACCACGTCCGTCACCGGCGACGGCTCCTGCACCGTCCGCGCCCAGGCCCCGAGGACCGACTCCGGCACGCCCGACGGCCAGCCGAGCGCCAGCATCCGCTCGACCGCCTGCTCCTTCGTCAGCTCTTCGACCCGCAACGGCCTGCCGAGGACGTCCGCGAGCACCTCGGCCTGTTCGCGGAACGAAATCGGCTCCGGACCGGTCAGCGCCAGCGACTCCCCGTCGTGTGAGCCGTCGATCAGGATCCGGGCCGCGACGTCGGCGATGTCCCGCTCGTGGATCGCCCCGATCCGCGAGTCCGGGTACGCCGTGCGGACGACCCCCTCGGCGACGTCGGCCCGCCAGCCCAGCGTGTTCGTCGCGAAGGCGCCCGGGTTCAACGCGGTCGAAGCGAACGACCCCGCGGCCAACGCGTCCTCCACCGCCCGGTGCAGGAGCGCGATCCGGCTGTGCGCGGCATCCGGTTCGAGCGTCGCGGCCGACGACAGCAGCACGACGTGCCGCACGCCGGCCGCTTCGGCCGCCTTCACGAACGCTTCGATGCCCTGCGGCCGGGTGTAGAGGAAGGCCGCGGAGACGCCGTCGAGCGCGGGCTCCAGCGTCGAGGCGTCCTCCAGGTCCGCGCTGACCTTCGCGACGCCGTCCGGGACGTCGAGCTTCGCGGCGTCACGGCTCGACGCGCGGACGTCCTGACCGGCCGCGACGAGCGAGCCGACCACCGCGCGCCCGACGTGTCCGGTGGCTCCGGTGACGAGAACGGTCATGAAATCCCCCAGCTGTCGAGATAGGTTTGCTTTCAAAACAAACGTACTGACGGCGGCGATGCGGTGTCAACCGGCGCGGCGCGTGGTCCGCGCTTTAGCCTTGTCCCCATGAGCCTGACCGACGAGCTGCTGCGCCCGCTGCCGGCCGCCCAACCGTTGATCACCCACTACGACGACCAGCTGGGCAGCCGCGTCGAGCTGTCCGTCGCGACCACCGCGAACTGGGCGGCGAAGACGGCCAACTGGCTGACCGAGGAGTTCGACGTCGAGCCGGGCGACGCCGTGGCCGTGCAGCTCCCGGCGCACTGGCAGACCGCGGGCGTGCTGCTCGGGGCGTGGTGGTGCGGGGCGCGCGTGGTGACCGAGGGCGCGGGCGCGCGGGTGGCGTTCGTCGGGCCGGACGACCCGGAGCCGACCGGCGCGGCGGCCACCGCCGTCGTCACGCTCGACCCGATGGGCCGCGGCCTCGCCGAGCCGCCGGGCGGCGGTGCGTTCGACTACCTGAGCGAGGCGCGGCTGGCGGGCGACCAGTACCGCCCGCTCTTCCCGATCCCCGGCGGCACGGCCGCGCTCTTCGACTCCACTGTGGACGAGGTGCTGGCCGAAGCGCGGGCCCGCGCGGCGAAACTCGGCCTCACCGCGGACGACCGCGTGCTGTCCACCCGGGACTGGACCGGCCCGGACGGCATCCTCGACGGCTTCCTGGTCCCCCTGGCGGCGGGCGCCCACCTGGTCCACGTGAGCAACGCGGACCCGGGCAAGCTCGCCGCCCGCCGCGAAGCGGAACGCACCACCACCGACCTCCCGGAGTGAACGGTGAAGGCCACCTCGGGCGAGGTGGCCTTCACGCAGAACCGCGGGTCAGGCGGTCTGCAGCTCGCCGACGTCGGCGTCGCGGCGGGCGCGCTTGCGACCCCACAGCAGGTGGTCCAGCGAAAGCCGGCCGCCGTTGAAGCCGAGGGCGAGCCCGGCGAGCGCCAGCACCAGGACCAGCTCGTAGCCGCCCTGGCCGGTCAGGCCGTTGTCGATGTGCACCGAGAGCAGCGCACCGACCGAGATGACGACGTAGCCGATGCCGACGAGCGGCAGCAGGAAGCCGACGATGAAGGCGACCGAGCCGAGGATCTCGACGGTCATCGCGAAGACCGCGGCGGCCGTGGGCAGCGGGATGCCCGACATCTCGAAGAACTTTGCCGTGCCGGCGATGCCGTTGTCCCACTTCTGAAGCCCGTGCGCGAGGAAGACGACCGCGACGCCGATCCTCCCCAGCAACAGGGCCACGTCCTTGAATCGTCCGAACATCCGGTTTCAGCTCCCCGAGTAGGTGAAAGTTCAACTGACCCGACCCAAAGTAGGGCACCGGGCACCCACGCCGAAGCTCCGGACGGTGATCGACAGGAAACCGACAGGCACCGTTCAGCGCTTGTGCGCCCGGGCCGCGCCGAAGCAGTACACGCCGAACGCGGCGAGGCCGAGCGCGACCACGATCAGCAGCACGGTGCCGAAGGGCTGGGCCGAAAGCGTCTTCAGGGCGGCGTCCAGGCCGCCGGCCTTGTTCGGGTCGGCCGTGAACCCGGCGATGGCCAGCAGGATCGCGACGATGGCGAGGACGACGCCCTTGGCGAGGTAGCCCGTGGTGCCGATCCAGCCGATCCAGCGCTTGGTCCTGCCCGGCAGCTCGGTCGTGTTGAGGTCCTCGAGGAACTTCTTCTTCACGCCCTTCACCCCCGCGGCGATGGCGACGCCGAGCACGCAGGCGGCGGCGATGACGACCAGCGCCGGCCCGGCGGGCAGCTGGAGCAGCTTGGCGGTGAACTCCTGCTGCTTCTCGTTGCCGGACCCACCGCCCCCGCTGCCGGTGGCGATGCGGATGGCGGTGATGCCGAGCAGGATCACCACGACCCCGCGCGCGGCCGCGCCGATCCGCTTGCGCGTCCGCTTGCCGCCGCTGACCCACTCGTACCCGGTGGCGGCCATCAGGAACTGCCAGAGCCCGAACAGGATCAGGCCGACCGCGACGACCCAGAGCAGGACCTGGCCGAACGCCGTGGAGCCGATCTGCTGCAGTGCCCCCTTCTGGTCGGCCTGCTCGCTGTCGCCGAAGGCGACCTGCAGCGCAAGGTAGGCGATGACCAGGTGCACGACGCCGTAGCACGCCATGCCGGCGCGGCCGAGCACTTGCGCGGTGTTGCTCTTCTCGCCTCTTTCGGCGGTGGCCTCTGTCCGGTTCATGCCTGCTGTAGTACCCACGCCCGACCCCGATCCACTGGGCCAAGCGGCCTAATCACTTGCTGTGCCTGCGACGATCGGACGGTGAGCGCGCCACTGACCGGCTACTGGTCGGACCAGGAGGTGTACCCGGGCTCCCCCGAGTACACCGAGCTGGGCTTCCGCGCCGACGGCTCGGGCTGGCTGTACTGGGCGAGCTGGAGCAAGGAGTTCGTCGTCCGCCGCTTCACCTGGCAGGTCCCGGCGCCCGGCCTCCTGACCGCCCGGCTGCACCTGACCCTCGGCGGCCAGTGGTCGGTGGCCGAGGGGGACGTCACGCACCGGGTCGAGGACCGGGAGGAGGCCGACGACGTGGTCGAGCTCGGCTGGGCGATCGGCCCGGACGCGGAGCTGACCCTGGACCGCCCGCTGGACGAGGTCTTCGGCGGCACGCGGTTCCGCCCGGTGGCGGACGGCGGCACCGATCCGACGCTCGGCTAGGCGGGGCGGCGGCGCACCTCGTCGAGGCCGGCCCAGCCGCCGTTGACGGCCAGCAGGGTCAGCACCTGCTCCGCCTGCTCGGCGAACCGGGTGAGGTCCTCGTGCAGCAGGGCCGCGCGCTCGCCGTCGAGCTGGTCGAAGTCGTCGAACCAGAGCGAGATGGCCGAGCCCGCCGTGACGGCGAGGCCCTGCGTCAGGCTGAGGAACCCGGGCGACGGCGTCTCGGCGGCCGCGCGGTAAGCGGTCTCGATGTCGTCGCACGCGGCGAGCAGGTCACGCAGCTGGCGGACGGCGCCGGCCGGGGTCCCGTCCCAGGCGGCGGTCGGCCAGGCGCGATCGGACAGCTCGAGCCACAGCCGCCAGCCGGCGACCAGCTCGGCTTCGTCGTGGGGCGTCCAGGACGCCGGAACCGGCCAGTACATGAGTTCGAGAGTGACACCGCCGGAGCGCAAATCCGCCCCGGCGGTGGGTTATGTCTCATGTGGCGAAACTCAGGAGATGACGGGCGGCACAAAAACACAGGGCGGCGTCTTGGCGTGCGCGGGATCGAGCGCGTTGAGCACCAGCCCCTGCGCGACGGGGTCGTAGGTGATCCCGAGGTGATCGGTGAAGTCGAGCCCGCAGACGTCCTGGAGCAGGACGTTCTTCACGTTGGGCGCGGGAGCGAGGAAGGCGCTGCGGTACGGCGTCACGACGTCGTCGTAGCGGGTCTGGATGACGGTGTACTGGATGCCGGGCACGGTTTCCCCGCCGGCGTTGAGATCGGTGAGGAAGTCCGAGCCCACCGCCTGCTCGTTGCAGGCCTGGCAGACGGTCCCGAGCGCGGCGGGCACCCCGGGGATCCGCTCGAGGGTGCTCAGCAGCCCGAAGAGATCGGTCCCGTGGTTCGACGGCGACAGCCCGACGAGCCTGCTGATCTTGCCCGCGCCGCCGAGGTACTTGATCCAGTACCGGATGTTCATTCCGCCCTGCGAGTGCCCGACGACGTCGAGCTTGGCCGCCCCGGTGGCCGCGAGGATGCGGTCCCCGAAGGCGGCAAGCGCTTTCGCGGTGTCGGCCACGGGCCCGACGGTCTGCAGGAAGGAGCCGGGAGCACCGCCGAAGTTCCCGGCGAAGACGCAGTAACCGGCGTCGGCGAGCTTCTGCGAGAGGTTGGCCCAGTTCTCGTAGGCGTTGGCGGTGGTCCCGTTGGAGAGCAGGACGGGATTGGGATGCTGTGCACCGGGCCGGCAGTTCCAGTCGTTGGCCCCGGGCGGAGCGATCGTCGGCGCCGCGAGCGAGTAGACGGCGGCGGTGAGGATGGTGGGCTGCACGGGCCCGGAGGGTTCTCGTTCCGCGGCCTGGCCGGTCCCCGCCCCCATCGCGAGTGCCGCCACCGTGGCGGCGGCCGCCGTGAGCCACCTGCGCGTCGTTGCGCCCATCCGCTTCACCTCTCTGTGAACCGATGGTGATCCGCGTCACCGATGGCTTAACGCGCGAGTAACTTGTTCGGACCTCCCCCTGGTGGGTTATTTCCCTTCTTCGTCCAGCGCGGTCCGGAAGTAGCCGGCGAGCTTCTCGACGGCGGGGTCGATGAACTCCTTCTTGTCGTAGAGGTCGACGTGGCTGGCCCCCTCGATCCAGTGGAGTTCCTTGGGCCCGGTGGCCCGCTGGTGCACCTCGACGGCCATCCACGACGTGACGGCCCGGCTCCCGACGATCTGGAGCACCGGACGCGGCGCGATGAGCGGAACGGCGTGGAAGGCGTCGAACGCGGCGAGCTTGTCGACGCTCGGCCAGGTGAGGAACTTCGCGGACCGCTCGTGCTCGCCCCGCGAAGTGCAGTAGTACTCGAAGCCCTCCACACCGTGCTCCCCACCGAGCGCCTCGGCCTGCGCGGCGGTCTCCGGGAACATGGTCAGCACCCCGGGATCCCCGCCGAGCGCGGCGGTGGTCCGAGCCTGGCCGGCCAGCCTGAGCAGTCCCTCGAAAACGGCCGGATCCTGGGTCCCGTCGGCGCCGAACCGGAACTGCCGGGCAACATCGGCCCCGCTGACGGTGGCCACGGCCCGCACCCGCGGATCACCCCCGGCGGCGGCGAGGGAGTACCCACCGGAGGCACAGATCCCCAGCAGCCCGATCCGGCCGGTGTCGACTTCCGCCCGGGTGCCGAGGTAGGAGACGGCGGCCTTGAAGTCCTCGACGCGCTGGGCGGGGTCTTCGAGCCCCCGCGGCAGCCCGCCGGACTCACCCTGGTGGGCGGCATCGAAGGCCAGGGTGACGAACCCGCGTTCGGCCATCAGGCGGGCGTAGGTCCCGGAGGTCTGCTCCTTGACCCCGGTCCCGGGGTGCCCGACGACCAGGGCAGGCCACGGCCCGCCCGAGTCCGGGGTGTAGAGGTGCGCGGCGAGCGAAATGCCGTTGCTGTCGAAACGGACGCTGGTCCTGGTCATCAGTCCTCCTGGGAATGCGGCGTTTGCTCCACCACATTCCGCCGGATCCGGCCGGCCCGGGAGAGACAGGTTTCTGCCGGGGAAAGAACTTGCCCCCTCAAGAGGTCGAGGCACCCGGGACACTGGAGGCATGACGCCGGATCCCGACCCCAAGGCGCTGGGCGCGTACCTCAAGGCCCGCCGAGCCCAGCTGACCCCGCAGGACTGCGGCCTCCCCGAGCCGGGGGCGCCGCGGAGGGTGGCCGGCCTCCGCCGGGAAGAGGTAGCAGGCCTGGCGGCGATCAGCGTGGACTACTACACACGCCTGGAGCAGGGCCGCGTCCGGGCATCGGCACCGGTGCTGACGACGTTGGCGAGGGCGTTGCGCCTGAACGAGGACCAGCAGAAGTACCTGTACGAGCTGGCCGGCCGAGCCGACGCACTCCCCCGCAGGCGCCGTCCCCCGCAGCGCGTGCGGCCGGCCATGCGCAGGCTCCTGACCCAGCTGACGGCAACGCCGGCCCTGGTGCTGGGCAGGCGCTTGGACATCCTGGCGTGGAACCGAGCAGCAACGGCCCTGTTCACGGACTTCGAGGAAATCCCCCCGCAGCAGCGCAACTACCTGCGCATGCTGTTCACGAACGACCAAATTCGAAATATGCACGAGAACTGGCAGCACGACGCCCGAGAAGCGGTAGCGGCCCTGAGAATGGAAGCGGCGTCGGACACAACGGACCCCGACCTGGCCCGCTTGGTGGGAGACCTGTCCCTACAGGACCCGGACTTCAGCAGGTGGTGGGCCGAACACCAGGTGAACAACGCAACGTACGGAACAAAGCACTACAACCACCCGACAACGGGAAGAATGACACTGGACTGCGACACGTGGACAAGCCCAGACGGCTCAGGCCAGCGCCTGATGGTCCTGACGGCAGAGCCGAAAACCCCATCCCACGACGCCTTGCTGATCCTGACAGCATGGGCGCAAAACCAGAAAACCGGCGCCCGATAACCCGAGGCAACAACGGAGAAACCCAGACCCCCCGCAACCCCGATCCGAAGCCAGAACACGGCCGGCGGCAGGTTGTCAAGGCACGCTTTCCCGCCTTGACAACCTGCCGCCGGCCGTAGTCACAATCAGGCTTCGGGGTGGCGGCCCCGAGAGAAAGTCAGCCCTTCAGCAGGGCCCGAGCCATGACAACCTTCTGAATCTGGTTGGTGCCTTCGTAGATCTGCGTGATCTTGGCATCCCGCATCATCCGCTCAACGGGGAAGTCCCGGGTGTACCCAGCCCCACCAAAGAGCTGAACAGCATCAGTAGTGACTTCCATGGCGATATCGGACGCATAAGCCTTCGCGGCGGAAGCCATGAACCCGGCCCGCTTGTCCCCCCGCTCCGAAGCAGCAGCCGAGGCATAGACGAGATGCCGAGCAGCCTCGATCTTCGTCCCCATATCGGCCAGCATGAACTGAACACCCTGGAACTCGGAGATCGACTTCCCGAACTGCTTGCGATCCTTCACGTAAGCCACAGCAGCATCCAAAGCGCCCTGGGCAATACCCAGAGCCTGCGCACCGATGGTCGGCCGGGTGTGATCAAGGGTCCGCAGAGCGGTCTTCAGCCCGGTACCCGGCTCACCGATGATCCGATCCTCGGGAATGGTGCAGTTCTCGAAGTAGATCTCCCGGGTGGGCGACCCCTTGATCCCGAGCTTCTTCTCCTTGGGACCGACCGAGAAACCCGGGTCGTCCTTGTGCACGACAAAAGCCGAAATCCCGTTCGCCTTCTTCTCGGCATCGGGATCGGTGACCGCCATCACGGTGTACCAGGAGGACTCACCGGCATTGGTGATCCAGCACTTCGTCCCGTTCAGCACCCAGTGGTCCCCGTCGAGCCGGGCCCGGGTCCGCATGGAAGCGGTGTCCGACCCCGCCTCGCGCTCCGAAAGCGCGTAGGAAGCCGAAGCCTCACCGGACGCGATCGAGGGCAGCACGAGCTTCTTGAGCCCCTCGGAGGCGGACAGGATGATCGGCTGGGTGCCCAGCTTGTTGACCGCCGGGATCAGCGAGGCGGAAGCGTCGACCCGAGCCACCTCTTCGATGACGATGCAGGCACCGACGGCGTCCGCGCCCTGCCCGTCGTACTCCTCGCCGATGTGCACGGCGTTGAAGCCCGACTTGACCAGCGCGTTGTACGCCTCGATCGGGTAACGCTCGTTCTCGTCGACCTCCGCCGCGTACGGCGCGATCTCCTTCTCGGCCAGAGCCCGGACCGCGGCCCGCAGCTCCTCGTGCTCCTCGGCAAGCTGGTACAGGCCGTCGGTCACTTCCGGTCACCTTCTCTGCAACGTCGGGAGGGGTCTGTCGATGTTAGCGCTCGTTCACCTACGTCGTCCTTGTGGCGTTGACCGCACCGTTCGTATGGTCGGGTGATGCCGATCACCGCGCCGATGACGCCGCCCGGTCTGCCCACCTCCCTCGACTACCCCGAAGTCCCCGTCGGTTCGATCCTGGCGGCGGGTGCCGCGCGCTGGGGCGACCGGACGGCCTTCGCCCACGACGGTCACCAGCTCACCTTCGCCGAGACCCACCGCGCCGCCTGCCGGTTCGCCAACGCGCTGCGCGAGCGCGGCATCGGCCGCGGCGACGTCGTGGCGCTGCACCTGCCGAACTGCCTGGCCTTCCCGGTCGCCTACTACGGCACGCTGCTGGCCGGGGCCACCTTCAGCCCGGCAAACCCGCTGCTCCCGCCGGGCGACCTCGCGTTCCAGCTCACCGACTGCGAGGCCGCGGCGGTGGTGACGTACGGCCCGGTCGCCGGCGCGCTGGCGAGCGTCGCCGACCGGATCCCAGCGCGGTTCACCGTCGTCGTCCAGCCCACCGGCGACCTGCCCGAGGGCGCCACCGAGTTCGAGGCCTTCCACGCCGGCCGGCCGGAGACGCCGCCCGCCGTCGAGCTCGACGTCCACGAGGACCTCGCCCACCTCGCCTACACCGGCGGCACCACCGGCCGGTCCAAGGGCGTGCGGCTGACGCACCGCAACGTCGTGGTCAACACGCTCCAGCACGCCTGCTGGGGCACCGGCTCGGTGCCGGCCCTCGACGCGCGCGGCGACGTCACGATCGACCAGATCGGCAGCGAGGAGGAGTGGCCGTCGCGGCTGGGCACGGGCGTCGCGATCAACCTGACGCCGTGGTTCCACGCGATGGGCATCATCGGCGGCCTCAACGCGGCGGTGATCGCCGGCACGACGATGGTGCTGCACACGCGCTTCGACCCGGCGGCGTACGTCGCCGACGCCGAGCGGCTCCGCGTCACCGGCATGGGCGGCGCGCCGGCGCTGTTCGCGGCCCTGCTCGCGACGCCGTCGTTCCACACCGCCGACCTGTCGTCGGTCCGCTCGATCGGCTCGGGAGCGGCGCCGATGAACCACGCGATGATCAACGCGCTGCGCACCCGGTTCCCGGACGTGGTGGTCACCGAGGGCTACGGCCTCACGGAGGCGACGATGGGCGCGGTGATCTCGCCGACGTACCGCTCGGGCACGCGCAAGGTGGGCTCGGTGGGCGTGCCGATCTTCGACACGGAGGTCAAGATCGTCCCGGCCGAGGGCGGCGAGGACCCGCTCCCGCCGGGCGAGCGGGGCGAGGTCTGCCTGCGCGGCCCGCAGATCATGCTCGGCTACCGCAACCGCCCGGAGGAGACGGCGGCGGCCCTGGTGGACGGCTGGCTCCACACGGGCGACATCGGCATCCTCGACGACGACGGCTATCTGTCTATTGTGGATCGCAAGAAGGACATGCTGCTGTACAAGGGCTACAACGTGTTCCCCCGCGAGCTCGAGGAGCTGCTCACCACGATGCCGGGCGTCGCGGCGGCCGCGGTGGTCGGCCGCCCCGACCCGGAGGTCGGCGAGCTGCCGGTGGCGTTCGTGGTGCCCCGGGGCGCGCTGGACGCCGACGAGCTGATGGCCGCGGTCAACGAGAAGGTGCTGCCGTACAAGCGTTTGCGGGAGGTGCACGTGGTCGAGCAGATCCCGGTGTCGGCGGCGGGCAAGGTGCTGAAACGCGAGCTGCGGCAGCAGCTGTCCTAGAACGTCGGCTTGAACCGGCAGGACGCGGGGGTGGCCCGGCAGTCGTACCGCCGGGCACCATCGGTGCGCACGATGTACTCGATGTTGTGGGTGCCCCACGCGGTCGTGGCGAAGGCGGGCTGCCCGACGGGCGGGACGACCAGGGTGCGTTTGCCGCCGCGGTAGGAGTATTCGATGCGGACGCGCCAAAGGCAGAAGCACCGCTCGGTCTTGGCCTGGATCACCAGGTGCTCCGGCTTGCCCTGCTCGACGAACCGGATCTTGCCATCGGAGAGGTAGGGCCGCGCCAAGGCGGCGCCGTCCCCGGGCACCAGCGCGGGGATTTCGGCACCGGCCCCGGAGTCGAGCCGGAATTCGACGAGGGCGGTTTCCCCGCTGCCTTGCGGATCGGCGACGAAGGCGGTCCCGGCGAGCGGCGACCGCCGCTCCTCGACGACGGCGGTGATGTTCTCGATGTCGATCCGCGCGGAGCGGTGGCTTTCCAGGGTCACCTGCTGGCCGGAGGTGCCGAGCTGGGCATGGGTGTGCCGGCGCACCTCGTCGAGCACCTGCGCCGAGGCGGGAGTGGTGAGCTCGGCATCGGTGGCCCAGTACTGCCCGGCGAGGAGATCGGGCCGGCTTTCCCCACGCGCGGAGAGGACATCGTCGGAGAAGAGATCGCGGGCCCGATCGGCGACGAGCGGCGCAACCCCGGGAACGGCGACGGCCAGCACCAGAGGGGTGACGGTCGCGAGAAGCCATTTAGGCGCCCGGCCGAGCCCACGCCACCAGGCAGGCCCCTTGGTCGGCCGCCGGGCGGGTCGAAGGGAGGTCCGCCGCCCCGCGACGACCGGTGTCCGCTTCCGGCTCACGCCTCGGCACCTTCCTGGCCCGCGCGGAGGGAGGAGGCCGCCGGCTCCGATTCCCCGGCCGCCGCTGGCTCGGCCACCGACTTCGGCCCTCCGGCCGGCCCGGGCTCACCCGCCGGCTTCGCCGCTCCGGCCGCCGCTGGCTCCGCCTGCGCGCTCGCTTCTTCGCCCGATACCGGGTCGGCTGCCGGCTTCGAGTCGGTGGCCGAAGTCGGTTCTGGCTCCGCGTCCGGCCCGGGCGGCAGCTCCTCCCCGGGCTCCGGGTCCTCGATCACCCGCGGCCCCACCACCACCGCCAGCAGGGGCACCGCCGCCAGTGCCGCGAAGAAGCCCGTGCCGAACGTCAGCTCCGATCGCTGCGCGCTGATCCGGTTCGCCACGCCGGTCGGGTCCCACAGCAACCACGCGTTGATCAACAGCACCCCGTACAAGCCGCCGCACACGTACAGGGCCGTTGTTCGGGCCGCCGTCTGGGGCCAGCCCGTTGTCACCGCCGTGGTCACCAAGAGGACCAAGATTGCGATCAATCCCGCCCGGTAGATGCCGGGCCAGCCCGTGACCACCGCCGGGAGCTCTCCGTCGGTGATGTCGATCTCGAACCACGGCAGTGCCTGGGACAGCACCACCAACGGCACCGCGAGCACCAGCGCCGTCAGCCGGACCACCGGCGTGCGCCGGGCCGGCGGCGCAGCGGGCGCCGACGCCAGCGGAAGGCGCGTGGCCGCCGGGACGCCCGCCACGGCCACTCCGAGCCCGAGCAGCACCAGCCCCGTCGTGTAGAGCACCAGGCCCTGGGCCGCGTTCACCAGCACGTCCGGGTGGAGCTGCTCCGGATCCACGCCGGTGGCCGGCAGGCTGGACCGCATGTCGGCCGCGTTGGCGCGCAGCCCGACCACCATCGCCGCCAGCGCCGGCACCGGTGCGCACATCACCACCGGCAGCCAGCGGACCCCCGTCCGGCGGCGCGCGACCGACAACGCGAGCACCGCGCCCATCGCCGCCACCACCAGGAGCACCGCGAACGTCGGGCCCTGGCGCTCGATGGCTGTCACCGTCAACGGGAACGGCGGGTACCGGGAATCCACCCGCACCGAAACCCACGGGAACGTCAGCGCGACGACACCCAGCGCCGCACCGGTACCCGCCAGGACGACGCCGACGAGCCAGGGCACCGCAACGCCGCCGCCCGGCCGGGAATCCGCCATTTCCGCCCCTCGACCACTCCGGGAAATCCGGATTCAGGACCTTAGCGAATCCTCCCCGGCACCGAAGGCGAATCAGGGCAGAACGTCAGCGACCGGCCTTTTCGCGCAGCGCCGCGTCCTTGTCCAGCACCAGCTTCTCCAGGTCCGCCTGGAACTGCGCCATCTTCGCGCGCAGGCCCTCGTCGGACGCCGCCAGGATGCGGACGGCCAGCAGACCCGCGTTGCGCGCGCCGCCCACCGAGACCGTGGCCACCGGGACGCCCGCCGGCATCTGGACGATCGACAGCAGCGAGTCCAGGCCGTCGAGGTACTTCAGCGGCACCGGGACGCCGATCACCGGCAGCACCGTCGCCGACGCCACCATGCCCGGCAGGTGGGCCGCCCCGCCCGCGCCCGCGATGATCACGCGAAGGCCGCGGGAGGCCGCCGACGTGGCGTAGTCCAGCATGCGCTGCGGCGTCCGGTGCGCCGAGTAGACGCCCACCTCGTACTCGACGCCGAACTCGTCCAGTGCGGCGCCCGCCGCCTCCAGCGTCGGCCAGTCCGAGTCGCTGCCCATGATCACGCCCACCTGCGGCGCCATACCGACCTCTCCCGTCAGTGGATTTCGTAGCCGTCGAGCCAGACGGCGTGGGACAGCCAGTGCGCCGACAGCAGCGCGCGGTTGCGCAGGTCCTCCATGCGCTCACCGGTGAAGTTCACGTGCCCGAGCTTGCGGCCCGGCCGCTCCTGCTTGCCGTACAGGTGCACCCGCGCCTCCGGGTACCGCGCGAACAGGTGGTGCAGCCGCTCGTCCGGCCCCATCTCGGGCAGCTCCGGCGCGCCGAGCACGTTCGCCATCACGCACGCCGGCGCGATCAGGTCCGTCCGGCCGAGCGGGTAGTCGAGCACCGCGCGCAGGTGCTGCTCGAACTGGGACGTGCGCGAGCCGTCCATGGTCCAGTGCCCGGAGTTGTGCGGGCGCATCGCCAGCTCGTTCACCAGCAGCCCGGTGTCGGTCTCGAACAGCTCGACCGCGAGCAGCCCGGTGACGTCCAGGGTCGCCGCGATCCGCAGCGCCAGGTCCTGGGCCTCGTGCACCCGCGAGTCGGGCAGCCCCGGCGCCGGGGCGAGGACCTCGGTGTTGATGCCGCCGGTTTGCACCGTCTCCACCACCGGGTACGCCGCGCCCTGGCCGAAGGGCGAGCGGGCGACGAGCGCGGACAGCTCCCGCCGCATCGCCACCTTCGCCTCCACCAGCAGCGCCGTGCCCGCTTCGAGCAGCTCCGGCACGGTCTCGCGGGCGTGCTGCGCGGTGTCGAGCATCCAGACGCCGCGGCCGTCGTACCCGCCGGTCGCCGCCTTGAGCACCACGGGCCAGCCGTGCTCGCCGCCGAACGCCACCACGTCGTCCACAGAGGACACCTCGGCGAACGCCGGGCCCGGGACGCCGAGGCCCGCCATCATCTCGCGCATCACGAGCTTGTTCTGCGCGAAGCCGAGCGCGGACGCCGCCGGCCGGATGACGTGGCCCTCCATGGCCAGCGTCAGCAGGTGTTCCCCCGGCACGTGCTCGTGGTCGAAGGTGAGCACGTCGACCGAGGCCGCGAACTTCCGCAGGGCGTCGAGATCGGTGTGGTGCCCCAGCGTGACATCCCCGGCGACGAGCCCCGCCGCCTCGTTCTCGCTCGCGGCGAGCACGTGCAGGGACTGGCCGAGGGAGATCGCCGCCTGGTGGGTCATCCGGGCCAGCTGGCCGCCGCCCACCATGCCCACGACGGGCAGACCGGTGTGTTTGTCCATAGCGCCAGTCAGCCTAAACGGTCACGACCTGGGGTGACCGCCGGACCAGACGAAGCTCACGCGCCGCGAGCCCCAGGATGCCGCCCGCCGCCGCGAGCACGTACACATTGCCGAGGACCGACCACCCCAGGCCCCAGCCGAACTCGACGTCCCCGCCGTTGGGCACCAGCATCACGACCTGCGAAACGAACAGCGCCGTGACCGCCGCCGCGGCCCACCAGCGCGCCTTCACCAGCAGCAGCGTGATCAGCGGCACGCACCACACCCAGTGGTGCGACCACGACACCGGCGACAGCAGCAGCCCGTAGAACGCCGTCACGAGCAGCGCCGCCGCGTCCTCGCCACGCCGGTGCAGCCGCACCACCAGCCACACCGCGGGCACGGCGAGCACCGCCGCCACCCCGACCGCCACCGCCAGCGACCAGGGCGCCAGCGCCGAGGCCCGGTTCACCAGCCCGTTGAGCGACTGGTTGAAGATCCAGTGCACCGACCCGACCCGGCTCGGATCGGTCGCCGAATCCCGCCAGAACCGCATCGCGTCCACCGGGATGACTGCGAACATCACCGCTTCGAGCGCCACGAACGTGCCCAGGGCCCGCAGGCCGTCCTTCCACCGGCCGGTGAAGAACAGGTGCGGCACGAAGATCAGCGGGGTCAGCTTGATCGCCGCTGCCACGCCGATCAGCACGCCCGCCCACCGCGACCCGCGGACGGAGAGCACCAGGACGTCCAGCACCACGAACGCCATCAGTATCAAGTTGATCTGGCCCAGGAACAGCGTCTTCCAGACCGGTTCCAGCGCCAGGGCGATGACCGTTCCCGCCGGCAGCGCCCACCACCTTCTTCCCAGAAGGGATGTGCTCCCCGGCGACGACGAAACCACCGTGATGACGACCATAAGGGCGACCACCGACAAAACCGCGATCACGCCCCAGACCAGGCCCGATGGCACGAGGGCGAGTGGCAGGAACAGCGGCGCGGCGGCCGGGGTGTAGGTGAACGGCAGCCGCACCCAGTCCGGCAGCGCGGTCAGCACGTCCCGCGTGTAGAGCGGGTCGCCGTGCAGCAGCGTCAGCGCCCCCGCGCGGTACACGGCGCTGTCCGCGCCCAGGTGCCACCCGGCCAGCCAGACGACGACCCCGAAAGCCAGGACGAGCAGCGCGAGAACCCCGGCGAGAACGCGGCCGGTGCGCGCCTCAGACGCCGGCGGGGACGTCGACATCCGCGGCCGCCTTCTTCCGCGCTCGCCGCAGCAGCCCCCAGCGCAGGATCAGCGCGAAAGCCAGCACGACCGGCATCAGGATGTAGGCGTCCCCCAGCACGTTCTGCCACACCTTCCAGTGCAGCTCGACGTTGCGGCCGTTCGGCAGGATCAGCAGTACGCAGCTGACGAACACGAACGCCACCAGCCCGGTCCCGACCCAGCGCCGCCACGCCGTCTTCGGGGTGGTCTTCGGCAGCCGCGAAACCAGCAGCACGATCAGCGGGATCACCCACACCCAGTGGTGGGTCCACGAGATCGGCGACATCAGCAGCGTCCAGAACGCGGTGACGAGCACCGCGGCCAGCGCCTGGCCCTTGCGGTGGAAGCGCAGCAGCAGCCACAGCGCCGGGATCGCGAGCAGCAGGCCGATGCCCATCGCCGCCTTCGACGCCCACGGCGCGAGGTCGGTGGCCCGGTTCATCAGCGCGTTCAGCGACTGGTTGCCCGCCCAGTGCACCGGCCCGATCCGGCCGGTGTCGGGCAGCGTGACGGTCCAGTACTTGGCCGCGTCGTGCGCGTTGATCAGGAACATCAGGCCCTGGAGCAGCACGAACGTCGCCAGCCCGCGCAGCGCGTCCATCCGGCGGCCGGTGATGAACAGGTGCCCGAGGAACACCAGCGGCGTCAGCTTGATCGCCGCCGCGACGCCGACCAGGACGCCGCCCCAGCGGCTCCCCCGCGCGCCGATGACCAGCATGTCCAGCAGGATCATGGCCATCAGGATCAGGTTGATCTGGCCGAGGAAGATCGTCCGCCACACCGGCTCGAGGCCGAGGCAGACCAGGAAGAACACGATGGTCGAGCGGGCGGGCGAGGCCCACCAGCGCGGCCCGTCGGCGGCCGGGCGCGGCAGCGCGCCGATGGCGATCCGGATCGACAGCGCCATCGCCCCCAGCGAGACGGCCGTGATCAGGCCCCAGGAAATCTGCGTCGGGAAGGCCGCGAGCGGGACGAAGATCAGCGCCGCCGTCGGCGGGTAGGTGAACGGCAGCAACGCCCACCACGGCTCGTTCGGCAGGGTGTTGGCGTCGTAGAGCGAATCGCCGTTCAGCAGCGTCAACGCGCCGGCGCGGTAGACCGCGCTGTCGACGCCGAGCACCCAGTCGTGCTGCCAGCCGTAGATGCCGTACCCGATCGCGACCAGCGGAATCACCGACAGGATCAGGATCGACCGCGGGCGGACGGACAGCCGGGCGAGTGACTTCCGCAGGGCCAGCCGGTGCTGGGGTCTGGCCGCGACTGCGCCGTCGACGTCGGTGGATACGGTCCGGGTCACCGCACCAGGAAATCATGACCGGCCCGGTCGTGGTCCGAAGGGTCCGGGCGAAACCGGACTTTTCGGGTGTACTACGCGCGGGCCAGCTGGGCCAGCAGGTCGCAGGCCAGCTCGTGGGTGGCGGGCAGCCGCACCGCCGAGACGCGCGGGCGGCCGACGTCCGCCAGCTGGGCGTCGACCTGCAGCCGCTCGTGCAACGCCCGGCGCAGCGCGACGCCGCTCGAAGCGACCCGCTCGTCCTTCGGGACCAGGGCCGCGACGACGGACGGCCCGAGCGAAGCGACGCTCTGGCCGCTGTCGAAGACCGTCCGCAGCGCGTCCGCGACCAGGATCATCCCGGTCAGCCGCGGGAACCCGGCGATGGCACTGAGGTCGAGCGAGACGACGAGCAGCACGTGGTCTTCGGCGGCCGGGCGCTCGCGCGCTTCGGCGGCGCGGTAGACCTCCGCGAGCCGGGTACGCAGGTAGGCCGCCGACGGCAGGCCGGTCAGCGGGTCGGTGACCTCGGTGTGCACGAGCTGGTCGGTGGCGACGTCCGCCCAGGCCAGCGCGGTGGTCCGGAGCAGCCGCGCCGGTGTCGCGTCGACGTCCGGCGAGACGAAGCCGTCGCCGCTGTGATCGAGCACGGCGTGCAGCGCGGCGAGGTCGGTGAGGGTCTCCGCGAGGCCGGCCCCGGCCGCCGCCCGGGCTCTGGCCAGGCCGGCCAAGGCGGTTTCGGCGGCTTCGACGCGGCCCTTCGCCATCACCGCCGCGCAGACGGCGTCGACCTCGGGCAGCGCCCAGTCGCTCGGGAACCGCCAGCCCGCGGCGAGGCTGGCCGTGCGCCAGCGCGCCCGCAGCGCACGCAGGGAGGCGTCCCGTTCGGCCGGGGTGGGCGGAGTGTCACCGGAGCCGGATCGCGTAGCCGGAACATCCACTGGCCACCCGCCCCTTTCGTCCGGTTGATCCCGATCTTGTTCTGCGCTTCACGGTGTGGACGTACCCCGACGTGCCCCGTGACGCGTACTGACCGGTTTTTGTCGTGGACCTTTTCCCCGGCCGGCACCGGGGGTGGGTGATTTTGCTCCGCCGTCGGAGTCATCACACCGACCACGACGTGACCGCCGGGGGTGGGTCAGTCACACTTGTCTCGCGTCCCGGATCGGCCTGTAATGGCAGGTCCTGGCTCTAACCGACCGAGGAGTGCCGTGTCCACCGTTCCCGCCGATCTCAGCGGAAAGAGTGACGCCGAGCTGATCGCGGAGGTCCGCTCCGGGAAGATCAAGTCGTACGGCACGCTCTACGAACGGCACACCGGCGCCGCCCACAATCTGGCCCGTCAGCTGGCCCGCTCGAGCTCCGAAGCCGACGATCTCGTGTCCGAGGCGTTCGCCAAGGTGCTCGACACGCTGCGTAACGGCAAGGGCCCGGACACAGCCTTCCGGGCGTACCTGCTGACTGCGCTGCGTCACACCGCGTACGACCGCACGCGCAAGGAACGCCGGGTCGACCTCAACGAGGACATGACCGAGGTCGGGGGCGCCGCGGCCGAAGCGCTGACCGTGCCGTTCTCCGACACCGCGGTCGCCGGGCTCGAGCGGACGATGGCCGCCAAGGCGTTCGCCCGGCTGCCGGAACGCTGGCAGGCGGTCCTCTGGCACACCGAGATCGAGCAGCAGAGCCCGGCGGAGGTCGCACCGCTGCTGGGCCTGACCGCGAACGGCGTCTCGGCGCTCGCCTACCGCGCCCGCGAGGGACTCCGCCAGGCGTACCTGCAGGTCCACCTGCAGGAGAACGCCGAGGAACGCTGCCGCGCCTGCGCCGAGCGGCTCGGCGCGTGGACCCGCGACGGACTGTCCAAACGGGAACGCGCCCAGGTCGAGAGCCACCTCGACGAGTGCGACCGGTGCCGGGCGCTGGCCGCGGAACTGGCCGACGTCAACGGCGGGCTGCGCGCGATCATCGCCCCGATCGTCCTGGGCGGCGCCGCGCTGGGCTACCTCGCGACCATCGGCGCCGCGAAGGCGAGCGCGGCCACGGCGGCCGCCACGGGCGCGGCCGCCGCCGGTGCCGCGGCGGCGGGCGGCAAGGCCGGTGCGGCCGGGAGTGCCGCCGCGGCCGGGCCCCGCCAGTTCGCCGGGGTCGCCGCCTCGGGCACGGCGATCGTCGCGGCCGTCATCATCGCGCTCACCGCGGGTGGCGGGGTCCAGGAGGTGCCCGTCGCCGCTCCGGTGCCGGCCCCGGTCCAGCCGGCCCAGCCGCCGGCCCCGAAGCCGCAGCCCCCGGCCCCACCCGCGCCGCCGCAACAGCAGCAACCCCCGGCGCCCGAGCCGCCCGCGCCCCCGGCCCCACCTGCGGCTCCGCCGGTCGAGCCCGCTCAGCCGCCGGTCGCCCCGCCCGCCCCGCCTCCCGCGCCGGTCCCGCCCGCTCCGGCACCGCCGTCGATGTCCGCGACGACCCCGCCGGACGGCCTCGAGCTCAGCCCGGGCACCGCGACGAACCTGCCGATCACCGTGCGCAACGACGGCGGCAGCCCGTCCGACCCGGTGGCGGTCGCGCTGAACCTCCCCCGCGGGGTCCGCGCGGTCGACACCGGCGGCGGCGGTGCGCCACTGGCCCGCGCCGACGCGCCCGGCCCGGTTTCGGTGAACTGCCCCGGCGGCACGGGCAAGGTCACCTGCAAGACCGGCGCCGGCCTGCAGCCCGGCCAGAGCGCCACGCTGAACTTCCGCCTCCAGGCCGATGAGGACGCCGAAGGCGGCACGGTGACCGGCTCGGTCACCGCCGGCGTGCAGATCTCCGTCGCGGTGAGCGTCAAGGTCACCGTGAAGCTCCCGAAGGACGACATGGTCCTGGAAGCCCAAGGCGACGGGCTTTCGGCGTTCCCGTGGAACCACCACCCGCTGGTCTACGTGCGGGTCCGCAACACCGGCGAGACGACAAGGCCGGTCACGGTCACCTTCGACCACCCGCTCAAGCAGTGGTGGAGCCTGCGCGGCTTCCCCTGCACGACGACGGACGACGGCGCCACCTGCACGACGAAGAGCGCGGTGGCACCGGGCCAGCACGTCAACCTGTGGGTGCGGCTGAAGGGCCGTCCCGACGACGGCCGGGTGACGATCACGGCGGAGCTCGGCCGGGCGACGGCGCCGCCGGTGACCGTGGACTTCGGCTGCTGGCGCCACTGGTGCGGCAAGGACCCGCAGCCCCCGACGTCGACGACGACGGCCCCGACCTCCTCGAAGCCGTCCAAGCCGAAGCCGACCCCGTCGAAGCCGTCGTCGGCACCGCCGGTGACGACGACGGAAGAACCCACGCTCGAGCCGCCGGTGGCCACGACCACGACCAGCGCGCCGCCGCGGTCCGGCGGGAAACCCGGGGCCAAGCCGCCGACGGTCAGCCCGGAAAAGGCGTTCGGCTGGCTGACCGGCTGACCCCCTGATATCCGGACATTCGCGACAGCCGGCCCGCCTGAACCACGGGTAAACGCGGTGTACTCCTAGACTGCCTGGTGTGACCGTTGTGGAAACCGTGCTCAAGCGCACGCCGGAGCCACTGCGTTCGGTGCTGATCAAGCACCGGGAGCTGCTGAAGTTCGCGATCGTGGGCGGCACGACGTTCCTGGTCGACAACGGCGTCTGGTACGCGCTGAAGCTCACCGTGCTGGAGCCGAAACCGACCACGGCCAAGGCGATCGCGATCATCGTCGCGACCATCGTGTCCTACATCCTCAACCGCGAGTGGTCCTTCCGGACCCGCGGCGGACGCGAACGGCACCACGAAGCCGCGCTGTTCTTCGTCATCAGCGGCATCGCCGTCGGCGTCAACCTGGTCCCGCTGATCGTCTCGCGGTACGTGCTCGACCTCGAGGTCCCGCACGTGACGTTCCTGGTCCAGGAGATCGCGGACTTCGCGAGCGGCTCGATCATCGGCATGCTGCTGGCCATGTTCTTCCGCTTCTGGGGCTTCAAGAAGTGGGTGTTCCCGGACGAGCTGGGCGAGCGGCGGCGCGACACCGACCAGGTCACCCGTCTGCCCTGAAAAACTACTTGTCTCCTGACATGTAGTTGTCTAAAGTCATCCTCGTCAGTGTTCCTTCGTGAGGACGCCGTCCGGGTTCGGCCGGGCGAGCGGGACGATTCGAGGTGGTTTCCGAGCGCGAAGAGGTCGCATCCGTTCGCGGATGACGATGGAGCCTTTTCCCGACTCGACGGGACGCGTGTTCCGCGCGTCCGCATCTCTCGTCCCTTCTGACGAACCAAGGATTTCCTTTGCGCACGATCGCGCCTTCGCGCGCCCTCAAACCCGCCCTCGCGGGCCTGTTCCTGTCCGTTTTCCTCGCGATGCTCGACGCCCAGGTCGTCGCCACCGCGCTGCCCCGGATCGCCGCCGAGTTCGGCGGCACCGGCGCCTACGCCTGGGTCACCACCGCCTACCTGCTCGCCGGGAGCGCCACCGCGCCGCTGTACGGCAAGCTCGGTGACGTCTTCGGCCGCAAACGTGTGCTCCTGGGCGCACTCGCCCTCTTCCTGCTCGGCTCGCTCGCCTGCGGCCTGGCGCCGTCGGCCGCGTTCCTGATCGCCGGACGCGTCTTGCAGGGTGCCGGCTCCGGCGGCCTCTTCGTCTCCGTCGGGGCTTCGCTGGGCGAAATGTTCTCGCCCCGCGAAGGCGCGAAGTACTTCGGCTGGTTCTCGATCTGCTTCGCCGTCGCGTCGCTCGCCGGGCCGGTCGTCGGCGGCCTGCTCACCGGCCTCGCCGGGTGGCGGTCGATCTTCCTGGTCAACCTGCCGCTCGGGCTGGTCGCCCTGGCCTGCCTCCGGAAGCTCGAGCTGTCCACCCGGCGCCGGGAAGCGCCGTTCGACTTCGCCGGCGTGCTGCTGCTCGGCACGGCGATCACCGGGTTCACCCTGCTCACGCCCTGGTCGGTCGCCCTCGGCGCGGCCGCGGCCGCGGTGTTCGTGGTCGTCGAACGGCGGGCCGCGGCACCCGTTCTGCCGCTGCGGTTGTTCCGCGACCGGACGTTCACCGTGTCCGTGCTGCTCAGCGTGCTCGCCGGGTTCGCGTTCCTCGGCTCGGTCAACTACATCGCGGCCCTGCTGCAGGCCGACGCCGGTCCGGCCGAAGGCGGGCTGCGGCTGCTGCCGATGACGCTCGCCGTGTCGGTCGCCTCCGTCGTGGCGAGCAAGGTCATCGCCCGCACCGGCGCCTACCGCTGGGCACCGCGGTCGAGCATGGCGCTCGGCCTGCTCGCGGTGCTCGGCCTGCTCACCCTCCACGGCCTCCCGCAGGTCCTCGCCTGCCTGGTCGTCTTCGGCTGCGCGGCCGGGCTGAACCTGCAGGTGCTCGCCATGGCCACGCAGAACACCGCCCCCGCGGCGGACCGCGGCGCGGTCGCCGCCGGCGTCAACCTCGCCCGCGCGCTGGGCTCGGCCCTCGGCCCGGTCGCGCTCGGCTTCGCCTACCACGCCGGCACCCACAGCGTGTTCCTCGCGCTGCTGCCCGTGCTGGCCCTCGGCCTCGTCACGGCCTTCGCGCTCCCCCACGTCCCGCTTTCCCGATCGGAGAACCCCCGATGATCTTCGTCCTCGGCGCCACCGGCAAGGTCGGCCGCCACCTCGTCCCCGCCCTGCTCGACGCCGGCGCGCACGTCCGCGCCCTGACCCGCGACCCGGCGAAGGCCCGGATCGACCCGCGCGCCGAAGCCGTCCGCGGCGACCTCGGCACCTCGGACCTGCCCGCGCTGCTGGCCGGCGCCGACCGCGTGTTCGTGCTGACGCAGGGGCACAGCGCCGACCGGGAAGCGGCGGTCGCCCACGCCGCCGCCCAGGCCGGCGTCACCCACCTCGTCAAGCTGTCCACCACCGGTGTCCACTTCGGACAGCAGGACCCGATCACGCTCGCCCACGCCGAAGCCGAGCAGGCGATCCGCGAAGCCGGGCCGGCTTGGACGATCCTGCGACCCGGCGCCTTCATGGACAACCGGTTCGCCTGGCTCGGCTCGATCCAGGCGGAGAACGCCGTGTACGTGCCGGACACCGATCCGCCGTCCGCGCTGGTCCACGTCCGCGACATCGCCGAAGTCGCGACGCTCGTCCTGACGACGTCCGGGCACGAAGGCG
This sequence comes from Amycolatopsis sp. Hca4, assembly GCF_013364075.1. Lineage (GTDB taxonomy): Bacteria > Actinomycetota > Actinomycetes > Mycobacteriales > Pseudonocardiaceae > Amycolatopsis. Next base: position 5,143,823 of record NZ_CP054925.1, read on the forward strand.
CGACTTACGAGCTGACCGGCGGTGAAGCCCTCACGGCCGAGCAGCAGGTCGCCATCCTGGCCGAAGCGATCGGGCGTCCGCTGAAGTACGTCGAGGAAACCGAGAGTGCCGCGAAGGACCGCCTGGTCCGGACGTACGGCTGGCCCGCGAAGGCCGTCGACGGGCTCTTCGCCTTGAAGCGCGAGTCCGCGCCGCACGAGCACGTCGTCTTCGACACCGTCGAGCGGCTGCTCGGCCGTCCGCCGCTGACCTTCGCGGCCTGGGCACGGGAGAACGCGTCCGCGTACCATCACCTGGAGTAACCAGGGGGAGGTGAGGCGGATGGGCGACCTGCGCGTTCTCGTCGTGGACGACCATCCCCTGTTCCGGATCGGCGTCGGTACGCTGCTCGCCGCCGAACCCGGGATCGCGGTCGTCGGCGAGGCCGCCGGCGGCGCCGACGCGGTCGCCTCCGCCGCCGCCCTGCGGCCCGACGTCGTCGTGATGGACCTGCACCTGCCCGACCTGTCCGGGATCCAGGCGACCCGGCAGATCGTGGCGGCCGACCCGGGCACCGGCGTGCTGATGCTGACGATGGCCGACGAAAGCGAGTCGGTCTTCGCGGCGATGCGCGCCGGTGCCCGCGGCTACCTGCTCAAGGACGCCGAGCCGGACGAGATCATCCGGGCCGTGCAGGCCGTCGCCCGGCGGGAGGCGATCTTCGGCCCGGACATCGCCAACCGCGTGCTCGCCTTCTTCAACCAGCCGCCGGTCAGCGAGCCGGTGTTCCCGGAGCTGACCGGGCGCGAGCGCGAGGTGCTGGCGCTGATCGCGGCCGGGCACAGCAACAGCCTCATCGCCAGCACGCTGTGCCTGAGCCCCAAGACCGTGCGCAACCACATCTCGAACGTCTTCGCCAAGCTGCACGTCGCCGACCGGGCCGAGGCGATCGTCCGGGCCAGGGACGCGGGCCTCGGCCGGTCCTGAAAGGCGGCCCGCCCGGGCAACATCGGGACCCCGGTCCCATGCGCCCGGGACACGCGAGCGGGCAGGCTGGGCAGCCTGCACCGTTCGAGGGGAATGGGGAGCGATGTTCGAAACCGACCGGACCCCGGTGGTGGTCCGCGCCACCGATCCGATCCTGCACAACGGCGTCTGCATGGCGCTGCGCTCGCGCGACGACGTCCGGGTGGTCGACGACGGGACAGCTCAGGTCGCCCTGCTGGTCGCCGACCGGATCGACGAGCCGATGACCCAGCTGCTGGCCGCGCTGCACCACCAGGGCTTCACCCGGATCGTGCTGATCGCGGGCGAAGTCGACGACAACGAGATCCTCAACGCGGTCGAGCACGGCGTCTGCGCGGTCGCCCGCCGCGCCGACGCGGGCCCGGACGTGCTCGTCCGCCTGATCAAGGCCGCGGCGGCCGGGGAAGGCGCATTGCCGCCCGACCTGCTCGGCCGGCTGCTGAACCGGGTTTCCCGCCTGCAGCGCCAGGTGCTCCAGCCGCGCGGCCTGCGCCTCGGCGGGATGAGCGACCGGGAGACGGAGGTGCTGCGCCTGGTCGCGGCGGGGTACTCGACGCAGGAGATCGCCGACGAGCTGTGCTACTCGCAGCGCACGGTGAAGAGCATCCTGCACGACGTCACCAACCGGTTCCAGCTGCGGAACCGCTCGCACGCGGTGGCCTACGCGCTGCGGGAGGGGCTGATCTGAGCGGACGGCCGGGCGCTAGCGAGGGACGCGCTCGGCCGGCCAGCGCACCTCGGGGACGTCGCTCGGCCGGGGCACCTTCAAGAACAGGCTGAACACCGCCGGGCGGCGGTTCGACAGCTCCAGGCGGCCGCCGTCCGCCTCGACCAGTGCGCGGGCCAGTGCCAGGCCCACCCCCGTCGAGCCGCCGCCGGAGAAACCGCGCTCGAAGATGTGCGGCGCGAGCTCGTCCGGCACGCCGGGGCCGGTGTCGCTCACCTCGATCACCACCGTGCCCTCGGCGTCGCCGCGGCGGGCGATCAGCGTCACCGTGCCCGAGCCGTGGCGCAGCGCGTTGTCCAGCAGCACGCCGACGACCTCGCGGAGCCGTCCCGGCGTGGCGCGGGCCATCAGGCCGTCCGCCACGCGCGTCCGCAGGTTGCGGCCCTCCGAGCGGAGCAGCTCACGCCACTCCTGGGCCATTTCCGGCAGCTGCGTCGGCAGGTCCACCGGTTCCGCGCCGACTTCGCGCGCCGCGCGGGCCGCTGCCAGCAGCTCGTCCAGCGCCTCGGCGAGCCGGTCCGCCTGTTCCTGGGCCGCCTTCGACTCGTCGGCCACCTCGTCGTCCGGGTGCACGGTCAGCGGTTCCAGCCGCAGCTGCAACGCCGTCAGCCTGCTGCGCAGCTGGTGCGAAACGTCGCCGACCAGCTGGCGCTCCCGCTGCACGAGCTGGGCCAGTGCGGTGCCGGACGCGTCCAGCGCTTCGGCGACCATGTCGAGCTCGCCGACGCCGTAGCGGCTCGGGTCGGGCCGGAAGTCGCCGCCGCCGAGGCGGGCCGCGCGCTCGGCGACGTGCCGCAGCGGTTTCGCGAGCCGCCGGGCCGTCGCGATCGCCACCACCGCTCCGGTGCCGATCGACAGCAGCACCAGGAGCACGACGACGAGCGTCACCGTCGTCTGGCGTTCGTGCATCGGACCGGCCGGGACGGCGATCTCCACCTTGCCGTCCCGGGCCAAATCGGCCGTCTCGATGACGGTGTCGGGCCCGGGACTGCTGCCGTAGCGCTTCTCGTCCTGGCCGCTGGCCCGGACGGTGAGCAGCCCGTTCGCCGGGACCGCCGCGCGCACCTGGTCGAGGTCGATCTCCTGGCCGTTGGCGATTTCGGTGTCCAGGATCGCCGCCGCCGCGCGGGCGTTCTCGGCGAGCGTCTCGCGGTAGCTCGACTCGATCTGCCAGCTCGCCACGATGCCCAGCGGGATGCCGAGGACCGCCGAGCTGACCGCGACGGCCAGCAGGATGGCGAGCAGGATGCGGCGGCGCACGGCTTATTCGCTGTTGAAGCGGAAGCCGACACCGCGGACGGTCGCGATCCGCCGCTCGCCGTCGTGGGTCTTGCTGGTGCGGCCGGCGGCCTCGTCGGCGGCGATGGCGAGCTTCCGGCGCAGCCACGACATGTGCATGTCGAGCGTCTTCGACGTCTTCGACTCCAGGTCGTTCCAGACCTCGGCGAGGATCTCGTCGCGGCTGACGACCTGCCCGGCGCGGCTCATCAGCACGCGCAGCAGCTCGAACTCCTTGTTGGCCAGCTGCACCTCGTGGTTGTCCACGGTGACCAGCCGCGCGCCGAGGTCCATCCGCACCCCGCCGGCCTCCAGCACCTCGGGCACCCGGCGGCGCAGCAGCGCGCGGATCCGGGCGAGCAGCTCGGCGAGCCGGAACGGCTTGGCGACGTAGTCGTCGGCGCCCGCGTCCAGGCCGACGACGAAGTCGACCTCGTCGGTGCGGGCGGTGAGCATCAGGACGGGCAGCTCGGTACCGGCCGCGCGCAGCCGCCGGCAGACCTCCAGGCCGTCCATCCCGGGCAGGCCGAGGTCCAGCACGAGCAGGTCGACGCGCTGGGCGGCGGTGGCGTCGAGCACCGAAGGGCCGTCGGTGACGACGTGGATCTCGTACCCCTCGCGTTCGAGGGCGCGGGAGAGCGGTTCGGCGATGGCCGGATCGTCTTCGGCAAGTAGGACCATGCTCACCTGGCCAACTCTACGGCGCACGGGCGTGAAACCATCGTGACCGTGCCTGGCTACGAAGATGATCTGGCTCTCGCCGTCCGGCTGGCCGACGCCGCCGACGCGATCACGACGGCGCGGTTCCGCGCCCTGGACCTGGCGGTGGAGCGCAAGCCCGACCGCACCCCGGTGACCGACGCCGACACCGCGGTCGAGGACGCGATCCGTGCGCTGCTGGCGGCGGAACGCCCGGGCGACGCGGTGCTCGGCGAGGAACGCGGCGGCTCGGCGTCGAGCGGCCGCGCGTGGGTGCTGGACCCGATCGACGGGACCAAGAACTTCCTTCGCGGAGTACCCGTTTGGGCGACATTGATCGCGTTGGTGTCGGACGGTGACCCGGTGGTCGGCCTGATCAGCGCGCCTCTGCTGGGCCGCCGGTGGTGGGCGGCTTCGGGCTCCGGGGCGTTCTCGTCGGACTCGGCAGGCACCCGGCGGCTGTCGGTTTCGAAGGTTTCGTCCCTTTCGGACGCTTATCTGTCCACAACGGACCTCAACTCGTGGACGACGTACCACTCGCGCTCGAAGTACCTCGACCTGGTCGACGCGTGCTGGGAGACCCGCGCGTTCGGCGACTTCTGGCACCACGTGCTGGTGGCCGAGGGCGCGTTGGACGTGGCGGCCGAGTGCATCGTCAACCCGTGGGACGTCGCGGCCGCGCAGGTGATCGTCACCGAGGCGGGCGGCCGCTTCAGCGACCTGGACGGCGTCGGGCGGTACGACAACGGGAGCGCGCTGTCGACCAACGGCCTCCTCCACGACGAGGCATTGGCCGTCCTGAAGCGCTGAGTCAGGAGCCGGGGAGCAGGCCGACGGCGCCGCGGGCGACCTGGGCCCAGGCCAGCCGCCCGAACAGGTAGTGGCACGCCACCTGCTCGCTGGTGAACCGGGCCCAGTCGTACCGGTTGCCCTGCTCGCGCCAGAACACCTCCCACGCCTCGTCCTCGCCCTGCATCAGGCACCAGGCGTTGTCGACCTCGGCACCGAGCGAGACGACCTCCGGCGGCACGCCCAGCACCCCGAGCCACCGCTGGATCGACTGGGTGTTCATCAGTCCTCTTCCCCCTTGGCCTCGGCGAGGTAGCCGAGTGTCACGAGCTCGTCGGCCGCCAGCAGGGCACGGTACCGCGTGCCGCCGCCGACCTGGCCGAACCAGTTCGCGGTCTCCGAGCGCCACATCGGCACCTTGCGCACCACGACGTACCGGCGGTACTCGGCGTCCAGCGTCGCCGGTGGCAGCGAGCGTTCCGCGAAGGGCGTGCCGTCCTCGTAAAGGATTCGCCCGTAGGCCGGGCCGAAGCGGTCGAGGACCGTGTTGGCCGGGACCATCACCGGCTCGGGCCAGTCCACGCTGCTCTCGGGGAACTGCTCGCCCGGCGGCCACGCGTACTCGGGGCCCAGGTCGCTGTGCCCGACGACGAACCGGCGGATCCACACCGCCCGCGTCGCCCGCGCGTACGGGACGTACCCCTCCTTCAGGTGGCGCGGCACCGGCCGCGACGGCGCGGTCGGCGACCGGCGGAAGCCCGCGGTGACGTTGGTCAGGGCCTGGTCGTCGAAGATCAGCCGGGCGTCCGGGTGGTCGTTCGGCGGGAAGCCCTCGGGGTCCTCGGGCAGCGGCAGCTGGCGCGCCGGCTTGTCCATCGCGACCGGGAGGTGCCCGATCGGGAACATGTGCACCAGGAACAGCGCGACGATGCTTTCCCGTTCCGTGCGCGGCGACCCGAGCGGGGGCAGCGGCACGGGCGAACCGGGGTTCGGCGGCGGGCCCGCGACGGGCGGCGGCCCGGCCACCGGCGGCGGCAGCGGGGGAACCGGTGTCGGCGGGGGTGGCGGGGGCGGGGGCAGCTGGAACGGCGGCAGCAGCGGCGACACCGCGTGCGGCCACGCCGCGGGGTTGCCCGAGGGCGGCGTCGGCGCTTCTTCGAAGGCGCCCGGATCCGCCAGGCCGTACCCGGGCAGCTGCACCGGCCCGGTGTCGAGGTCGGCCTCGACCGGTTCGGAGCCCGCCTCGGAAGGCTCGGTCAATCCATCCTCCGGCTGTCGGTGCCTGTGGGGCACACGCTGTTCGACGCGGCCGCGGCGCTGCCGGTCCCCCTTGATACCGCACCCCATCCCCGAGGGCGCGGCGAGGTCAGTTGTTTTCCGGGGCTCCGGGTGGCGGAGCCCCGGATGTCTCAGCCCAGTGCGGCGACCACCCGGGACGGGCTCGGGCGGCCGAGCTGTCCCGCCATCCACACGCTGGCCGCCACCAGCGCGTCCAGGTCGACGCCGGTGGCCACCCCGAGGCCGTCCAGCAGCCACACCAGGTCCTCGGTCGCGAGGTTGCCGGTGGCCGACTCGGCGTACGGGCAGCCGCCGAGCCCGCCCGCCGACGAGTCCACAGTCGACACTCCACATCGGAGCGCCGCCAGCGTGTTGGCGAGCGCCTGGCCGTAGGTGTCGTGGAAGTGCACGGCCAGAGTTCCGACGTCGCCGAACAGCCCGATGAGGTTTTCGACCTGCCCGGCCGTCGCGACGCCGATGGTGTCGCCCAGCGAAAGCTGCGAGCACCCCATGTCCAGCAGCCGCCGGCCGGCCGCGGCGACCTGCTTCGCCGGCACGACGCCTTCCCACGGGTCGCCGAAGCACATCGAGAGGTACCCGCGGACGTCCAGGCCCGCTTCCCTGGCCCGCGTGACGACCGGTTCGAACATCGCGAACTGTTCGTCGAGCGACGAGTTGAGGTTCTTGCGCGCGAACGTCTCCGTCGCGCTGGCGAAGATCGCGATGTGCTCGACACCGGCTTCGAGGGCCCGGTTCAGGCCCTTCTCGTTCGGCACCAGCACCGGGTACCGGACGCCGTCACGGCGGTCGAGCCGGGCCAGCAGCTGCTCGGCGTCGGCCAGCTGCGGCACCCACTTGGGGTGCACGAAGCTGGTCGCCTCCAGCGTGGTGAGCCCGGCGCCGGCGAGCCGGTCGAGGAACTCCAGCTTGACCTCGACCGGGACGATCGCCTTCTCGTTCTGCAGCCCGTCACGCGGGCCGACCTCCCAGATGGTGACCCGCTCCGGCAGTTCACCCGCCGAGGGGACCCGCTCGGGCAGGCCCAGTGCGCGCGTGCCCATCAGCGGCGTCTCTCGCCACGCGGCGGGTGCCCGCCGCCCTGTGGCGGCAGCGGCGTGGTCTGCTGCGGCTGCTGCTGGTAGCCCGGCCGGTAGTCGTCGTACGGGTTGTCGTTGACCTCGCGGTAGATGACCGTGTGCACCTTCTCGACGTGCGGGATGTCCTCGAAGCGCAGCGGCTCGTCCGACGCCGACTCGATGATCAGCGTGCCGCAGCCGAAGACCCGGTCGAGCAGGCCGTGCTCGAACTGGACGCTGTTGATCCGGCCCATCGGGATGTCGATGCCGGTGCGCTTGAGGACGCCCTCGCGGGCGATCAGCCGGTCGGTCGTCACGATGAAGTGGGTGGTCCGCCAGCGCACGAGCGGCGCCAGGAACAGCCACACGATCAGCACGAGCGCCACGACCCCGATGGCGATCAGCCCGACCGAGTTCCACGGCGCGGACGCGTCCTTCGCCAGGATCGCCAGCCAGGTGCCCGCACCCACGGTGACCAGCAGCGCGAGCGTCGGGAAGATCAGCATCTTGAAGTGCGGGTGACTGTGCACCACGACGTGCTCTTGCTCGCTGAGCAAATCGTCCGGATAAGCCACGGCGGACGCTCCCAAGGTCGGTGCGGCGGTGTCGTCTCACCGTACCGGCGACGCGTGCGGCGGTGGGGGCAACGCCCCGACAAATCAGGCCGGACGGACGTGGACCACGTCACCCGCGAAGACGGTGTGGCGCTGCCCGCCCGCCACGTCGACCTGCAGCTGGCCGGCGGCGTCGATGTCGGCCGCGCGGCCGGTGAGCGCCGTCCCGTCCGGCAGCTGCACCTCGACGTCCTGGCCGAGGGTCGCGCAGTGGGCGCGGTAGTCGCCGAGCAGGCCGGCTTCGGTGAGGTCGCCACCGGCCAGCCGCCAGCGCTTCTCGAGCTCGTCGAAGCCGCTGAGCAGCGCGATGGCGACGTCGGTGCGGTCGGTGTTCGTGGCGCCCTGCTCGGCCAGCGACGTCGCGGGCAGCCCGCCAGGGCCCGGCTGGACGTCACCCAGCGGCAGGACGTTGAGGCCGATGCCGAGCACGATCGACGGGTCGGTCCCGGCGACGGCCTCGGCGAGGATGCCGGCGCACTTGGCGCCGTCGACGAGGACGTCGTTCGGCCACTTGAGCACGGCGTCCACCCCGACGGACGCGGCGGCGGCCCGGACGGCGAGCCCGGCGACGACGGACAGTGAGCCGAGCACCGCGAAGGGGACACCCGGCCGGAGCGCGACGCTCAGGTACAGCCCGGCGCCCTTCGGCGAGCTCCACGACCGAGCCCGCCGCCCGACGCCCGCGGTCTGCTCTTCGGCGAGCAGAACCGTCCGGTCCGCGGCGCCTTCTTCGAGAGCTTTCCGCAGGTCGGCGTTGGTGGAGCCGGTGCGCTCGACGACGTCGATCTTCGCGTAACGATCTTGGAGCGCCGCGGTCAGCCGTCCGGCATCGATCTCAGGCATGTGCCCACAATATGAGAGTCCCCCTAACGTGCAAGCTACTCGCTCGTTCAGTAAGAGGTGTGCTCTTCTAAGTTGGAACCCGTGACGACGAAGCAGACTTCGTGGGCCCGCGGCGCGGCGTTGCGCGGCCTGGTGGCGCTGCCGCTCGTCGCCGGGCTCGTCACGGCGGGCTGGCTGCTGGCCGACCGCTCGCCGGAACCCGCGGCCGCCCCGGCTCCCCCGCCGGTGGTGCGCGACGCGGTGCCGGGCCCGTCGGTCCTCGAAGTGAGCGCACCGGTGAAGGCGCAGGAGCCGGGCCAGGGCGCGTCCGGCCAGGGCGGCAAGAGCCCCCTTCGGCAGTGGGCCGAGCAGCTGGCCGGGCCGCTCGACATCCCCGCGGACGCGCTGGTCGGCTACGCGAACGGCGAGCTGACGCTGCGGAACGAAGACCCGTCGTGCCACCTTTCCTGGGTCACCCTGGCGGGCGTCGGCTCGGCGGCGTCGAACCACGGCCGGGGTGAGGGCACCCCGCTGGGCCTCTCGCCGGCGCAGGTCAAGAAGTACGGTTCCGACGCGGCCGCGGCCGGGCGCGCCCTCTGCGCCGGCGGCACCGACCTCGGGGCAGGCCCCGGCTGGTGGAAGGCGATCGCGGCCTACCACCCGGGCAGTGACACCGAACTGTTCCGCCAGCGCGTCCTCGGCATGGCGCAGCTGTACGCGACGCTGTCCCTCGACCCGGCGTCGGCGAGCTCCCCGCGTGTCCACGCGACCCGGTTCGCGCTGGGCCAGCTGGGCCTCCCCTACGTCTGGGGCGGCAACGGCCCCGACGCGGGCGCGGCCGGCTTCGACTGCTCCGGCCTGACGAAGGCGTCCTACGACAGCGCGGGCGTGGCCCTGCCGCGGACGGCGGACAGCCAGTTCCGCGCGCTCCCGCCGGTGCCGGCCACGCAGGAGCCGCGCCTGGGCGACCTGGTGTTCTACGGCAACCCGGCGACCCGCATCCACCACGTCGGCCTCTACCTCGGCAACGGCCTGATGATCAACGCGCCGACCGAGGGCCAGGCCATCCAGATCCACACGTACCACTCGAAGGGCGACGACTACGCGGGCGCGGGCCGCCCGGCCTGATCTTCGGCGACGTCGAGCAGGATCTCCAGCAGCTCGCCAGGCGCGTCCCGCATGAGGTTGTGCCCGCCGTCGAGGGCGTGGGTGGTCCACGCGGGATCCGCACGCAGGCGCTCGTAGACGGGGGTGAACGGCGATGCGCCGTCCCACCCGGCGGCGTAGACGTAGTCCCGGCGCCGGAACCGGCCGGTGTCCCCGGACAGGCGCAGCGGCTGGAGCAGGGAAGCGAGCGGGTGCGGCGTGGCACGGGGATCGAAGAACGGCAGCGGGCGCACGGCGTAGCCGGTGTCGACGACGTCGAGGTACCACCGCCGTTCCGCGTCGGAGACCAGCGCCCAGCAGGAGTCACCGTCCGCGGGCACCACGGCGTCGAGGTAGACCAGGCTGTCCACCCGCTCCGGCAGGCGGTCGGCGGCCCCGGTGATCACCATGCCGCCGTAGCTGTGCCCGACCAGCACGGCGTCGTGGACGTCTTCGGCCGTCAACAGCGCGGTCACGTCCTCGATGTGCGTGTCGAGGTTGACCCCGCCGGGCAGGAGGTGGCTGCGCTCACCGACCCCGGTCGGCGTCACCGGGTGGACGAGGTGCCCGCGCTCCCGGAGCTGCCCGGTCAGTTCGGCGAAACACCAGCCGCCGTGGCACATCCCGGGGACGAGGACGAAGGTGGTCATGGTCGTGCTCCTTGGGGTTGTCGTTGCGGGTCAGGGTCACCAGGGCCGCCGCTCCACACAGGACGGCGGTCCAGGCCAACGGCGCGGCGGCCGAGGTGTGGTCGGCGAGGACGCCCGCGAGCCACGGGCCCACGGTCTGCCCGACGGCGAAGAGGGCGGTGAACGCGGCCAGGGTCGCGGTCCAGTCCGCGGGCGTCACGGCCGCCCGGATGTGCGCGGTGACGGCCGCGGGGACCGCCATGAAGGTCACGCCGTAGGCGACGACGGAGGCCATCAGCACCGCCGGTGACGGCGACAGCAGCGCCATCGCCGCGCCGCCGGCCAGCACGCCGAGCACGACGGCCAGTACGCGGGTACCGGGCCGGCGCGTGATCGGACCGCTCCACACGGCCGGGGCCGCCACGACCGCGGCGCCCAGCACCGTCCAGGTCAGCACCACCTGGCCGACCGGGGCGTGCCGGTCGGCCAGGTACACCGACAGGAAGGTGACGTAGGTGATGTAACCGGTCGCGAAGAGGAAGTACGCCACGGCAACCCGCCACAGTGGACGGATCCGAGCCCGGCCGGCCGCGGGTGCCGTCCGCTCGTCGCCGGTTGCGGCCGCCCGCCAGGAGATCAGGGTCGCCACCGCCGCGGCCGCGCCCAGGCCCGCCCACGCCACCTGCCAGTGTCCGGCCAGTGCCGGGACGGTCACCCCGCTGAAGACGATCCCCAGTCCCGTGCCCGCGAAGTACACCGTGAGGGGCGCGCCGCCGTCCATCCGGGCCGCGATCACCCCGCCCGCGACGAACACCACCGCCCCGCTCGCCCCGGCCAGCGCCCGAACCGCCAGCAACACCGGGAAGACGTCACCGGCGGCCGTGCCGGCCAGCGCCAGTGCCGTGACGACCATGCCACCGCGGAAGGCCGCGGCCGCACCCCAGCGGCGCACCACGGCCGCGGTCGCGGCCGCGCCGGCCAGGTAACCCAGCCCGTTCGCGGCGCCGACCACTCCCGCTTCCGCCAACGTCCACCGCAGGTCGTCCCGCATGGCCGGCACGAGCAGCCCGTAGGCGAACCGCGCGAGTCCCAGCGCGGACGCGGTCCCCAACGCCAGCCGCGCCGCCGTCATCCGTTCCCCCGTAGATCGAACCGATCAGTTCGATCCGGACGCTAGCACACGGATCGAACCGTTCGGTACCATCGTGTCGTGCCGGTCTCCAAAGGCTCGACCATCGACCCCGGGCGCACCCGCGCCGCGATCGTGCAGGCAGCCACCGACGTCCTGTACGAACGCGGGCTCGACGGCGTCGGCGTGGCCGAGCTCTGCAGCCGCCTCGGCGTGTCCAAAGAAACGCTCTACCGGCACTTCGGCAGCAAGGACGGGCTCGTCCAGGCGGTGCTCGAAGCCCGCAGCGACCGGGTCATCCGCTGGCTGACCGACGCCACCGCGCAGGCCGGCGATCCCGCCGGCCGGGTCACCGCCCTGTTCGACGCCCTCCACGGCTGGTACGGCGAACCGGCCTTCCGCGGCTGCGCCCTGCTCAACGCCGCCGCCCAGCACCACACCGACGCGGTTCGGAGCATCACCGCGCGCCACCTCGGCCGTTACGTCGAGCTGTTCACCGCGATCGCCGAGGAAGCCGGCGCCGCCGACCCAGCCCGGCTCGCCCGGCAGCTGCTGATCCTCGTCGAGGGCGCCACCGTCGTGGCCGACCACCACGACCCCGCCCACGCGGGGGAACACGCGCGCGAAGCCGCGCTGACCCTGCTCGCCGCGGCCCGTCCCTGACGGTCGTTCACCGCGGCACCACCAGCCCCGACTCGTAGGCGAACACCACCAGCTGCGCCCGATCGCGCGCCCGCAGCTTCACCATGGCCCGGTTGACGTGCGTCTTCGCGGTGAGCGGGCTGATCACCATCCGTGCGGCGATCTCCTCGTTCGACAGCCCCCGCGCGACGAGCGTGACGGCTTCGCGCTCCCGGTTCGTCAGCTCCGCCAGCCCCGCGCCGGGCACCAGCGGCTGGGTCACGTACCGGTCGATCAGCTTGCGCGTGATCGACGGCGCGAGCAGCGCGTCCCCGCGCGCCGCGACGCGCACCGCGTGCAGGAAGTCCTCCGGCTGGACGTCCTTGACGAGGAACCCGGCCGCGCCCGCGCGCAGGGCCTCGAAGACGTACTCGTCGAAGCCGTAGTTGGTCAGGATGACGACGTGCACCGCGGTCAGCGCCGGATCCGCGGCGATGCGCCGGGTCGCCTCGATGCCGTCGACACCCGGCATCTGGACGTCGAGCAGCGCGATGTCCGGCCGGTGTTCGAGCGCGAGCCGCACCGCCTCGCCGCCGTCACCCGCTTCGGCGACCACCTCGATGTCGGCTTCGACGTCGAGCAGCGCGCGGAACCCGCTGCGGATGAGCGGCTGGTCGTCGGCCAGCAGGACGCGGATCACGCCGGGTCCACCGGGAGCTCCGCCTGCACGCTGAACCCGCCTTCGCGACGGGGCCCGGCCTGGAACCGGCCGCCCAGCGCCATGACGCGCTCGCGCATCCCGATCAGGCCGACGCCCGGGACACCGTCCACAGCGGACGTCCCGTCGTCGTCCACCCGGACGACCAGCGCGCCGGGCCGGTGGTCGATCCGGACCGACGCGGTGGCCGCGGCGGCGTGCCGGGCGACGTTCGTCAGTGACTCCTGCACGATCCGGTACGCGGTCCGGCCGACGGCGGCAGGCACGGCGTCCTGCTCCCCTTCGACGGTCAGCTGCGCGTCGAGGCCGGTGGTCCGGGCGCGGCGCACGAGCTCGGGGACGTCGTCGAGCCCGCGCGGCGGGTCCTTGTCGTCGTCGCGCAACGCCTCCAGGGTCGCGCGCAGCTCGCGGGTCGCCTCGCGGCCGGCTTCGCGGATCGCCAGCAGCGCTTCCGGCACGTCTTCGCCGCGCTTGCGGGCCAGGTGGACGGCAACTTCCGCCTGCACCTTGATGACGGAGATCTGGTGGGTGAGCGAATCGTGCAGCTCCCGCGCGATGTGCAGCCGTTCCTCGTCCGCTCGCCGCCGCGCGGTTTCTTCGCGGGTGCGCTCGGCTTCGTCGGCCCGGCACTCGGCCTGGCGCAACGCCTCCCCCGCCGCGCCGGCCGCGATCAGCCACGCCAGCTGGAGGACGTCCCGCGACTGCGTGAACGCCGCGCCGGTGCCGGACACGCCGGAAGCCAGGAGGGCCAGCGGAACCGCGATCAGCATCAGCACCGAAGCGACGATCGCGGCGACCCGGTGTCCCGCCCGGACGGCGGCGTACACGGCGAAGAGGTAAGCGACGACGGGCACTTCGAAGCCGGCGAACTGGTAGGCGAGGGCGCAGACGGCGGTCGCGGCCAGCACGGCGACGGGCGCCCGGCGGCGCGCGGCGAGTGCCAGCCCGCCGGCCGCCAGCGCCGCGTACCCGAGCACGTCGAGGTCCGGGCTCCGGTGCGGACCGGACAGCCCGGCGACCACCAGCGCCACCGCCACCCCGGCGGCGACCACCCCGTCGACGACCTGCGCACGGCTCACCCCTGAACCCTAACCGGGGCGGGGCGCGGCGAAATCCCGCGTGAAGAGCAGTTCCTGGCTACTGCGCCTGCGGTAGTCCCCCGCTTCCTGCGGCGCTCGCGGCAGCGCTAAGTGCCTCCTCGCGCACGACGACGGGCACGGGGTCCGGCGGCGATGCTCGCGGCTTCCGATCCGGATCCTGAAGGAGCACCTCATGAACGTCCACGTTGTCGCCGCCGTCAGCTCCTACGACCTGACGCCCGGACGGCTCTGGTCCTTGATCGCCGTCGTCCTCGGCGTGGCGGGGATCGTCGCGGGCGGGCTGGCACTGGCCCGCGGCCGCGGAGCCGTCGTGGCACTGGCGGGTGGCCTCGCCTCGATCGTCATCGGCGGCTGGGTGGTGGCGGCCGCGAAGGGCGGGCCGGGCACCGGCTACGGGATCGTCGGCGGTTACGTGGACCTCGTGATCGGCACGGTCGCGCTCGTCCTCGGCGGGCTGTCGGTGGCGCGCTCACGCGGTTTTGTCGGTGGTCGCCGCTAGCGTCTCGGGCATGTTCGAAATCGACTTCGCCGAGTTCCCGTCCACGTCCGCCGAGGCGTCCGGGCGGTTCTTCGAGCGCGCGTTCGGCTGGGCGGTGACACCGTACGGCCCGGACTACACCGACGTCCGGGCCGCCGGCCTCACGCTGGGCTTCCAAGCGGATGCGGCCGAACAGCCACGCGCACCGCTGGTCACGATCCGCACGGACGACCTGGCCGCCGCCCGCGAGTCGGTGGAGGCCGCGGGCGGCGTGGTGACCAAGGAGCCGTTCGCCTTCCCGGGCGGCCGCCGGTTCCACTTCCGCGAGCCCGGCGGGAGCGAGCTGGCGGTGTGGTCACGGGACTAGGGCCTGTCCTCAAAGCGGTGGTGGTTGATCTGCTTCGATCTTGAGTTGTGGTGCGCAGGCATGAGCTGACCGATGAGCAGTGGCAGGTGATCCAGCCGTTGCTGCCGGTGTCGGGTGCGAAGGGACGCCCGCGGGTGGATGACCGTCGGGTGATCAACGGGATGTTGTTCAAGGCCAAGACTGGAGTTGCATGGCGTGACCTGCCGGAGCGGTATGGGCCGTGGAAGACGGTCTACAACCGGTTCTGGCGCTGGTCACGCACCGGTACCCTGTCCGCGCTGGTGGCACAGGTCCGCGTGATCGCCGAGGCGATCGACGAACTTGACCGCGAGGTGTCGGTCGACTCCAGCATCGTGCGCGCGCATCAGCACGCCGCCGGCGCCCGCCGTGCCACCGCGTCGCACACAGGGGGCGAGCGGATCCTGCGGCGGGCATAACGAGCCAGGTGATCATGCCATCGGCCGGTCCCGGGGTGGACCCACGACCAAGATTCATCTCGCCTGCGACGGCCACGGCCGACCGCTGTCGATCGTGCTGACCGGCGGCAACGTCAACGACTGCACCCAGTTCATCCAGGTCATGGCGGGCATCGAGTTCCGCCGGCCAGGTCCTGGCCGGCCGGCGACCCGGCCGAGCCGGGTCCTGGCCGACAAGGGCTACTCCAGCCGAGCCATCCGCTCATATCTGCGTCGGCGGCGCATCCCGGCGACCATTCCCGAACGCCGTGACCAGCAGGCCAACCGGCGGCGACGGGGTCGGGCGGGTGGTCGTCCACCGGCCTTCGACCGCACTGCCTACCGGCGCCGCAACATCGTCGAACGCTGCTTCAACCGACTCAAGCAATTCCGCGCCATCGCCACCCGCTTCGACAAGACCGCCACCTCCTACCGGAGCATGATCGACCTGGCCACACTGCTCCTCTGGCTTTGAGGACAGGCCCTAGCACCGCCGGCTCCAGGTAACCGGCCGCCCCGCCGCCGTAGAACGCCGCGGGGTCGGCTTCCGCGGTCGGCAGGCCGAGCGCGAACCGCGTCACCAGATCCGGGTTCGCGATGAAGTGCCGCGCGTACGACACGGCATCCGCGATGCCCGCTTCGATCACCGCGTCACCCGTCTCGCGGTCGAAACCGTTGTTCACGATGAGGAGGCCGTCGAACAGATCCCGATAGCGAGCGAAAGCCGCGAAGTCCGGTCCGCTGTCGGGCCCCCGCAGGTGCAGGTAGTCCGCGGCGAGGCCGGCGACGAGTTCGTCGTACTCGGCGCGGAGTGCATCGTCCACAGTGAACAGTCCGCCGGTCCACCACGGGCTGAGCCGGACGCCGACACGGCCGTGGGCGGCGGCCGCGGCGACGACCTCGGTGAGCAGCCGCCGCCGGTTGGCCGTCGAGCCGCCGTAGGCGTCGGTGCGGTGGTTGAGCCGCGGGTGCAGGAACTGGGCGAGCAGGTACACGCCGTTGGCCGCGATCTCGACGCCGTCGAAGCCGGCGCGGCGGGCGTTCTCCGCCGCCTTCCCGTAGTCCGCGACCGTCGCCCGGATTTCGGCAGGCCCGAGCGCGCGCGGGGTGCCCGTGCGGCACCGCCCGGAGGGCGGGTACACCGGCTCGTCCGGGTTCACCGCCGACGGCCCCGCCGGCCGGGCGCCGAGGAAGTGCGGGTGCGAAACCGCGCCGGTGTGCCACAGCTGCGCCACGATCCGGCCGCCGAGCGCGTGCACGACGTCCGTGACTTGCCGCCAGCCGTCGACCTGGGCTTCGGTGTACAACCCCGGAACGTCCGAGAAGCCGACAGCTTGCTCGCTCACCCAGGTGCCTTCGGCGACGACGAGCCCGGCGCCCGCGCGCTGCGCGTAGTAGGCGGCCTGCAGGTCGCCGGGCACTCCGCCGGGCACGCGCGCCCGGGTCGTCGGGGCCACGACGACCCGGTTCGGCAGGTGCCAGCCGTCCAGGTCGGCAGGGGTCAGCAAGCTCATCCGGTCACCTCCGGTCGTGGGGATGCGTCGAGGAGGCGACGGTGGCGGCGAGCGAAAGGTGACCGATGGACGACCTGGCGGCGGAGTTCGAAGCGGAACGCGGCCGGTTGCGCGGGGTCGCGTACCGGCTGCTCGGCTCGGCGGCCGAAGCGGACGACGCCGTGCAGGAAGCCTGGCTGCGACTGAACCGGGTGGAGTCGGTGGACAACCTGGCGGCCTGGCTGACGACGGTCGTCTCGCGCGTCTGCCTCGACGTCCTGCGTGCGCGGAAAACCCGTCGCGAGGAGCCGTTCGAGGTGTTCCCGGAGCCGGTCGCCGCGGCCGATCCGGCGGAGGAGGCCGCGCTCGCCGACTCGGTGGGCCGCGCGCTGCTCGTCGTGCTCGACGCGCTCGGCCCGGCCGAGCGGATCGCGTTCGTGCTGCACGACCTGTTCGCGGTGCCGTTCGACCGGATCGCCCCGGTGCTGGACCGCACGCCGGTGGCGGCGAAGAAGCTGGCCAGCCGGGCGCGGCAGCGGGTCCGCGGTACTTCGCCGGTGCCGCCGGCCGACCTGGCCCGGCACCGCCGGGTGGTCGACGCGTTCCTGGCCGCGGCCCGCGGCGGCGACCTCGCCGAACTGCTCGACGTGCTGGCCCCGGACGTCGTCCGCCGCGCCGACGCGGCCGCGCTGCCGGTGGGCGCGCCGCTCGAGGTGCGCGGCGCCCGCGCGGTGGCCGAGGGGACCCAGGTGTTCGGCAAGCGGGCCCGGTTCGCCGAAGCGGCGCTGGTCGACGGCAGGGTCGGCGTCGTCGTGGCGCCGCGCGGACGGCTCGTGCTCGCGCTGGCCGTGACGGTCGAGGGCGAGCGGGTGGCGGCGTACGAGGTGATCGCCGAGCCCGCCCGCCTGGCCGCGCTGCACGTCACGCCCCTCAGCGCCAATCACTCGAACAAGTGATCGATGCAGCCTTGACAGTTCGGGGCGGCGGGGACACGATGAACACGTGTTCATGAACGTGTGTTCACAACGAGAGGGCTGGGAATGACAGAGATCGTCAACACCGCACAGGCCGAGGCGTGGAACGGCTACGAGGGTGCGCACTGGGCGGCGCACGCGGATCGCTACGACGCCGTGAACAGCGGCTTCAACGGCTATCTGCTCGATCGGGTGGGTGCGGGTGACCGCGTGCTCGACATCGGGTGCGGCAACGGCCAGCTGACGCGGCTCGCCGCGGCTCGCGCCCGGTCGGCGATCGGCGTCGACCTGTCCGAGCCGATGCTCGCGACCGCGTGGGAGCGAGCGGCCTCGGTGCCGAACGTGACGTTCGAGCAGGGTGACGTCCAGGTCCACCCGTTCGCCGATGGCGGGTTCGACCTGGCGCTCAGCCGGTTCGGGGTGATGTTCTTCGCCGACCCGGTGGCGGCGTTCGGCAACGTCCGGCGGGCGCTGGCCCCCGGCGGGCGGCTCGCGTTCCTGTGCATGACCGCCCTTTCCGGGACCGACCTCGGCCGGGTGTTCGGCGCGATGGCGGCCTACCTGCCGCAGCCGACCGGGCCGGACGGCAGCGGGCCGACGTCGTTCGCGGACCCGGACCGGACCCGGGCGGTGCTGGCCGAAGCCGGCTTCGAGGACGTGGTGTGCACCCGCGTCGAGGCCGACCAGGTCTGGGGCCGGGACGTCCCCGACGCGGCGCGGTTCATCGCGGAGTGGGGGCCGGTCCGCCACCACCTGGGCCTGGTCGACAGCGCGCGGGCGGCCAAGGCGACCGAGGCACTCGCCGTGGCGCTCGAGCGGTTCGCGGGTCCCGACGCCGTCCGGCTGCGCGGCACGGCGTGGCTGGTCACGGGAAGGAGGCCGTAGCGCGGCGCCCGTACGATGGCGGTGATGTCACCGAGGAAAGCCGCCGCCCAGCGGGACGGGCAGTCACTGCACGACCTGCTGCTCGAGACCGCGCGGAAGATGATCGCCACCCACGGGACGACCGGGATGACCGTGCGCGAGATCGCGCGCATGGCGGGCGTCGCCGACGGCGTGCTCTACAACCACTTCTCCGACAAGGAGGAGCTGGTGGCCCGGGCCTTGCTGGAGCACGTGCGCGCGACGGAGGCGGAGCTGGGCGAGCTGCCGGTGGCCGGCGAAGGCACCCTGACCGGAAACCTCCGCCGCCACCTGGAGTTCGGCCTGGCGCTGCACAAGGTGCTGGTACCGGCCTTCAGCGGCCTGGTCGCGCAGCCGAGGGTGCTGGAGCGGTTCGCGGAGATCAGCGAGCGGTCCGGCTACTGGCGCGACAGGCTGGTGGCGTACCTCGAGGCGGAACGAGCGCTGGGTCGCCTGCGCGTCGAGTCCGAAGTGGACGCCACGGCCGCCATGCTGGTCGGCTACTGCCACGCCTCGGTGCTGACGGCGGTCTTCCCGCACACCGCGCCCCTCGACCCACCCCGGTGGACGCGGTGGTGAGCGCCGCACTGCACGGCATCGCCCCGGCCGACCCGGAACCGCCGGCCACCGGGACCTGACGGCGATGTCCCGGGAGCCGGGACACCGGCCGCCCGGGCCGCGGGTCGCGGCCGAACGGGGCGCCCCGCCTGGATGTGATGTTCAGGGACGTTGTCCCGAGTTGAGGTGACCCGTGACGGCCTCCGCTTGTGAAGTGGAGCTGCCTAGGAACCGTTTCACCAACCGGAGGCCTTCGTGTCCTACCCCAACGCCACGCTGCCCCCACGCACCCGGCTACGACTGGTCGCCTGATCGTCGAACAGGGCTGGCCGCACTCCCCAGCAGCGAGAATGGTCATGGTCGCACCCAAGACCGCCGCAAAGTGGGCGCAGCGCTACCGGGTCGAGTGCGCGGCCGGGATGGCCGATCGCAGCAGCCGGCCCCACCACAGCCCGACCCGCACACCCGGGCAGCTGGTGCGGGCTGTTGCGCGGTTGCGGTGGCGGCAGCGGCTGGGTCCCGTCCAGATCGCCGGCCGGCTCGGCCCGCCCGCCTCGACCGTGCACGCGGTGCTGGTGCGGTGCCGGATCAACCGGATCACCCGCCTCGACCGGGTCACCGGCGAACCCTTGCGCCGCTACGAACCCGAAACGGACCCGGCCCTACCGGCACCGGCGGCAAACCGCCCATCACCCGCCCGACCAACCTCCCTGGACATCACACCTAGATCATCGGGTTGCCGCTCGCCGTCGACTCCGGAACCTCCTGCACCACGTCCCAGTGCTCGACGGGCCACGAACCCGGCCAGGTAGCGAGCCGAGGCCGCCGCGCTCGCCGGGGCGTGCGGGTTGTGCTGGATGTAGCTTTCACCGACGTGCTCGGCGAAGGCGTCGGCCGGGCGCTTCTCGGTGAAGGCCAGCCGGAGGAAGTCCAGGACCACTTCCTTGTTGCGCTGTGCATCCGTCATGCGTTGTCCGTCCTTTGTGGAGTTATCGACACCAACCCCACCATGCGCGAATCAGAAAGGGAAAGACCTGTGGACTCTGCCGCGATACTCTCCCGGTATGGACGATGTCGAGGTCCGTGAGCTGCGGTACTTCCGCGCGGTCGCCGAAGAGCTGAACTTCTCCCGTGCCGCCGAGCGGCTGGGGATGGCGCAACCACCGTTGTCCCGCGCGATCCGGCTGCTGGAGCGGCGGCTCGGGGTGCAGCTGTTCGAACGCACCAGCCGGCACGTCTCGCTGACGCCGGCCGGGGCCGTCCTCTTCGCCGAGTCGGCGAAGGCGCTGGACGCCGTCACCGCGGCGGTCCGGCGCACGCGGCGGGCGGCGCAGCGGACGCCGGCGCTCGTCGTCACCGCGAAGCCGGGGGTCGCCACCGATCTGCTGCGGCGGATCGCCGACGCGCACCCGGATCCGGTCGACGTGCGGGTCAGCGGGTTCGGCGAACAGACCGAGATGCTGCGGGACGGGCGGGCCGACGTGGCCGTGCTCGGCTGCCAGGGCGGCACCCACCACGGGCTCGACGTCGAGGTGCTGTTCAGCGAACCGCGGGTGGCCGCGCTGCCGTCGGACCACGAGCTCGCCGGCCGGGCCGTGCTGACCTGTGCCGACTTCGCCGGGCAGCCGACGCCGTGCTGGCCGCTGTCCTCGACCGCGGACCGGGCCTACTGGTCCGGGCAGGACGTGACCGGCGGGCCGGTGACGCCGGGGCCGATCGTGCACGACAGCGCCCAGCTGCTGGAAACCGTCGCGCTCGGACAGGCCATCGCACTGCTGCCCGCGTCGGTCGCCGAGCTGCGGTCGCGGGACGACGTCGTCTACCGGCCGGTCGTCGACGCGACGCCGTACTCGCTGGCCGTTGCGTGGCCGGCCGGGGCGCGGGACGTGCGGATCGCGCGGTTCGTGCGCACGGCCGTCGAGGTCAGCGAAGCACTACCTCGACCGGGAGCTGTTCCGGCGGGGTGACCGTGTGGATGACCGGCGGCACCCGGACGTCGTCGGCCTGGAACGCCGTCCGCAGCTGGTCGACGTCCGCGCCGGTCATCAGCTCGGCGAGCTCGTCGGCGCGGGCGAGGGTGGCCGGGGCGAGTTCGACGCTGTCGTCGAGCGCGCCCCAGATGTCCCACTGGAGCATCTCGTGCTTGTTGAGCGCGGCGAGGTCGCGCACGATGTTCTGCCACGCGTACGGGATCCCGCGCAGGAACGGCACGTCGAGGTCCGGGTTGACGACCAGCAGGGCCGGGTCGAGCTCGCCCGCGCGGACCGCGGTCCACGCCTCGGCGCCGGTGCGGAAGCGATCGCGGGGGACGTCGAGGAGGTCGAACTCGACGTCGTCCACCGGGTCGCGGAAGCCGGGTGGCAGCTGGGCTTCGACCAGGCGCCAGCCGTCGGCGGTGCGGACCTCGGCGACGACGTGGTCGAGGTACCAGCCGGGCATCAGGTAGCTGGCGACCCCGACACGGGCGCGGGCCGGAATGCCGTGGTGGCGCGCCATCGAGACGAACAGGAGCGTGAAGTCGCGGCAGCAGCCGACGATCCGGTGCAGCGGCGGCCGCGGCGCGCCGGGCGGTGCCGGGTCGAGCTCGCGCAGGCGGGCCCACATGTCCGCGGCGTACCGCAGGGTGATCTCGTCGTTGCGGGCCGCCGGGAACCCGTGTTCGGTGATGGGGCCGGAACCCCAGTAGTGGAACACCAGCTGGGTTGCCGCTTCGCGCAGCGCGGCCACGTCGGCCGGGGTGGCGTCGAGCCAGTCCGCGTGCGGGCCCGGGTCGGAGAAACGGCTGTGGCTGACGTAGAAGTCGTCCATAGCCTGTGAAGCTATCCGGATTTCAGGCGGATTGAACAGCCAGTTCGCCGCGGAACGTCGAGCGGTACGCGCTCGGTGACACCCCGAGGGCCGCCTGGAAGTGCTGGCGCAGCGAAGCCGCCGTGCCGAAGCCGGCTTCCGTGGCGACGCGGTCGACCGGGAGGTCCGACTCCTCGAGGAGCTGGCGGGCGCGCTCGACCCGTTGCTGCGTCAGCCACTGCAGGGCCGAGATGCCGACCTCCTCGCGGAAGCGGCGGGTGAACGTGCGCGTGCTCATCGCCTCGCGGGCGGCGAGCTCGCGCAGGGTCAGCGGCCGGTGCAGGTTCTCCAGGGCCCAGGCCCGGGCCTCCTTGGTCGAGGACGTGCGGGGCTCCGGGACCGGCCGGCGGACGAACTGGGCCTGCCCGCCTTCGCGGTGCGGGGACACCACCGTGCCGCGGGCGACCTCGTTGGCCACCGCCGCGCCGTGGTCGCGGCGGATCATGTGCAGCACCAGGTCGATGCCGGCCGCGACGCCCGCCGAGGTCAGGACGTCGCCGTCGTCGGTGTAGAGCACGCACGGGTCGACCTCGACCTCGGGGAACCGGTCCCGCAGGTCCTGCGCCGAGCGCCAGTGGGTGGTGGCGCGGCGGCCGTCGAGCAGGCCGGCCGCGGCGAGTACGAACGCCCCGGTGCAGATGGACGCGATGCGGGCGTCCGGCCGGATGCGATCGAGGGCGGCCTTGAGCGGCGGGGTCAGCACCCGGGCCAACGGCTCGTACTCGACCCGGGACGCCGGGACGATCACCGTGTCGGCCTCGGCGAGCACCTCGGGGCCGCGCTCGACCGGGATGGTGACGTCCGTGTCCGTGCGGACCGGGCCGGGTTCGAGGGTGCAGGTCACCACCTCGTACAGCGGTTCGCCGGCCGCCGAGCGGGCTTGGCCGAACAGGCGGTGGACGATGCCCAGCTCGATCACCAGCATGCCGTGGCGGACCAGGACGGCGACGTGGTGACGGTTCGGGTGCACGAATGCGGCCATGGCTCGATTCTTACACATGTTGGCCATCGGGCCACTCGAATCGGGCCGGGTGGCCGCGTGATCATCGGGATATGAACGTGTTGTGGGTTTTCGCGCATCCCGAGCCGCGTTCGCTGAGCGGGGCCCTCCGTGACGACGGGCTCCAGACGCTGCGGGCGCTCGGTCACGACGTCCGGGAATCGGACCTGTACGCCATGAAGTGGAACCCGGTGGTCGACGCCGCCGACTTCGGAGCCGAAGCCGGGGCCGGGCGGCTGGTCGTCGGGGCGACGTCGGCGCGGGCGCACGCGCGCGGCGAGCTGAGCGCGGACATCGTGGCCGAGCAGGAAAAACTGCTCTGGGCGGACACGGTCGTCGTGCAGTTCCCGCTGTGGTGGTACGGCCTGCCGGCCATCCTGAAGGGCTGGTTCGACCGCGTTTTCGTGAAGGGCTTCGGGTACGGCGTCCGCGCCGAGGACGGCCGAACGCTTCGCTACGGCGAAGGCCGGCTCGCGGGTAAGCGCGCGGTCGTGGTGCTCACCGCGGGTGCCCGCGAGCCGGCCATGGGGCCGCGCGGGGTGAACGGCGCACTGGACGAGGTCCTCTTCCCGCTCCAGCACGGAACGCTCTTCTACGCCGGGATGTCGGTGCTGCCCCCGGTCGCGGTCCACGGGGCGGATCGCGTGCCGGACGCCGAGTTCGCCGCCGCGCGAGAACGACTTCGCGAGCGGCTGCGGACGCTGGAAACCGCCGAGCCCATCCCGTTCCGCACGCAGAACGGCGGCGACTACGACGAGGACCTCGTCCTGCGCCCCGACCGCGCGCCGGGGGTCACGGGCCTGGGTGCTCACCTCGCGCGGCCAGAGTGAGGCCGCGCCCGCCCGGCGCAAGCGCCCGCCTCCCGTGGGCGGGGTGAGGCACCGGCTGCCCGCGCAGGCACACACCTCACCTGGCCGAGGTGAGCACCCGCCCGGCGCAGGCGCCCCACCTCAGGCAGGCAGCGTCAAGCGCTGCCCCAGTCCCCCGTCCACCGGGAGATCCGCGCCGGTGGTGAACGTCGCCTCGAAGGCCAGGAACAACACCGCCGCCGCGACCTCCTCGACCGTTGCGTGGCGCTTCAGCGGCGTTGTCTCGTCGCCGATTGCCTTGAACTCGGCCAAGACCGCTTCCGGCACTCCGGTCACACCCATCGTCGGCGTGTCGGTGTAGCCGGGGCTGACCACGTTGACCCGGATCCCTCGCGGGGCCAGCTCGGCCGCGTACGTGCGGGCGAACGAGCGCACCGCCGCCTTCGCCGCCGAATACAGGCCCATTCCGGCGATGCCCGCCTCGGCCGCGACCGAGGTCGTGAACACGAACGAACCGCCGGGACGGACCAGCGGGGCGAGGCGGCGGGCCGTGAAGTACGCGCCCTTGGTGTTGATGTCGAACGTGCGGTCGTAGAGCTCCGGTGTCGCGGCCTCGTACGGCGTCAGCGTCGAGAACCCGACGTTGACGAACACCAGGTCCAGCTCTCCGAGCGTGTCCGCGGCCACCGCGCCCAGCGACTCGACGTCGTCCAAGCGAGCCGCGTCCGACGACAGCAGGTGTGCCTTGCCCGGCAGCGTCCCCTCCAGCGGTGTGACGTCCCGGCCGGTCAGCAGCACCTCCGCGCCGCTGTCGAGCAGGGCCCGGACCACCGCCAGCCCCATGCCGTGCGTGCCGCCGGTCACCACGGCCTTCTTCCCCTGGTACTTCACCGGATCTCCTCGATGACGCTGGCGATCGCGTGCGAGCCGTGGCCCGCCGCGACCGCTCGGTCGAACAACTCGCGCAGCACGGCCGGCACCGCCGTGCTGATGCCCTGGGCACGGCTCGTCTCGACCAGCAAGGCGAGACCGGCCGCGTTGATGTCCAAAGCGGACACGTCCGTCTCGTAGTCCCCGCTGGCGACCTGCTCGCCGATGCCGGGCAGGAACCCGCCGACCGCCGACTGCCACACCGACGCCATCGGCGCGAACTGCTCCGGCGTGACGCCCTCGGTCCCGACCAGCGCCAGCGCGTGCAGGTAGCCGGCCATGGTCGACCACATCATGCCGAGCAGCGCCAGGTCGTACAGCGCCGCCAGCCCGGCGTCCTCGCCGAGGAACACCGGCGTCCCCAGCACTTCGAGCAGTTCGCGCTGCGCCGCGAACGCCGGTTCGGAGCCGCTGTAGAGGACCTGCGCCGACGGCGTCCCGATGCCCTGCGGGACCGCCATGATCACGCCGTCCACGTAGTCGACGCCCTCGGACGCCGCCCACTTGGCGACGCCACGAGCTTGCTCCGGCGTCCCGGACGTGAGGTTGACGAGCACCTTCGGTGCCGCCGCTTCGAGCACCGGCTCCTGACTGTCGTATGTGGACAGACAGCTGATGACGACGCCCGCCGAAGCCGCTTCCGCGGGCGTGGCCGCGAGCTTGGCGCCGCGGTCGACCAGCGGTCCGGCCTTGAGCGGCGACCGGTTCCACACCGAGACGTCGTACCCCGCCCCCAAGAGCGCCCCGGCGAGGGCGGCGCCCATCCGCCCCAGGCCGAGCACGCCCACCTGTTTCCTGCTTTCTCCCATGGGTTCCATGCTGCGGGCGCGCTTTACACTGAACAAGTACCGACTAATAAGTCAGGTACCCACCAAAACGTAAGGAACCTGGATGCAGCCTCGAACGTACCGCTGCGGGTTGGACGCGGCCGTCGACGTCATCGGCGGCCGGTGGAAGGCGCTGATCCTCTGGGCGCTGCACGCCGAGCCGCTGCGGTTCGGCGAGCTGAAGCGGAAGGTGACCGGCATCAGCGAAAAGATGCTGATCCAGGCCCTGCGCGAACTGGAAGCGGACGAAATCGTGCACCGCGAGGTGTTCCACGAGATCCCGCCCAAGGTCGAGTACTCGCTGACCGAGCTGGGTCAGCGGCTGAACACCGCGTTGCTGCCGCTGGGCGACTGGGGCGAGGAGAACATGGCCGGCATCGCGAAGCGCCGCGGCGTCACACCGGCACCACCGCATACGGCTTCAGCGTGATCGCGTTGCCCGCCTTGAGCGGCAGCTCCTCGATCAGCTTGCGCCACGGCAGGTACGGCAGCAGCCGGTAGTTCAGGTTGCGGAAGCGCAGCCACCCGCGCGTCGGCGGGACGAACCACTTCCCGTTGCCCTCGGCCAGTTTCTGGCAGGCGTCGACGAAGCCGCGCATCTCTTCGCGGTAGGCGCCGAACGCCGTCGGGTGGTCGCCGCCGGCGGCCGCGAGCTCGCCCGCGAGCACGTACGCGCCGACGATCGCCAGGCTCGTCCCCATCCCCGAGAGCGGCGCGGCGCAGTACGCGGCGTCGCCGACCAGCGCGACGCGCCCGCGCGCGTACGAGTCCAGCTTGATCTGGCTCGCCGAGTCGAAGTAGAAGTCCGGCGCTTCCCGCATGGCCTCGAGCAGCTTCGACGTCTCCCAGCCCGTGTCGCGGAACCGCTCTTCGACGATCCGGCGTTGCTGCGCGATGTCGCGGTAGTCGTAGTCGAGCCGGTCGGAGCCGAACCAGAACAGCGCCTTGGCTTCGGTGTTGCCCTTCGCGCTGTAGACCCCGACGGTCCGGTTCGGCTCGTTGTAGAACCGGCCGACGTGGTCGAGCCCGAGGTGGTTCGGCACCGTGCCGATGGCGACGTAGTAGCCGAGGTCGTGGCGGAACCGGGTCTCGTCGCCGAAGACCAGCGACCGCACGTTCGAGTGCAGCCCGTCGGCCCCGATGACCAGGTCGAACTCGCGCGGCTCGCCGTGGGCGAAGGTGACCGTGACGCCGTCGCCGTGCTCGGTGAGGCCGGTGATCGAGTCGCCGAAGACGTACTCGACACCGTCCTTCGTCGCCTCGTACAGGATGCGGGCGAGGTCGCCGCGCAGGATCTCCAGCTCGCCGCTCTGGTAGGTCGACGGCGTGACGACCAGCGGCCGGTCGTCACTGTCCACATAGGTCACATCGCCCATCCGGGTCGCGGCCGCTTCGACCGCGCCCAGCAGGCCCATCCGGTCGAGGACCTGCAGTGACGCGCCGCGGAAGTCGACCGCGTAGCCGCCGTCGCGCAGCTCGGGAGCGCGCTCGACGACCGTCGGGGTGAAGCCGTGGCGGCGGAGCCAGAAGGCGAGGGCGGGGCCGGCGACGCTCGCGCCGGAGATGAGGACTCGGTTGTTTCGCATGCCGAGCACGGTAACCCTGATTTGGGCGATCGCACAAGACGATTGCCTAAGGCATTCGTGCTAGGCTGCGGACATGGGCAACAAGGAGTCACTGCTGGCCGCCGCGAAGCGCTGTCTGCACGAGAAGGGCTACGCCCGCACGACCGTGCGGGACCTGGCCTCGGCGGCGGACGTGAGCATGGCCGCGATCGGGTACCACTTCGGCTCGCGGGAAGCCCTGCTCAACGCCGCCCTGATCGAGGCCAACGAGGAGTGGGGCGAGGCGCTGGCGAAAACCCTGCAGGTCGAGACGCCGCCGGAGGCGACCCCGGCCGAGCGGTTCGAGCTGATCTGGCAGCGCGTGATCGAGTCGTTCGGCGAGCACCGCCGGCTCTGGGCGATGACGTTCGAGGCCTACGCGCAGCCGGACCTCGACGAGAAGGTGCGCGCACAGCTGGCCGAGGCCCTCGAACTGGCCCGCCACGGCCTGGCGAACCTCTTCCAGGGCCTCGACGACGGCAGCGCCGAGGCCCGAGCCGTCGGCACGGTCCACCAGGCCCTGCTTTCGGGCGTGATGCTCCAGTGGCTGATCGACCCGGGCCACGCCCCCTCGGGCGCCGATCTGGTCCGCGGCCTGCGCCTGATCGCGAAGGACGTCCTGGCTTAGGCGGTGACGAGGTCCGCGCCGGCGAAGAACGACGGCGCGGCCGACGTCGCGTCAGCGTCCAGCAGTACGTCACCCGGGCGGCTGCCGTTGCCGAGCAGGACCCCGCCCCAGTTCATGCTCAGGTACTCCGCGCACAGCTCCAGCGTGCCGATCAGCGGCTGAGCCTCGCGCGCGGTCTCGCTCAAAACACTCACGCCCCACAGCGTCTTGCCGCGCATCCGCGGCTTGAACTCCACCGGCAGCCGCATCCAGCCCGACCAGTAGTCGAGGTAGAGCTTCACGCTCGCCGCCACCGAGTACCAGTACACCGGCGACACGATCACGATGTCCGTCGCGGCGAACGTCGCGTCCATCAGCAACTGCTCGTTCTCGCCCGGGGCCGGGTGCTCGCCGGCGCCGTGGCGGCGGTCCTCGAACGGTGGCAACGGCACTTCCGGCAGCCGGATCCACCGCTGTTCGACGTCCTTGGGCAGCTCCTTGGCCGCCAGCCGGGCCAGCATTTCCGTGTTGCCCCCGGCCCGTGCGGCGCCCACCAGGAACAGGAAGCTGCGATCGCTCATGTCCACCCTCTCGATGTACTTGCATGTACATATAAATACTGTCCCTGGACTATCCTGGCGTCAAGAGGAGGCCGGAAGATGACCGTCGACGAACAGGCCTGGGGCCGCGTACTCGTGCTGCACGCCCGGATCGAGCAGGAACTCGCCAAAGCCCTGCAGCGCCGCCACGGGCTCGGGCTGTCGGAGTACCGCGCGCTCGGCAAGCTCGTCGCCGACCCCCGTGGCGAGCTGCGGATGCAGGAGCTCGCCGACGCGATCGGCCTCAACCAGAGCTCGGTCAGCCGGATGTGCGCCCGCCTCGAAGACGCCGGCCTGACCATCCGCGACCTGTGCGAAGACGACCGCCGCGGCGTCTACTCGGTGATCACCGACGCCGGCCGCAAGCGCTACGCCGAAACCGAGCCGACGTACAACGCCGTGCTGCGGACGGCGCTCGACAAGGCCGCGAGCGACCCGGAGCTCGCCACCGCCGTCTCCGCCGTCCGCGGCGCTTGACCCTTATATGCCTCGGTGGTTATATGCACGCATGGCCGCGAACCTGCAGACCGACGGTGAACGCCCGGTGCTCCGGCTGGAACGCCGGCTGAAGCACGCCCCGGAGAAGGTCTGGCACGCCATCACGGACCCGGCGGAGCTCGAGCACTGGTTCCCCGCGAAGGTCGACGTCGAACTGCGGGCCGGTGGCGCGATCCGGTTCACCTTTCCCGGCGAGGACAGCACGACGACCGGGCGGGTCCTCACCGCCGACCCGCCGCGCGAGTTCGCCTTCGTCTGGAACGACGACACCCTGCGGTGGCTGATCTCCCCCGACGGCGACGGCAGCCTCCTGGAGTTCACCCAGACCTTCGGCCGCGGCGACCCGGCGATCGCGAAGCTCGCCGGAGCCCGCACCGCGGCCGGCTGGGACGTCTGCCTCGACGCGCTCGCCGCGCGGCTGGCCGGACGGGTCTTCGAGCAGCCGCGGGAGTGGCACGGCCGGATGGCGTCCTATGTGGACGAATTCGGCCTCGGCGAGGGCGAGGTCCTCGACGACGGCACCATCCGCTTCCGCCGTGACCTCGGCTGGAAACCGGTCGGCGAGCTCCGGCCGCTGCTGCCCGACGAACCCGGCTGGGAGCTGGTCCACGACCCGCTCGAAGGCACCCGCGTCGAGTTCACCGAGGCGGCGGGCGACGACGTGCCGGCCCAGCTGGCCCGGCGGCACGAGCAGCTGGACCGGCTGTTCGCCGCCGGCCACGGCGTCGAGCTGCCCGAGTGGCCGCCGGAGCGCGTCGAAGCCGTGCGGAAGCACTACTCCACGGGTCCTACCGAGGGCTGACGCGCGGCTCGGAGTTCGGCGTTACGTTCGGTTCATGCGCTTTCGCGTCGTCCTGGACGTCCTCGCCGTCCTCGTGCTGACCCTGGGGGCCGGCGGCAACCTCGCCGCCGGCGCGTGGTCGCTGCCGCCGTGGCTGCCCGCCTGGCTCGGGTGGACGATCCTCGTGCTGAGCGTCGGGCCGATCGTGCTCCGGCGCTGGTGGCCTCGGCCGGCGTACGTCCTGTCGCTGGTGACGACCGCGGCGGCGGTGCCGATCGGCGGGCCGGTGCTGGCGATCTCCGTGGTGGCCGCGGGCTGCGCGCTGTACACGTTCGTCGTGGCCCGGGGCAGCCGGGCGGCCCGGATCGGCTTCGGGGCCGGGCTGGCCGGCGTCGGCCTGGTCGGCATCGCGGTGCCGAACCCGAGCACGGCGACGACGGTGAACTTCGGCGCGTCGGCGCTGATCGTCGGGTTCGCGCTCGGCATCGCCGTCCACGGCCGCCGTGAGCACGCCGCGATCGAGCGGGAAACCCATGCGCAGCAAGCGGTTTCGGCGGAGCGGCTGCGGATCGCCCGGGAGATGCACGACGTCGTCGCGCACAGCATGAGCCTGATCGCGGTGAAGGCGGCGGTCGGCAACCACGTCGCACTGGAGCAGCCGGACCAGGCCCGTGACGCGCTGCGCGTCATCGAAGACACCAGCCGCGAGACGCTGGCCGAGCTGCGGCGCATGCTCGGCGTGCTGCGCGACGGCACCGGCGTCCCGGCCCTGGCGCCCGCGCCGTCGCTCGACGACCTGCGCGCGCTCGCCGAACGCGCGCAGCAGGCGGGGCCGGCCGTCGAGCTCGTCGTCGACGGCCTCACCGAGCTCCCGGGCGGCGTCGGCCAGTCGGTGTACCGGATCGTGCAGGAGGCACTGACCAATGTGGTCAAGCACGCGGGCGCGGCGACGTGCCGCGTCCACGTCACCGGCGGCGACGGCGAGGTGGTCATCGAGGTCCTCGACGACGGCCGCGGCGGCCCGGCGACCCCGGGCCACGGGTTGATCGGGATGCGCGAACGGGTCGCGGTCTACGACGGCGAGTTCTCCGCGGCGCCCGCCGAAACCGGCTTCCGCGTCCACGCGCGCCTCCCGTACGGAGAACCGGCGGCGGCCCGGTGACCCGCGTCCTGATCGCCGACGACCAGGCCCTGCTGCGCGGCAGCTTCCGGGTGCTGGTCGACAGCGCGCCGGGCCTCGAGGTCGTCGCCGAGGCGTCCGACGGCGCCGAAGCGGTGGCCCTGACCCGGGTGGAGCGGCCGGACGTCGTGCTCATGGACGTCCGGATGCCGGAGATGGACGGCATCGAGGCCACCCGCCGCATCTGCGCGGAGACCGATGTCCGCGTGCTGATGCTGACGACGTTCGACCTGGACGAGTACGTGTATTCGGCCCTGCGCGCGGGCGCGAGCGGCTTCCTGCTGAAGGACACCCGTCCCGCGGACCTCCTGGCGGCGATCGAGGTGGTGGCCGCGGGCGACGCGCTGCTGGCCCCCTCGGTGACGCGGCGCCTGGTGGCGGAGTTCGCCCGCCTGCCGTCGGGCCCGGTGACCCGGCTGGACGGGGTGACGGCCCGCGAGCAGGAGGTGCTGACGCTGATCGCGCGCGGGTTGTCGAACGACGAGATCGCCGCGCGGCTGCACCTGGGGATCGCGACGGTGAAGACCCACATCGGACGGCTGCTGCACAAGCTGGCGGCGCGCGACCGGGCCCAGCTGGTGATCGCGGCGTACGAATCGGGCCTGGTGCGGCCCACGACGTCGTGACGTCACCGGAGACGTTGCCTACGCCACACGCCAAGTGACCGGCAAGTAGCTAAGCTCCCGTGGCATGAGCAGTGCGACGGAGCCGCTCGGGACGCCGCCCGAGGATGAACCGGACATCCACACCACGGCCGGCAAGCTGGCCGACCTGTACCGCCGTTACGACGAGGCGGTGCACGCGGGCTCGGCCCGCGCGGTGGAGAAACAGCACGCCAAGGGCAAGAAAACCGCCCGCGAACGCATCGAGCTGCTCCTCGACGAGAACTCCTTCGTCGAGCTCGACGAGCTGGCCCGGCACCGCTCGACCAACTTCGGCCAGGAGAAGAACCGGCCCTACGGCGACGGCGTCGTCACCGGGTACGGCACCGTCGACGGCCGCCCGGTCTGCGTGTTCAGCCAGGACGTCACCGTCTTCGGCGGCAGCCTCGGCGAGGTCTACGGCGAGAAGATCGTCAAGGTGATGGACCTGGCCATCAAGACCGGCCGCCCGATCATCGGCATCAACGAGGGCGGCGGCGCGCGCATCCAGGAAGGCGTCGTCTCGCTCGGCCTCTACGGCGAGATCTTCAACCGGAACGTCAAGGCCTCCGGCGTCATCCCGCAGATCTCGCTGATCATGGGCGCCAACGCCGGCGGGCACGTCTACTCCCCCGCGCTGACCGACTTCATCGTGATGGTCGACGAGACCTCGCAGATGTTCATCACCGGCCCGGACGTCGTCAAGACGGTCACCGGCGAGGACGTCACCTTCGAGGAGCTCGGCGGCGGCCGGACCCACAACACGAAGTCCGGTGTCGCGCACTACCTCGGTTCCGACGACGAAGACGCCATCGCCTACGTCAAGGAACTGCTCTCCTACCTCCCGCAGAACAACCTGTCCGACGCGCCGGCCTTCGAGCCGCCCGCCGACCGGCCCGGGTTCTTCGACGACGTCACCGACTCCGACCGCGAGCTCGACACGATCATCCCGGACTCGCCGAACACCCCGTACGACATGCACGAGGTGATCACCCGCGTGGTCGACGACGGCGACTTCCTCGAGGTCCACGAGCTGTTCGCGCCGAACATCATCGTCGGCTTCGGCCGGGTCGACGGCCACAGCGTCGGCGTGGTGGCCAACCAGCCGACGCAGTTCGCCGGCTGCCTCGACATCGACGCGTCCGAGAAGGCCGCGCGGTTCGTCCGCACCTGCGACGCGTTCAACATCCCGGTGCTCACCTTCGTCGACGTCCCGGGCTTCCTCCCGGGCACCGACCAGGAGTGGAACGGCATCATCCGCCGCGGCGCGAAACTGATCTACGCCTACGCGGAGGCGACGGTCCCGCTGGTCACGATCATCACGCGCAAGGCGTTCGGCGGCGCGTACGACGTCATGGGCTCGAAGCACCTCGGCGCGGACATCAACCTGGCCTGGCCGACCGCGCAGGTCGCGGTGATGGGCGCCCAGGGCGCGGCGAACATCGTGCACCGCAAGACCTTGGCGAACGCCGCCAACGAGGGCCGCGACGTCGACCAGCTCCGCGCGGAGCTGATCCAGGAGTACGAGGACACGCTGCTGAACCCGTACGCGGCGGCCGAGCGCGGGTACGTCGACTCGGTGATCGTGCCGGCGCACACCCGCGGGCACGTCGCGCGGGCGCTGTCCCTGCTGCGGAACAAGCGCGAGTCGCTGCCGCCCAAGAAGCACGGGAACATCCCGCTGTGAGCGACGCCGAAAAGCCCCTGCTGAGGGTGGTCCGCGGAAACCCGAGCGACGCCGAGCTGGCGGCGCTGACGGCGGTCGTCGCCGCGGCTTCGGTCGCGAAGGCGCCGGAGAAGCCGAAGCCGCGTACGTCGTGGTGGGGCGATCACGCAGCTTCGCTGCGTCGGCCGCTTCACCCCGGCGAAGGCGCTTGGCGCGCTTCGGGACTGCCTCAGGGCTGAAGGGCGTCGAGGAAGACCGTCGGGGCTTCGTTGTCCCGCACGATCGCGCCCAGCAGAGCCGCGAGCCGGTCGCGGTCCTGCGTGCTCAGGCCCGCGGCCAGCTCGTCGACGCGGCGGCACGTCGCCGCGTAGAAGTCCTCCGCCATTTCGCGGCCTTCGCCGGTCAGGACGACCTGGACGGCCCGGCGGTCGTCCGGGTCGGGCTCGCGGCGGACCAGCCCGCGCCGGACCGCGCGGTCGACCAGGCCGGTCAGGCTCGATTTCTCGAGGCCGAGCGTCGCGCCGAGGTCGCCCATGCCGTACGGCCGGCCCATCAGCACGCACAGCAGCTGGCCCTGCTGCACGGTGAGCCCGTACTCGCGGGCGGACTCGGCGTAGACGGCGTTCACCAGGAACGACGCCCGCACGAGCCCGGCCACCACACCGAGGTCCGCCGCGCTTTTCCCCATCCGGTCAGCCTACGGCTTCCCGCACGGCGGGCACGATCTCCTCGGCCCACCGCGCGACGGCGGTCGCGTCGGGCGTGCTGCCGCCGGGCCCGAAGAGCACGAACCCGGCGGCGCCGTGCTCCAGCACGGCCCCGGTGAGCTCCTCGATCCACTGCGCGGGCGAGCCGCCGATCCAGCGCCCGTCGTCGGCGCGGGTCCTGGCGAGCGGCTCCGCCGTGATGCGGCCGGGGAAGTTGTAGACGGTGGCGATGTCGCCCGGCTCCCGCCCGGCGTCGACGGCGGCCTTGTCGATCAGCGGCCGCGAGGTCCGGTACCGCTCGCTGAGCCAGTCGGCGGCGTGGCCGGGCATCCACCCGTCGGCCACCCGCCCGGTGACGGCGAGCGACTTCGGCCCGACGGACCCGGTCCACACCGGCGGCATCTCCTCTTCGGCGGGCACGAGGTCGGTGACCTGGTGGAACTCGCCGTCGAAGGTGACCGGTCCGCCGCCCCCGCCGAGCAGCTTGACCAGCCGGATGCCCTCTTCGAAGGCGCGGACGGCCTGCCCGGGCGTGAGCTTCGTGAAGCCGAGCCGCGCGATGTCGTCCCACAGCCCGCCGACACCCATGCCGAGCACGATCCGGCCGCCGGTCAGCGCGGACAGGCTGGTGATCGTGCGGGCGAGCATCGCCGCCGGGCGCGTCGGCAGGTTGGTGACGCTGACCAGGCCGGAGATCCGCTCGGTCCGGCCGAGCAGGACCCCGAGCTCGGCGTACGCGTCGAGCCGGTCGGCGTGGTACGGGTGATCGGAGACGGTGATCAGGTCGAGACCACCCCGGTCGGCCTGACCGGCCAGCTCCAGGGTGCCGGGGACGGCGGTGACCGCGGTGGACACGCCGATGCCGAAGTACGTCATGATTCCTCCCAGTTAGTTCGTACTACGAACATAGCACAAGTAGTTCTTGATGCGAACTATCGAGACATCGGCGCGGTCGCGAGGAGGCGCCGGAAAACCAGTCGTGCCGACGCGGGCTGCTTGCTACCTTGGGTTCCGCCCGGTGCGACGGAGAAGGTTACTTCGGTGATCATTGGTTCGAATCCAAACCCGGCCACCTCGCGGTGGCCGGTCAACTCACCTTCTCCAGCCGAGAACTCGGGCACCCAACTTCACACGCACTCCCGGTGCGAAGCCCGCGGTTACTTCTTGCTGTAAACGAGAACCCGCGAGCAGCGAAGACCTCGGGAGCCACGGCCACACCGGTGCCCGGTGCGCAGGCGAGGGTTACTTCCGCCTCCTAACGGGCAGGTCGGGGGTTCGAATCCCTCCCGGACCGCACACGGTCCGGTAGCTCAGTGGCCTAGAGCAGCTATGTACCTTCACCGACTTCGATCTCGGGCATCGCTGTGGCCGTGGCTCCCTCCAGGAAACCCAGGGGGAGAAATGAGCAAGTTCAACACCGCACGAGCGCCCGCCGCGACCTCTCCGGTCCGCAGCGAGGCCACGCCGTCCACCGTCACGCACGAGGGCGGTGCCGGGTACCTGCGCGACACCAAGTCCGAGCTCTTCCTGCTCGCCGTCACGAACATGGTCGGCGAGCACACCTTCTACGAGTCCGCGGAGACCCGCGACACGCGGTACGCCGAGCTGGTCCGCAAGTCCACGTTGGACGATCCACAGTGGACCGCGCGGTTTCTGCGCTGGCTGCGCTCCGGCGCGCACCTGCGGACGGCGTCGCTCGTGGGCGCCGCCGAGTTCGCCAAGGCGCGGCGGGACGCCGGTCTCGACGGGCTGAGCCGTCAGGTCGTCGCCGACGTGCTGCAGCGGGCCGACGAGCCCGGTGAGCTGCTCGCCTACTGGACTTCCGTGCACGGCCGGGCCGTGCCGAAGCCGGTCAAGCGCGGTGTCGCCGATGCCGCGGCGAGGCTCTACGACGAGCGGTCCTTCGTCAAGTGGGACTCCGCCGCGCACGCCTTCCGGTTCGCCGACGTCCTCGAGCTGACCCACCCGGTCGGCGGGGGTGAGCTGTTCAGGCACATCCTCGACGAGCGGCACGACCGCGGCAACGCGATCCCGGAGTCCCTGGCGACCCTGCGCGCCCGCGCCGAGCTGATGAGCCGGCCCGTCGCCGACCGCCGGAAGCTCTTCGACCGGCCGGACGCCGCGGACGTGCTGCGGACCGCGGGCATGACGTGGGAGTCCGTCGCCGGGTGGCTGCAGGGTCCCCTCGACGCTCGCGTCTGGGAGGCGCTGATCCCGTCGATGGGCTACATGGCTCAATTGCGGAACCTCCGCAACTTCGACGAGGCCGGCGTCTCGGACGCCGTCGCGGAGCGGGTGGCCGAGCGGCTCGCCAGTCCGGTTCAGGTCGCGAAGTCGCGGCAGCTGCCGATGCGGTTCCTCGCGGCGCACCGGGCCGCGCCGTCGCTGCGGTGGGCGTGGGCGCTCGAGCGGGCGATCGGGCACGCGCTGGCCAACGTGCCCGCGCTCGGCGGGCGGACGCTCGTCCTCGTCGACACCTCGGCGTCGATGAACAGTCCCTTCAGCAAGGACGGCAGCCTGATGCGCTGGGACGCGGCCGCGGTCTTCGGCCTCGCGCTGGCCCGGCGCTGCGCGAAGGCCGACGTCGTGTCGTTCTCGGACGGCTACTGGGACCGCAGCCAGGGCACCAAGGTGTTCAAGCTGCGCCGCGGTGGGTCGCTGCTGGGTGACGTCGAGCGGTGGAAGTCCGGCGGGTACTTCATCGGCGGCGGCACCGACACGGCGGGCGCGGTGAAGAAGCACTTCGCGAAGCACGACCGCGTCGTGATCCTCACCGACGAGCAGGCCGCGCACGGCGACGTCGGGCAGGCGGTGCCGGCGAACGTGCCGCTGTACACGTGGAACCTCGCGGGTTACCGGGCCGGCCACGCGCCGTCCGGCGGCGGGCACCGGCACACGTTCGGCGGCCTGACCGACCAGGCGTTCCGGATGATCCCGCTGCTCGAGCGGGGCAAGAACGCCGACTGGCCGTTCTGAGAGACGCCGTGAAGCCCCCATGACGAGATCATGGGGGCTTCACGCTGCGTACGGACCGTCACAGAACTGACCGTGGACCGCACACTAATCCACCCCGTATAGTCCACGTGGAATAAACGACTTGGAGGGATCGAGACCATGGCCTCGCCCAAGCTGACGCCACTCGGCATCGCCGTGCTGGAGCTGCTCCACGAGGGGCCGATGCACCCGTACGAGATGGCCCAGCTCATGCGCGAGCGGTACGTCCACATGCGGGTCAACGTGAAGGCGGGCTCGCTGTACCACACCGTGGAACGCCTGTGCCGCGACGGGCTCATCGAGGTCGTCGACACCCAGCGTGACGGCCGGCGGCCCGAACGAACCGTGTACGGCATGACGCAGACCGGGCTGGACGAGTTCACCCAGCGCGGCCGCGAGCTGCTCGGGGACCTCGCCACCGAGTTCCCCGCCTACCTGTCCGGGCTCGGCGTGATCGACGAACTGGGGCGCGACACCACGATCATCGAACTCGAGCACCGGATCACCCGGCTGCGCGCCGCGGTGGCCGCCGACGAGGCGGTGCTGCAGCAGCTGACCGAGGACGAAACACCGCCGATCTACTGGCTGGACTGGCGCTACCAGTGCGACCACCGGAAGTTCGAGCTCCGGTGGACCGAACGGCTCCTCGACGACCTGCGGTCCGGGCGAATCCCGTTCCAGGACAAGGAACAACCCAAGCTCACGCTCATCACCAGGGAAGACGACGATGAACGCAAGACAAGCTAACCCGTGGGCCGCGCTGGGCGCGCTGTGCCTCGGCTTCTTCATGATCCTGCTCGACACGACCATCGTGTCGATCGCGATCCCGACCATGCTGCGCGAACTGAACGCCGGGCTGAACTCAGTCGTCTGGGTGATCAGCGTCTACCTGCTCACCTACGCCGTGCCGATGCTGTTCACCAGCAGGCTCGGTGACCGGTTCGGCCCGAAGCGGGTGTTCCTCGCCGGGCTGGTCGTGTTCACCGGTGCGTCGCTGTGGTGCGGCCTGTCCGGCAACGTCGAGATGCTCATCGCCGCCCGCGCGGTGCAGGGCCTCGGCGCCGCGCTGATGACGCCGCAGACGCTGGCGTTCATCACGCACCTGTTCCCGCCGGCCAAGCGCGGCCCGGCGATGGGCATGTGGGGCGGTGTCGCCGGGCTGGCGACGATCGCCGGCCCGCTGCTCGGCGGGGTGCTGGTCGACCACTTCGGCTGGGAGTGGATCTTCTACGTCAACGTGCCGATCGGCGTGATCGCCGTCGTGCTGACGCTGCTGCTGGTGCCGGACTGGCAGCCGAAGCACGCGCACGCGTTCGACCTGCTGGGGATCTTCCTTTCGAGCGCGGCCCTGCTCTGCATCGTGTTCGGCGTCCAGAACGGCCAGCAGTACGACTGGGGCAAGGTCTTCGGCGGCATCACGGTGTTCGAGATCATCGGGGCCGGCGTGGTGCTGATGATCGCGTTTCTGGTGTGGCAGCGGTTCAACAAGCGCGAGCCGCTGCTGCCGCTGCAGGTGTTCTCCAACCGGAACTTCTCGGCCGGGACGCTCACCGCGACCACCGTCGGCTTCGCGATGACCGGCATGTTCCTGCCGCTGGTCATCTACATCCAGTCGGTGCTCGGGCTGAGCCCGACCATGGGCGGCCTGCTCACCGCGCCGATGTCGCTGCTGTCCGGGATCATCGCGCCGTTCGTCGGGCGCGCGTCGGACAAGGTGAACGGCAAGTACCTGGTGATGTTCGGCCTGGCGGCACTCGCGGCCGGGCTCGGGATCATCGCGCTGCAGGCGACGCCGGACAGCAACCCGTGGACGTTCGTCCCGGCGCTGCTGGTGTGCGGCCTCGGCATCGGCTGCATCTTCTCGCCGATGAGCAACCTGACGATGGGCTCGATCGAGCCGCGGCTGGCCGGCACCGCGTCCGGCATCTTCAACACCGCGCGCCAGGTCGGCGGCGTGCTCGGCAGCGCGGCGATCGGCGTGCTGCTGCAGGCGCGGATCAGCGCGTCCATCGCGGACGAGGCCACGAAGGCGGCGGCCCAGCTGCCGGCGCAGTACCGGGCGCCGTTCGCCGACGGGATCGCGCACGCGGCGGCGAGCACGGGTGAGTTCGGCTCGGCGGGCGGCCCGTCGCCGATGCCGGGGCTGCCCGCGGAAATCGCCGCGCAGGCGGGGAAGCTGGCGTCCGAGGCGGTCCACAACGGACTGACCGACGCCGCCCGCGTGACGATGCTGCTGCCGATGGGCGTGCTCCTGCTCGGCGTCCTTTCCGCCGCGGTGCTGCAGCGGGTCAAGCCGCGCTGGGAGACCCCGGCCCCCGCGCCGGAGACGGCCGCGGCCTGAAACCGCGCAGACCCCCGTTCCGGTGTCGGGTGCCGGAGCGGGGGCCTGCACGGACCGCGGGAGCGGTGGCTAACGGGGGTAGGACAGGCCGAACCCGTACGGGAACAGGCCCTGCTTGCCGTCACCGGTGTTGACCGGTTCCTGGGAAGAGCTCGCCGGCCAGGTGAAGCTCAGCTTCCCGGTCGGGTTGTAGTCGCCGTAGAGCACGTCCGCGACGCCGGCGCCTTCCGAGCCCGGCAGCCAGGCGGCCACCAGCCCCTTGGCCGACGGCAGCTGCGCGGCGATGTCCAGCGGCCGCCCGGAGACGGTCACCACGACCAG
Source organism: Amycolatopsis sp. Hca4 (assembly GCF_013364075.1). GTDB lineage: Bacteria > Actinomycetota > Actinomycetes > Mycobacteriales > Pseudonocardiaceae > Amycolatopsis. The sequence continues at coordinate 5,183,034 of NZ_CP054925.1, forward strand.
CGGCACGCCCGAGGCCTTCAGCTTGCCGATGAGGGCGACGTCTTCGGCGTCGAGGCCGAGGCCGCCGGGCCGGTCTCCCTGCCCTTCGGCGTACGGCGTTTCGCCCACCACGGCGACCGCGACCTTGTAACCGGAGTCGATTCCGCTACCCGCACGGTCATAGGTCACCACCGTGCCTTTCCCGGCACCGGCCTTGATGCCGTCGAGGATCGTCGTGCCGGGGATCACCCGGGTCCCGCTCTGGCCCTGCCAGGTCAGGGTCCAGCCGCCCGCCTGGTTGCCGAGGTCGTTCGCGTTCTTGCCGGCCACGAAGATCCGGTTGTCCTGCTTGGCCAGCGGCAGCACGCCCTCGTTCTTGAGCAGCACCTGCGACTCGCGCACCGCCTGCCGCGCCACCGCGTGGTGGGCCGCGCTGCCGAAGTCGTTCTGCAGCGAGCGGTCGGTGTACGGGTGCTCGAACAGGCCCAGCTCGAACTTCTTCGTGAGGATCCGGCGGTTGGCGTCGTCGATGCGGGACATCGGGACGTGCCCGTTGAGGACTTCGGCCTTCAGCGTGCTGACGAACTTCAGGTAGTCGTTGGGGACCATCACCATGTCGATCCCGGCGTTGACGGCCTGGCTGACCTCGGCCGCGGTGAAGCCGGACCGGCCGTCGATCTGGTCGATGCCGTTCCAGTCGGAGACCACGTAGCCGGAGAAGCCCAGCTCCGTCTTGAGCAGGTCGGTGATCAGGAACTTGTTGCCGTGGTCCTTGACGCCGTTCCAGCTGTTGTAGCTGATCATCACCGAGCCGGCGCCGTGGGCGATCGCGGCCTGGAACGGCGGCAGGTGGATCTTCCGGAGCTCGTCGATGCCGATCTGGGTGTTGCCCTGGTCGACGCCGCCGGTGGTGCCGCCGTCGCCGATGAAGTGCTTCGCCGTGGCCATGATCGACGTCGTGTCGGCCAGCGAGGAGCCCTGCAGGCCTTCGATGATCACGGAGTTAGCGACGGCGTTGGCGGGGACCTCGCCGTAGGACTCGTACGTGCGGCCCCAGCGGTCGTCGCGGGCGACGCACAGGCAGGGCGCGAAGCCCCATTTGACGCCGGTGGCGGCGGACTCCCGTGCGGTGATCGCGCCGATCTGCTCGACCAGCTGCGGGTCGTTCGCGGCACCGAGGCCGATGTTGTGCGGGAAGATCGTGGCGCCGGCGGCGTTGTTGTGGCCGTGCACGGTGTCGGAGCCGTAGACGATCGGGATGCCGAGGCCGGTCGAGGTCGCCGCCCGCTGGTAGGCGTCGATCATGTCCGCCCACGCCTGCGGGGTGTTCGGCGACGGCGTCGAACCGCCGCCGGAGAGGATGGACCCGAGCCGGGCGGCGGCGGCCTGGGCGGGGGTGGCGGCACCGCGCTCGCCTTCGGTCATCTGCCCGGCCTTGTCGTCGAGCGTCATCCGTGCCATCAGGTCCGTGACGCGGTCGGCCACCGAGGCGCGCGGGTCGCGGTACAGCGGCGTCGCGGCGGCGGACGCCATCGGGACGAGGGCCGTGCCCGCGAGCAGCAGGCCGGCCAGCGCAGTGGTTCGCAATGATCTCGTGGTGCGGAGGAGCGGCATCGGTCTCTCCGTGACAGTCCGTCGATCCATAAGTTGCGAGCCAAAACAAATTAACTCTCCTCCTTCGTGACGCCGGTCACAATTCGGTCACGACCGCCTGGTCAAGTAAGTTTCAGTCGTGCAGTTCGTCCTCGCCTCCCAGTCCCCCGCCCGCCTCGCCCTGCTGCGTTCCGCGGGCCTCGATCCCGCCGTGTTCGTCTCCGGCGTCGACGAGGACGCCGTCGCCGCCGCCCTCACCGACCCGTCGCCGTCCGAACTGGTCGCGGCCTTGGCCGCGGCCAAGGCCGAAGCGGTCATCGACCAGGTCGCCGCGGCCCACCCGGACGCCGTCGTCGTCGCCTGCGACTCGATGCTGAACATCGGCGGGCAGATGGTCGGCAAGCCCGGCTCGCCGGACATCGCGCGGCAGCGCTGGGCCGCGATGGCGGGGACATCCGGTGAACTGCTGACCGGCCACGCGGTCGTCCGGCTCGAAGGCGGGACCCGCACGAAGGAGACCAGCGGCTGGGAGTCGACCACCGTCCGGTTCGGCACGCCGACACCCGCGGAGATCGACGCCTACGTCGCCAGCGGCGAACCGCTCCACGTGGCCGGCGGCTTCACGATCGACGGTCTGGGCGGCTGGTTCGTCGAAGGGCTCGACGGCGGCCACACGAGCGTGATCGGGATCAGCCTGCCGCTGACGCGCCGGCTGCTGGCCGAGGTCGGCGTGAGTGTCGTGGATCTCTGGCGGCCTCCCGCATCCTGAGAAGGGCACCACACCTTCGGGTGATCCGGAAGAGTCCTCCCTTGCCTACCGTTCTCTTCACCAGGCAAGACTGGAAACTTTCGAGCACCGGAGTCGCCCCGTGTCTTTCGTACGGACATACACCAAGCCGCGGGTGTTCGCGGCCGCGGTTCTCGGCTCGCTCGTCGTCGGCGCCCTGCTGGGCGTCGTCGCGCGGCAGACCGAGGCCGGGTGGCTGACCGATCTCCTCGACCAGATCGGCACCATCTTCACGACGCTGCTGCAGATCGCGGTGATCCCGCTGGTCTTCACGGCGATCGTGGTCGGCATCAACAGCCTCCGCGGCCTCGGTGGCGGCCGCACCGCCGCCCGCCTCGGCGGCAAGACGGTGCTCTGGTTCGCCATCACCTCGTTCATCGCGTCGCTGATCGGCATCGCGGTCGGCCGGATCTTCGACCCGGGCGCCGGCGGGCTCGGCGGCGTCGAGGCCACGGCCAAGAACGCCGACAAGGCGGCGAAGAGCGTGGACCACTGGGGTTCGTGGGACGCCTTCGTCAACGGGCTGCTGCCGGAGAACTTCGTGAAAGCGTTCTCCGACGGCGAGACGCTGCAGGTGCTGTTCCTCGCGCTGGTCATCGGCGCGGCCGCCTACAGCCTCGGTGACCGCGCGAAGCCGTTCGTGGACTTCACGACGAGCGTGTTCGAGATCATCCAGCGCTACCTCGGCTGGATCGTCCGGCTCGCCCCGATCGGCATCATCGGCCTGATCGGCGCGGCCGTGTCGAACTACGGCGACGCGCTGTTCCGGCCGCTGTTCTCCACCACGCTCGCGGTGTACGTCGGCTGCCTGCTCGTCCTGTTCGTCGTCTACCCGATCCTGCTGCAGTTCGTGGCCAAGGTCAGCCCGCTGAAGTTCTTCGCGAAGGCGGGCACGGCGATCCAGTTCGCGTTCGCCTCGCAGTCCTCGGCCGCGACGCTGCCGCTGACCCGCCAGTCCGCGGTCAACCTCGGCGTCCAGCCGGCGTACGCGGCCTTCGCGACCCCGCTCGGCAGCGCGACCAAGATGGACGGCTGCGCGGCGGTGTTCCCGGCGATCGCGGCGATCTTCGTCGCCAACCTGGCCGGGGTGTCGCTGAACTTCTGGCAGTACGCGGGCATCGTCGTGGTCGCCGTGGTCGGCGCGCTGGCGACGGCCGGGACCACGGGCTGGCTGACGGCGTTCACGCTGACGACGTCGTTCATCGGCCTCGACGCCAAGCAGGTCGCGCTCGGCCTGGCGCTGATCTACTCGGTCAACCCGATCATGGACATGATCCGCACGGCGACGAACGTGGCAGGCCAGATCGTGGTGCCGACGATCGTGGCCCGCAGCGAGGGCCTGCTCGACGACGAGGTCCTCGACGCGCCGACCGACCGGCCCGAGCACAGCGACGACGGCTCGGCGGCCCGCCACACCGAACCCGCCCCCGCCTGACCCGCACGTCCGTGAAGGCCGCCTCGAATGTTCGAGGCGGCCTTCACGCGTGTCAGGAGGGACAGGCGCGCAGGTCGGCGCGGGTGAGGCGGATGTCCGGCCAGCCGCGCAGGTCCGACGGCGACGTCACCCGCCGCGTGCAGCCCAGCGACCGGCCCGACAGGTCGTACACCTCCCCCAGCACCGGGGCCGCCGCGCACTTCGGGGTGCCGGAGGCGGCGTCCGTGCAGTCGTGGCGGACCACGATCACGTCGGGGCTGGCGTCGGCCGTGACGTCGTAGAGCGAGAGCGTCCCGGCGTCGGCGTAGAACGGCTTGCCCGGGTCGCGCCACACTCCCCCGCTGCCGACGAGCAGTTCGCCGTACGCGGCCGTGCCGTCGTCACCGACGTCGCCGCGGACCAGGCAGGCCGGGGCCGGGCCGTCGATGCAGCGCAGCGAGTTCTGGTCGAGCCGCACGCCCAGCTGGGCGATCGACAGTTCGAACACCGTGCCCGGCTCGGGCCCGACACGCAGGCGCGCCGATCCGCCCGCGGTGTCGGTCAGCAGCACCACCGGCGTGCCCCCGACGGTCACCGCCGCGAGCTGACGGCACGGATCGCCGCCGCAGGTCACCGCGGGTGCCACCGGCGGCGCGGCGGGTTCGGCCAGCCCCGGTGCCGCCTCGGGCTGCGGCCGCAGCAGGAACACGGCGCCGATCGCGCCGACGGTGACCACCGCGGCCAGCACCGCGGTGAGCAGCGCCGACCGAGGCGTCCGCGCTGCCGTAGTCCGCATAAGGCAGAGCGTAAGCCGCTTCACGTGCGCGTGTCGGCAACGCCCCGTCGCGGTGTGGCCGGTTCAACCCGACGGGGTCACGCATAGCGGAGGGTATCCGTCTATGTTGTCCGGGTGACGAACCCGAACCTGCCGCCCGCCCTGTACCTCCCGACCGGCCCGGTCGACCCCGAAGCCGAAGGCGCGTCGATCGAGCTGCGCCGCACGCCGGACGGCCGCACCGCACTGGTCGCGTTCACCGCCCTGGACCGGCTGATCGACTGCTGCGGCGAGCACCAGCCGTGGGCGCTGGTGAACACCGAGCACCTGCCGAAGGTCCACAAAGCGAACCCGTACGACGTGATCGTGCTCGATTCGCCGCTGCCCGAGGAGCTCCGGCACCACGTCTGAGCGTGGTTCACCTCTCACTCAAGAGACTCCCGACGTCAGATCCGTAGACTTCCCAGATGCCGCGTGGGCGGTCAGCAATGCAGCTGTCGGACGCAGGAGGTGCGGGGTGGCCGAGCAGGTCGGCGAAACCACGGGTGGTCCGGTGACCAAGATCCTGGTCGCCAACCGTGGGGAAATCGCGGTACGCGTCATCAGAGCCGCCAAGGACGCCGGTTTGGCCAGCGTCGCGGTGTACGCGGACCCGGATCGCGACGCACCGCACGTCCGCCTGGCCGACGAAGCCTTCGCCCTGGGCGGCACCACCGCCGCCGAGAGCTACCTGAACTTCGACAAGCTCCTGGACGCGGCCAAGCGGTCGGGCGCCGACTCGGTGCACCCCGGCTACGGCTTCCTCTCCGAAAACGCGGACTTCGCCCAGGCCGTCCTCGACGCCGGGCTGACCTGGATCGGGCCGAGCCCGCAGGCAATCCGCGACCTCGGCGACAAGGTCACCGCCCGCCACATCGCGATGCGCGCGGGCGCGCCGCTGGTGCCGGGCACCAAGGAGCCGGTCAAGGACGCCTCCGAGATCGTCGCGTTCGCCGACGAGCACGGCCTGCCGGTGGCCATCAAGGCGGCGTTCGGCGGTGGCGGCCGCGGCCTGAAGGTCGCGCGCACCCGCGAAGAGATCCCCGAGCTGTTCGAGTCGGCCACCCGCGAGGCGGTCGCGGCGTTCGGCCGCGGCGAGTGCTTCGTCGAGCGGTACCTGGACAAGCCGCGGCACGTCGAGGCGCAGGTGCTGGCCGACATGCACGGCAACGCGATCGTCGTCGGCACCCGCGACTGCTCGCTGCAGCGCCGCCACCAGAAGCTGGTCGAGGAGGCGCCCGCGCCGTTCCTGAGCGACGAGCAGCGCGAGCGCATCCACTCCTCGGCGAAGGCGATCTGCAAGGAAGCCGGCTACTACGGCGCCGGCACGGTCGAGTACCTCGTCGCGACCGACGGCACGATCTCCTTCCTCGAGGTCAACACCCGGCTGCAGGTCGAGCACCCGGTGTCGGAGGAAACCACCGGGCTCGACCTGGTCCGCGAGATGTTCCGCATCGCGCGCGGCGAGAAGCTGCGGATCACCTCCGACCCGGAACCCCGCGGGCACTCGATCGAGTTCCGGATCAACGGCGAGGACGCCGGCCGCGGCTTCCTGCCCGCGCCGGGCACGGTGACCAAGTTCGTCGCGCCGAGCGGCCCGGGTGTGCGCGTCGACTCGGGCGTCGAGTCCGGCAGCGTCATCGGCGGGCAGTTCGACTCGATGCTGGCCAAGCTGATCGTCACCGGCTCGGACCGCAACAACGCCCTGGAGCGCAGCCGCCGGGCGCTCGACGAGATGGTCGTCGAGGGCATGGCGACGGTGCTGCCGTTCGACCGCGTGATCGTCAACGACCCGGCGTTCATCGGCGACGAAACCGGCTTCAGCGTGCACACCCGCTGGATCGAGACGGAGTTCGACAACAAGATCGAGCCGTTCGTGGCGCCCGAGGTCGAGGCCGCCGAGGAAGAGCCGCGGCAGAACGTCGTGGTCGAGGTCGGCGGGCGGCGCCTGGAAGTGTCGCTGCCGGGCGGGTTCGCGTTCGAAGGCGGCGGCGGGGGCGGCACCGCGGTCAAGGCGAAGCCGCGCAAGCGCGCCGGCGGCACGAAGGCCGCGGTGAGCGGCGACGCCGTCACAGCGCCGATGCAGGGCACGATCGTGAAGGTGGCCGTCGAAGAGGGCCAGACGGTCGAAGCCGGTGAGCTGATCGTCGTCCTCGAGGCGATGAAGATGGAGAATCCGGTCACCGCCCACAAAGCGGGCACGGTGACCGGGCTTTCGATCGAGGTCGGCGCCGCCGTGACGCAGGGCACGCAGCTTCTCGAGATCAAGTAGGACAGTTCGTTGCCGATGTCGTGGTGGGCCGCCCCCGAGGCGGCCTACCATCGACTACGTGACCGAAGTCCCGTCTCCGCAGCTGCGGATCAGCGACCAGAACCGTGAGTCCGCGCTGTCCGCCATCGGCGAGCACATGACGGCGGGACGGCTCGACATCGACGAGTACGGCGAGCGCTCGGCCCGGATCACCGCGGCCAAGACCCGCGGCGAGCTGAGCGAAATCTTCGCCGACCTGCCGGAACCGCACCCGCGCTACGAGGACGTGCCGCAGGCCGCGGTCGCCCCGGCACCGGAGCCGGCGGCCGCACCGGCGCCGCGGCGGTCCGGGCCGCCGGACAACTGGTCGCCGCCGCAGCGGTTCCTGGCCGCGATCGTGCCGCTGGCCTTCATCGCCGCGATCGCCCTGATCGCCACGGGCACGCTGGCCTGGCCGATCATCTTCGTCCCGATCGGGCTGACGGTGTTCGGCAAGTCGATGTGGGGCCACGACTGGAACCACGACCAGCGCCACCACGACCGCCGCGACCGGCACCTGCGCGACCGCGAGCGCCGCCGCGAACTGCGTGACTCCTACCGCCGCGAACTGGGCCGCTGATCCCACCGTGGGTGACATGCGCTTGAGCGACGCGGAACGCCAGGACGCCCTCGACGTCCTGGAGGAACACGTCCGCACCGGCCGCCTCGACATCGACGAGTACGGAACCCGGTCGGCGAAGGTGACGGCGGCGAAGCGGGTGAGCGAACTGATCCCGCTGTTCGACGACCTGCCGTCACCGCGCCCGAGCGCGCTGCTGAACGGCGCGGCCGCGCCCGGGGTGCCGGTGATGGCCGGGGAGAGCGCGCTGTCGACGTTCCTGAACCGGAGCGCGGTGCCGATCGCGATCGTGCTGGCGATCGCGGTGCTGATCCTGTCCCGCGGTCGGTTGCTGATCATTTCGGTCGCGCTGCCGCTGGTGGTCGCGGCGATCGCGGGTGTGCGCCGCCGCCGGTCGTGATCGTCGCGCCCGGTCTGGCTAGGCTGGGCGGAGTGGAACCGGTGGAGATCAACGCGGGCACCTACTACCTGCGCCAGCTGCGCGCCGACCGCCACATCGACGACCGGCCGTTGTTGATGGAGGCGTTCGCCGATCCGACGCACCGCAAGTACGTCCTGAACTACCGCCTGCGCACCCTCGACGAGGCCACCGAGTACGTGGCCTTGCGGGCGGCCCAGTGGGCGGGCGACGAGCGCTGTTCGTGGGCGATCGCGGAACCGACGTCGGGACGGCTCCTGGGCGAGGTGGGGCTGCGCGAGCTGAACCTCGACGCCGCGTACGCGGAGGCGACGATCTGGGTCCACCCGGCCGAGCGCGGCAAGGGCATCGCGACCACCGCGTTGAACGCCGCCCTGCGGTTCGGCTTCGGCGGGCTCGGGCTGACCGAGGTCAGCTACCGGTACGAAGAGAGCAACACGGCGTCGGCGATCGTGGCCGAGCGCTGCGGGTTCACGCTCGTCGGCCCGGAGGCGGACCGCGCCCCGACCGGGGAGCGGTTGATCCGCTGGCACCGGACGTCCTGACGGCCCCTCAGCTCACCGGCTCCACGATGCCCGCGCGGGCTTCCGGGGCCGCCGACCGCAGGGCGTCCGCCGCTTCGTCGCTCGGCTGGGACTGGGACTCGCGCTCGGCCTCCACCCGGGCCCGGTAGACCTCGATCTCGCGCTTCACCGTTTCGGGCGACCAGCCCAGCACTTCACCCACCAGGGTGGCCACCTGCTCGGCGCAGTCCACGCCGCGGTGCGCGTACTCGATCGAGATGCGCGTGCGGCGGGCCAGGACGTCCTCCAGGTGCAGGGCCCCTTCGTGCGAAGCCGCGTACACCACTTCGACGCCCAGGTAGTCCGGCGCGTGCTCGATCGGCTTCAGCAGCTCCGGGCGGCCCTCCGCCGAGGCCAGGACTTCGTGGACCAGTGAGCCGTAGCGATCCAGCAGGTGCCGGACCCGGTACGGGTGCAGGCCGTGCTCGGCGGCCAGGTGGTCGGCCTGGTTGACCAGGGCGTGGTAACCGTCCGCGCCCAGGAGCGGGACCTTGTCCGTGATCGACGGCTGCGACCGGCCCGGCAGGTCCACCGCCGCCGCGTCGACCGCGTCCGCCGCCATCACGCGGTACGTCGTGTACTTGCCGCCCGCGATCGCGACCAGCCCCGGGGCGACGCGGGCCACCGCGTGCTCGCGGGACAGCTTCGACGTCTCTTCGCTCTCCCCCGCCAGCAGCGGGCGAAGCCCCGCATACACGCCTTCGATGTCGTCGTGGGTCAGCGGGGTCGCCAGGACCGTGTTGACGTGCTCGAGCAGGTAGTCGATGTCGTGCTTCGTCGCCGCCGGGTGGGCGAGGTCGAGGTTCCAGTCCGTGTCCGTCGTGCCGACGATCCAGTGGTTGCGCCACGGGATCACGAACAGCACCGACTTCTCGGTGCGCAGGATCATCCCCGACTCCGAGACGATCCGGTCGCGCGGGACGACGATGTGCACGCCCTTGCTCGCGCGCACCCGGAACCGCCCGCGGCCGCCGGACAGGCGCTGCAGCTCGTCGGTCCAGACGCCGGTGCAGTTGATCACCGCGGCGGCCGAAATCTCCGTCTCGCGGCCGTCCTCGACGTCGCGCACGCGCACACCGGACACCCGGTCGGCTTCGCGGAGGAACCCGACGACCTGGGTCGACGTCCGCACGACCGCGCCGTAGTGCGCCGCCGTCCTGGCCACCGTCATCGTGTGGCGGGCGTCGTCGGACTGGGCGTCGTAATAGCGGATCCCGCCGATCAGCGCCGAGCGCTTGAGCGCCGGCACCATCCGCAGCGCGCCGGCGCGGGTGAGGTGCTTCTGGCCCGGGACGCTGCGGGCGCCGCCCATCGTGTCGTACATCAGCAGGCCGGCCGCGGTGTACGGCCGCTCCCACACGCGGTGCGTCAGCGGGTAGAGGAAGCTGACCGGCTTGACCAGGTGGGGCGCGATCGTCGTCAGCATCAGCTCGCGCTCGCGCAGCGCCTCGCGGACCAGGCCGAACTCGAGCTGCTCCAGGTACCGCAGGCCGCCGTGGAAGAGCTTGCTCGACCGGCTCGACGTCCCGGACGCGAGGTCACGGGCCTCGACGAGCGCGACCCGCAGCCCGCGCGTCGCGGCGTCCAGCGCCGTGCCCGCCCCGACCACACCGCCGCCGATGACGACGAGGTCGAAGGTCTCGTTGCCGAGCCGCTGCCACGTCTCTTCCCGCTTGACCGGGCCCAGTCGAGCCGGGTTCGTCTCCGCTGCGTGCTGCGCCACGTGACATTCCTCCTCGTGCCGGCGAGGCTTCCAGCATCGCACGACCCGGTGATCGTCCGCCCGTCCACGGATGACACTTGTGGCGTAACCCTCCGCGACCCGACCTGGATCTTGACCGCGATCTTGACGGCGATCTTGAAAAGATTCGGCTGCCCGGTGCTTGGAAGTAGCTTCTACGCCCCGGTAACGTCGCGCGGACGTGGGTCGGCAACGGTGCCGTGGCACGCCGTGATCGACCCTGCGCAGAGTGTCCAGTGTGGAGGTGCAGCGGTGAGTGCTGGAGCGATAGTCGTCTGGGAAATACTGGGAACGGCCGCGCTGATCCTGCTCGGCAACGGTGTGGTCGCCAACCACGTGCTCCGCAAGAACAACGGTCATCAAGCAGGCTTCCTGTTCATCAACTTCGGCTGGGCGTTCGCCGTCTTCACCGGCGCCAGCATCGCCGCTCCGAGCGGGGCCCACCTCAACCCGGCCGTCACCCTCGGCCTCGCGATCGCGGACAAGACGCCGTGGGGCAACGTGCCGTTCTATTTCATCGGCCAGATGGTCGGCGCCATCCTCGGTGCCGTCCTCTGCTGGGCGGCGTACAAGCTGCAGTTCGACGACCACCCCGAGCCCGAGAACACGCTCGGCATCTTCTCCACCGCACCCCAGATCCCCAACACCGCCTGGAACCTCGTCACCGAGATCATCGGCACGTTCGTGCTGGTCGCCTGGATCCTGCTCAGCCCGACCTACGCGACCGCCGACGGCGGGACGCCGAACTTCGGCAACTCCGCACTGGGCTACGCGGGCGTCTCGTTCGTGGTGCTCGTGATCGGTACCTCCCTCGGCGGGCCGACGGGCTACGCCATCAACCCGGCCCGCGACCTCGGCCCCCGGATCGCCTACGCGTTCCTGCTGCCGATCAAGAACAAGGCCAACGCCAACTGGGGCTACTCGTGGATCCCGGTCGTCGGCCCGCTCGTCGGTGGCGCCCTCGCCGCCCTGCTGTACCTCGCCGTCCACAACCTGACCTGATCGCAAGTTCGACGGAATTCCGGGAGCACAAATGACTTCGTACGTAGCCGCGATCGACCAGGGCACCACGTCCACCCGGTGCATGATCTTCAACCACGAAGGCCGCGTCGTCTCGGTCGACCAGCGCGAGCACGAGCAGATCTTCCCCCGCGCCGGCTGGGTCGAGCACAACGCGGAAGAGATCTGGGAGAACACGCGCCGGGTCGCCGCGGGTGCGCTGGCCAAGGCCGACCTGACCGCCAAGGACATCGCCGCGGTCGGCATCACCAACCAGCGCGAGACCGCGCTCGTCTGGGACAAGACGACCGGCCGGCCGGTGTACAACGCGATCGTCTGGCAGGACACCCGCACCGACCGGATCGTCACCGAACTCGGCAACCTCGGCGGCGGCCAGGAGCGCTACCGCGACAAGGTCGGCCTCCCGCTCGCGACCTACTTCTCCGGACCCAAGATCAAGTGGATCCTGGACAACGTCGAAGGCGCTCGCGAGAAGGCCGAAGCCGGTGATCTGATCTTCGGCAACATGGACACCTGGGTGCTGTGGAACATGACCGGCGGGGCCGACGGCGGCGTGCACGTCACCGACCCGACCAACGCCTCCCGCACCATGCTGATGGACCTCGACACCCTGCAGTGGGACGCCGAGATCGCCGGCGAGATGGGCATCCCCCTTTCGATGCTGCCGGAGATCCGCTCCTCGTCCGAGGAGTACGGCAAGGTCCGCGAGAAGGGCGCGCTGGCCGGCGTCCCGATCGCGGGCATCCTGGGCGACCAGCAGGCCGCGACGTTCGGCCAGGCCTGCCTCTCGCCCGGCGAGGCCAAGAACACCTACGGCACCGGCAACTTCATGCTGCTCAACACCGGTACCGAGAAGGTGATGTCGCAGAACGGGCTGCTCACCACGATCTGCTACAAGATCGGCTCGAACGACACGGTGTACGCGCTGGAAGGCTCCATCGCCGTCACCGGTTCGCTGGTGCAGTGGCTGCGCGACAACCTCGGCATGATCTCGACCGCGGCCGAGATCGAGCAGCACGCGAGCACCGTCGAGGACAACGGCGGCGCGTACTTCGTCCCGGCGTTCTCGGGTCTGTTCGCTCCTTACTGGCGATCCGACGCTCGCGGGGCGATCGTCGGGCTCACCCGGTTCGTCAACAAGGGCCACCTCGCCCGCGCGGTGCTGGAGGCGACCGCCTTCCAGACCCGCGAGGTGCTCGACGCGATGAACGCCGACTCCGGTGTCCCGCTGAAGGCGCTCAAGGTCGACGGCGGCATGGTCGTCAACGAGCTCCTCATGCAGTTCCAGGCCGACATCCTCGGCGTGCCGGTGATCCGCCCGGTGGTCAACGAGACCACCGCGCTGGGTGCCGCGTACGCCGCCGGCCTCGCCGTCGGGTTCTGGAAGTCCGAGGACGACATCCGCACCAACTGGGCCCAGGACAAGCAGTGGGAGCCGGCCATGGACGACGCCCGCCGGGAGCGCGAGTACCGCAACTGGAAGAAGGCCGTCACGAAGACCTTCGACTGGGTCGAAGACGAGGACTGACCGGCCGTGGCCGGGGGTGCCGCCTGGTGGCGCTCCCGGCCCGCCCGCTCACACGGCCCAGCCCTCCGGCTCGCCCGACTGCTCGTTCGGGGCGATGATCATGAACGGGACGCCCTGGTCGTCGGTGACCCGCACCTGCCGCCCGTACGGCGAGTCGAAGGGCTGCCCCTCGACCGTGCCGCCCAGTTCGGCCACCTTGGCCGCGCCGGCATCGGCGTCCGCCACCCAGAAGTACGCCGACCAGTACGAGGGCACCTCCGCGGGCACCGACTCGGGTACGGTGCCGAGGCCGCCGATCGGACGCCCGTCGAGCAGCAGCACCGTGTACGTGAAGCTGCCGCCGGAGATGTCCTGGAAGCCGTAGCCGAAGACCTCCTCGTAGAACGCCTTCGCCGCCGGGAAGCCGCGGCTCAGGCACTCGTTCCAGGCCAGGGTGCCCGGGGCCGCCGTGACCTGCGTGCCGATGTGGTTGCCGGCCTCCCAGAGGCCGAAGACCGCGCCCGCCGGGTCGGCCACGATGGCCATCCGGCCCTCCTTCAGCACCTCCATCACCGGCATGACGAGCTGCCCGCCCGCCTCGGTGACGGCGGCGACCGTGTGGTCCACATCGGACACGGCGAGGTACGTCGTCCAGGCCGGGGGGATGTCCTGGCCCGGTGGGGTCTGCCCGATGCCGGCGACCGGACGGCCCCGCAGCCCGGCCATGCCGTAGAAGCCGGTCTCCGCACCGCCCCGCTGCACGTCCCAGCCGAACAGGCTGCCGTAGAAGGCGATCGCCTTGTCCTGATCGGGCACCATCAGGTCCACCCAGCTGGGCGTACCGTCGGGCCATCTTTCGTCCCGGAACACCATGCCGACTCCCAACCCCTCGTTCGCGCCGCCTTCGGTGACGGCCCGCACAGTGTGGCACCGGGCACCGACAAAAACCGGAAATCAGGCCTGGACCAGGCGGGCGTAGACGACGATGTTGTCGACGTAGTTGTGCGCGGACCGGTCGAAGACCCCGCCGCAGGTGATCAGCCGCAGTTCGGGACCGGCGGTGTCGTCGTAGACGCCTTCGCGTTCGAAGTCCTTCTTCGGCACTTGGTGCACCTTCGTCACTTCGAACACCGCCGTGGTGCCGTCCTTGCGGGCGATCGAGACGCGGTCGCCGGCGGCCAGCTCCTTGAGCCGGAAGAAGATGCCCTTCTGGTGGTTGCCGTCGACGTGCCCGAGGACGACGGCAGGCCCGGTCTCGCCCGGCGTCGGCGCGTAGGTGTACCAGCCGGCCTGCAGCGGCGTGGTCACCGGCGGCACCTGGACGGTGTTGTCCGGGTTGAGCCCGAGCGGGATCAGCGTCGAACGCGCGCCGATCTTCGGGATGTCGATCGAAACGGGCTCGGACTTGGGCAGCGCCGCGACGGCGTCCTCACCGGCCGCCTGGGGCGTCGGAGCGAGGCTGACCGGTTGCGTGACCGGCTGGGCGGCGCCCTGGCCGGGGTCATCGCCACCGCCGCCGAGCGTCAGCGCGAGCACGGCCAGGGTGGCCGGCAACGCGGCGACGACGGCGATCAGGACGCCTCGCCTGCTCGTGATCCTCGTGGTCATGCCGTCCCCCTGGGTAGCACCTGCATGTTCACACGTTCAGGTGGCCCTTTCGGTTGGCTCCCGACGGTACCCCGCCCCTCTCGCGGCCTTCGGTGCGGTCAGCGCCGCCAGGAACGGCGGGCCAGCACGAGACCGCCGCCGCCGACGGCCAGCACGCCCATGGCGGCCGCGGCGGCGAAGGGCCCGTGGTCTTCGGAACCGCCACCGGTCTGCGGTGCTCCCGACGGCACCTTCGTCACCTGGCGATGTTCACCCAGAACGGTGAACTTCGCGGTCAGTTCCGCGCCGCCGCAGGAGAACGACACCTGGTAGACGCCCGGCTTCGCGGGCTGCACGACCGCCGCCGCGGCGGCGGCGGGTGCCTTGGCCGGGTCGTTCTGCGGGCCGACGCGCCGCAGGGCACCGACGGTGAGCACCGGGGACGTCGGGGTGCGCGTGCTCGCGGCTTCGCAGCCGAGCCGGATCTGCACCTTCGCGCCTGGACGGGCCGCGGTCGGCATGACGCGGAGGTACGCCTTCGGGTTCCCCGCGTGCCCGGCCGGCGTCGCGGCGAAAGCCGCCGGAGCCGAGAGCAGCAATCCGCTCGAAACGGCGGCTACGGCCAGGATCTTTTTCATTGTCATTCCTTTTCCCTCCCCCGGGACTTCTGCTTCCGAAGACGTCCCTACCTGCGGCGGGGTTGCTTGCAGGGCAAGAAAAAACCACCCCGGACGGGCTCCGGGGTGGTTCGTGGGCGTTTCCGGGAAATCAGCCCGCCATGCTGCCGTCGCCGGCCTTCGCGGCGCCCGAAGGCACCCTCGCGACCTGGGCGGCGGGCACGGTGAACTGCGTGGTGTACGTCTGGCTGCCGCAGGTCACGCTCAGCGGGTACGTCCCCGCCGCGGTGCCCGGCTTCAGCTCGACGTCGGCGCTGATGTTCGCGTCGGCGCCCATGAACGGGCCGGGCGTGTAGTTGGCGAAGGTCAGCACCGGCGAGGAGAACGCCGGTGAAGGGCCGTCGCACTTCGCCAGAGCCACGTTCGGCGCGTCGCGGACGTACTTGTCCACGAGCGTCTGGTTGATCGCGGTGTTGACGTTGAGCTGGACGCTGCCCTTGGCCGGCGCGCCGCTCGGCGCCGGGACCGTGCTCTGCTGCGCCATCGCCGGTCCCGTCAGCGCCGTCGCCCCGAACACCGCTGCCGCAACCAAAAACACCGTCTTGCGCACCTTCACACCCTTCGCGTCCTTCAGCCTTACAACCGACAAGACGCGACGGGGCGCGACGGGTTGCCTACCGGATCAGTCGAGATCGTCGTGGCGCATGAGCTGGCGGCCGGCCTCGGTGATCGAGCCCGACAGCGACGGGTACACCGAAAATGTCAGTGCCAGGTGGTCCACTGTGAGCTGGTTCTGGACGGCGAGCGCGATGGGAAGGATGAGCTCGCTCGCCTGCGGCGCCACGACGACTCCACCGACGACCACGCCGGTGGCGGGGCGGCAGAACAGCTTCACGAAGCCTCGGCGGAGGCCCTCCATCTTCGCGCGCGCGTTGGTGGCCAGGGGCAGCATGATGGTGCGCGCGGGCACCTCGCCGGAGTCGATCGCCTGCTGGCTGATGCCGACGGTGGCGATCTCCGGGTGGGTGAACACGTTGGCGGCGACGGTCTTGAGCTTGATCGGCGCGACGCCTTCGCCCAGCGCGTGCCACATCGCGATGCGGCCCTGCATGCTCGCCACCGAGGCCAGCATGAGCACGCCGGTGCAGTCGCCGGCGGCGTAGATCCCGGGAACGGAGGTGCGCGAAACGCGGTCGACGGTGATGAACCCGCCGGGGCCGGGCTCGATGCCGACCTTGTCCAGGCCGATGTCCCGGGTGTTGGGCACCGAGCCGACGGTCATCAGCGCGTGGCTGGCTTCGATCACGCGGCCGTCGGCGAGGAAGATCTCGACGCCCTTTTCGGTGCGCTCGACGCGGTCGGCGCGCGCCTGCTTCGCGACGGTCGTGCCGCGCTGGGAGAAGACCTCTTCGAGCACCGCGGCGGCGTCGGCGTCCTCGTGCGGGAGGACGCGGTCACGGCTGGAGACGACGGTGACCTTGACGCCCATCTCGGTGTAGGCGGAGGCGAACTCGGCGCCGGTGACGCCCGAGCCGATCACGGCGAGGTGCTCGGGCAGCTCCTGGAGCTCGTAGAGCTGACGCCAGTCGAGGATGCGCTCGCCGTCGGGGACCGCGCCGGGCAGCACGCGCGGGGTGGCGCCGGTGGCGATGAGGACGACGTCAGCGGGCAGCTTCTCGGTGCCGTCCTTGGTCGTGACGGCGACCTTGTGCGTCGCCAGGCCGGGCTCTTCGTCGCAGAAGCGCGCTTCGCCGGCGATGACGCGGACGCCTTCGCGCTGGACGCGGGCGCGGATGTCGGCGGACTGGGCGAGCGCGAGGCCCTTCACCCGGCCGTGGACGGTCGGGAGGTCGATGCTGGTGTCGGCCAGGTCGGTGTTGATGCCGAGCTCGCCGAGGTCGTGCATCTTGGCCAGCGCGCCGGAGCTGGCGATGAACGTCTTCGAGGGGACGCAGTCGTAGAGGACGCAGGCGCCACCCAGGCCGTCCCGCTCGACGATCGTGACGTCGGCTCCGTGCTGGGCCGCGACCAGCGCGGCTTCGTAGCCGGCGGGGCCCCCGCCCATGATCACGATCCTGGTCACCTGGGTCCTCCTCTGGGCTGTTCGTGCGGTGCTCTCACCGTACGCGGCGAAGGTGACCGGACACCGAAGTGGGCGAACACGGCGAGTGCGTCCACTCGGGTGAGGGAGGTGTCGCTACGCTGTCGGCGTGCCGTTGTATGCCGCGTACGGATCGAACATGGAGCCCGCCCAGATGCTGGAGCGCGCGCCGCACTCTCCGATGGCCGGCACCGGCTGGCTGGAGGGCTGGCGCCTGACCTTCGGCGGCGAGGACCTGGGGTGGGAAGGTGCCCTGGCCACGATCGTCGAGGACCCCGG
Source organism: Amycolatopsis sp. Hca4 (assembly GCF_013364075.1). Taxonomy (GTDB): domain Bacteria; phylum Actinomycetota; class Actinomycetes; order Mycobacteriales; family Pseudonocardiaceae; genus Amycolatopsis. Next base: position 5,200,324 of record NZ_CP054925.1, read on the forward strand.
ATCACGGGTGTTCGTCGTGTTGTACGACGTGACCCCGCTGGACGAGGACGGGCTGGACCGCTGGGAAGGCGGCGAGCTGGGCATCCACTCGAAGATCCGCCTCAGAGTCCAGACGATGGACGGCTCGGTCCTGGCCTGGCTGTACGTCCTGGACGCCTACGAAGGCGGCCTCCCGTCGGCCCGCTACCTGGGCGTCCTGGCCGACGCCGCCGAGGCGGCCGGCGCCCCCGCCGACTACGTCGACGACCTCCGAACCCGCCCCTGCTCCGGCATAACCGGCTGAGTTCCGTCCCCGATCACGCGAGTTACGCCCCCAATCACGCGGGTGACGGCCTCGAGCACGCGAGTCACGCCGCTCGTCGCTCGAAGTGGGACCGGAGTTCGGCCAGCACCCGGCTGGGGTCTCGGAGATCCGCCGCGGCTGCCCGGATGGTGACCCAGCCTCGACCGGCCAGCCGCTGGTCGCGCTCGGCATCGTGCTCACGCCGCTCCTCGTGAGCGGCGAAGCCGTCGTACTCCAGGGCGATGCGGAGGGCCGGCCACGCCATGTCGAGCACGTACAGCTTGCGGCCGTCGATGGCGGTGATCTCGTACTGCGCCTCCGGAACCGGCAATCCGGCTTCGACCACGATCAGCCGGAGGATGCTCTCGGGCGGCGATTCGGCCTTCCCGGTCGCGAGTGCCAGGAGCATCTGCGCCCTGTGGATACCTCGCCTGCTCCTGCGGTCCAAAATGCGGTCACGGACGTTCTCACGGAGCTTCAGGCAGTGGTCGGCAGCCAGCCCCCGCATGGCCTCGTCGAGGGCCGCGAACGCTGTTCGCTTGTCTCCGTCGCAGAGGAAATCAGCGAGGGCGAGGTCGAGTGAAAACACCGCCAGCCCCTCGATTTCGATCACATCGGACTCGGTGAATTCGGCTCGATGCACCACCAGCCCGGGCCTCGACTCCACCCGCCGGGCGTAGGGCACGGTGAGGTGCACCGCGGGCTCCTCGGCAGCCGAAATCCCATGCAGGGCAAGAGAAGTAGCTCCCGACAACACAGCGGGCGGACCGACCGCGATCAGCGCGGCCTGCGCCCGGGTCGCAAGATTCAGCGCATCCGCTGCGTGGATGACCACGCCTCGCCACGGCTGCGCCAGCACGCCGGTCGCCAGCCCCTCGAGCACCGCTCGCCGCCCCAAAACCGCATCGGCTTCGCGACGCGAGACGGCTCCGTGAAGTCCTCCCCATCTGATCACAACTTCGAGGATGAGGCCCTCCGACGATCAACGGAAGGGCCTCATCCTCGAGCTGTGGATAACTCGCCTAGCCTGTGGATAACTTGTGTGCGTAACTCCGCACTCGCGTGATCGGAAACGGAACTCGCGTGATTGGAGGCGGAACTCGTCAGGCGAGGGTGGTTAGGGCTGTGTGGACCAGGGTTCGGACTCCGCAGAGGAGGGCTCGCTCGTCCAGGACGAACGTGGGGCGGTGGATGTCCGACTGGGGGGCCGGGGGGCCGGGCCAGACGCCGAGGCGGGCGAAGGCTCCCTGGACGTGCTCGAGGTACCAGCCGAAGTCCTCGCCTCCGGAGGACTGCTCCGTCTGGGCCACCGCGCCCTCGCCGAGGGCGGCCTCGACGCCGGCGCGCATCAGGGCCGTCGACTCCGGGTCCGAGACCACCGGCGGAACGCCCCGGCGGTAGTCCAGTTGGAAGCCGACGCCGGTGGGGGCCAGGAGGGACTCCACCGAAGCGGCCACCAGCGGCTCCAGGGCCGTCCAGACCTCGTGGTCCGCCGTGCGCAAGGTGCCGCGCAGGACGCCGTCCTGGGGGACCGCGTTGGCCGCCTGACCCGCGTGGACCGCTCCCCACACCAGGACCGTCCCGGACCGCGGGTCGACGCGGCGGGAGAGCACCGCGGGCAGGGACGTGATCACCGTGCCCAGCGCGTGCACCAGGTCCGCCGTCAGGTGCGGGCGGGACGTGTGGCCGCCCGGGGACGTCAGGCGCAGCTCGATCAGGTCCGCCGCTGAGGTCAGCGCGCCGACGCGCATCCCCACCGACCCCACCTCGAGGCGCGGGTCGACGTGCAGGCCGTAGATCCGCTCGACGCCCTCCAGCGCGCCCGCCGCGATCATGTCCAGCGCTCCCCCCGGCATGACCTCCTCGGCGGGCTGGAAGATCAGCCGGACGCGGCCCGGCAGCTCCGGCGCGCCGGCCAGGGCGCGGGCCGCGCCCAGCAGGATCGCCGTGTGGGCGTCGTGGCCGCACATGTGGGCCGCGCCCTCGGTCGTCGACGCGTACGGCAGGCCGGTCGCCTCCGTCAGCGGCAACGCGTCCATGTCCGCGCGCAGCGCCACGCACCGCTCACCACTGCCGATGTCGCAGACGACACCCGTGCCGCCCGGCAGCACCCACGGCTTGAGCCCGACCGAACGCAGCAGCGTGACGACCAGTTCCGTGGTCGCGAACTCGTGCCGCGACAGCTCCGGGTGCGCGTGGATGTGCCTTCGCCAGGCCAGCACGTCGGTCGCGTTGGCGCGCAGCCAGTCGTCCAGCCAGAACGGGCCGCGGCCCGCACCAAGGTCCTCCACGGGAGCCATGCTTACGCCGGCTTCGGAAATGAGCGCCTCGGACCCCTCCATGGGGTTGATGATGCGCCCATGGGGGTCGCCTGGAACGTCCGGCCGTGAGTCCAACACCGTCACGCCGCACCTCCTCCCGCAACACGGGTAACCCGCGCAGCGGCTGGGGTCACGCGTCGTGCCGATCGATCTGTACGCATTTGCAGACGATCGTGCACCATGCAGGCGGCAAGCCGCGCCTCGAAAAGCGCCGTCCTAGACGGCCGGTACCGGATCTGCGTTGAACGGCGTGCACCACTTCGGCAAAGCCGAAAACCTCAGGACCCCTTGGCCCGCTTCGAACGGATCTTGCGGCCCCAGATCACGATGCCGAGCAGGACGACCGCGAGCAGGCCCGCGATCAGCTTGTTCCTGGTCTTTTCGCTGTTCGCCTTGTCCGTCTGCGCCGGGTCGAGCACCGGGCCCGGGTTGACCGTGGTCTGCGCCGGGACCAGCACCGGAGAAGCGTGCGCCGCCGACATCGTCACGGCCACCGGGCGCACCGGAGCGGCATACGCGGGCGACGCGGTGAACAGCACCGCCCCGAGCAGCCCGACCAGGACCAGACCCCGCAGTTTCGCCATGTCATCCCTTCGCCGCCACCAGGCATTCTGCCCGCGGACCGCCCGCGCGTCAGCCACTGAACGCGTCGAGGATCCGCTGTGCACCGAGGGTAGCCGTCAGTTCACCGTCGCGCACCGCCCGTTCGACGTCCGGAACGACCGTTCGCACGTCCGGATGCGCCGCCAGCCGACCCAGCAGCTGTTCGCGGACCATCGCCCACGTCCAGTCGACCTGCTGCTGCCGCCGCCGGGCGGCCAGCTCGCCGGACGCGGTCAGCGTGTCGCGGTGCTGCTCGATCGCGCCCCAGACCTCGTCGAGCCGCAGGTTGTGCAGGCCGCTGCAGGTCAGCACCGGCGGTGTCCACGACGCCTCGGGCCCGTAGATCATCCGCAGCGCGCCCGCCAGCTCCCGCGCCGCCCGCCGGGCGTCCCGCTCGTGGTCGCCGTCGGCCTTGTTGACCGCGATGACGTCGGCGAGCTCCAGCACGCCCTTCTTGATGCCCTGCAGCTGGTCGCCGGTGCGCGCCAGGGTCAGGAACAGGAAGCAGTCGACCATGTTCGCGACGGTCACTTCGGACTGTCCCACCCCGACGGTCTCGACCAGCACGACGTCGTAGCCCGCCGCCTCCATCAGCACGATCGTCTCGCGGGTCGCCCGCGCGACGCCGCCGAGCGTCCCGGACGTCGGCGACGGGCGGATGAACGCCCGTTCGTCGACCGCCAGCCGCGCCATCCGGGTCTTGTCGCCGAGGATCGACCCGCCGGTCCGGGTGGACGACGGGTCGACGGCCAGCACGGCGACCCGGTGGCCGGCCGCGGTCAGGTCGGTGCCCAGCTGGTCGATGAATGTCGACTTGCCGACACCGGGGACGCCGGTGATGCCGACGCGCCGCGCGCCGCCCGACACGGGCAGCAGCTCGACGAGCAGCTCCTGCGCCAGCGCCCGGTGGTCGTCCCGCTGCGACTCGACCAGCGTGATCGCCTTCGACAGCATCCCGCGGTCCCCCGCGAGCACCCCCTTGGCGTAGGCGGTGACGTCGATCCTGCGCGGCAAGGGTCAGGACTCCTGCGCCGACAGCTGGCCGAGCAGGTCGATGGCCGCGTCCGCGAGCACCGTGCCGGGGCCGAAGATCGCCGCCGCCCCGGCCTCGCGCAGCGCCGGGTAGTCCTGCGGCGGGATGACGCCGCCGACGACCACCATGATGTCCTCGCGGCCCAGCTCGGCCAGCTCGTGCCGCAGCGCGGGCACCAGCGACAGGTGCCCGGCGGCCAGTGACGAGACGCCGACGACGTGCACGTCCGCTTCGATCGCCTGCCGCGCCACCTCGGCCGGGGTGGAGAACAGCGGGCCGACGTCGACGTCGAAGCCGAGGTCGGCGAAGCCGGTGGCGATCACCTTCTGGCCGCGGTCGTGGCCGTCCTGGCCCATCTTCGCGACGAGGATCCGGGGGCGGCGACCCTCCTCCGCGGCGAACTCGTCGACCAGCTGACGGGCCTTCTCGACGTTCTGCGTCTTCCCCACCTCCTCGCGGTAGACACCCGAGATCGTCCGGATCTGCCCGGAGTGCCGTCCCCAGATCTTCTCGAGCGCGTCGGAGATCTCGCCGACCGTGGCCTTCGCCCTGGCGGCGTCGATGGCCAGTTCCAGCAGGTTGCCGCCCTGCTGGGCACCCTCGGTGAGCCGCCGCAGCGCGTCTTCCGTCGCCGCGGAGTCGCGTTCGGACCGCAGCCGGCGCAGCTTCTCCAGCTGCTGGGCGCGGACGCCGGCGTTGTCGACCTTGAGGACGTCGATCTCTTCGTCGTCGGTGACCTGGTACTTGTTGACGCCGATCACCGGCTGCCGCCCGGAGTCGATGCGCGCCTGGGTGCGCGCGGCGGCCTCCTCGATGCGCAGCTTGGGGATACCGGCATCGATCGCGCGAGCCATGCCGCCGGCCTGCTCGACCTCGGTGATGTGGCCCCAGGCCTTGCGCGCGAGGTCGTAGGTCAGCTTCTCGACGAACGCAGACCCACCCCACGGGTCGATCACGCGCGTGGTGCCGGACTCCTGCTGCAGCAGCAGCTGGGTGTTGCGGGCGATCCGCGCGGAGAAGTCCGTCGGCAGCGCGAGGGCCTCGTCGAGGGCGTTCGTGTGCAGCGACTGCGTGTGCCCCTGGGTCGCGGCCATCGCCTCGACACAGGTCCGCACGACGTTGTTGTAGACGTCCTGCGCGGTCAGCGACCAGCCGGACGTCTGGGAGTGCGTACGCAGCGAAAGCGACTTCGACGACGAAGGGTTGAAGCCCTTCACCAGCTTCGCCCACAGCAGCCGGGCCGCGCGCAGCTTCGCGACCTCCATGAAGAAGTTCATGCCGATCGCCCAGAAGAACGACAGCCGCGGCGCGAACTTGTCGACGCTCAGCCCCGCGTCGACCCCCGACCGGATGTACTCGACGCCGTCGGCCAGGGTGTAGGCGAGCTCCAGGTCGGCCGTCGCGCCGGCTTCCTGCATGTGGTAGCCGGAGATGGAGATCGAGTTGTACTTCGGCATGTGCTGCGAAGTGAAGGAGAAGATGTCGGAGATGATCCGCATCGACGGCTGCGGCGGGTAGATGTAGGTGTTGCGGACCATGAACTCCTTGAGGATGTCGTTCTGGATGGTCCCCGCGAGCTGCTCCGGCTTCACCCCCTGCTCCTCCGCCGCGACGACGTACAGCGCGAGCACCGGCAGCACCGCGCCATTCATCGTCATCGACACCGACATCTTGTCGAGCGGGATGCCGTCGAAGAGCTGGCGCATGTCGTAGATGGAGTCGATGGCCACGCCCGCCATGCCGACGTCACCCGAGACGCGCGGGTGGTCGGAGTCGTAGCCGCGGTGGGTGGCCAGGTCGAAGGCGACCGAAAGGCCCTTCTGCCCGGCCGCGAGGTTGCGCCGGTAGAAGGCGTTGGACTCCTCGGCGGTGGAGAACCCGGCGTACTGGCGGATGGTCCACGGCTGGTTGACGTACATCGTCGGGTACGGCCCGCGCAGGAAGGGCGCGATGCCGGGGTAGGTGCCCAGGAAGTCCACATCGGACAGGTCGGCGGCGGTGTAGACCGGCTTGACGCCGATGCCCTCCGGCGTCTCCCAGGCCAGGGCGTCCGGGCCCTTGCCGGTGGCGTCCTCCACCGCGCGCGCCCACGCGTCGCGGTCGCCCGGCGACGGCGTGCCGAGGTCGAGACCGGCGAAGTTCGGGATGCTCATCGCGTGACTCCCAGCTTGGCGTGCAGGCCGTTGAGGACTTCCAGGGCGTTGCCGCCGGCGAAGACGTTGCCGTCAATGCCGTCGTAGGACCCCTTGCCCGCGAGCAGGACGTACTCGGCGCCCAGCGACGCGGCGACGTCGGCCGCCTGGGCGGCGTAGGCGTCGTCGGTGCCGCAGAGGCAGGCGATCCGGGCCCCGGATTCACGGAACGCGCCCGGCAGGTCGTCGGTCGCGCCCGGGTTGACGGCTTCGATCCCGCCCGCCTGGAAAAGGTTGGCGGCGAACCCGGCGCGCGTGGTGTGCGCGGCGACCGGGCCGAGGGTCGCGAGGAAGATCTTCGGCCGAGAGCCGTGCGAAGCGAGGTACGCGTCCGAAGCGTCCCGCAGGGCTTCGAAGCCTTCGGCGTACCGGTGCCGCGGCAGCCCACCTTCCACAGTGGACCCGGCCGGCTCCCGCACCACCGGCTTCTCGGCCAGGTTCGGGAACTCGCTGACGCCGGTGAGCGGGTCGCGCCGGGTGGCGATCCGCTGGGACCGCTTCTCCCACGTCGCGGCCAGCCGCCCGGCCAGCGCACCGGAGGCCAGCGAGGCCACCAGGCCACCCTCGCCCTCGACGGCGGTGAACTCGGCCCAGGCCGCGTGCGCGAGGTCGTCGGTGAGCTTCTCGACGTACCAGGAGCCGCCCGCCGGGTCGGCCACGCCGGCCAGCTTGGACTCCTCCAGCAGCACGGCGTGGGTGTTGCGGGCGATCCGCGCGGAGAAGGCGTCGGGCCGGCCGATCGCCGCGTCGAACGGCAGCACGGTGACCGCGTCCGCGCCGCCGACACCCGCGCCGAAGCAGGCCACGGTCGTGCGCAGCATGTTCACCCAAGGGTCGCGCTGGGTCAGCATGGCCGGCGACGTCACGGCGTGCTGGCGCATCGGCGCGGTGAAGCCGCAGACCTCGGCGACCCGGGCCCACAGGCGGCGCGCCGCGCGCAGCTTCGCGATGGTGGAGAACTGGTCGGCGGTCGCGGCGAGCCGGAACTCCAGCTGCCCGGCCGCGGCCTCGACGTCGAGCCCGGCGTCCGTCAGCGACCGCAGGTACGTGACCCCGGCCGCGACCAGCGCGCCCAGCTCTTGCGCGTCCGAGCCGCCCGCCTCGTGGAACGGGAGGCCGTCGGCGACGATCGTCCGCACGTTCGGGTACTTCCCGGCGACACGCGCCGCGAGCGCGGCCGCCGGTTCCAGTGCCACGTCGGCGCCGGACCGGGCGGCCAGCCCGATCGGGTCGGCACCCAGCACGGCGGTGGCTTCGCTCGCCGGGATCTCGCGCTCGTCGAACAGTTCGAACAACGCTTCGGAGGCGGCTTCGTACTGAGCACCCGCATCCAGCACGACCGGCGCCAGGTCCAGGTAGACCTCGTTCAGCGCGTCGGCCAGCGCCGCGGGCGGCACGGAGAGCCAGATCGACGTCACGCCGCCTTCGAGGTCGGCGAGGATCGCCTTGTTGACCGCGCGGTCGTCGTCGCCGGTGAACCGGGCGCGGACGTCCCAGCCGGTGCTGACCTGCCCTTCCGGCCGGGACCCGCGCACGTACGGCGGCAGGCCGGGGAAGCCGATGTCGCCGGGGACGTCCTCGGCCGTGTACAGCGGCTGGATCTCGATCCCGTCGTAGGTCCGCGTGACGAGCTTGCTCTCCGGGGCGCCCGCGAAGTCCTCCGGCAGCTTCCCGCTCTTGCGCAGCACGCCCGCGACCAGCTCCTGCCACTGCTCGCGCGTCGCCTGCGGGAACTCGGCCGCGAGGTCGAACTCGGAGATCGGCACTGACTCCGGACCGGCCACATCAGTCATAACCTGTGATGGTAGAGGCACTCGCCGCGCTCGACCTGTGAGTCTGGTCGCGCTAGGGGCAGGGTTAGGGGCCGGAACGCGCACGCTGCGTCGAGACGGCCGGTCGCGTACGCCACAATTGGCGCGTGCCCCCCTCCAGCGAAGAGACACGAGTGGTCGCCGGTCGCTACCGGCTGCGTTCGGTGCTCGGCTCCGGGTCGATGGGCACCGTCTGGTCCGCCTACGACGAGTTCCTGCACCGGCAGGTGGCCGTCAAGGAGATGAAGGTGCCGCCGGGCATCCCGGCGTCGCAGGCCGACGAGCTGCGGGAGCGCACGCTGCGCGAAGCCCGTGCGATCGCCGTGCTCTCCCACCCGAACGTGATCATCCTGCACGACGTCGCCCGCGAGGACGACCAGCCGTTCGTGGTGATGGAGCTGCTGCCCTCGCGCAGCCTGGCGCACATCCTGCGCGACCACGGGCCGCTGACCGTCGGGCAGGCGGCCGCGGTCGGCATCGCCGTGGCCTCGGCCCTGGAGGCCGCGCACGCCGCCGGGATCACCCACCGCGACGTCAAGCCGGGCAACGTCCTGGTGGCCAGCGACGGCCGGATCAAGCTGACCGACTTCGGCATCGCCCGGAACGTCTCCGAGGCGACCATGACCCGCACCGGGATCATGCTCGGCTCGCCCGCCTACATCGCCCCGGAGGTGGCCTCCGGCGGTGCCGTCACGCCGGCCGCGGACCTGTGGGGCCTCGGCGCCACGCTGTTCGCGGCGGTCGAGGGCGCGCCGCCGTACGACGCCGACGGCGACCCGCTGGAGACGGTCGGCAAGGTCGTCAACGGGAAGGTCCCGAAGCCGAAGGCCGGCCCGCTCGCCGACGTGATCAGCGCGTTGATGAAGAAGGAGCCCGGGCAGCGGATCACGCTGCGGGAGGTCCGGCACCGGCTCTACCCGCTGCAGACGAAGACGCCGCTCGACCTGTTCGGGCCCGAGCTGTTCCGCACCCCGGACGGCAAGAAGACGTCCGCGCAGCCGGACGCGACCGACACCCAGATCATCAAGACCGTCCTGCCCGAGAAGGAGACGGCCAAGGCGGAGAAGAAGGCCGAAGCGTCGAGCAGCGAGCTCGCCGCCGACCCGGGCCCGCTGCCGTTCCTGCGCCCGCCGGCGCCATCGGCTCCCACCGCGGCGGCGCCGACGGTGTTCGTCCCGCCGCCGCCGCGGCCGGCGCGGCGCAGTTCCACGGCCACCGCAGTGCTCGTCGCGCTCGCGATCCTGCTCTTCCTGCTCGCCGCGGGCGGCGGGTTCGCGCTGGCCAGGGCGGTCGGCGGCCAGTCGCTGCTGCCGCCGGCGGCCGCCCCGCGGAGCACGTCGAACGGGGTGACCGACGTGCCGCCGCCGTCGCTGGTGCAGCAGTCCGGCGACGCCAGCTACGTGACCGGCAACGGCGGCCAGTTCGGCCTCCAGGTGCCGGACGGCTGGCAGAAGTTCGTCGCCCCGCACACGACGACGAAGTTCGGGGCGAGCACAGCGGTCCAGTACGTCTCCCCCGACGGCCGCCGGTCGCTGCGGGTGGAACGGCTGGTGAAGTACTTCGCCCAGTACCCCGACGACAACGAGTACATCAACTGGCTGAAGGGGTCCTACCCGGGCAACGCGTTCCAGGTCTACGACCCGACACCGCTGCCGGGCGGCAAGGGCTCGACGCTGACCTACCGCCTGGCCGAGGGCGGCACCCTCCCGGACGGCGACGGCGACGGCGGCGGCACCCGGGTGACGTTCATGAACCTGATCCAGGCGGGTACCAGCCTGTGGCTGCTGTCGGTGACCGTGCCGGCCGAGCAGGAGGACTCGGGCCGCCGTGACGTCTTCGACCGGGTCGCCCCGACGCTGAGCGTCTCGGACTAGCCCTCCGGCGGCCGGCCGAGGAGCTCGCGGGAGACCTGCTCCTGGGCGAGGTGGCGCAGGCCGGCGAAGATGCGGTCGCCCAGCACGGTCGCCACCAGGCCGGTCTCGATGATCTTGTCGAACGACGTCAGGCCGCGGACCGTGTCGATGTCCAGTTCCGCGACGCGCATGGCCAGCTCCGCGTACTCCTCGAGGTGGCCGGCCAGCTTCTCCTGGCCCAGCTCCTTGGCCGTCGCCAGTGCCGCGATCAGGTTGGCCATCGCGCGGTGCTCCGGCGGGTGCGCCTTCCAGCCCTGGCGGGCCAGCAGGTCCGCCAGCAGCCCGGACGCCCACTCGGCGGCCTCGTCGGACACCTTCGGCGGGGGCCCGGCCAGCTCCTGCTGGACCACGCCCATCGTCCGGTGCGGGGTTTCGGCGCCGTCGATCGCAGTGAGCACGACGCCGACCGAGGCCAGCGGCAGCCCGCCGACCTCGGTGAGGGCCTTGATCAGCCGCAGCCGCTGGACGTGCGCCGCCGAGTAGCGCGCCTGGTTCGGGCTGGTGCGCTCGCCGGGCGGGAGCAGGCCCTCGCGCAGGTAGAACTTGACGGTCGCGACCGGCACCCCGGACTCGGCGCTCAGCTCGGCCATCCGCATGCGTTTCCGCTCCGATCCCGGGGCCCGTCTCGGGGACAACCCTGAAGACTTCTCAGCATGGATAGTTTAGCTTTCCAAAACGGAGAGCTTGACTATCCGTTCTGGGAGGAACCATGACCATCCTTGCCGATCTCCGGAGCAGAACGAACACGTGGCACCGGCCGTCCGCGCTCGCGGCCGGTGCGCTGGGAGTGGTGGCGGTACTGTGCGCGGCCGCCGTAGTCCTCGACCAGCGGACCCTGGCGGGCGCGCCGATCTGGGCCAAGCCGTTCAAGTTCGCGGTGTCCGGCGCGCTCTACTTCGCCACCTGGAGCTGGCTCGTCTCGCTGCTGCCGCGGTTCCGGCGCACGGCGGGCCTGCTGACCGACTTCCTCATCGCGATCTTCACCGTCGAGTACGTCCTGCTCGTCTTCCAGGCGGCCCGCGGGCGCGCGAGCCACTTCAACAACGCGACCCCGCAGGACGCCCTGATCTACCAGGTCATGGGCACGATGATCGCGTGCCTCTGGGTCGCCACCCTGGCCCTGACCGTCCTGGTGATGTTCACGAAGGTGCCGGATCGGGCGAGTTACTGGGCCGTGCGGGCCGGGGCGATCCTCTCCCTCGGGGGAATCTCACTGGGCGCCCTGATGACGTCACCGACCGCGCGGCAGCTCGCGCAGTGGAAGGCCGGCGGGCCGCGGGACATGGTCGGCGGCCACACGGTCGGTCTCGAAGACGGCGGCCCCGGCCTGCCGATCCTCGGCTGGAGCACGGTGGGCGGCGACCTGCGGATCCCGCACTTCGTCGGGATGCACGCGCTGCAAGCCCTGCCGCTGCTCGCCATCGCGCTGGCCGCGCTCGCCCCGCGGTTCACGCGGCTGCGTGACGACGTCGTCCGCGCCCGGCTCGTCCTGATCGGCGCGGCCGGGTACGCGGGCCTGATCGCGCTGGTCACCTGGCAGGCGCTGCGGGCGCAGTCGATCGTGCACCCGGACGCGACGACGCTCGGGGCGTTCGCGCTGCTGGTCGCGGCGGTGGGCCTGGGCTCGTGGGCCGCGGTGCGTGTCCGATGACCCTCTTCGACCTGGCCTTCCCGCTGGCGGCGCCGTTCTGGGCGTTGCTGATCCTGGCCCCGAAGTGGCGCTGGACCGAACGGATCATGCGCTCGCCGTGGGTCCCGCTGCTGCCCCTGGTCTGCTACTTCGGGCTGGTCCTGCCGCACTTCGGCGAGTGGGGCCGGGCGATGCTCCGGCCCGACCTCGGCGTGCTGCAGACGCTGCTGGCCACGCCGTGGGGCGCCGGGCTCGTCTGGGCGCACCTCATCGCGTTCGACCTGTTCATCGCGCGGTGGATGTACTTCGAGGGGCGCTCGGCCGGGCTCTCGCCGTGGGTGGTCAGCCCGATCCTGCTGCTGACGATCTTCCTCTCGCCGTTCGGGCTGGTGGTGTTCCTCCTGGTGCGCGCGGCCCGGTTACGCTCCCTCGCATGACTGAACAAGAAGCCGCGAGCGCCATCGCCAAGCGCACCGGCGTTGACGCGCACGACATCGCGGTGGTCCTGGGGTCGGGCTGGCGCCCGGCGGCGGACGTCATCGGGGAGTGCGAGACGGAGATCCCGTTCGCCGAACTGCCCGGTTTCACCACGCCCGGCGCGGTGGGGCACGGCGGCACCATCCGCTCGCTGACGATCGGCGACAAGAACGTCCTGGTCATGCTCGGGCGGACGCACTTCTACGAGGGCAAGGGCATCGACCCGGTGGTGCACAACGTGCGCACCGCGGCGGCGGCCGGCGTCCGGACGGTGCTGCTGACGAACGCGGCCGGCGGCCTGCGCGAGGGCTTCCAGGTCGGCCAGCCGGTGCTGATCGCCGACCACCTGAACCTGACCGCGCGCTCGCCGATCGTCGGCGCGAACTTCGTCGACCTGACCGACCTGTACTCGAAGCGGCTGCGGGACATCGCCCGCGAGATCGACTCGTCGCTGGAAGAAGGCGTCTACGCGGGCCTGACCGGGCCGCACTTCGAGACGCCGGCGGAGATCCGGATGCTGCGCACGCTGGGCGCGGACCTGGTCGGCATGTCGACGGTGCTGGAGGCGATCGCCGCCCGCGCGGCCGGCGTCGAGGTCTTCGGCCTGTCGCTGGTGACGAACCTGGCCGCGGGCATGACCGGCGAGCCGCTGAACCACCAGGAAGTCCTCGAAGCCGGCCAGGCCGCGGCCACCAAGATGGGCTCCCTGCTCCGCGAGCTGGTCACCCGCGCCTGACGAGTTCCGGCTTGGATCACGTACGTACGTGATCCAAGCCGGAACTCGCGTGATCGGAGCCGGAACTCAGACCAGGGCCGGGAGTTCGGCGGCGACCTCGGCCGGGGACGGCATGGCCGCGACCTCGGCGGCCAAGGTCCGGGCCGCGTCGCGGACCGACGTGTCCGTGAGGAGGTGGCGGGCCTTGGCGGCGACGGCTTCGGCGGTGACGTCGGCGCCGAGCAGGCGGTCGCCGACGCCGGCCTCGTGCACCGCTTCGGCGTTGGTGAACTGGTCCGCGCCCTGCGGGAGCAGCAGCTGCGGGAGGGCCGCGCCGAACGCACCGAGCGTCGTGCCGCTGCCGCCGTGGTGGACCACCAGGTCGACGTGCGGGAGCAGCGCCGCCTGCGGGACCCACGCCTCGAGCCGGACGTTCTCCGGGACCTCGCCCAGCGCGCCCTCGGGCAGCGACGGGCCGGTGGCGACCAGGACGTCGACGTCCAAACCGGACAGTCCGGCGATCGCCTCGGTGAGCACGCCCGCGTGGCCCATCGCGGTGCCCAGCGTCAGGTACACCAGCGGACGCCGCTTGTCGAGCACGCCCGGCGGCAGCTCGCCCGGCTCGCTCCAGCCGACCGGGCGCAGCGGCACGCGGTGGGTGGTGCGCGCCAGGAAGTCCGCGTCCTGCACCGACTCCGGGCAGATGTCGACGAACGGGCCGCCGAACGCCAGGTCCTCGCCGACCTCGATGCCCAGCGAAGCGCCGTGCTCGCGGATCGCGTCCCGGATCCTGTCGGTCATCGGGTCGCCGGTCGACACGCGGCCGAAACCGTGCGCCACCACCGGGATCCCGGCCTTGAACGCGGCGAACGCGCCGCCCGAATTGCCCGCCTCGCTGACCACCAGATCGGGGCGGACGTGCTCGAACAGCGGCAGCAGGTCGGCGAGGAACCGCTTCGGCATCAGCTCGCCGAAGACCTTCGCGACGACCGGGAACAGCACCTCCCGCGGGATGTCCCCCGGCGGGCCGGGCGGCCCTGCGTCGCCGAACGTCTCGGCGAACGCCTGGCCGAACGCGTCCTTGATGGCGAGCCCGGCGGCCGCCGCGTCGAGCCCGGCCTTGGTCAGCTGTGGCAGGAAGTCTTCCGAGGTGGCGAAGACGACGTCGTGGCCCGCCTCGCGCGCGGCGACCGCCAGCGGGACGAGCGGGAAGGTGTGGCCGAAGGACCCCAGTGAGGTGAAGAGTAAGCGCACCTACCCGACCATAGCCCGTAGGCTGGCGCGGTGACATCGGATTCCACCCTGCGTGACGCCGCTTCCCGCTGGATCGCCGCCGATCCGGACCCCGCCACCCGCGCCGAGCTCGAAGCGGTCCTGGCCCGCGCCGACGGCGACCCTTCGGCCGCCGAAGACCTCGCCGACCGGCTGGCCGGGCCGCTGGAATTCGGCACGGCCGGCCTGCGCGGCCCGGTGCGCGCCGGGCCGAACGGGATGAACGTCGCCGTCGTCACCCGCACGACGGCCGGGGTCGCGGAGTGGCTGACGGCACACGGGCACGCCGGTGCGCTGGTCGTCGTCGGCCGGGACGCGCGGCACGGCTCGGAAGCCTTCGCCACGGCCACCGCGGAGGTGCTGACCGCGGCCGGGTTCGACGTCAAGGTGTTCCCCCGCCCGCTGCCGACGCCGGTGCTCGCGTTCGCCGTCGGGCGGCTCGGCGCGGTGGCCGGGATCCAGATCACCGCGTCGCACAACCCCCCGGCGGACAACGGGTACAAGCTCTACGACGCCACCGGCGGCCAGATCGTCCCGCCGTCCGACGGCGAGATCGAGCGCGCCATCGAGGCCGCGCCGTCCGCCGCCGACGTGCCGCGGGCGGCCGGCGCCGAGATAGTCGACCTGCTGGACCGCTACCTCGACGAGGTCGCGACGCTGCCGCTGGGCTCGGAGCGCGCGGTGCGCGTGGCCGCGACGGCGCTGCACGGCGTCGGCGCCGACACGCTGCGCGCGGCGTTCGAGCGGGCCGGGTTCACCGACCTGCACCTGGTCGGCGCCCAGACCACGCCGGACCCGGACTTCCCGACCGTGTCGTTCCCGAACCCCGAGGAACCGGGCGCGACGGACCTGCTGCTGGCCCTGGCGTCCGATGTGGACGCCGACCTGGCGATCGCGCTCGACCCGGACGCCGACCGGTGCGCGCTCGGCGTCCGCGAGCGCGACGGGAGCTGGCGGATGCTGCGCGGCGACGAGACCGGCGTGCTGCTCGGCTCGTACGTCCTGTCCACTGTGGATCGCACGGTGCTGCCGGACCCGCTGGTGGCCACCACGATCGTGTCTTCGTCGATGCTGGGTGAGATCGCGAAGGCCGAAGGCGCCCGGTACGCCGAGACGCTGACCGGCTTCAAGTGGCTGGTGCGCGCCGGCGAGGGGCTGGTGTTCGCCTACGAAGAGGCGCTCGGCCTGTGCGTGAACCCGGGCTTCGTGCGCGACAAGGACGGCATCGCCGCCGCGACGCTCGCCGCGGGCCTCGCCGCGCAGCTCAAGAAGCAGGGCCGGACCCCGCTGGACGTGCTGGACGAACTCGCGCAGCGCCACGGCGTCCACCTGACCGACCAGGTTTCGCTGCGGGTCACCGATCTCGCCGTGCGCGGGCAGCTGATGGCGAAGGTGCGGGAGACGCCACCGGCCCGGCTCGGCGGCGTCGACGTCACCCTCGAAGACCTGCTGCCGGACGCCGACGTGGTGCGGCTGACCGGTGACGGCGTGCGCGTGGTCATCCGGCCGTCGGGGACCGAGCCGAAGCTGAAGGCGTACCTGCAGGTGGTGGACAACGACCGCGGCGTGGCGCAGGAGCGGCTGACGGCGTTGCGGGGGGACGTCGAGGAACTGCTCGCCTGATGCCGCGGCTGCTGATCGTCCACCACACGCCGTCGCCGTCGACGCAGGCGTTGTTCGAAGCGGTCGTGGCCGGGGCGACGCACCCGGACATCGAGGGGGTGGAGGTGGTCCGCCGGGCGGCGCTGGCGGCCACCGCCACCGACGTCCTCGAAGCGGACGGCTACCTGCTGGGCACGCCGGCGAACCTGGGCAGCATGAGCGGCGCGCTGAAGCACTTCTTCGACACGATCTACTACCCGTGCCTGGACGAGACGCGAGGTCGCCCGTTCGGGTACTGGATTCACGGCAACAGCGACACTTCGGGCACCGAACGGCAGCTGCTGGCCATCACGACCGGCCTGGCGTGGGCCAAAGCGGCGGAATCCGTCACCAGCACGGGTGAACCGGACAAAAAGACCCTGGAAGCGTGCACCGAACTGGGCGGCACGCTGGCCGCGACGCTGATGAGCTCCTGAAACGTAAAGGGGCCTGTCACCGGAAGCCCTGGGGGTCGACCTCCGGCAACAGGCCGTGGCCAAGGGTTCGCCCGAGGGCGATCAACCTTGGCTCCTGAAGCGTACTACAGACGGTGCGATCATGACGAGTCGAAGGCGCGACAACCTCTCGCCTGAACCGTTCCGTGCACCCCCAGGGCACGGAGAGCCAGGCGAGAGGCGAGCCAACTGTAAACCACTGCATACGACGGCTGTCAACATGTGCGTACAGTGGTTTGCGGTTAGAATTTTCGCGGCTGGATTCCCAGGGGGTGGAGATGGCACGGGAACGCACCTTCGCGGAGCGCCTGAGCGCCCTGATCGAGGCCGCCCGGGTGGACGGCCGCACACCGCACAGCTACCGGGAGATCTCGGCCGCCGTCGAGCGGGCGGGCGGCCCGGCGATGTCGCCGGCCT
This sequence comes from Amycolatopsis sp. Hca4, assembly GCF_013364075.1. Taxonomy (GTDB): domain Bacteria; phylum Actinomycetota; class Actinomycetes; order Mycobacteriales; family Pseudonocardiaceae; genus Amycolatopsis. The sequence continues at coordinate 5,217,087 of NZ_CP054925.1, forward strand.
ACCTGCAACAGCTCGCCACGGGCAAGCGGGTCAACCCGAAGATCCACTACGTCGAGGCGCTGGCGAGGCTGTTCGGCGTGCCGGTGACGTACTTCTTCGACGAAGAGGGGGCCGCGGCACCCGGCGGTGAGGCCCAGCTGATGGCGATGCGGGCCCAGGAGCTCTCGCCGCAAGGCCGCCGTCAGGTGATGGACCTGCTCGAGCTCGTCGAACGCTACGAGCGGGCCGAGCGCGAGGGCCGGAGCCCGGAGGACGCTCCGCGATGAAGGAGCGCGAGCTGCGCCGCCGCTGCCGGAAGCTGCTCAAGGACCTGGACATCGGGCCGCCGCTGGACGTCGAGGTGCTGTGCGCGCGGCTCGGCGAGCGGCGCGGCAAGCCGATCCGGCTGCTGGCGTACCCGCTCGAAGTGCCGGGGCCGTTCGGCTGCTGGATCGCGACGGCGTCCGCCGACTACATCTTCTACCAGGCGGAAACGACGAAGTCGCACCAGGACCACATCATCCTGCACGAACTCGGGCACATGCTGGCCGACCACCACCCGCACGGCGACGCCGAGCCGGCGGACTTCCTCCGCGGCCCGGCTCCCGATCTCGACCCGGATGCCGTGCACCGCGCGCTGCGCCGCTCGTCCTACGATGACGCCCACGAGTGGGAAGCCGAAACGGTCGCGACGATCATCCTCGAATGGGCGTCGGTCCTGAACTACACGATCCCCCGGCGCGCCGCTGACCGGGATCTCCGCCGGATCCAGGGAGCGCTCGGGGATCACCAAGGGTGGTTGTGAGCACACTTCTCAGCCCCGTGAACCTGATCGCGCTGGTGCTGTTCGCCGCCGCGCTCGCGTGGCGGATCTACCAGGTGACGCGCGCGCCGACCGTGCCGAACTGGGCCGTCACCGCGTGCGTTGCCGGGTTCGCGGCCGCGTTCCTGCTGCAGCAGACCGTGGTTTCCGACGAGGTCGACGCACTGCTGGGCCTGGGCGCGGCGCGGGTGGCGAACAACGCGCTGCTGGCGTGCGGCCTCTGCGCGCTGGTCATCTTCTTCCTCGGCTCGGCGCTGGGCCCGCGCCGGTACCGCCGGGTGGCGGCCGAACTGGTCCCGCTGGCCGTGGCGATCGCGCTGATGGTCGTCGCGATGGCCCTGACCCCGCCGGAGCTGCGCGGCCTGCCGCTGGGGCCCTCGACGATCCACGACGGCGGCGTCGCGGCGTTCTACCTCGGCGCCGGGCTGTACCTGATCTACGGGCTCATCGCCTGCACGGCCTGGATCGTGCGGTACCAGCGGGTGGCCGACCGGAACCTGCGGATCGGGCTGCGGCTGAGCGCGATCGGCATGGCGAGCGCGGCCGCCGGCAGCGTCTTCCGCGCCCTGTACATCGTGGTGGCGTGGGCGTTCGGGCCGGTCGTCAAAGTCCTGCTGCTGCTCGGCGTGCCGTTCGTGGTCGCCGGCGGGATGCTGTTCCTCGCCGGTGTCACCTACCCGGGGTTGCGGGCGCGCATTTCGGCGTTGCGGCGGCGCCGCCAGCACCGGCACGAGCACGCGGCCCTGGCTCCGTTGTGGACGGTCCTGGTCGAGGCGTTCCCCAGCATCGTGCTGCGGACCCCGCCGCGGGGGCGCGGTGGCGTCAACCGGGTCCACTACCGCCGGGTGATCGAGATCCGGGACGGCCTCGTGCAGCTCTCGCCGTACCTCGACGCGGACTTCGGGGAGGTCGTCGCCACCGATCCCGGCGCCGCGGCGGCCGCGCTGAAGACGGCGCTGCGGCGGCACGCCGACGGCGAGCCCAGCGACGGCCGGGCCAAGCAGGTGCTGCCCGCCGGGGCGGACGACCTCGAATCCGACGTCCGGCCGCTGCTCGCGCTGTCGGCCGCGATGAAGAACGGGAAGTGACGTGGACACGCTGATCACCGCCGGCCGGGTGCTGCCCCGGCCGGCCACCCCGGTCGACGACGGTGCCGTGCTGGTGCGCGACGGCGTGATCGTCGCGGCGGGCCCGCGCGCGGACGTCGCCGCGCAGGCCGCGCCGGACGCGGTCCGGCACGACTTCCCCACCGGGACCGCACTGGCCGGCCTGTTCAACGTCCACGTGCACCTGGCCTTCGACGCGTCCCGCGAGATGCTGGCCCACTTCACCGGAACCGAGGACCTGCTGGACGACGCCCGTGCGCGGCTGACGGCGATGCTGCGCAGCGGCGTCACCACCGTGCGGGACCTCGGCGACCGCGGGCACCTCGGCGCGGCCGTCCGGCGCTCGTTCGAGGGTTCTCCCGCGCCGCGGCTGCTGGTGTCCGGGCCGCCGATCACCGTGCCGGGCGGGCACTGCCACTTTTTCGGCGGTGAAACGGCTTCCGACGGCGAAATCCGCACCCTGATCGACGCGAACGCGGCGGCGGGCGCGGACGTGATCAAGGTGATGGCCAGCGGCGGCCAGATCACCGAAGGCGGCGCGGACATGTGGGAGTCGCAGTTCGACGCCCGGCAGCTGCGGGTGGTCACCGAGCACGCGGCGTCGCACGGCTTGCCGGTGGCGGCCCACGCCCACGGCGCGGAGGCCATCGAGGCCGCCGTCGAAGCGGGGGTTTCCACGGTCGAGCACTGCAGCTTCCTGACCGGGCCCCGCTCGTTCGACCGCCCCGCCGAAGTGGCCGAGCGGATGGCCGCCGAGGGCATCTCGGCGTGCTCGACGAGCAGCCGCAACTGGCGGGTGATCGTCGAGAAGCTCGGCGACGACGTCGCGCAGGCGATGTACGGGCGGCTGCCGTGGCTGGAGGAGCACGGCGTCCGGCTGCTGTCCGGGACCGACGCGGGCCTGCCGGGCTCGGTGTTCGACGACCCGGTCGGCGCGCTGGAGCTCTACGAGTGGCTCGGCTTCCCGCGGCGCCGGATCCTGGAGATCGCGACCGAGGACAGCGCGGCCGGGCTGGGCCTGGGTGCCGTCACCGGACGGCTCGAAGCCGGGCTCGCGGCGGACGTCCTGGTCGTCGAAGGCGACCCGCTCGCGTCGCTGGCCGCGCTCCGCAACCCCGTGCTGGTGCTCGCCCAGGGCCGTCCCGCCTAGTTCCCCGATCGGGGAATGCCTGCTTTGGTGACAGCGTTTTAAAACAGTGTTACTGTTGCGCCACCCACCTCGAAGGAGCTCCCCGATGCACGGACCCACCCAGCTGTTCACGGTGATCGCGCTGGTCTCGCTGCCGACCGTGATGTACGGCGGCTACGCGCTGATGGGTGTCATGCGCGACCGCAAGCTGACCGAGCACCAGCGCACGATGTTCCGCGCCGGCCACGCGCACGCCGGCGTCCTGCTGGTCCTCGCCCTGGTCGCGCTGCAGATCCTGAGCCGCACGACGCTGCCGGACCCGGCGTTGTGGATCGCCTGCTTCCTCCTGCTGTTCGGCATCCTTGCCCAATCGGGTGGTTTCTTCCTCCACCTGCTGCCGAACCCGGGCAAGCTCGGCGGGCGCGTGACGTCCGTGGGCGCGGTGCTGCTGGCCGCGGCGGTGCTGCTCACCGCGTACGGCGTGGCCTTCCCCTGAAAACCCGGTCGCGGCCGGTCGTTAAGCTGGTGACGTGCCTGAATACCTGCCGACCGCGCCCTACAAGGGGACCCGGGACTTCCTGCCCGCCGAAATGTCCGTGCGTACCCAGGTGTTCGGTCATCTCTACGACGTCCTGGAGCGCCGCGGCTTCCTCCGCTACGACGGCCCGATCCTCGAGTCCGCCGAGATCTACGAGCGGAAGTCCGGGCAGGAGATCGCGGACAAGCAGCTGTACACGCTGACCGACAAGGGCGGGCGGCGGCTGGCGCTGCGGCCCGAGATGACGCCGTCGGTCGCGCGGATGATCGCCGGGAGCGCGAAGTCGCTGTCGTTCCCGGTCCGCTGGTACAGCCACCCGAACTGCCACCGGTACGAGGCGCCGCAGCGCGGCCGCGTGCGCGAGCACTGGCAGATCAACGCGGACATCTTCGGCTCGGACAGCGCCAACTGCGAGATCGAGATCTTCGAGCTGGTACACGACATGATGGCCGCGCTGGGCGCGACGCCGGACATGTTCGTGCTGCGCGTCAACGACCGCAACCTGCTGACGTCGGCGCTCACCGACGTCGCCGGGGTGTCGGCGGACCACCTGAGCCAGGTGTTCGCGCTGGTCGACCGCTGGGAGAAGTACCCGCGCGAGAAGCTGGCCGAGAGCGCCGCGGAGATCGGGCTCTCGGACAAGCAGTTCGAGAAGCTGGCCGAGACGCTCGCGATGGGTGAAGCCCTGCTCGACGAGATCCCGGCCGCGGTGCGGGAGCAGTCGAACCTGGTGAAGGTGCTGAACAGCAGCGCCGGTTCGCTGGTCAAGTACGAGCCGCTGATCGTGCGCGGGCTGGCGTACTACACGTCGACCGTGTTCGAGGTCTTCGACACCTCGCCGCAGAACCGCCGCGCGCTGTTCGGCGGCGGCCGCTACAGCGACCTGGCGTCGATGTTCACCCCGCAGCAGATCCCGGGCATCGGGTTCGGCATGGGCGACGTCACGCTGATGGACTTCCTCGACACGCACGGCCTGACCCCGGCCCCGCGCAACGAGGTCGACGTGATGGTGATCCCGGTGACCGAGGACCTCTTCGACGCGGCCCGGTCGGTCGCTTCGTCGCTGCGCGCCGCGGGGCTGCGGACGTCGACCCCGATCGAGCACCGCAAGCTCGGCAAGGAGCTGACCCGCGCCGACAAGGCGGGCGCGGCCGCGGTGGTGATCGTCGGCCAGGAGGACTGGGCGGCGGGCAACGTCACGGTCCGCAGCCTGGCAACACGCGAGCAAAACCCGGTAGCAGTCGCCGACGCCCCCGCAGCAGTCCAGGCCCTCCTGGCGTAACCCGCGTGATCGAGCGCGGATCTCGCGTGATCGAGCGCGTAACTCGCGTGATCAGAGGGGCATCTCGCGTGATTGGGGAGGCATCACGCTGATGCCCGCCGGATCACGCGAGATCCGCCTCCAATCACGTGGGATTCGGGGCTGATCACGTGGGTTGCGGGTTGGGTCACGAGGGGTCGGCGCGGAGGAGGCGGAGGGTGAACGTGGCTCCGGCTCCGGGGCGGGCCGCCGCGGCGATCGTTCCGCCGTGGCCCGTCACCACTTCGCGGACCAGCGCCAGGCCGATGCCGAAACGGCGGCCGTCGCCGTCGGAGCCTCGGGCGAACCGCTCGAAGATGCGTTCCGCGTCGGCCGGCGGGAAGCCCGCCCCGGTGTCGCGGACCCTCAGTTCCACGTACCGCGAGTCGGGGACACCGAGCCACACCTCGATCGATCCACCCGGTGGTGTGTGGCCGAGCGCGTTGTCCAGCAACGCCGACAGCACGCGGCGCAACGCCGTCGGGACGCCCTGGACCACGTACGGCCGCCGCTCGCGGGTCACCGCCAGACGGACCTGGCCCTCCGAAGCGCGCACCGCCTCCGCCGCCACCGCCTCCTCGGCCAGCACGCCCAGCTCGACCAGTTCCAGCGCCGGCCGCTCGCCGCACGCCTGGGCCGACAGCAGCAGGTCCTCGACGACCTCGCCGAGTTCCCGCGTGCCGCGGACCAGGTGGTCGAGTTCCGCCGCGTCGCGGCCGGACGAGCGGCGGGCCAGCAGCTGCGCGCGTGTGTGCAGCCGGGTCAACGGCGCCCGGAGCTCGTGGGACGCGTCCGCGACGAACGTCCGCTGCCGCCGCAGCGCGTCTTCCAGCGGCCGGATCGCCCGGCGGGCCAGCACCCGCCCGCACCCCAGGGCCGCCAGCAGCGCCAGCACCTCGGCGACGCCGAGCCCGAAGACCAGCGACGCGCGGTCCTGGATCTGGTAGCGCTCCTCGAAGAACGCCTGGGAGACGACGCCGCCGTGGTTCTCCACCCGGAACGTGTACGTCATCCCTTCGATCGACCGGCGTTCGGTGTGGACGTCGCCCGGCGCGGGCACGAGTGCGTTCAGCTCGGGGATCGGCATTCCGGCAGGCGGCGGCCCGGGCGGCGCCTGCGCCCCCGGCGTGAACAGCCAGACGCAGCCGGGCGGGGTCGCGCCCGGGCCGAGCTGGATGGTCCTGGCCAGCAGCCGGTCGGCGTCGGCGTGCTGGCCGGACAGCAGGATGCCGTACGCGATCGCACCCGCGACGGCCACCAGCAGCGACACCACCACGGCGATCTGCGCGGTGATCACCCACCGCGCCCGCCGCAGGGCCCGTTCCTCGGGTTCGGGGCTCATACCACGCCGATCTGGTACCCCAGGCCGTGCACGGTCCGCACGGCGTCCCGGCCGAGCTTGCGCCGCAGGTAGTAGACATATGTGTCCACAATGGACTCTCCGGTGGTGTCGGCGAACACGCGCGTGCGCAGGGCCGCCCGCGGGTGGATCGCCTTCGGCCGCTGCGCCAGCGTCCGCAGCAGCTCGAACTCCCGCCCGGACAGCGTGATCCGCTCGCCGCGCGGCAGCACGACCTCGTGACGCCGCAGGTCGAGCGCCGCCGTGCCGAGCGGCAGGCACTCGGCGCCTTCGAGGTCACGGCGGCCCAGCGCGCGCAGCCGCGCGAGCAGCTCCTCGGCCTCGAACGGCTTGACGAGGTAGTCGTCCGCACCGGCGTCCAGGCCGGCCACGCGGTCGGCCACCTCGCCCAGCGCCGAGAGCACCAGCACCCGCGTGGTGACCGCGCGGGCCCGCAGCTGCCGCAGCAGCTCCAGCCCGTCGAGCACCGGCAGCCGCCGGTCGATGACCATCACGTCGTACCGTCCGGTGAGCCCGAGGTGCAGGCCGCGCTGGCCGTCGTGCACCGCTTCGGTCTCGTAGCCTTCGTCGGTGAGCAGCTCCCCCAGCATGCCCGCCAGTTCGCGGTCGTCTTCGACCAGCAGCACCTTCGGTTTCGCCACCCCGTCGCGCACCGATCCATCTTGACAGTTATTTCCGAACTTGAATAATCAACTTTTCCCGGTCAGCGGTACAGGTTCGGCCGTCAGGAGTACGTCGGTGCTCCCCCTGCGGGCATCGCGGCGGTCGAGCCAGCCCAGCGCCGGCGCGGTCATGATGGTGGTGACCAGCGCGACGAGCACCAGCACGGTGAACAACGCCGGCGAGACGATCCCGGCGGCGAGGCCGACGTTCAGCGCGATCAGCTGCATCAGCCCGCGGGCGTTGACCAGCACGCCGACGCGCGTCGCGATGGCCTGCGGCTCCCCCGCCAGCCGGGCCGCGCCCCAGGACGCGCCCAGCTTGCCGATGATCGCGACCACCACGCACAGCACCGCGAAGGCGAGCAGCTTCGGGTCGGCGAGCAGGGCGAACCGGGTGTTCAGGCCGGAATAGGTGAAGAACAGCGGCAGGAACACGATCCGGCCGATCGGCATGATCTTCGCGAGCACGGCGTCGGCGGCCGGCGTCCGGGGGAACGCGATGCCCACGCAGAACGCGCCGAACACCGCGTACAGGCCGATCACATCGGTGAACCAGGCAGCGGCGAACAACGTCATCGCGGTGACGAGCACCCGCTGGTCGAGCCCCATCCGCTCGCTGCGCATCGCCCTCGCCAGCAGCCGCCGCCCGACGATGAACACCAGCCCGGCGAACAGGACACCGCCACCCAAAGCGAGCGCGATCGGCCCGGCCGACCCGGCGTGCATCCCCAGCACGACCGCCAGCAGCAGCCAGGCCAGGACGTCGTCGAGCGCGCCGCAGGCCAGGGCCAGTGAGCCGAACTTCGTCCCGGCGATCCCGCGTTCGGTGATGATCCGCGCCAGCATCGGGAACGCCGTGATCGCCAGCGCGACCCCGACGAAAGCCGCCGACGTCGCCGGCGAAACGCCGTCCTTGCCGATGCCGACCCACGACATGCCGACGACCGCGACCCCGATGCCGAGCAGGAGCGGCACCAGCGTCCCGGCCGCTGAGACGGCCGCGACGGACTTCCGCGACTGCCGGATGCTGCGGGGGTCGAACTCGTAGCCGGCGCCGAACATGTAGATGACCAGGCCGATCTGGCCGCCGACGTAGAGCAGCGGCCGGATCCCGTCCGGGAACAGCGCCGTCTGGACGCCCGGCAGCAGCAGCCCCAGCAGCGAGGGGCCGAGCAGCACGCCGGCGATCATCTCCCCGACGACCGGCGGCTGGCCGAGCCGGACCGCGGCCAGGCAGACCAGCCGGGCCACCACGAGGATCACCACGACGGCGAGGAAGAAGACCGGTGCCGCTTCGGACGGGCTCATCGGTTGCCTCCGGCGAAGTAGGTGGAACACAGGGCCTGGCGACGGGCGTCGAGGACCATGTACGTGCCGAACACGAGCTGGGCGAAGCTGCGCCAGACGTCTTCCCAGCGGTCGCGGACCGCGAGCCACACCAGGGGCGCGCGCCCCCGCCGGGCCCCGCGGGGGTGAGCAGCACCGGGCCGCGGTTGGGGATGGAACGCGTGTGGGCGGCCGTCGAGGCGAGGCCGAAGCGGCGCAGCACTTCCTGCGCGACGACCCGCATGGTCGGCGGCGCGACCCCGCGCGCCGGGCAGGCGCGGTTCTGCGCGACACCGAACGGGATGAACTCCTCCTTGGGGGCCTGCTCGGCGAAATCGGGGTAGCTGAAGCACAGCACCGTCCCGGCCGGGATGGTCAGGTGGTCCAGCTCGATGTCCGCGGTGGAGATCCGGTGCGCGATGCCGAACAGCGGGTACGCGCGCAGGCCGTCATCGATCACGCGGTCGATGTCCTCCGGGTGGTCGGCGAGCCGCTGCTGGCTGCCTTCGTCCTGCGCGATGATCATCAGCAGGTGCGCCATCGCCTCCGACATCTGCACGACGGCGGTGGTGAAGAAGGTGCCCTGGAGGTAGTAGGCCTGCTCCTCGGGCGTGAGCGACTCCGGGAGCGGGTGCGGGACGTCGGCGAGCCGCTGCCTGAGGTACTTCGTCAGCCGGGCCCGGCGGCGCATGTTCCGCGGCCGCACGCACTTCAGCGCCGAGGCGACGTCGTCCGCGTGCGCCACGATCAGGTCGCGCGCCTCGGGCGGGCACGGCTCGTCGAACACCAGCTCGTAGTACAGCTCGGCCCAGATCGGCATCATCTCGTCACGCAGCCGGACGAGCCCCGGGCGGACGCCGTCCAGGACGTGGCCGGCCACGCGCCGGGCCAGCTCTTCGGAGTCCTTTTTGGACTTGACCAGGATGTGGCGGGTGCACTTGGCGACCTCGTCGTAGCGCGGCCCGGCTTCCAGGTGTTCCTGGTGCACTTCGGCCCCCGGCGACAGCCAGTACCAGAACAGGTCGGACAGCGCGGCGCCCCGGCTGCGGCCGTTCGCCGCCGGGTCGGCGTAGACGCGCTTGAAGTCCGCGGCGCTGACCTGCGGCCCCGGGACCGTCACCACGTCCTGGCCGTTGACCAGCGCGAACATCCGCATCCGCAGCGCCACCACGCGCTCCGGCAGCCAGGCGAGCACCTTGCCGATCATCGCCGCACCTGGTCCGGGGTCAGGTCGGCCGGGTGCCGGCCACCGCACATCGCGAGGGCCTGGTCGAAGTCGTCGCGTAGCAGCTCCAGGACCTGCGTGACGCCTTCGCGGCCGCCCGCGGCCAGGCCCCACACGACGGGGCGGCCGACGCCGACCGCGTCCGCGCCGAGGGCGAGCGCTTTCACGACGTCGGTGCCCCGCCGGATCCCGCCGTCGAGCAGCACCGGGATCGCCTTGCCGACCGCCGCGGCGATCTCGGGGAGGACGTCGACGGTCGCGGGCACGGTGTCGAGCTGGCGGCCGCCGTGGTTCGAGACGACGATCCCGGCGACGCCGTGGTGCACCGCCAGCCGCGCGTCCTCGGCGTGCAGCACGCCCTTGATCAGCACCGGCAGCTTGGTCTTGCCCCGCAGCCACGCGATGTGGTCCCAGTTCAGCCCGGCCGACATGACGATCTCGCGAACATGGCTCGTGTTCCCGCCGCTGCGATTTTCGCCGATGTTGCGGAGGTTCTCCACGACCAGCCCCGCGGGCAGGTCGTGGAAGCCGTTGCGGTCGTCGCGCTCGCGGCGGCCGAGCACCGGCGAATCGACAGTGACGACGAACGCCTTCACGCCCGCGTTCTCGGCCCGGCGCACGATCGCCTCGGTGAACTCCAGGTCCGGCTGCAGGTAGAGCTGGAACCACAGGCCGGGGTCCGGCGCGACCTCGCGGGCGGCCGCGGCGATGTCCTCGATCGCCGTGGTCGCGGCCATGCTGACGATCATGATCGTGCCCGCCATCGCCGCCGCCCGCGCGGTGGCCAGTTCGCCGTCGGCGTGCGCGAGCCGGTGGAAAGCGGTGGGCGCGACGAGGATCGGCATCGACGACGGCGTCCCGAGCAGTGTCAGGCTCAGGTCGCGCTTGTCGCTGCCGCGCAGCACCCGCGGCAGCAGCCGCAGCTTCCGGAACGCCGATTCGTTCTCCGCCACGGTGATCTCGTCCTGCGCGCCGCCCGCGAAGTAGTCGTAGTGCACCGGGTCGAGGCGCTGCCGGGCCGCCGCCTCGAACTCCGCGACCGTGCGCATCAGAGCTCCCGGGTGAAGAACGCGGTCAGCGGCTCGACGTGCACCTCTTTGTCCCACTCGTTCTCGAGGTTCTCGGTGACGTGGTGGGTCGCGACGAGCTCGCCGCGGCGGTAGTGCCGGACGATCGGGTGCAGGTAGTGGCCTTCGCCGTGGTCGTTGGCCTTGTCCTGGGCGGCACGGGCGACGAAGTCGAACGGGTCGATCTTGTCGTGGTCCGGGCCGTAATCGAGGGTGACGACGTAGGCGTCGTCCGGCGGGTTCTCGAGCACCCGGTCGACCGGCACCTCTTCGAGGTAGCGGGCGGTGTCGCCGTCGACGACCAAGACGTCGCCGAGGAAGCCGAACTGCTGGTACAGCGCGGAAGTCCGGTTGATCCGGGTGATCACGGCTTCGGTCAGCGCGTCCGGTTTGGCGGCCAGCTCGGTGTGCGGCCACGGGACGTCGTGGTAGCGCTCGTTCAGCACCTTGGCCAGCGCGCGGACGCCGTAGCGGAAGCCGTGGATGAAGGCGCTGGTGGCCTTCTTGAAGTCGCGGACCTGGGTGATCGTGCCGGCGAAGTGGAGGCCGGGCACGTTGACCGACTCCCAGCTCGGCGTCTGCGCCGGGAACCGGTCATCGATGGTGAGCTCGGGGCGGCAGTCTTCGTCGAAGAGGTCGGCGTCGAAGCGGAAGCCGGTGCAGCCGATCACGCGGTCGTAGCGGATCTCCTTGATGACCTCGTCGGCGCGGGCGAAGGCGAACTTGACGTGGTAGCCGTCGGCGTCCTTGCGGATTTCCCGCACGTCGCCGTCGAGGATCGCGTGCTGCAGCTTGAGCTGGTACATGTCGAGGATGCCCGCGTTGTAGGCGCGGAGGTGGCCGACGAAGTGCGTGCGCCAGGCCAGCTTCACCGGCCGCGGCCCGCCGACGTGCACGACGGCGGCCTGCTCGATCAGGTTGTCGGCCGTCTCGAAGGCGGAGTTTCCCTTGCCGAGCACGAGAACGCGCTGGTCGGTGAAGCTCTTCGGGTCGACGTCGACGTCCACGTACTGGTCGATCAGCTCGGCGCCGGGGAACCGCGGGATGTACGGCTTGGTGACGCCGGTGGCCATGATCAGCCGGTTCGCCCGGTATTCGGCGTCACCGGCGGTGAGGACGAAAGTTTCGTTCTCACGGCGGATGCGCGTCACCCGGGTGTCGTACCGGATGTTCAGCTGGTGCTTCGCCGCGTAGTCGGCGAGGTAGCGGAGGAGGGTTCCGGCTTCGGGGAACAGCTTTTCGCTGTAGCCGGTGAAGAGGATCGGGTCGGCGTCGCCCTCGGCGAGGATCGAGTTCCAGTCCATCCGCAGGCGCAGCTCGGGATCGGCGTACCCGGTGTGCTTCTTGTTGATGGAGATGAGGGCCCGGTGCCGCGGGAAGGTCTCGAAGAAGTGCCCGGGCGCGGAACCGGCCTCCAGCACGAGGTACCGGCGCCCGGCGTGGCCGAGGTGCTGCGCCAGCTGCAACCCGGCCGGCCCGGCCCCGACGACCAGATAATCGAGCACTTCCTCCGCCACGACGACCTCCTGAAGCTCGGCACCGATCGCATGATCGGCGCCGAGCCTGCTCCGGAGATCTCAGAAAAGCCTCAGAGCCCGGCTTTCCCGTGAAAGTTTCGCGTCAGCGGCTCGTGATCGAAGCCGGGACTCGCGTGATCAGCCGCGTGACCCGCGTGATCAGGGCCGTAACTCGCGTGATCGAAGCCGGGCCGGGCCGGATCACGCGAGTTACGGCTCCCAGCACGTGAGTTCCGGCTCGGATCACGCGAGTTCGGGGTTCGATCACGCGCAGTGCGGGCTCAGCGGCCGGCTGCGCGGGCGAGGCGTTCCGGGTAGCGCTCCCCCGCGATCGCGTCCGCGGGGGCGGCCGCCGCGATCGCCGCCAGGTCGTCGGCCGTCAGCTCCAGCGAAGCCGCGGCCACGTTCTCCTCCAGGTACTTGCGGCGCTTCGTGCCCGGGATCGGCACCACGTCCTCGCCCTGGGACTGGACCCAGGCCAGCGCCAGCTGTCCCGCCGTCACGCCCTTGGCCGCGGCCAGCTCGCGCAGTGCCTCGACGATCGCCATGTTGCGCTCGAAGTTGCCCTCGGCGAACCGGGGCAGGCCGCGGCGCATGTCGTCCTCGGGCAGGTCGGCCATCGACGTCACCGCGCCCGTCAGGAACCCGCGGCCCAGCGGCGAAAACGGGACGATCCCGATGCCGAGTTCCCGGCACGTGGAAAGGATTTCGCCTTCGATCCCCCGCGTCCACAGCGACCACTCGCTCTGCAGCGCCGTCACCGGGTGCACCGCGTGCGCGGCCCGGATCGTCGCCGCGCCGGCCTCGGAAATCCCGGCGTACCGGATCTTTCCGGCCTCCACCAGCGAAGCCAGCGCGCCCCAGGTCTCCTCGATCGGGGTGTCCGGGTCGACGCGGTGCTGGTAGTACAGGTCGATGTGGTCGACGCCGAGCCGGCGCAGCGACTCGTCGCAGCTCTGCTTCACGTACTCGGCGTCACCGCGGGCACCCATCGCGCCGTCGTTCCACACGATGCCGAACTTCGTCGCGAGCACGACCTCGTCGCGGCGGCCGGCGATCGCGCGGCCGACCAGCTCTTCGTTGACGCCGTTCGCGTAGACGTTCGCGGTGTCCAGCAGCGTCACGCCCAGCTCGAGCGCGCGGTGGATGGTCGCGATCGACTCGTCGTCGTTGTCGCGGACGCCGTACGCCTGGCTCATGCCCATGCAGCCGAGCCCCTGGGCACCGACTTCCAGGTCGCCCAGCTTCCTCTTCTTCACGCGGAAATCTCCTCCACACCGGGTTCCACGCCGAGCACGTTGCGCTCGACCTGGGCGTAGTTCTCGATCTTGTAGTCGAGGATGTCGAGACAGCCCTGCAGCTCGGCGATCCGCTCGGCGACCGACCGGCGCTGCTCCACCAGCAGAGCCTTGCGCCGGCCCGCGCTCGCGACCCCGTGCCGGCGCAGCGACGCGTACTCGCGCATGCTCTTGATCGGCATCCCGGTGGTGCGGAGCTTGGTCAGGAAGCCCAGCCAGTTGAGGTCGTCGTCGGAGTAGGCCCGGCGGCCCGCCGCGTCCCGCGCGGGCGGGTCGAGCAGTTTGATGCGCTCGTAGTACCGGAGGGTGTCGATGGACAGTCCGCTACGTCGAGCGGCTTCCGCTATCGAGTAGCTCATGGCCCGACAGTACGACCTGGAGTGCACTCCAGGTCAAATCCGCTGCCTGGTCTTTCATAACAGCGTTCCGATACGCTGGGTGCATGGCGCGACCACGCACGCACGACGAAGCGCTCCGGCTCAAGCTGCTCGACCGGGCCGGCGAGCTGATCGCCGCCGACGGGCCGAAGGCGCTTTCCCTGCGCAAGCTGGCCGCCGACGCCGGGACGTCCACCACCGCCGTGTACTCGCTCTTCGGCAGCAAACCCGATCTGGTGAACGCCCTCTACACCGAGGGCTTCCGCCGGTTCGGCGCCCGGATGGCCGGGACGCCGCTGACCGGTGACGCGGTCGAGGACCTGGTCGCGCTCGGCAGCGCCTACCGCCGGAGCGCGCTGGCCGACCCGAACCTCTACGGGATCATGTTCACCAAGTCCGTCCCCGGCTTCGAGCCCAACGAAGACGCCGAGAAGCTCGCCCGCAAGACCCTGGAACCCCTGGAGCGGATCATCCGCCGCGCCATCGCCGACGGCGTCTTCCTCGACGTCCCGCCGGAGACGGTCGCGGTCGGCTGCTGGGCCATCGTCCACGGCCTGGTGTCGCTGGAGCTGACCGGCAACCTGCCGGAGGAGTTCGACGTCACGGGCGCGTACGAAGCGGCTCTGCGCGCAAACGCCTCCGGCTGGCTGCGGCCTCAGAGCAGCGGCAACGTCCCGTCGTAGACGACCGCGCCCTTCGCGTCCCGCGCCACCACGCGCGCGGTCGCGTCCGGCACGTACCGCTCCTTCGGGATCCAGGTCGAGGCCATGCCGTCGACGACGTCGGCCTCGACGCTGCTCCCGGTGCCGAAGTCGACGGCCGCCTTCGCCGCGGTCAGGGGCAGCGCCAGGACGAACGGCGTCCGCGACTTGCCCGGCTCGCCGCCCGCTTCGACCGCGCCCAGGGTGCTCACCCGCAACGCCCGCACCGGCGCCACCGGCCGCGGGGTGAGATCGGGGTACAGGCGGAACCTGCTCTTCCCGGGCCGCTGGTGGTCGGGCTCGGTCGTGCAGACCACGACCCGGTCACCGCGGCGGCCCGGGACCACCTGGTAGCCGTCCGCGTCGAGCAGCGGCCCCGGCGCGTAGCCCGCGGCGTCGGGGACCACCTCCTCGGCGGCGGCCAGGCACTCGCCCAGCGCCCGCCCCGCCGGGGAGGTCCGGTCGGCGGTCACCGGCCGGTCGACGACTGAAATCAGCGATGCCGGCGCTTCGGGCAGCTCGACCCCCTTCTGTTCCGGAGGGTTCGAGAGGGTGAGCTTCGTCCGCGCCGGGTCGGTCAGGGTCATCGCGACGAACTGGCGGCTGACCGGGGAGAACCGGATGTCCTGCGACGCGGCGTCCCCGTCCTCGGTGCGCGACTCGAGGGAAGCGCCCTCCGCGCCGGGCCCGAGGAGCCCGCCGACCACGCCGGTGGCGCTGTGGAACAGCAGCTGGAAGTTCACCCCGGGCACCGTGGCCGGCGCGGCGCTCGGATCCGACAGCGTCACGGTCGTTTCGGTCGTCTCGCAGAACATCGGCTTGCTCGCCGCGGTCAGCGCGACCACCGAGTCCGCGCCGGCGGTCTGGGTGAACAGCGGGACCCATTCCTCGCGCGGGGGCACGTAGCCCCCGTCCGCCGACTTGCCCGCCGCTTGCAGAGCCGCCCAGCAGCGGTCGAGCGCGGCCGTCGCCACCCGGGTGTCCAGGGTCAACCCCCCGTCGGCCGTCGGGGCGGGGGCGACGTCGGCGGGCTGCCGGAGCACCTGCGTCGCGACGACCGCCCCGGCGGCCAGCACCACGACGGCCGCGGCGGCGGCGACGTACCGGACGCGGGATGGACGCCGCTTCCCCATGCCCCGGCGCAGCTCCGCCCGCAACCGCGCCCGGACGTCGTCCGGCAGCTTCCGCCGGAGTGGCAGCCCGAAGTCGTCGCTCATTTCTCCTCCAGCAGCGTGCGCAGCCGGGCGCGGGCCCGGGACAGGTGGGCGCGGACGGTGACCTCGGCGACGGCCAGCAGCGCCGCGGCGTCGGCGGCGCTCACCTCGGCGAGCAGGCACAGCTCGACGACCTCCCGCTGCGCCTTCGGCAGCGTCCGGACGGCCTCGACCACCTCGCGCAGCCGCCGCTCGCCGTCGAGCCGCTCGGCCACGGCGTCGGCGTGGTCGGACACGACCGGCGGGTCCGGCACCTTCCGCAACAGCCGCAGCCGTCTCCGCGCGCTGCGGTATTCGTCGCGGGCCGCGTTGCCGGCGACGGTGTAGAGCCACGGCAGCGCGCTGTCGCGCACCAGCGTGACGTCGGCGCGCCGGCGCCAGGCGGTCAGGAAGGTGGTGGAGGTGAGGTCTTCGGCGCCGGCCCACGAGCCGGTCAGCCGGTAGGCGTGGTTCCAGACGGCCTCGGCGTACCGCTCGAAGAGCTCGGTGAAGGCCGCTTGGTCACCTTCGGCCGCCCGGTCCCACAGAGCGCGGTCGTCCACCGGCGCCCCCGTCGCTTGGCTGGTCACACCTCTCAGTGGCCGGCACGGGCCCGGACGTTGCGCTACCCGGCCTCGGGGAACCGCGCGTCCGCGAGGTCGAGTTCCTCGTGTTCACCGTCCTCGAAGACAGCGCCCCGGTGACCGCGACGGCGGTCCACCGCCGCTTCAGCACCGGTACCGGCTCAGACGGCGCCGTACTGGCGGTCACCCGCGTCGCCGAGGCCCGGCACGATGAAGCCCGAGTCGTTGAGGCGCTCGTCGATGCTCGCCGTGACCACCCGGACCGGCAGCCCGGTCTTCTCCAGGTGCGCCAGGCCCTCCGGCGCCGCCAGCGCGCAGATCGCCGTGACGTCGTCGGCGCCGCGGTCGGTGAGCAGCCGGATCGTGTACTCCATCGAGCCGCCGGTGGCGAGCATCGGGTCGAGCACCAGCACCGGCCGGTCGGCGAGCGACTCCGGCAGCGATTCCAGGTACGGCGTCGGCTTCAGCGTCTCCTCGTCGCGCGCCAGGCCGACGAAGCCCATCTGCGCGTCCGGGATCAGCTTGTGCGCCTGGTCGGCCATGCCCAGCCCGGCGCGCAGGACCGGCACCAGCAGCGGCGGCTTGGCCAGCTTGAAGCCGTCGGTGCGGGCGACCGGCGTGTGGATCTTCTCGATCTTCACCGGAACGTCGCGGGTGGCTTCGTAGACCAGCATGACGGTCAGCTCGTGCAGCGCGGCCCGGAACGCGGCGCTGTCGGTGCGCGCGTCGCGCATCGTGGAGAGCCGGGCCTTCGCGAGGGGGTGGTCGACGACGTGCACATCCATGCGCGTCAATCTAGCTGTTTCGCGAAGCTCTTCACCCAGCCGCGCTGCCAGGGTGTTTCGACGGCCCGCTCGTGGTAGTTCGCCCGGACCCAGGTCACGGCTTCCTCGGCCGGGACACCGGAGAGGACCGCCAGGCAGGCCATCACCGTGCCGGTCCGGCCCGCGCCGCCGTAGCAGGCGACTTCCACCTTTTGGGTCTTCGCCCGTTCGTGGAGGGCTTTGATCTTCTCGCGGGCGTCCGCGGGGTGGGTGGGCAGCAGGAAGTCGGGCCAGGTGATCCACTCGTGCGGCCAGGTGATGCCCCCGCCGTGCTTGCGCCGCAGCCGGCTCGTGCCCAGGTAGAGCCCGAAGTCGGGGGTGGGTTCGTCGGGGCGGGGGCGGCCGAGGCCACGCCCGTGCACGCGGGTGCCGTCCGGAAACTCGACCATGCGGCCAGTGTCCTCCGGAAGATGGACACGCAGGGTGGTTTTCGCCGATAAGCTGCGCCGGGTGAGCGAACTGACGCCCGACCAGATGCGGGCCTCCGACGCGGACCGTGAACGCGTCGCCCAGGTGCTGCACAACGCCCTCGCGGAGGGGCGGATCACCGTCAACGAACTGGAAGAGCGGCTCACCACGGTCTACGCGGCGAAGACGCTGGGAGAACTCAAACCGGTGACGGCGGACCTGCCCTCGTCGTCCGCGGCCGTCGAGCCGGCCACCACCCGGGCGCTCGGATTCCCGGACCAGCGGATCGGCGGCCACCCGGGCAGCCCGGTGTCGATCGGCGTGCTGTCGGGAGCGGTCCGCAAGGGCAGCTGGGTCCTGCCCCCGCAGCACAACAGCCTGGCGTTCTGGGGCGGCGCGGAGATCGACCTCCGCCAGGCCCGCTTCGCCGACCGCCACTGCACGATCACCGCGGTCGCGATCATGGGCGGCATCCAGATCACGGTGCCGGACGACATCAACGTGGACGTGACGGGCATCGGCCTGATGGGCGGGTTCACCCTGGAGGACAAGTCGGGCGCGCCGCCCGCACCGCCGACGGCACCGACGGTGAAGATCAACGGGCTGGCGTTCTGGGGCGGGGTCGTCGTGTACCGGAAGCCGGCGAAACGGGCTGAGCCGCCGCAGATCGAAGGCGCCTGACCTCGTCGTTGTGACGCGCTCAGCACCCAGCGTCACAACCGATGGGGGCTCGAACTGTCGGACCCGCCGCCTAGACTCAGGCGCATGACAGCCACGACCAGCACGTCAGCGGCGCCGGCCACCCCGGCACCCCTGGTGGAAGCGACTCGCGACGACGCGAGCCTGCGCCGGTTCCTGCTCGGGCTGCCCGGTGTCGACCAGGTCGGCGTCGAGCAGCGCGCGGCGGGCCTCGGCACGCGCAGCATCAAGAAGGACGCCAAGCGGTGGGCCATCGACACCGCCATCTCCATGGTCGACCTGACCACCCTGGAGGGCGCCGACACCCGGGGCAAGGTCCGCGCGCTCGCCGCGAAGGCCGTCCGGCCCGATCCCGAGCGGCAGGACACCCCGCGCGTCGCCGCCGTCTGCGTGTACCCGGACATGGTCGCCACGGCCGTCGAAGCGCTCGAGGGCAGCGGCGTGCACGTCGCCAGCGTCGCCACCGGCTTCCCCGCCGGGCGCACCAGCCTCGAGATCAAGCTGGCCGACACGAAGATCGCCGTCGACGCCGGCGCGCACGAAGTCGACATGGTGATCGACCGCGGTGCCTTCCTCGAAGGCCGGTACATGGCCGTCTTCGAAGAGATCCAGGCCGTCAAAGCCGCCTGCGGGGACGCCCACCTGAAGGTCATCCTCGAGACCGGTGAGCTGGCGACCTACGACAACGTGCGGCGCGCGTCGTGGCTGGCGCTGCTGGCCGGCGGGGACTTCATCAAGACCTCCACCGGCAAGGTCTCCCCCGCCGCGACGCTGCCGGTCACCCACATCATGCTGCAGGCGGTCCGCGACTGGCACGCACACACCGGCGAGCTGCGCGGGGTCAAGCCCGCCGGCGGCATCCGGACGACGAAGGACGCGATCAAGTACCTGGTCGCGGTGCACGAGGTGGCCGGCGAGCAGTGGCTGACCCCTGACCTGTTCCGCTTCGGCGCGTCCAGCCTGCTCAACGACCTGCTGCTGCAGCGCCGCACCCAGGTGGACGGCCACTACAGCGGCCCCGACTACGTGACGGTGGACTGATGCCCGTTTTCGAGTACGCACCGGCGCCGGAGTCGCGCGCCATCGCGAACCTCAAGGATTCCTACAAGCCCTTCGTCAACGGCGAGTTCGTCGACGGCTCGGGTGAGCCGCTCAAGACGATCAACCCGGCCACCGAAGAGGTGCTGGCCGAGGTCGGCACCGCGTCGAAGTCCGATGTGGACGTCGCGGTGAAGGCCGCCCGCAAGGCGTACAACGGTGTCTGGTCGAAGATGCCGGGCACCGAGCGCGCGAAGTACCTCTTCCGGATCGCCCGGCTGATCCAGGAGCGCTCGCGCGAGCTGGCGGTGCTGGAAAGCCTGGACAACGGCAAGCCGATCAAGGAGTCGCGCGACTCCGACGTCCCGACGGCGGCCGCGCACTTCTTCTACCACGCGGGCTGGGCCGACAAGCTCGAGTACGCGGGGTACGGCCCGAATCCGCGGCCGCTGGGCGTCGCGGGCCAGATCATCCCGTGGAACTTCCCGCTGCTGATGCTGGCCTGGAAGATCGCCCCGGCGCTGGCCACCGGCAACACGGTGGTCCTCAAGCCGGCCGAGACGACGCCGCTGACCGCCCTGGTGTTCGCGGAGATCTGCCAGCAGGCCGAGCTGCCGCCGGGCGTGGTGAACATCCTGCCGGGCGCGGGTGACATCGGCGCGTCCATCGTGGCGCACGCGGACATCGACAAGATCGCCTTCACCGGCTCGACCGAGGTCGGCAAGGCGATCCAGCGCCAGGTCGCGGGCACGCCGAAGAAGCTGACCCTCGAACTGGGCGGCAAGGCGGCGAACATCGTCTTCGAGGACGCGCCGCTCGACCAGGCCGTCGAGGGCATCGTCAACGGCATCTTCTTCAACCAGGGCCACGTCTGCTGCGCGGGCTCGCGGCTGCTGGTCCAGGAGTCGATCGCCGAAGAGGTGCTGGAGAAGCTGCACCACCGCGTCTCGACGCTGCGCATCGGCGACCCGCTGGACAAGAACACCGACATCGGCGCGATCAACTCCGCCGAGCAGCTGGCGAAGATCCGCGGGCTCGTCGAGTCCGGTGACGCCGAAGGCGCGGAGCGCTGGACGAGCCCGTGCCCGGTGCCGGACCGCGGGTTCTTCTTCGCGCCGACGGTGTTCGCGAACGTCCACCAGTCGATGCGGATCGCGCGCGAGGAGATCTTCGGCCCGGTGCTGTCGGTGCTGACGTTCCGCACGCCGGACGAGGCCGTGGCGAAGGCGAACAACACGCCGTACGGCCTTTCGGCGGGCATCTGGACCGAAAAGGGCTCCCGGATCCTGTGGATGGCGAACCAGCTGCGCGCCGGCGTGGTCTGGGCCAACACCTTCAACCGCTTCGACCCCGCCGCCCCGTTCGGCGGCTACCAGGAATCCGGCTTCGGGCGCGAAGGCGGCCGCACCGGGCTGGAGGCGTACCTGAATGTCTGACCGGATTTCCGTCGCCAAGACGTACAAGCTGTACATCGGCGGCAAGTTCCCCCGTTCGGAGTCCGGCCGGGTGTACCCGGTGACGGACGCGAAGGGCAAGTTCCTGGCGAATGCGGCCCACGCGTCCCGCAAGGACGTCCGCGACGCGGTGGTGGCGGCCCGCAAGGCGTTCCCCGGCTGGGCCGCGGCCACGGCGTACAACCGCGGCCAGGTGCTCTACCGGGTGGCCGAGGTCCTGGAGGGCCGCCGCGACCAGTTCGTCGCGGAAGTGTCCTCTTCGGAGGGTCTCGCGGCGAAGAAGGCGGAGTCCGTTGTGGACGCGGCCATCGACCGCTGGGTCTGGTACGCGGGCTGGACGGACAAGATCGCCACGGTCCTGGGCGCGGCGAACCCGGTGGCGGGGCCGTACTTCTCGTTCACGGTCCCGGAGCCGACGGGCGTGGTGGGTGTCCTGGCGCCGCAGGGCTCGTCGCTGCTGGGCCTGGTCGAGGTCCTGGCCCCGGTCCTGGCCACGGGCTCGACGGCGGTGGTGGTCTCCAGCGCGGAGCGGCCGTTGCCGGCGATCACGCTGTCGGAGGTCCTGGCGACGTCCGACGTCCCCGGCGGGGTGGCGAACATCCTGACCGGGCGGGCCGCGGAGCTGGGTCCGTGGCTGGCTTCGCACGGAGACGTCAACGCGCTGGACCCGACGGGAGCGGCCCCGGCGGACCGCGTGGAGTTGGCCCGCGAAGCGGCGAACACGGTGAAGCGGGTGCTGACGGTCCCGGAGTCCGAGCCGGACTGGACGGCGGCCCCGGACCTGACGCGCCTGCGGCGGTACCTGGAGGCGAAGACGGTCTGGCACCCGCTGGGCGTCTGACTTCGACGACGGAGGCCACCCCTGTGGTGGCCTCCGTCGCGCTTTGCCTGACACTCACCCCGATCACCGGTACCGTCCCCCCGGGTACGGAGCGTGACGCATCGGGGAGGGTGCAGATGCCGGACGACGAAGAGTGGGCATTCGAGGCGGAGACCGACCTCTGGGACGACGGCGAACGCCCGCCGCCGGCCGCCGACGAGCCGGAACCGGACGGCCGGGACGGGGACGCGGTCGTGACGGTGACCGTCGCTCCCGACGGCGAGGTCCGGCAGGTCCGGCTCGCCGAAGACTGGAAGAGCAAGGTCGATCCCCGCGGGCTGCACTCGAACGTCCTGACCGCGGCCAACGCGGCGACCATCGAAACGCTGGCCCAGCGGGCCCGCGAAGTCCAGGAGAACCCACCTCCGCGACCGCCGTCCGAGGCGGACGAAACACCCCTCACGGCCCAGGACGTTCTCCGGCTGGAGGACGCGGTGCGGGGCGAACTGGAGCAGTACTCCGCCCGGCTGTCTTCGGCCGGAACCGGCATCGTCTCCGCGGAAAGCAGCGGCGGCCACGTGCGCGGCTTCGATCGCCCGGAACACCGAGGTGGAGAGCGAACTGCTCGACGTGCTCCGCATCTTGCACCGGCGGTCGGCCCCGGCGGACTTCGCACCGCAGCCGCGAGGCCCCGCCTACACGGAACTGATGAGCCTGCTGGCCGACCACGCGAGCCGCCTCGGCAAGCTCGACGGGCACTGAGGGGACGAACGTGACCGCACCGGGCGGCACCGCGATCATCGATCGGACCCTGGACGACCTGCGCGCCATCGAGGAAAAGTTCCGCCATCGACCTGGTGAACCACGTCAACGAAAAGTTCGCCGCCTACCAACGAGCGACCGTGCGGTTCTGGTCCGATCAAGGCGATTCCGACAAGCTCAAGCAGGTCGGGCGGCAGTGGATCGAGGAGTTCTCGCACACGGCCGACGAGATCGCGAGCACGCTGCACCTGGACAAGCTGAAGGCCAACATCGAGTGGCAGGGCCGGGGCGCCGAAACGTACAAAGCCGCGGTTCCCGCACAGCTCGAGCACCTGGACTCGATGAAGGACCTCGGCGAGCAGATGCGCGACTCGCTCACCAGCCTCGCCAACGGCATCGACTCGTTCTGGCTCGCCATGAAGGTGATCGCCGGCGGTCTCGTCGCCGCGATCGTGTCGGCCATCCTCACCGCGGTCACCGTCGTGGGTCTGCCGCTGGCGCTGGGGATCCTCTCGGCCGCGATCTCGATGGCCGTTCCCGCCATCACCGGCACGATCGTCGCGATCGAGACCTTGCTGGACGTCAGCGAAACCGAGCAGAACTCCATCCAGGCCAAGGTCGACGACCTCGGCGACCAATGGGAACGGACGAACACCACGACCATGTCCCACTCCGGCGACTGGCGGGTCAACTAGCCGTGGACGAATACCTCATCGACCCGCGGGCCTACGTCTGGCTCCCGCCCCGGCTCACCGCCAAGCCGAAGCGCACCCTCCCGCTCCTCGGCGGATTCACCACCGTCGTCGCGCTGGCCATGTGCGTTGCCGTCCCGGTGCTGGGGTACACCCTCCCGACCAGCCACAAGGCCGCCAACGACATCCCGGTCATGTTCGGCCTGTTCAGCGCCGTCATGCTGCTGATGTCCGGCATTGCGCTGTTGTTCGCCCCGGCCTGGGTCGAGGTCGGGCACTACCCCGGCGGTACCGGCCACATTCTGCGGCTCCGGCCCGCCTCCGTGTCCGTCGGCCCGCTCTGCGGTGGGGCCGTTTCGATCGTCGGGTGGCCGCTGTTCTACCTCTTCTACGCCACGCCGCTGACCTGGTCCGACCCCGGCCCGGTCAACCCGCACGGGTTCGTCCAGATCACCTTCGGCATCTTCGTCCTGCTGGTCATTCCGGTGATCGCCGTCGTGCTCGGGGTCGTCGACCTCATCGTGGGGCTGCCGGCGCTGCGACCCTCGCCGCAGACCCTCCAGCGGTACGCCCGCTAGCTCATCGTCACCGAGAAGTCCGACAGCGTGAACCGCGCCTTGCCGCCGCCCGTCGAGCAGAACTCGATGCCGTAGCCGATCTGGTTGACCGTCGGGTTCGGCGGTATCAAGCCCTTGCCGATCGCCCAGGCGATCATCGCCTTCAGGTCCACGCTGCCCGAATACTGCGTCGAGCGGGACACGAACGCCACGTACCCCTGGTCCTCCGCCCAGACGTCGTACGTGGTGCCGGCCGCCGTGTACGTCGTCAGCTTGTCGCCTGCCGGGACCTGCTTGTGGTTCTCCGTCCAGACCATCAGCTCGCTGACGCCCTTGCCGTCGCCCACGCCGTTCAGCCACAGGTCGTACGCCACGTCGTAGACGCCCGTGCCCGGGCCGCGGCCGGCGAACGTCGATTTGATCACCGAATAGTCGTTGAACGGTTTCCCGTTTTGGTCATTGATGTCCTTGTGCACGTTCGGATAGGTTTTCACCGACGTCGAATCGGGTTGGGTGGATTCGACGTACCAGTTGTCGTACGCGCACGCGCGCAGCGTTTCCGGGCCCGCTTCCCCGGCGTTCCACATGTTGTTGTGGACGTAGTAGCCGCCGTCCGACCAGCCGCCGTCGGGGTCGCTGGTGGTGAACTCCGGGGTGCGGCAGTTCCGCACCGGCGTGGTCGACGGGGGCGTCGGAGTCGGCGGAGGCGCAGGTATAGAGGACGAAACCGAGGACGGAGAAGGCGAAGCCGAGGTGGGCGTCACGGAGGCGGCGGCCGGGGACGGCGGCGGCACCGGCGCGGCCGCCACGCCGTCGACCGGCGTGCTCCCGCACCCGGCGACCGGCAGAAAGGAAATCGCCAACAACACGGCCAGTGTTCTTCGTCGCATTTTCCCGCCCGCAGCTGCAATTTGGCAGAACGAGGCGGAACCCTAACACGGAAATCCGCGAATTCAGTCCGGGTCGAGGTCGCCGGAGGTGATCGGACGGCCGGGCAGCGACGAACCCGGCCGCGCGCTCAAGCCGTCGATCATGATGCCGACGCACCGGCGCGCCGCCATCTCGGCGACCTCCGGCGTCTTCGCGCGCGCCTGGCGCAGCAGCGTCGCGAACAGGATCGCGATGTCGCCCGCGCCGACGTCGTCACGGAGCTTGCCCTCGGCCTGCGCACCCTCGACGAAGGCGTCGAGGACCTCCAGGATCTCGTCGCGCAGCCGGCGGACCTCCGGGTCGTTCTTGAGGATCACCAGCGCCCGGTGCGACACCATCGCCAGCTGCACGCTCAGCTGCAGCTCCACCGACTGCCGCAGCAGCCGCTCCAGCGCGCGCCACGACGACGTCTCCTCGGCGGCGATCACCCGCGCGTCGATCAGCACCCGCTCGAAGTTGTCCATGGCGACCGCGCGGACCAGCGCGTCCCGGTCCGGGAAGCGGCGGTACAGCGTGCCGACGCCGACGCCCGCCGCGCGGGCGATCTCCTCCATCGGCACCTCGGGACCGGAAGCGGCGAAGATGCTCTTCGCGGCGGCCAGGATCTGGTCGCGGTTGCGGCGCGCGTCCGCCCGCAGGGTGGTCTCGGGGTCTGCCGTCATGCCGTTCGCCTTCCGCTGAATCGCGCGGGGTGATTCTCGCACGGTCAACGGGCCACGCACCGCCTCCTCGAATGGGTAGGCGGCACCTAGTGGACGACTTCCTTCCGCTTCGGTACCTTGGGAGCTAGAACCGGAATGTAATCCTCCGCATACTTTCCGTCCGATTTAGGGGGTCCGAAATGACTGATCTGGCCGAACCTGCAACCCAGGACGAGACCTTCCCGATGGCCCGCACGTGCCCGTTCGCCCCGCCGCCCGCGTACGAGAAGCTGCGCGAAGCCGGTCCGGTCCACCGCGTCACGCTGCAGTCCGGCCAGGAGGCGTGGGCCGTGACGCGCCTGGAGGACGTCCGGACCGTGTTGAACGACCCGCGGTTCAGCTCCGACCGCTTCAACCCGGGCTTCCCGATCCTGACCCGCGAGGGCCGCCCGCAGCGCCGCCGCTTCACCGCGTCGCTGATCAACATGGACCCCCCGGAGCACGGCGCCGCCCGCCGCGAGGTCGTCGGCGAGTTCACCGTCAAGCGCATGAAGGCGCTGCAGCCGCGGATCCAGCAGATCGTCGACGAGCACATCGACGCGATCCTGGCCGGCCCGAAGCCCGCCGACCTGGTCTCCGCGCTGAGCCTGCCGGTGCCGTCGCTGGTCATCTGCGAGCAGCTCGGCGTCCCCTACGCCGACCACGACTTCTTCCAGTCGCGCAGCTCCACCCTGCTGAACCGCGAGGTCTCGCAGGAGGCGCGGATGCAGGCCGTCGAAGAGCTGCAGAACTACCTCGACGAGCTGGTCTCGGAGAAGGAGGCGAACCCGACCGACGACCTGCTCGGCCGGCAGGTCCTCAAGCAGCGCGAAGAGCACGGCGAAGCCGCGCACGACGAGCTCGTTTCGCTCGCCTTCCTGCTGCTGCTCGCCGGGCACGAGACGACGGCGAACATGATCTCCCTCGGCACCGTCGCCTTCCTGGAGAACCCGAAGCAGCTCGAGCTCGTCAAGAACGACCCCGGCAAGACCCTCGACGCCGTCGAGGAGCTGCTGCGGTACTTCACCATCGCCGAGTTCGCGACCTCGCGCGTCGCCACCGAGGACGTCGAGATCGGCGGGCAGCTGATCCGCGAGGGCGAAGGCGTGCTCGGCCTGAGCTACTCCGGCAACCGCGACCCGGCCGCGTTCGACAACCCGGACGAGCTGGACATCGAGCGCGGTGCCCGCCACCACGTCGCCTTCGGCTTCGGCCCGCACCAGTGCCTCGGCCAGAACCTCGCCCGGATGGAACTGCAGATCGTCTTCGACACCCTCTTCCGCCGCATCCCGGACCTCAAGCTGGCCGCCCCGGTCGACCAGCTGCCGTTCAAGCACGACTCGTCGATCTTCGGCCTCTACTGCCTGCCCGTGACCTGGTGAGGGAGACGTCATGACCGCGGTCCACGAATTCCCGATGACGCGGACGTGCCCGTTCGCGCCGCCGCCGGCGTACACCGAGATCCGCGAGGAGGACCCGGTCACCCGGGTGGGGCTGCCCGACGGCCGGAAGGCCTGGGTGGTCAGCAGGCACGAGGACGTCCGGACCGTGCTGAACGACCGGCGGTTCAGCGCCGACCGGCAGCACCCGGACTTCCCGCAGCTGGTGCCCGGGTTCCGCCGTCCGGACGACGAGCGCACCATGATCACCATGGACGCGCCCGAGCACGGGCCGGCCCGCAAGGCCGTGCTCGGCGAGTTCACCGTGCGCCGGATGGAGGCGCTGCGGCCGCGGATCCAGGAGATCGTGGACGAGCGGATCGACGCGCTGATGGCCGGGCCGAAGCCGGGCGACCTGGTCGAGGCGCTGTCGCTGCCGGTGCCGTCGCTGGTCATCTGCGAGATGCTCGGCGTGCCCTACGCCGACCACGACTTCTTCCAGACCCACACGGCGAAGCTGATCAAGCGGGACACGCCCCCGCAGGAGCGGCGGGCCGCGGTCGAGGCCGTGCGTGAGTACATGAGCGACCTCATCGCCGGGAGGGAGGACAACCCGCCGGACGACCTGCTCGGGCGGCAGATCGTCAAGCTGCGCGAAGAGGGCACCTACCGGCGGGCGTCGCTGGCCGCGACCGGCTTCCTGCTGCTCGTCGCCGGCCACGAGACGACGGCGAACATGATCTCCCTCGGCACGGTCGGGCTGCTGGAGAACCCGGA
This sequence comes from Amycolatopsis sp. Hca4, assembly GCF_013364075.1. Lineage (GTDB taxonomy): Bacteria > Actinomycetota > Actinomycetes > Mycobacteriales > Pseudonocardiaceae > Amycolatopsis. The sequence continues at coordinate 5,244,292 of NZ_CP054925.1, forward strand.
CCAGCTGGCGCTGATCACCGGAGACCCGGGCAAGACGCTCGACGCCGTCGAGGAACTGCTGCGGTACTTCACCATCGTCGACGCGGCCACGGCCCGGCTCTGCGTCGAGGACGTCGAGGTCGGCGGGCAGCTGATCCGGGCGGGCGAGGGCGTGCTGGCGCTGGGCTACGCGGCCAACCGCGACGCGGCCGCGTTCGAGAACCCCGACGAGCTGGACATCGAGCGCGGTGCCCGCCACCACGTCGCCTTCGGCTTCGGCCCGCACCAGTGCCTCGGCCAGAACCTGGCCCGGATGGAACTGCAGATCGTCTTCGACACCCTCTTCCGCCGGATACCCGGGTTGAAGCTGGCCGCGCCGGTCGACGACCTGCCGTTCAAGGACGACGCGAACATCTACGGCCTGTACCGGCTGCCGGTGACCTGGTAGAGACGAACTGCCACACCACCACAGGGAGAAGAGGACCATGAAGATCATCGCGGACACCGGCAAGTGCGTCGGCGCCGGTCAGTGCGTACTCACCGAGCCCTCGCTGTTCGACCAGAGCGAGGAGGACGGCACGGTCATCGTGCTCGACGACCAGCCCGTGGGCGACCTGGTCGAGAAGGCCCGTGAAGCGGTGCACGTCTGTCCGAGCCAGGCCCTCTCCCTAGAGGAGTGACGCGCGCGGAGGCCACCTCGAGCCGGGCTCGAGGTGGCCTCCGGCGTTGCCTGTCACTTGACGGCACCCATGGACAGGCCGCGGACCAGGTGGTTCTGCGCGATCCAGCCCACGATCATCACCGGCAGCGAGGCCAGCAGCGCCGCCGCGGACAGCTGGGCCCAGTACAGGCCCTCACTGGTGATGAACCCGACCAGGAACACCGGGACCGTGCCCGCCCGCGCGGCCGTCAGGTTGACCGCGTAGAAGAACTCCGTCCAGGAGAAGATCACGCAGATCAGCGCGGTCGCCGCGATCCCGGGTGCCACCACCGGCATGATGATCTTGCGCAGCAGCGTCGGCAGGTTGGCGCCGTCGATGCGGCCCGCCTCGATCATCTCGTGCGGCACCTCGAGGAAGAACGACCGCATCATCCAGATGGCCAGCGGCAGGTTCATCGACGTGTACAGGATGACCAGCGCCCACACCGTGTCGAGCAGCTCGGTGTTCTGCGAAATCACGTACAGCGGGATGATCGCCGCCACGATCGGCAGCATCTTCGTCGAGAGGAAGAAGCCGAGCGCGTTCGACGTGCCTTTGACCGGCGCCAGCGACAGCGCGTACGCGGCCGGGACGCCGAGGAGCAGCACCAGCAGCGTCGAGAGGATCGTGACGAACGCCGAGTTCGACAGGTACGGCAGGAACCCGCCGCTCAGGACGTTGCCGAGCTGCTCGAACGTCGGGGTGAAGAACAGCTTCGGCGGATCGGTGTAGGCGTCCGCCTCCTGCTTGAACGCGGTGAGGATCATCCACAGCAGCGGAAAGACGAACAGGATCGCGATCACCCAGGTCGCGACGGTCAGCGAGCCCTTGCCGTACTGCTTCTTGCGGGGAGCCACGGTGGTCACTTGATGCCTCCGCTCACCGAGAAGGTCCGGAACATCAGGCGCAGCGCGAAGGTCGCCACGATCATCGTCAGGATCACGACGATCACGCCCATCGCCGAGGACTGGCCGACGTCGAAGCCCTCGAACGCGCGCTGGTAGATGTAGTACGGCAGGTTGGTGCTGGCCGTGCCCGGGCCGCCCTGGGTCATCAGGAAGATCGCGTCGAAGCTGTTCACAATGTAGATCGCGCCCAGCAGCGTGGCCAGCTGCAGGAACCGGGACAGGTGCGGCAGCGTGATGGAGACGAACGTCCGCCACCGGCCCGCACCGTCCACATTGGCCGCTTCGAGCACGTCCTTGGCCTGGCTCTGCAGGCCCGCGAGGATCAGCAGCATCATGAACGGCGTCCACTGCCACACGATCTGGGCCATCACCGACGCCAGCGGGAACTCCGAAAGCCAGTCGACGTCGGTGCCGAAGACGAAGTGCAGCAGCCCGTAGGTCGGGTCGAACACCGTCGTCTTCCACAGCAGCGCGCCGGCCGCCGGCAGGATCAGGAACGGCGTGATCAGCAGCGTCCGGACGATGCCGCGGCCGAGGAACTTGCGGTCGAGCAGGATGGCGAGGCCGAGGCCGAGCAGCAGCGCGACGAACACGCACACCACGGTCAGCAGCACCGTGTTGAGCAGCGCGACCAGGAACGTCGTGTCGCTGAAGACGTCGACGTAGTTCTGCAGGCCGACGAAGTGCCGCGAGCCGGGCCGGACCAGGTTCCAGGACTGGAACGAGTAGAACACGGTGAGCAGGAAGGGCAGCTGCGTCACCGCGATGACGAAGATGAGCGCGGGCAGCAGCGGGAGCCGCCGCTTGGCCGCGGTGCTCAGGCCGCGTTTCTCCGCGACCTGCGCCTTCGCCTGTGAGGTGGGGGTGGATACGGAGAGCGTGGACATCACTGCACCGCCTTGTACGAGTCGCCCACGGTTTGCGCGTAGTCCTGGGACTGCTTCAGCGCGTCTTCGACGGATTCGCGGCCGGCGATCGCGGCCGACAGCTGCTGGCTCACCCGGGTGCCCAGGTCCTGGAACTCGGGGATGCCGACGAACTGGATGCCGGGGTAGGGCACCGGGTTCGCCATCACCTTCTGCTGGTTGGCGTCCGCGATGCCGTCGAGCGTCGGCTTCGCGTAGGCCTTCGCCGCGTCGGCGTACTCGGGGATCGCGTAGGTCGACTGGCGGACGCCCGGCGGGACGCGGTTCCAGCCGTAGGTGTGGCCGACCTTCTGCACGTACGCCTTGTCGGTCATCCAGGCCATGAACTTCCAGGCCGCGTCCTTGTCCTTGGCCACCTTCGGGATACCGAGGGCCCAGGTGTAGAGCCAGCCGCTGGCCTGGGTCTTGACGACCGGGGCGGGCGCGTAGCCGGACTTGCCGACGATCTTGCTGCTGGAGGGGTCCTCGTTGGTGCCCGCCATGACCGTGGCGTCGTACCACATCGCCGCGTTGCCCTGCGTGTAGCGCGTGCCGCACTCGGAGAACCCGGCGCTGGAGGCGCCGACCTCGCCGTGCTCGCGGACCAGGTCGACGTAGAAGTTCGCGGCCTGCGTGAACTCCGGTGAAGTCAGCTTGGCGTTCCAGTCCTTGTCGAACCACTGGGCGCCGAAGGTGTTCGCGACGGTCGTGAACGGCGCGAGGCTCTCGCCCCAGCCGGGCTTGCCGCGCAGGCAGATGCCCGCGACGCCGTCGGCCTTGTCGTCGAGCTTCGCGGCGAAGTCCGCGATCTGGGGCCAAGTCGGCCTGGCCGGCATGGTGAGCCCGGCCTTGTCGAAGAGGTCCTTGCGGTAGGCCAGGAAGGACGACTCGCCGTAGAACGGCACCGCGTACATCTGGTTCTGGTACGACAGCGACGTCTTGATGCTGGGGATGAAGTCGGCTTCGTCGTAGCCGGGGGTGGCCGCCATGTGCGGTTCGAGGTTCTCGAGCCAGCCGTTGGCCGCCCACTGCGGGGCCTCGTAGTTGCTGATCATGACGACGTCGAACTCGCCGCCCTCGGTGGCGGTCGACGCGGTGATCTTCGCGCGGGCCTGGTTTTCCGGCAGGGACACGAACTTCAGCCCGATGCCGGTGGCCTTCTCGAACTCGGGCGCGAGCGCGATCGCGTCCTTCATCTGCGGGTTGGACACGATGGCGATGACGAGCGTGCTGCTGCCGGTGCCGAGCGAACCGGCGCCCGCGCAGCCCGTGGCCAGCAGCGACGTCGCCGCGAGGAGGGTGAGGAGCTTACGCACGGCCACCTCCGGGGAGGACTTGCACCTTCAGGCCCGCGCCGCTGCGCATCTTGGCCAGCGCCTCGGGGTACTGCTCCAGCGGCAGGGTGTCGGTGAGCAGCGCGCCGGTGTCGATGGCGCCGGTCGCGACGAGGTCGAGGGCAGCGCCGAAGCTGTGCAGCACGGCCATCGAGCCCACGATGGTGATTTCGTCGTTGTAGATGCGGAACGGCGAAAGCGCGACGCGCGCTTCGGCCGGGGCGACGCCGAAGACGAGCAGCCGTCCGCCGCGCCGGATCGCGTCGAAGGCGGCTTCGATGGCGGGCGCGGCGCCCGTGCAGTCGACGGCGACGTCGAACTTCTCGCCGTTGAGGTCACTTACGTCTTTCGCGGTGCCGACGGCACCGAGGCTCTTCGCGCGGGGCAGCCGGGCTTCGTTGCGGTCGACCACCGTCACCTGCGCGCCGGAGCGCTGCAGCAGCTGCTGCATGATCAGGCCCATGGTGCCGGCGCCGACGACGAGGAACCGTTCGCCGGCCTCGACGCCGACGCGGCGGACGCCGTGCACGGCACAGGAAACCGGCTCGACCAGGGCGCCCTGCTCCCAGGTCATCGCGTCGGGCATGCGGTAGCAGGTGGACGACGGGACGGCGACGTACTCGGCGAAGGCGCCGTTGACGGTGTCGCCGGTGGCGCCCCAGTTCGCGCACAGGTTGCCGTGGCCGGCGCGGCACGGGCCGCAGTAGCCGCAGAACAGGGACGGGTCGACGGCCACCCGGTCGCCGACCTTCCACTCGCCCGGCACGTCCGCGCCGAGCTCGACGATCTCCCCGGCGAACTCGTGCCCGGGGACGATGGGGTACGGGGTGGGCGGGAAGTGCCCGTCCGCGATGTGCAGGTCGGTGCCGCAGATGCCGCACGCTCCGACCTTGACGACGACCTGACGTTCCCCGGGTTTCGGATCGGGCACCTCGCCGACCCTGATCTCACCGGGCCGGTCGACGATGGCGGCACGCATGCCTTCCCCTTCCTCGCCGCTCATATGAGCAACATTGACCTATTGCGTCGAGAACATGTGAAGGCATTACAGGTCTGACGTCGGCGTTACGTCAACCTTTCGGCTGGATTTCGCGCTATTATGCTCAGATGAGCGCTTCTCGTAAGAGCGCTTCGCTCACTGAAGCGATGCTGCTCGCCACCGTCGCCCGGCGCTTCTACGTGCAGGGACGCTCCAAGCTGGAGATCGCTGGCGAGTTCGGCGTCAGCCGGTTCAAGGTGGCACGAATGCTCGACACGGCCATGGAGTCCGGCCTGGTCAGGGTGGAGTTTTCGCTGCCGGCCCCGGTGGACCTGGCGCTGTCGGACGAGGTGCGTTCGGCGTACGGCCTGGAGCGGGCCCTGGTGCTCGAACGCTCAACCGAGCGGGAGCCGAGGGAGGTCGTCCGGGCGAAGATCGGCTCGCTGGCGGCGCGGCTGCTGGAGGAGATCGCGGTCCCGTCGGACGTGATCGGGCTGTCGTGGGCGCGGTCGGTGAACGCGATGGCGGAGGCGGTCCGGTCCCTGCCCCGGTGTCCGATCGTCCAGCTCTGCGGGGTGCAGGCGGGGATGGACATGCGCGGCCGGTCGGTGGAGACGGTCAGCCGCGTGACGTCGGTGTCGGGCGGCGACGCGTACCCGATCTTCGGCCCGCTGGTCCTGCCGGACCGCCGCACGACCGAGACCCTGCGGCGGCAGCCGGGCATCGCGGAGACCTTCGGCCAGTTCCGGTCACTGACCAAGGCGGTGGTGAGCATCGGGGCGTGGCAACCGGGCGAGTCGACGGTGTACGACGCGCTGGACGAAGCCGAGCGAGCGGCAATCGCGGCCCGAGGAGCGACGGCGGAGGTCGCCGCGCGCCTCTTCGACGCCTCGGGAAACGCGCTTTCGACCGGCTTGGCCCACCACGTCCTGGCGATCAGCCACGAGGAACTGATGGCGGTCCCGGAGGTGATCGCTTTGGGTTACGGCAGGCCGAAAGCCGCGGCGGTGGACGCGGTGTTGCGGTCCGGCATGGTCTCGACGCTGATCACCGACGCGGCTGCCGCGGTCCCGCTGCTCGCCTTGGCGGCGAAGAACCCGCCGCGCTGACCTAGCGGCCTTTCCGGATCAGGCCGGTGGCCCGCTCGCCCTCGGCGAGGCTGAGCGGTCCCGAGCCGTCCGGGTCCGTGACGCCGAGCGCCACCGCGAGGTCACGCGCGTGGAGATCGACGGCGGCTTCGGCGAGCGAGGTCAGGTCGGTGATCGCGGACCGGCCGCGCAGCCAGCCGGTCAGCCCGGCGGCGACGGCGACGAGCAGCGCGGGCCACCAGAACACCCCGAGCACGAGGTACGGCACGGCCCACGTGCCGGTCGCGACCGCGGCCGCGAACGCGGCGTGCGCGTTGCCCAGTTCGGTGCGCACGGTGTCGGGCAGCACCAGCCACAGCCGCGGCCAGCCGAAGGCCAGGTCGAGCCCGTAGCGGTTCAGCGCCACCGCTTCGACCGCGTGGACCCGGTCGCCCATCCAGGTCGGCCGCCCCGGCTCGGCCAGCGCCAGCCGGTTGACGCGGTGGGCGGCCGCGTCGATCCGTTCCTGGTCGCCGGAATCCCGTTCCAGCACCCGGCGGCGTTCGACCAGCTCGGACCAGCGCGCCCGGCGGCGGCGGGTCAGCGGCGCCGCCAGCGGCCGCGGCCACTGCCCCAGCCAGATCCGCCGGGTCACCCCGGCGAGCGCCTGCACGGCGACTCCCACCCCCGTGGCGGCCAGCAGGAACGCGACCACGAGCAGGATCTGCGCCCCGGCCGGCAGGTTCTTGACCGCGGTGGCCGCGGTGCCGGAGCGCCGGACCAGCGAGTCGGGGTTCAGGGCGTGTGCCTGCCCGAGCGTGGCGGCCGGCCAGACCGCGGCGGCGAAGAACGCACCGGGCAGCGCGAGCAGGCTGAGCCAGCGCTGGGCCAGCACCTTGGCCAGCTCCTGGAAGAATCCGCCCACCGGGCTACATCCGTTCCATGGGCAAGCCCGTGACGCGGCAGCGGGGCAGCGCGCCCGCGGGCGGCGGCACGTCGATCCGGTCGCAGGCGCCGTCGGGACAGCCGAACCGCTCCGCCGTGGCGCGCCCGGGCCCGGCGCCCGGCAGCCCGGCGCCGAGCGCGCGCAACGTGGTGTCGTTGTCGGTCCCCAGCAACCCGCTGATCAGGTCGAGCACCGGACGCCGGGCCTTCGCCTCGGCCGCGATCCGGTCCAGCAGCTGTACTCGATCGGGTGAATGTCGCCGTGCCTCCTCGCGAAGCGCGTCCCACTCCCGGCACAGACTGGTCAAAGCCGCCCGCTCCCTGTCCACGAGCCAGATACTGTCACAACGTGGTCACCGGCTCCGGTTACGCGCGTTCGCTGTCCGACAACGCCATCGCGTGGTGGACGCAGGCGCAGCAGACCGGGCGGCTCGCGGACGTGGACCAGGCCATCGGGCTCGGCCGCCAGGCGATCGCCGCGAGCGGTCCCGGCGAGCCGGACTACGTGACGTTCGTGGCCAACGTCGGCACGTACCACCTGACCAGGTTCGGGCTGAGCGGCGAAGGCACGGACCTGGACCAGGCGATCGCCCACCTCGGTCCCGGCGCCGGCGTACCGGGGCCGAACCAGGTGCTGTTCCGGACCAACCTGGGCGCGGCGTCGCTGCTGCGGTTCCAGCTCACCGGTCAGGTGGCGGATCTGGACCAGGCCGTCGCGCAGCTTGCCTCCGTCGCCGACGTGCCCGGGCCGAACCAGGTGACCGCGCGGACCAACCTCGGCGCCGCGCTGCACCACCGGTTCGAGCTGCACGGCCGGATGCCGGACCTCGACGCGGCCATCGCCCAGCTCGGCCTGGCGATGGCGGCCGCGCCCGAGTACGGCCCGGCGGCCGGCAACCACGGCACCGCGTGCTGGTCCCGGTTCGAGCGCACCGGCGACCCGGCCGACCTGGAGGGGGCCATCGGTTCGCTGCGGAAAGCCGTCACCGTCGGGCCGGGCGACCCGCACCTCGCGACGTTCCTCAGCCATCTGGGCTTGGCCCTGCAGGCACGCTTCGAGCGCACAGGCGTACTCGCCGACCTGGAGGAGGCGATCACGCACCACGATCGCGCGGTGGTCGCCGGCGAGACCCAGCCACACGGCTTCCCGGCGCGGTTGTCGAACCTCGCCTGGGCGTACCTGGCCCGCTTCGAACGCCTAGGCCGACCGGCGGACCTGGACCGGGCCATCGACGCGGGGCGCCGGGCCGTGGCCGCCGTCGGCGACGGACCGCTGACCGCGCCGATGATCAACAACCTCGCGATCAGTCTCCAGACCCGGTTCGAGCGCACCGGCGAGCTCGCCGACCTCGACCTGGCCGTGGAACTCAAGGAGCGGGCGGTCGCCGCGACCCCGGACGGCAGCCCCGGCAAACCGGTCTGGCTCATGAACCTCGCGAGCGCCTACACCATGCGGCTCGAACGGACCGGTCATCCCGAAGACGGGGACCGGGCGGTCGAAGCCGGGCGGCGAGCGGTGTCGGCCATGCCGGCGAACCACCAGCGCCGGGGGATGGCCCTGTCGAACCTCGGGGCGGCACTGCAGGAACGGTACGACCGGACCGGGGACCTCGCCGACCTCGAGGAGGCGGTCGCCGCCAAGGAGCAGGCGGTGTCGGTCACGCCCGAGGGGCATCCGGACCGCCCGCTGTTCCTTTCCAACCTCACGCTGGCCTACCAAGAACGGCACGTGCGCACCGGAAGTGCCGCCGACCTCGACCGCGCCATCGATGCCGGCCGCGCGGCACTCGAGGCCGTCCCCGGCGACCACGCCGACTATGCGCTCTACTTGAACAACGTCGCGAGCGCCTACCAGTCGCGCCACACCCGGTTCGGCAGCCAGGCCGATCTGGACCTCGCCATCGAATACCGGGAGCGGGCACTGGCCGCCACCCCCGACGACCACTACCGACGAGCGTTGTACCTGTCCAACCTCGGGAGTGCCCGGTTGTCCCGGGCGTCGAGGACGAAGTCACCGTCCGACTTGGACGCTGCGATCGACGCGGGCCGCAAGGCCGTCGCGGCCACCCCGGCCGATGCCCCGGACCGGTGGCAGCGCCTGATCAACCTCGCGGCGATGTACCTGGAGCGCTTCGACCGCACCGGTGACGGCGCCGACGCGGACCTCGCCGTGCACAACGCGCGGCAGGTGGTCGACAGCGCGCCCGCCGGGCATCCCGTCCACACGAGCGGCCTGTTCCGGCTCGGCGCCGCCCACCTCGCGCGGTTCCGCGCCACCGGCGCGCTGCCCGATGTGGAACTGGCGATCGAGACGGCGCTGCGGGCGGTCGCGGAAACCCCCGAGGACTACCCCTTCCGCGCGTCCCGGCTCTACATCGTCGTGGCCGGGTACCTGCGCCGGTTCGAGGCGGGCGGCGGCGCGCCGGACCGGGCGCGGGTCGACGAGCTGGTCGCACAGGTGGACGGGGTTCGGGAGTCCCTGCCCGGCGACCGCGTGATGCTGGGCTGGGCCGCGGGCCGGCTGCTGGAAGCGCTGGGAGACCACGAAACCGCCCGCCGACTGCTGGACACCGCGGTCCGGCTGCTGCCCGCGGTCGCGTCCCGCGTGACGCCGTTCGCCGACCAGGAAGACCGGCTCGGCGGGCGCATCGGGCTCGTCGGCGAGGCGATCGCCGCGCACTGCGCGCTCGGCGACGCGGCCGGTGCGCTGGAAGTGGCCGAGCACAGCCGGGGCATCCTGCTGGCCGCCCAGCTGGACAGCCGGACCGAACTCGACGCCGTGCCGCCGGCCCTGGCGGACCGCTTCCGCCACGTGCGGGACCGCCTCAACGCCGCCGACCTCGGCACCGACGTCGTCGACCGCCGACGGCGGCTCTGGGCGGAGTACGACGCACTGGTCGGCGAAATCCGCCGGCTGCCCGGCCTGGCCGGGTTCCTCGTGCCGCCGAGGTGGCAGGACCTGCGGCCGGCGGACGGGGTCGTGGTGCTCCTCAACGCGGGACGGCGGGGCGGGAACGCCGTCGTCGTCCCGGCCGGCGCGGAGCCCGTGCCGGTGGCGCTGCCGGAGCTGACGGCCGCGGAAGTCGAGGCACGGGCGGACGAGCTGGCCGGCGCGATCGCCGACCCCGGCGCCTTCGCGGGGGAACTGCGCCGCCAGCGGGTCGTGGCGGAACTGCTGGCGTGGCTGTGGGAGGCGGCCGTCGGCCCGGTGCTGGAGGTCGTCGCGGCGCCGCGGGTGTGGTGGCTGCCGACGGGCGGGCTCGGGATGCTGCCGCTGCACGCCGCCGCCCCGGCGGACGGCCCGGGTGCGCTCGACCGGGTGATCTCGTCGTACACGCCGACGTTGCGCGCGCTCGGCCACGCGCGCGGGCGTGCCGCCGCGGCAGCCCGGCACCACCTGACGGTGGCGATGGGGCACACCCCGGGCCTGCCGGACCTGCCCGCGACCGTCGCCGAGGCCCGGTCCGGGCACGCGGGCACGCTGCTCACCGACGAACAGGCCACTGTGGACCGGGTGCTGGCCGCGCTGCCGCAGGCGAGCTGGGCCCACTTCGCCTGCCACGCGGGCACGAACCCGCGCACGCCGTCCGAAGGCGCCCTGCACCTGCACGACGGCACGCTGCCGATCGCGCGGATCAGCAGGCTCGCCCTGCCCACGGCGGAACTGGCGTACCTCTCGGCGTGCTCGACCGGGCAGATCGGCTGGCGGCACGCCGAGGAGTCGATCCACCTCGCGTCGGCGTTCCAGCTGGCCGGGTTCCGGCACGTGATCGCGAGCCTGTGGCCGCTGGAAGACCGCACCGCCGCCGTCGCCGCCGAACGGTTCTACGCGCTGATGCCGGCCACCCCTTCGGCCGGCCAGGCCGCCGTCGTCCTGCACCAGGTGGTGCGGGAGCTCCGCGAAGCGCAACCCGACCGGCCCCACGTGTGGGCCCCGCTCATCCACGGCGGCCCGTGACCGCTGGGGTATGGGACACGGGACCGCGTACCCCACCGGGTGTACGCCCGGCCCGCCCGGGTCCGGGGCGAAACCCGGGTCGCGCCCGATGTGCCCGCGCCCGCGCTTCGCGAGCCTGGAGGCCGTGAAGACTTCTCCTCGCTGGCGCCAGGCCGTCGTCTGGCTGCACGCCGTGTCCTCGGTGGGCTGGATGAGCCAGGCCCTCGCCCTGGTCGTGCTCACGTCGTCGGGTGCGCCCGCGGCGGCCGACCGGCTCGACTCCGCCCTGCTCGCACCCATGGCCAACGTCTCGGCGTTCACCGGCCTCCTGCTCGCCGGGGCGACGGCGTGGGGCTACTTCCGGCACTGGTGGGTGCTCACCAAGTTCACCCTCACGCTGATCCAGCTCTACGCGGGGATCTTCCTGCTCTCCCCCGCCCTCCGGGAGTCCGCGGACACCGGCGCCGTCGCCTGGCCGCAGATCGCCGGGGCGTCGCTGATGGCGAGCGCGCTCGCGTTCCAGGCCTGGCTGTCCGTCGCGAAACCGGGCCGCAGGACGCCGTGGTCCCCCACCGCCAAGCCGCCGACCGCGCCGGCCTGGGTGTTCGTGGCCGGCCTCGGCGCGCCGGCGTTCGACGTCACCGCCGGGCTGCTGCTCGGCTACCCGCTGCCCGCGGTGGAGCTGCTCACGCTGATCGTGCTGCTCGGCTTTGAGCGGCGACGACGTCGTCGCCGTGCTCGGCGGCCCAGCGCCCGAAACCCTCGATCGGCTCCAGCAGCGTCTCACCCAACGGCGTAAGCGCGTACGCACCTTCGCGCCGCTCGACCAGGCCGTCGGACTCCAGGCGCCGCAGGGCTTCCGTGAGCACCTTCGCGCTGATGCCGCCGATGGTCCGCCGCAGGTCGACGTGCCGCCGCGGACCGTGGCGCAACGCCCACAGCACCACCGGGTTCCACGTGTTGGCGACCAGGTCGAAGGCGAGCCGCGTGCGACAGTTCCTGCCATCGTGCTCGCACCAGCCAATCACCAGGAAACGTGTGCGGAGCGGGCTCTTCGGGACGGGCGGGATGGCGGACACGCTCGGCACAAAGTGGGGTCGGGCCGGTCACGACTTGATGGTGAGCGGCCGCTCGGACCCGGGCGCCTTGGCTGGGCGGCTCGACGCGACCGGAACCGGGCGCGAGAGAGCCACCTTGTTCGAAGTCCTGATCCTGGCCGCCCCGCGGCCGCGATCAGCGCGGGTGCTCACCGATGCGGTGCTGGCGGATAGGACCGACGAACCCGGCCTGACGGGCACCCCGGTGCAATCGCGGATCACCAAGGCGACCGACGACATGCGGCTGTGCAACTCGGCCCACGTCGACGCCCAGCGGACCACCCCGCCGGTTTCGCCATCGGTCTCGCTGTGCGGCGACGCCTGCGCAGCGCTCGACGCCGTCAGCACGCGGGTCCGCGACACCTGCGCTCACCCGGTCCCCGCCGGCGTTCGTCATCGGGCTCTGGTTCGCCGGCGAAGACGCCCAGGCGATCCTGACCCCGGTGAGCTGAGGCTCAGAGGCCGTATTCGATGGCGGTGGCGTCGGGGCTCGCCAGCAGGGCGTACTCCACCATCGATGCGGCCGACGCGGCCGGAGCCAGCGCCACGACCACCGCCGCAGCGAAGAAGATCCCGGCCAGCAGGCGCTTGACGTTCCCCATGGTCCCTCCCAGGTCGCGAAGCTCCACGCTAACGCGGAACCCCGCCGCCGGACTGGGCCGTTGGGCGCAACCGGTGCTAGTGCGGGCCCACCTCGGTCACCCGGACGACCGCCATCCCGGCCTCGTCCGACGCGGCCAGGTCGACCTCGGCGCTGATGCCCCAGTCGTGGTCGCCCGCCGGGTCGTCGAAGATCTGGCGGACCTTCCAGACGTCCGGCTGCTGATCGATCAGCAGCAGCTTCGGGCCGCGCGCGTCCGGGCCGGTGCCGAGCGAGTCGTACTCCTCGAAGTAGTCCTCGATCGCTTCCTGCCACGCGTCCGCGTCCCAGCCCGAAGCCGCGTCGAGCTCGCCGAGCGGGAACCACGCGCGCCGCGCGAACAGCTCGACCCGGCGGAACAGCTCGTTGCGGACCAGGACGCGGAACGCGCGCTCGTTGCGGGTGACGGCCGGCGGTTCGGACGGCGGCCGCGTCGAGACCGGGCCCTCCTCGGCCGGGTGGCGCAGCGCCTCCCACTCGTCGAGCAGGCTGGAGTCGACCTGGCGGACGAGCTCGCCGAGCCATTCGATCAGGTCCTGCAGCGGCTCGGTCTTGGCCTCGTCCGGCACCGTGTGGCGCAGCGCGTCGTAGACGTCGGCGAGGTAGCGCAGCACCAGGCCCTCGGACCGGGCCAGCTGGTAGAAGCCGATGTACTCGACGAAGTTCATCGCGCGCTCGTACATGTCCCGCACGACCGACTTCGGCGACAGCTCGTAGTCCGCGACCCACGGGTGGCCCTGCCGGTAGCTGCGGTAGGCGTTGTTCAGCAGCTCTTCGAGGGGCTTCGGGTAGGTGACGTTCTCGAGCAGCTCCATCCGCTCGTCGTACTCGATGCCCTCGGCCTTCATCGCGTTCACGGCCTCGCCGCGTGCCTTGAACTGCTGCTGCGACAGCACCGGCCGCGGGTCGTCCACTGTGGATTCCACAATGGACACGACGTCGAGCGGGTACGACGGCGACTCCAGGTCGAGCAGCTCGATCGCGGCCAGCGCGAAGGGCGAAAGCGGCTGGTTGAGCGCGAAGTCGAACTGCAGGTCGACGGTGAGCCGGATGATCCGGCCCTGTTCGTCCGGTTCGGACAGTCGTTCGACGACGCCGGCGGCGAGCAGCGCGCGGTAGATGGCGATCGCGCGCAGGATCAGCTTGCGCTGCGACGCCCGGTCTTCGTGGTTGTCCTCAAGCAGGTGCCGCATCGACTCGAACGCGTTGCCCGGCCGCGAGATCACGTTCAGCAGCATCGAGTGCGTGACTTTGAAGCTGGACGTCAGCGGCTCCGGGTCGGCCGCGATGAGCCGGTCGAAGGTGCTCTCGGTCCAGTTGACGAACCCCTCCGGCGCCTTCTTCCGGACGATCTTCTTTTTCTTCTTCGGGTCGTCGCCGGCCTTCTCGAGGGCCTTGGCGTTCTCGACGACGTGGTCGGGCGCCTGGACGACGACGTAGCCGTCGGTGTCGTAGCCCGCGCGCCCGGCCCGGCCGGCGATCTGGTGGAACTCGCGCGCCTTGAGGTGGCGCTGGCGGACGCCGTCGTACTTCGTCAGCGCGGAGAAGACGACGGTCCGGATCGGGACGTTGATGCCGACGCCGAGGGTGTCGGTCCCGCAGATCACCTTGAGCAGCCCGGACTGGGCCAGGGTCTCGACCAGCCGGCGGTACTTCGGCAGCATGCCGGCGTGGTGGACGCCGATGCCGTGGCGGACCAGCCGCGAGAGCGTCTTGCCGAAGCCGGCGGAGAACCGGAAGTCGCCGATCAGCTCGGCGATGGCCTCCTTCTCGGCCTTCGACGTCACGTTGATGCTCATCAGCGTCTGCGCCCGCTCGATGGCCGCGGCCTGCGAGAAGTGCACGACGTAGACCGGCGCCTGGCCGCCGTTGAGCAGCTCGGACATGGTCTCGTGCAGGGGCGTCAGCGCGTACCGGAAGGTCAGCGGGACCGGGCGCTGCGCCGACGTGACGACGGCGGTGGGCCGTCCGGTGCGGCGGGTGAGGTCCTTTTCGAAGAAGGAGACGTCGCCGAGGGTCGCGGACATCAGGACGAACTGGGCCTTCGGGAGCTCCAGCAGCGGCACCTGCCAGGCCCAGCCGCGGTCGGGCTCGGAGTAGAAGTGGAACTCGTCGGCGACGACCTGCCCGACCGGGGCGTCGGCACCGAACCGCAACGCGATGTTCGCCAGGATTTCGGCCGTGCAGCAGATGATCGGGGCATCCGGGTTGACGCTGGAGTCACCGGTCATCATGCCGACGTTGTCGGCGCCGAAGATGTCGATGAGCTGGAAGAACTTCTCCGAGACGAGGGCCTTGATGGGCGCGGTGTAGTAGCTGCGGCGGCCCTGGGCGAGCGCGGTGAAGTGCGCGCCGACGGCGACGAGGCTCTTCCCGGAGCCGGTCGGCGTCGAGAGGATGACGTTCGCTCCGGAGACGACCTCAATCACCGCCTCCTCCTGCGCCGGGTACAGCTCGATACCCCGTTCGGCCGTCCAGGTCGTGAAGGCTTCGAAGAGGGCGTCGGGGTCGGGATCCGCAGGCAGGAGGTCGGTGAGAGTCATCAGACGTCCATCGTGCCATCCGCTCGTCGCAAAGTCGGCAGGGGCGATCGCATCGCGCGTGGTTAACCCGTAGGCTTCGCGTTACCGCGCACCGACCGGGGGATACATTCGGTCTCGCGCGCACACGGGCGGTACTCCGGAGGGCTAAGGAATGGCACAGGACATCATCCCGATCGAACTCGGCCTGCCGCAGGGCGACGTCGTCACCCTGTGGGCGCCGCGCTGGCGGGAAGACGGCGAGGAGTGGGAAGCGTTCCTCGGCGACGAGGACGACCTGTACGCCTTCGCCGACGCCGCCCACCTGGCCGCGTTCGTGCGCACGTCCGAGCGGCACGACCTGCTGGACCACCCGGCGTGGGACGCGGTGCCGTCGCTGAACGTGCCGGAGCTGATCCCGGACGAGGACCACACGTACGACCTCGTCGGCGTGCCGGAGCTGGTCGCCGAGGAGCCGGACGTCTGGCACATCGCCGAGCTGGCGGAGATCGTCGGCATCGTGCGCTCGCTCGCCGACGTCTGCGACCTCGAAGAGGTCCACGAGATCCTCGACTCGACCGAGGGCTTCTCGCTGCTCGACCAGGGCACGCTGCCGTTCACCGGGAGCGTCGGCGTCCAGGTGTGGAACGACCTGTCCGAGACGGTGTCGCAGAAGTGGGACACCGTGCTCGACGCGATCGACGGCCTGGTGACCCAGCCGGAGGTCGACGAGAAGGTGCTGGAGCAGACGGCCGAGGAGCTGGCCGCGTTCCACGAGGAGTCCGCCGAAGCCGAGGCCGGCGCCGAGGGTGAAGAGGACCTCGAAGCGCTGTCCTCGGATGAGGACGAGGACTCGATCGAGGAAGAGGGCCCGGTCGGCTTCTGGGCCGAGGTCGGCATCGACCCGATCAAGATCATCACGTCCGGCGCGGAGTACTACACGCTGCGCTGCTACCTCGACGACGCCCCGGTGTTCCTGGGCAGCGACGGCGAGATCGACGTGTTCACCTCGCCGTCCGCGCTCGCCCGCGCCCTCGCCGACGGCAAGGAGCTGGCCGACACGGACCTCGCGGACGTGTCCACGTGGGACGAGGTACTGGCCAAGGCGACGGCGGGCGAGCTCGAGATCGAGGTCGACCCGGAGAACACGTACGTCCTGACGGGCCTGGACGCGGACATCGCGGAGGGCCCGGAGTCGATCGACCCGACGCAGCTGGAGCTGGCGGTCGAGCTGATCACGGACGCGGCGGAGTGGGCCGGCGACGACTCGGCGGAGACGGCGTTGGCGGGCAACGAAAGCCTGGGCTGGCTGGTGTCGTTCGTCCTCCGCCCGGACCCGACGCGCCTGGAGCCGTCGGCACCGTTCGACGCGGAGCAGAGCGCGTGGCGCAAGCTGGTCGAAACTTTCGAGAACCGGCTTACGGTGGCTTGAGTTTCGGTTGGCCGAAGGCCGCCTCCCACAGGTTGGGGAGGCGGCCTTCGCCGTGTCGACCCTCCAATCACGCGTGTCGACCCCTCAATCACGCGTGTCGTCCCTCCAGGCACGCGAGTCGTCCGTCCAGGTACGTGAACCGACCGTCCAGGTACGCCGGCCGACCCTTCGGGTACGCAAACCGACTGTCCAGGTACGCCGGCAGTCCCTTCGGGTACGCGAACCGACCGTCCGGGTAGGCGGATCGGCCGGTCCACAGGCGAGGCGAGATGTGGACTACTCCGCCGAGCGCGCCCCTCGCCGCCGGTTTTCGTCATGGGCGGCCGATACGCTGGAGACGGGGGGCGCCCCCGCGGGGCTGAGCGGAATTTCGGCGCTGAGCGCGAGGGCAAGCTGCGGAACCCATCTCGTCGATTGGCTTGCCTGGGCGCGCGGTGCGCCGCCCGCCCATCGGCCGGCAGACCGGGCGGGCGGCTTGGCGGCGCGGCTCGTGCACCCGAACGAGCGGTTCCCGCATCCAGATGGTCGACCAGCGCGCCCAGGCGGTCGGCCCGCATCCCCAGACGGTCGACCCACGTACCCAGACGGTCGGCCCGCGTCCCCAGACCGTCGGCCGTGCATCTGAAACATCGGCCGGCGTGCTCAGCCGGGCAACTCCCGTGATCGCGCGGGCATCTCGCGTGACCCGGCGGGCATCTCGCGTGATCGGAGGGGCATCACGTGTGATCCCGGAGTCGGCACGGGTGATTGGAGGGTCGACACGGCATCACGGGGACGGGGGTTCGGCGCGGACCGGGACCACCGCCACGGCCAGCGCCGGGAAGATCGCCGCCACGCAGAACGCGAGTGCGTACCTGCTGTCGCCGATCAGCAGGCCCAGCAAAGGCGGGGTCAGGGAAGCCGCGATGTTCTGGGCCGTGTTCTGCGTTCCCATCGCGCGCCCCGACCAGGCCAGGCCCGCCAGCTCGGCCGAGGCCGTGAAGCCCAGGCCGTTGTCCGCCACCGTGATGATCCCGCCCAGCGCCAACGCCAGCAGCACCAGCCACGGCCAGGAAGCGTCGCCGAGCGCGACCAGCAGCATGACCAAGCAGCTCAACACCGCCAACACCCGCATTGGGCGCAGCCGGCTGCCCACCCGGTCCGACCACCAGCCCGACCCCAGGCGTCCCAGTGCCCCCAGCACCTGGACCACCGCCAGGTACCAGCCCGCCGCCAGCGGGCTCCAGTGCTGCACCGCCACCAGGTACACCGGCGCGAACGCCGACACCGCGAACTGCGGCACCACCAGCAGCGCGCTCGCCCCGTGCACCCGCCACAGCGCCGCGTGCCGGTACGGCGATGGCGGCCGCTCTCCCGCCACCGCGCGAGGCGGCCGCGGCGGGTCCGTCACCAGCCACGCCACCAGGAGCGCGACCACGATCGCCAGCCCCGCCGGCAGCAGCAGCGCCGCCCGGAAGCCGTAGTGCGCGGCCAGCGGCGGCAACCCCAGCGCCGCCACGCCCACGCCGAGCGGCTGGGCCGTCTGGCGGATCCCCATCGCCACGCCCCGCTCGGACTTCGCGAACCAGCCCATCACGACGCGCCCGCTCGCCGCGTTCACCGAAGCCGTACAGGCGCCGGCCGCCAAGAACACCCCAAAGAGGAGCCCGACCGGGTGATTTCCTACCCCGGCGTACACCAGGAGTAACCCCGAGATGCCCAGGCCAAGGGCCATGATGAGGCGCTCCCCGTAACGGTCCGCAGCCGCGCCCCACACGATCAGGGTGAACAACAGCCCGATGCTCGGCGCCGCCACGACCGTGCCGGCCTCGGCCAGCGTGAGCCCTTCGGCAGCACGCATCGCCGGGACCAGGAACGGAAGGCCGTACAGGAACGAGCAGCTCGCCGTCTGCGCGGCGAGGCCGAGCGCCAGGACAAGCCATCGCCGCCGACTGGTTGATACCGCCACGACCTGCGCCACCATCGTCACCGTCTCAAATAATGAGATACGTTTCCTACATGGTGAACGATAGTTGGCATGGCTAAGGACCGCAAGCGAGTTGCGGTCCGAAGCGGGGAGGTCAGGCGAGCGCGGCGTACCCGGGCTTGATGACGTCGTCGATCAGCGCGAGCCGGGCGTCGAAATCGATGAACGCGGATTTCATCGCGTTGATCGTGAACCAGCGGAAGTCGTCGATACCATAGCCGAACGTCTCGTGCAGCGCGGCGAATTCGCTGGTCATCGTGCATCCGCTCATCAGCCGGTTGTCCGTGTTCACGGTCACCCGGAAGCGCAGCTTGGCGAGCAGGCCGATCGGGTGCTCGGCGATCGAGCGGACCGTGCCTGTTTGGACGTTCGACGTCGGGCAGATCTCCAGGGGGATGCGGCGGTCGCGGACGTACGCGGCCAACCGTCCAAGGTGGACCGTGCCGTCCGCGTCGGTCTTGATGTCCTCGGCGATCCGCACGCCGTGCCCGAGCCGCTCGGCACCGCAGTGCTGAATCGCCTCCCAAATGGACGGCAAACCGAATGCCTCGCCAGCGTGAATGGTGAAATGCGCATTGTTCTGACGCAGGTATTCGAACGCGTCGAGATTGCGGGTCGGCGGGAATCCGTCCTCCGGGCCGGCGATGTCGAACCCGGCGACGCCGGCGTCGCGGTAGCGGACGGCCAGGTTCGCGATCTCGAGCGCCCTGGCGTGCTGGCGCATCGCGCAGAGCAACGTCCCGACGCGGATCGTGCCGCCGTTCGCGGCCACCCGGCGTGCGCCCTCCGTTAACCCCGCCTGCACGGCCTCGACCACCGCATCGAGTGACAGACCGCGTTCGACGAACAACTCCGGTGCGTAGCGCACCTCGGCGTAGACGACGCCGTCGGCGGCCAGGTCCTCCACCGCCTCCGCGGCGACCCTGACCAGCGCTTCCTCCGTTTGCATCACTCCGCACGTGTGCGCGAAGGTCTCGAGGTAGGAGACGAGTGAGCCGGAGTCGGCCGCTCGGCGGAACCAGTTGCCCAGGTCGGCCGGGTCCGTGGTGGGCAGACCGGCATAGCCGGTCGCGTCGGCGAGCTCGGCGACGGTGGCCGGGCGGAGCCCGCCGTCGAGGTGGTCGTGCAGCAGCACCTTGGGTGCGCGGCGGAGTGTCTCGGTGGGCAGAACAGGGCTTTCGTCAGGCATCCCCCAACGGTAACCTCGTTGTCATTCCCCTACATGGCCGTAACTCTCAGGCTCGGGCTAACCCTCAGCGTTGAGGATCATGTCCCGAATCGGCCATCCGGGGGCTGCCTGCGCAATAGCCTCTTCACGGGGGCCATACAGACAGCAATTTTTCCAATCGATAAGCTTCGTGGCACGTCCCTCCATTTCCCCGCCGACGAAGGACACACAGCAGTGACCACTGACAACCACATTGCCGCCCCGTCCTTCGACCGGATGCGCAACATGCTGGTGCGCGCGGCCGAAGTGCGTGAGAGCGAGCAGCAGCAGATCTTCGACGCGCTCGACGACATCTACGCCCGCCTCGCGCCGGTCGACTCGCTGGGCGCCGTCCGCAAGCGGCTGTCCGAGATGCCCGACCGCACCGAGGTCAGCGTCCTCGCCGAGCGCCTCGACGAGACGATGTCCCGCCTCGAGGCCCAGGACGCGGCGATCGCCGCCCTGACTCGCGCGGTCGAGAGCATCGTCGACAAGCTCGCCAAGCCCTTCGCGCAGCTCGACGGCCGCCTCGACGGCGTCGCCGCGCGCTTCGAGGGCGTCGCCGGCCGGATGGACGGGCTCGAGGACAAGCTCCAGAACATCCACCGGCGGCTCGACGAGCTGGGTGGCCACCTCGACAAGCAGGACGCGAAGCTCGACTCGATCCCGCAGTCGGTGCACGGCCCGGTCCGCGAGCGGATCGAGCAGATTGAGGCGACGCTGCGCGAGCGCATCGACTCCACCGACCACGAGCTGCGCGGCAAGGTCGACGAGCTCAGCCGCGTCACGCAGGAGCGCGTCGGCGAGCTGGGCCGCACCACGCACGAGCGGATCGACGCCAACACCGAGGCGCTCAAGGTCGCGCTGACCGAGACCGGCGAGATGATCGACGCGTCCGACCGGCTGGAGAACCTGGGCAACCGGCTCGAAACGGTCACCACCCGCCTCGACGACCTGGCCTCCCGCCTCGACAAGGTGGAGGACGGCTTCCTCTCCGGCATCGGCGACCTCGACGGCGCGCTCAAGGCCGGGCTGTCGAAGGTCGAGGGCACGCTGTCCAAGCAGCCGGACACCGACTCGGTGGACTCGCTGGTCCGCAAGAGCAACGACGAGAGCGTCCGCCGCATCGGCGGCCAGCTCGACGAGGCGATGGCGACGTTCGCGGAGCTGATGCTCGGCGGCGGCCCGGCGGTCCAGCAGATCGCGCCGCCCCCGCCCGCCCCGCGCCAGCCGCGTCGCAGCTCCCGCAACGGCCGCGCGCCCAAGCCGGCCGACGGCAAGGCCAAGGCCGAAGGTGCGGAAGAAGCAGCGGAGTAAGGCTCACGCATGAAGAAGGCCCCGCCGGGATCCCGGCGGGGCCTTTCTCATGCTTCAGATGTCACTCGGACGGGTGATCATCTTCGCGACAAGCATCACACCTCGGCGCGGATGGTCTCCACGACGATCGGGCCCGGCTCGGGTGCCGAGTCCGCGATCGAGAACCCGCCTTCGAGGGCGGCCAGGGCCGCGGGGACCGCGTCCGGTGTGTCCGTGTGCAGCTCCAGGAGCGGGTCACCGGCCGAGACCCGGTCGCCCGGCTTCGCCAGGCACAGGATGCCCGCCGCCGCTTGGACCGGGTCCTCCTTGCGGGCCCGGCCCGCGCCCAGCCGCCACGCCGCGACACCCACCGCGTACGCGTCCAGCGAAGCCAGCACCCCCGACGCAGGCGCCGACACGACGTGTACGTGGGCAGGCGTGGGCAGCGCCGCCGAAGGGTCGCCGCCCTGGGCGGAGATCATCCGGCACCAGACCTCGTACGCCTTGCCGGAAGCCAGCACCGGCTCCGGGTCCACGTCGAGACCGGCGAGGGCCAGCATCTCCCCCGCCAAGGCGAGAGTCAGCGCCACCACGTCCGCCGGCCCGCTGCCCTGGAGCACGTCGACCGACTCCGCGACCTCCACCGCGTTCCCGACCGCCCGCCCCAGCGGGACGTTCATGTCGGTCAGCAACGCCGTCGTCGGGACGCCGTGATCAGCGCCGATCGACGTCAGGGCCGCAGCCAGCGCGCGGGCTTGCTCGAGAGACTTCATGAACGCGCCCGACCCGAACTTCACGTCCAGGACCAGCCCGGACGCGCCCTCCGCGATCTTCTTGCTCATGATCGAGCTCGCGATCAGCGGGATCGACTCCACCGTCGAGGTGACGTCCCGCAGCGCGTACAGCTTCTTGTCCGCCGGTGCCAGCCCGTCCGTCGCCGCGCAGACCACCGCGCCGACGTCTTCCAGCTGCCTGGCAATCTCCGAAGTGGACAGTGCGGCCCGCCAGCCGGGGATCGACTCCAGCTTGTCGAGCGTCCCACCCGTGTGGCCGAGCCCGCGCCCGGACAGCTGCGGCACCGCCGCCCCGCACGCCGCCACCAGGGGCGCCAGCGGCAGCGTGATCTTGTCGCCGACCCCGCCCGTCGAGTGCTTGTCGACCGTGGGCCGGGAAACGGACAGCGAAAGCCGTTCCCCCGACGCGATCATCGCGTGCGTCCACCGCGAGATCTCCGCCGAAGTCATCCCGTTCAGGAAGATCGCCATGGCCAGCGCCGACATCTGCTCTTCGGCCACGACCCCGCGCGTGTACGCGTCGACGACCCAGTCGATCTGCTCGTCGGAGAGCGTCCCGCCGTCCCGCTTCGCCCGGATGACGTCGACCGCCGCGAACGCGCTCACGGCAGGTCGTCCGGGCCGAACGCGTCCGGCAGGACGTCGGACATCGGCAGGATCCCGCTCGGCGTGTCCACCAGGCACGAAGACCCGCCCAGCTCGAACAGGATCTGCCGGCAGCGCCCGCACGGCATCAGCAGGTCACCGGCACCGGAACGGCAGGCCACGGCGACCAGCCGGCCGCCACCGGACAGCCGCAGCTGCCCGGCCATCGTGCACTCGGCGCACAGCCCGAGCCCGTAGGACGCGTTTTCGACGTTGCACCCGGTCACCACCCGGCCGTCGTCGACGATCCCGGCCACTCCGACGTGCAGCCCCGAATAAGGCGCGTACGCGTGGGAAGCCGCCTCGATCGCCCGGGACCGCAGCGCGTCCCAATCCACAGTAGACACTCAGTCCTCACCCCGTCGGTACGGCTGGCCGTCGGCCTTCGGCGGCCGCAGCCGCTGCGAAGCCACCGCCAGCACGATCAGCGTCACGAAGTGCGCGGTGTACGGGATCAGGTCCGACGGCAGCGTGTCGTTGGACCAGTAGATCGCGTACAGCACACCCGCGCCGAGCACGCCGAGGCCGGCCGCGATCCACTGGCGGCGGAACAGCTGCACGACGACGATCACGGCGACCAGGATCACCGCGCCGTACAGCAGCGCCAGCACCGCTTCGCCACCGCCGGCCAGCTGCAGGCCGTCCGCGTAGCCGAACAGCGCCGCGCCGCCGAGCAGGCCGCCCGGCCGCCAGTTGCCGAAGATCATCGCCGCCAGGCCGATGTACCCGCGGCCGTTCGTCTGGTTCTCCAGGTAGTCCGCGCCGCCGCGCAGCAGCACCAGCGAAGCGCCGCCCATACCGGCGAACGCGCCGGAGATGATCACGGCCACGTACTTGTGCAGGTAGACGTTGACGCCGAGGGACTCGGCCGCCACCGGGTTCTCGCCGCAGGAACGCAGCCGCAGGCCGAACCGGGTCTTCCAGAGGATCCAGAAGCTGACCGGCACCAGGACGATCGCGAGCATCGTCAGCGGCGCCACCTCGGTGACCAGGCCACGCAGGATGCCGGCGACGTCGGAAATCCCGACGCGCTGCTGCTTCTCCAGGTCGCCCAGCCAGTCCGAAAGGAACGTCGCCGAGTACGTGTCGAACTTCGGCACCACCGGCGACTGCCGCGGGTTGCCGGAGATCGGCGCGAAGATCAGGTTCGCGAGGTACTTCGTGATGCCAAGGCCGAGCAGGTTGATCGCGACACCGGAGACGATGTGGTTGACGTTGAACGTCACCGTCGCCACCGCGTGCAGCAGCCCGCCCAGCGCGCCGAACACGATCGCGGCGATCAGGCCGGCCCAGACGCCACCGTTGTAGGAACCCCAGGCGGCGCCCCAGGTCCCGAGGATCATCATGCCCTCGAGGCCGATGTTGACCACGCCCGCGCGCTCGGCCCAGAGGCCGCCCAGCGCGCAGAGCAGGATCGGCAGCGCCAGGCGCAGGGCCGTCGAAGCGGTGTTCGACGACGTCAGCGCGGAGACACCGGTGGAGTACGACGCCGTCGAGATGACGGCGATGGCGATGACGGCCCAGATGACCCCGCGCAGCCAGCCGGGGACCCGGCCCCGGCGGCGGCGCTGCACCGGCATGTTCGAGCCGGATTCGGGAGCGACGTCGGTGATCACACCGCACCCCCTTCGGCGACCGAGGAACCCTTGCGGGCGGCGAGCGCGCGGCCCACCCTCCGTTGTTCGGCCGCGAGGTCGGCCCGGCGCACGATCTCGTACGCCACGACGACCGACAGCACGATGATGCCCTGCATGATCGTCGCGATCTCCTTGGACACGTTGATCTGCTCCAGCGACACCGCGGAGGTGTCGAGGAACGCCCACAGCAGCGCGCCGAGCGCGATGCCGCCGGGGTGGTTGCGGCCGAGCAGCGCGACCGCGATGCCGGTGAAGCCGTACATCTGGGTCGCGGTGATGCCGTAGCTGTAGTCGCGGCCGAGCAGCTCCGGCATCGCGACCAGGCCGGCGACGGCACCGGAGAGCAGCATCGCGATCAGCGTCATCTTCTTGGCGTTGACGCCACCCGCGGCGGCCGCGGTGGTCGACTCGCCGGACGCCTTGAGCTCGAAGCCGAACCGCGTGCGGTTGAGCATGAACCAGTAGGCACCGCCGACGATCGCGGCGATGAACACGAACCCGAACAGCGTGCCCGAGCCGAGCGGGATGCCCGGGATCCGGCCCGACGGCTCGATCACCCGGGTGCCGATGTTGTTGCCGGTCTGCACGCCGAACTGGTCGGCGTTGATCAGGAACGCGATGATCCCGGCGACGATCGCGTTGAGCATGATCGTCGAGATGACCTCGCTGACCCCGCGGGTCACCTTGAGCACGGCCGGGATGGCCGCGTAGGTCATCCCCGCGACGACCGCGACCAGCAGGATCGCGATGACGTGGATGACCGGCGGCAGCTTCATCGCGCCACCGGCGATCGCGGCGACGACGGCGGCGAAGCGGTACTGGCCTTCGACACCGATGTTGAAGAGGTTCATCTGGAAGCCGATGGCGACCGCGAGCCCGGACAGGTAGTAGACCGTCGCCAGGTTCACGGTGTCGACCGCGGTCGAGCCCTTGAACATCTGGCCGATCATCGTCCCGTACGCCTGCAGCGGGTCCGCGCCCGAGATGAGCAGCGCGATCGCCGACAGCAGGACGGCGAACACGATCGCCAGCAGCGGTGGCAGCAGTTTCGTGCGCCAGGAAGTCATTCTTCGTCACCTTCTCCGGCGCCGGTCATCGCCGAGCCCAGTTCCTGCGGCGTCACCGTGGCGGGGTCGGCCTCGCTGACGAGCCGCCCGCGCAGCATGACGCGGATCGTGTCGGACAGGCCGATCAGCTCGTCGAGGTCGGCGGAGATGAGCAGCACGGCGAGGCCGGCCGCGCGGGCCTGGCGGATGTTCTCCCAGATCAGCGCCTGCGCGCCGACGTCGACCCCGCGCGTGGGGTGCGACGCGATCAGCAGCACCGGGTTGCCCGACAGCTCGCGCCCGACGATCAGCTTCTGCTGGTTGCCGCCCGAGAGCGCCGCCGCCGGGACGTCGATGCCCGGGGTGCGGACGTCGTAGTCGCGGACGATCCGCTCGGTGTCGGCGCGGGCGCCGGCGATGTCGAGCAGCTGGCCCTTCGAGACCGGCTCGCGGGTCTGGTACCCGAGGATCCGGTTGACCCACAACGGTTGCGTGAGCAGCAGGCTGTGCCGGGTGCGGTCCTCGGCGATGTAGCCGATGCCGGCTTCCCGCCGCGCCAGCGTCCCGGTCTTGGTGAGGTCGCGGGCCTTGCCGTCGGCGTCGACCAGTTCGATCGTGCCGCCGGTCGCCTTGCGCATGCCCATGATCGTCTCGACGAGCTCGGTCTGGCCGTTGCCCTCGACGCCGGCGATGCCGAGCACTTCGCCCGCGCGCACGGTGAACGTGACGTCGTCGAGCGCGTTGCGGTCCGAGCCCTCCGCGCCCAGCGTCAGGCCGGACAGGCGCAGCACGGCGCGGTCGGTGACGGTGGACTCGCGGGTCTCCGGGCTGGGCAGCTCGGAGCCGACCATCATCTCCGCGAGCTGGCGGGAGGTGATGGTCTTCGGGTCGGCGGTGCCGACGGTGGTGCCGCGGCGGATCACCGTGACGGTGTCGGCGATCGCGCGGACCTCGTCGAGCTTGTGCGAGATGAAGAGGAACGTGTAGCCGCCGTCCTTCATCTCCCGCACGGTGTCGAAGAGCGCGTCGACCTCCTGCGGCACGAGCACGGCGGTCGGCTCGTCGAGGATGATGATCTTCGCCCCGCGGTAGAGCACCTTGACGATCTCGACGCGCTGGCGGTCGGCGACGCCGAGCTCCTCCAGCAGCGTCTCCGGCTTGGCGTGCAGGCCGGTGCGCTCGGCGAGCTCGGCCAGCCGCGCGCGGGCGGCGCGGCCGATGCCGTGCAGGCCCTCGGCGCCGAGGAAGACGTTCTCGCCGACGGTGAGGTTGTCGGCGAGCATGAAGTGCTGGTGCACCATGCCGATGCCGGCGCGGATGGCGTCCTGCGGGTTGCGCAGTTTCACCTCTTCGCCGTTGATCGCGATGGTGCCCTCGTCCGGCGGCTGCATGCCGTACAGGATTTTCATCAGGGTGGACTTGCCGGCGCCGTTCTCGCCACAGATGGCGTGCACCTCGCCGGCGGCGACGGTGAGGTTGACGTCGGAGTTGGCCACCACGCCGGGAAAGCGCTTGGTGATCCCGGTCAGCTGGACGGCGGGGGCGCCCCGGTCGGGGACGGCCTCGGCCGGGGCCTCGGCTGTGCTCATGGGCGGGAGAATTCCCTATCTCGTGTAAACGCGTGAGGGGCCCGGAGGAGAGTTCCTCCGAGCCCCGGACACGTCGTGAGCTACTTCTGCGGCTTGTCCGAAACGGTGATGGCACCCGAGATGATCTGGGCCTTGTAGCCGTCCAGAACATCCTTGATGTCGTCGACCTTGCCGCCGGAGGTGGCGTAGCCGACGCCGTCGACCTTGAGGTCGAACCGCTTCGGCAGGACGCTCAGATCGCCCTTGGCGACGGCCTGCACGTAGTCGAACACCGCGACGTCGACGCGCTTGAGCATGGACGTGATGATGACGTCCTTGTCGGCCTCGACGGTCTTCTGGTTGTACTGGTCGGAGTCGACCCCGATGGCCAGCGCGTTGCCCGCCTTGGCGGCGTCGAAGACGCCCTTACCCGAGGCGCCCGCGGCGTGGTAGACCACGTCCGCGCCCTTGGCGATCTCGGCCGCGGCCTTCGCGTTGCCCTTCGGCGGGTCCTGGAACCCGGAGAAGTCACCGGCCGGGGTCAGGTACTCGTCCTCGATCTTGATCTTGGACGAAACGGTTTTCGCGCCCTGCAGGAAGCCCGCTTCGAACTTCTGGATCAGCGGGGTGTTGACACCGCCGACGAAGCCGATGTGGCAGTTCTTGCTCTTGTACGCGGCGGCGACGCCGGCCAGGAACGAGCCCTGCTCCTCGGCGAAGACCAGCGGCGTCACGTTCGGCAGCTGGATCGAGTCGTCGTCGACGATGGCGAACTTGGTGTTCGGGTACTTGGCCGCGACGACCTTGACCGACGGCGCGTAGGCGAAGCCGACCGCGATGATCGGGTTCAGGCCCGAGGAGGCCATCTGGTCGAGGCGCTGCTGCTTGGCCGACTCGGCCTCGCTGGCGGAGGCGGTGCTCTCGCTGACCGTCGTCACGCCGAGGTCGGACTTCGCCTTGTCGGTGCCCGCGGCGGCGGCGTCGTTGAACGACGCGTCACCCCGGCCGCCGACGTCGAAGGCCAGGCCGATCTTCAGCTGGCTGCCGTCGACCTTGCCACCGGCCGCGGTCGAGCTGCTGGCGGCGGCGGGCGCCGCGGGCGGCTTCTGCGCGGTGACGCAGTCGGAACCGCCCGTCGAGGCCGCGGTGTTGTTCGAGCTGTTACCACCGCCGGAATCCTTGGCGCACCCGGCCAGGGTGAGCACCCCGGCCATGGCCGCGGCGGCCAGCGCGGTTCCACGCATGCGACGCAACGTGTGTCTCCCTCCCCGCTGATCCAGCGGATGGTCAAGGGCACGACCCGGCCCTACTGCCGGGTCGACCGCCAGACCGTACCCGCCGGACCGGAAGGCGCCATAGGAAAGGCACGCTACGTAACACAAACGTTTACTCACGAGTCGCGCGCGCGACGAATCGGACACCGAACGTGATCATCGGGCCGATCGGAAACGACTTTCGGCGGGTCGTTTCGCTTTGGGACGGCGAAAATGCCGTTTCGTGTCACTCAGTGTGCCGGGCTGACCGGTGAGTGGGCCAGCCCGGTCACTCTGTGAGATGACGATCGTTCAGCCGCAGGTGAGCCGGGCGGCTGCCCAGTCGCTGCGGTCGTACGAGTTCCCGTCGCCGCCGTCGGTGACGACCAGCCGCAGGTACTGCGCCCCGTGCAGGTCCGCCGCCAGCGGCGTCGCCGGGTCCTGCCAGGTCCGCACCCCGGTCGAGGCGGCCTTCGCGGCGTCCGCGTAGACCTCGAACGTCGCCGAACCCTGCTTGTTCGTCGCCTCGCGCTCGTCGTCGACGCCGACGTCCGCGGTGAACGCCGTACAACGTCCGCCCAGGTAGAACACCACTTCGCTCGGCGCGTGCGCCCCGAGGCCCTTCGGGTACACCACGCCGTTGACGGTCAGCGGCTTGCCGTCGCCCGCCGGGATGCCGCCGTTGGACATGTCCCGCTCGACCGGCCCGTAGCCGTTCTTCTCCGCCGCCCAGCGCAGGTCACTGGCCCACGACGGCGCCGACGGCGGAGCCGCGGGCACCGTCAGCTGTTGTTCACCGGACCAGGTGACCGGCCCGAACCCGGCCGTGCGATAGGTGACACCGCCGTGCAGCACCGCCGTCGTGCCCTCGGTGCCGGACGGCGGGGTGACCCGCCACCGCCCCGAAGCCGTCTCGCCGGTCCCGAGCACGAGCTTCCGCGGCCGCGCGACCTGCTCGACGTGCCAGCCCGGGGGCGCGCTCAGCGTCACGCGCGGGTCGAACACCGGGACCCGGCCCTCGTCGGTGGCGGACACGGTCACCTCGAACGGCCGCCCGGCTGGCGTGATCTCGCCCGGGACGCCGGCCACCGGCGCGGCGACCTCGACCCCGGTGCTCACCAGCGGCGGGTTCCGCCACCACGCGCCGCCCGCGTGGACGCGGTAGACGGCCGTCGCGTGCGGCGGGACGACCGCGGCGATCCGGCCCGCCGTCTGCAGGTCGCGGTGGGCCCAGAGGTCGCGTGCGGTGTAGCCGACGGCGTTCGGCAGGCCGGCGGCGGCCGCGGTGGTGGCGATCGGCGCGCTCGACGTCGTCTCGTTGAACAGCGCGATCGCCACGTCGCCGTTTTCCAGGGGCTTGGCGAACACCCAGTGTCCGTCCTGGTTGGACAGCACGCGGGCCTGGACGCCGCGGCGGTCCTGGTCGAGCGCGATGACCTCGGCGTTGCGCAGGACGTCGAAGTTCGCCGGCGACACCTTGCGCAGGTCGGCGCCGATGAGCAGCGGGGCGGCCATCATCGCCCACAGCGAGAAGTGGGAGCGGTACTCCTCGGTCGTCATGCCGCCGTTGCCGACCTCGAGCATGTCGGGATCGTTCCAGTGCCCCGGCCCGGCGTACGGCGCGAGCGGCGCGTTCGCCTTGAGGATCTGCAGCACCTTGGCCCAGTTGTCCTTGATGTCGCCGGTGGTCCGCCACAGGTGGCCGACGTCGGCGCCCCACGTCCACGGCTTGTTCTCGCCCCACTCGCAGAGCGAGTACACGATCGGGCGACCGGTCTTCAGCAGCGCGTCGCGCATCTTCGTGTAGCGCTCGAGCGCCGGGCGGCCCTGGTTGTTGCAGTTGTCGTACTTGAGGTAGTCGACGCCCCAGTCCGCGAACGTCTGCGCGTCGACGTCCTCGTGGTCGAGCGCGCCGGGCTGCGTCTTCGCGCAGGTCAGCGTGCCCGCGCTGGTGTAGATGCCGAACTTGAGCCCCTTCGCGTGGACGTAGTCGGCCAGCGCCTTGATGCCGCTCGGGAACCGGGCCTTGTTCGCCTGCATGCGCCCGTCGGCGTCGCGGGAGGGCTCGGCCCAGCAGTCGTCGACGTTGACGTACTCGTAGCCGGCGGCCTTCAGTCCTTTGTCGACGAAGATGTCGGCGGTGTCGCGGATGAGCTGCTCGTCCACGGCACAGCCGGTGGTGTTCCAGTTGTTGAAGCCCATCGGTGGTGTCAGCGCCAGTCCGCCGGGCAGTGCCCGCGCGGGCGTGACCGACACCACGGGCAGCAGCACCGCGACGGCGATCACCAGGCCGAGTCGTCGCACCAGAACGTCACCCCATCGTGAGAGATCCGATGTTTGCCCGAGCGACGCTAAAGACGGCGTCAGGGTTGGTCAATGACAGACCGGTATCACCAGCCTTTCGGCGTAGCGCATCAGATATCAGATCTCCTAGACGTCCGATCTCCGGTGAGCGGGACACGACTGGCCGCCACGCCACCGAGTGCGCTGCGCCACACCGCCGGGTGGCGGCACGGGAGCGCCGGTGTCTGGTCCATCACAGAGGGGAACCCGGAGGTGAGCCGCCTTCCGGGTGCGGGTCTAGCATCCGATTCATCCAGGCTCGATGACGTTGATCTCGGCACAGCCGCCGTTCCCGCGGCGACAGCGGACCTCACGGCCACCGGGCGCACAGTCAGACGTTGGAGGCCGTTCACCGATGTCCACCACGGCGAGCCATGCCCCCGAGGCAGGGGCGAGCGATCGGGCGGGTGCCTCACGCCGGCAGGGGACCTTCTACCGGGGTGACCCCGGCATGTGGTCCTGGGTGCTGCACCGCATCACCGGCGTGCTCACATTCTTCTTCCTGTTCGTGCACGTGCTCGACACCGCGCTGGTGCGCGTGTCGCCGAACACGTACGACCAGGTCATCGAGACCTACAAGACGCCGATCGTGAACCTCCTGGAGGTCGGCCTGGTCGGCGCGGTGCTGTTCCACGCGCTCAACGGCATCCGCGTCATGCTGGTCGACTTCTGGTCGAAGGGGCCGAAGCTGCAGAAGGCGATGCTGTGGGTCATCGGCGTCGTCTGGGTCGTCGTGATGGTCCCCGGTGCGTTCTTCATGCTGAAGCGCACCGTCGAAACGCTCTTCGGGGGTAACTGACATGGCCGACCTCGCTCTCGCCAGCCCCCGCTCGCCGAAGCGCCCGGCCGCGCGCCGCAGCAACTTCGAGCTCTACAGCTGGCTGTTCATGCGGATCTCCGGCATGGCGCTGGTCATCCTGGTGCTCGGCCACCTGCTGATCATGAACATCCTCGACGGCGGCGTGCACCGGATCAACTGGGGCTTCGTCGCCGGCCGCTGGGCCTCGCCGTTCTGGCAGTTCTGGGACCTGGCCATGCTCTGGCTCGCCGAGATCCACGGCGGCAACGGCCTGCGCGTCATCATCGACGACTACGCCCGCAAGGACAGCACGCGGTTCTGGCTGAAGATCCTGCTCTACGTCTCGATGGTGCTCATCCTGGCCGTCGGCACGATGGTGATCTTCACGTTCGACCCGAACATGCCCGCGAACTGAAGCCACGGAGACTTTCCCCATGCAGTTCCACAAGTACGACGTGGTGATCGTCGGCGCCGGCGGCGCCGGCATGCGCGCGGCCATCGAGTCCGGCCAGCGCGCCCGCACCGCGGTCCTCACCAAGCTCTACCCGACCCGGTCCCACACCGGCGCGGCCCAGGGCGGCATGTGCGCCGCGCTGGCGAACGTCGAAGAGGACAACTGGGAGTGGCACACCTTCGACACGGTCAAGGGCGGCGACTACCTCGTCGACCAGGACGCCGCGGAGATCATGGCCAAGGAGGCCATCGACGCGGTGCTCGACCTGGAGAAGATGGGCCTGCCGTTCAACCGGACGCCCGAGGGCAAGATCGACCAGCGCCGCTTCGGCGGGCACACGCGTGACCACGGCAAGGCCGCGGTGCGCCGCGCCTGCTACGCCGCGGACCGCACCGGTCACATGATCCTGCAGACGCTGTACCAAAACTGCGTCAAGTACGGCACGGAGTTCTTCAACGAGTTCTACGTGCTCGACCTGATCCTGTCGGAGGACGACAACGGGAACCCGGTCGCTTCGGGTGTCGTCGCCTACGAGCTGGCCACCGGTGAGCTGCACGTCTTCCAGGCGAAGTCGATCGTGTTCGCCACCGGCGGCGCGGGCAAGATCTTCAAGACGACGTCGAACGCGCACACCCTCACCGGTGACGGCCTCGGCATCATCTTCCGCAAGGGCCTGCCGCTGGAGGACATGGAGTTCTTCCAGTTCCACCCGACCGGCCTCGCGGGCCTGGGCATCCTGATCTCGGAAGCCGTCCGCGGCGAGGGCGGGATCCTGCGCAACGCCTCCGGCGAGCGGTTCATGGAGCGCTACGCCCCCACCATCAAGGACCTCGCGCCGCGCGACATCGTGGCGCGCTCGATGGTGCAGGAAGTGCTGCAGGGCCGCGGGTGCGGCCCGAACAAGGACTACGTCGTCCTCGACGTCACGCACCTGCCGGTCGAGGTCCTCGAGACCAAGCTGCCGGACATCACCGAGTTCTCCCGCACCTACCTGGGCGTCGACCCGGTGAAGGAGCCGGTGCCGGTGTTCCCGACCTGCCACTACGTGATGGGCGGGATCCCGACCAACGTGCACGGCGAAGCGTTGCGGGACAACGAGAACGTCATCCCGGGTCTGTACGCGGCCGGCGAGGTCGCGTGCGTGTCCGTGCACGGTTCCAACCGCCTGGGCACGAACTCGCTGCTGGACATCAACGTGTTCGGCCGCCGCGCCGGCATCGCGGCCGCGGAGTACGCGCTGGCCCACGAGCACGTCGAGCTGCCGGAGAACCCGACCAAGCTGGTGGAAGAGCAGCTGTCGGGCCTGCTGTCGGAGCACGGCGACGAGCGCGTCGCCGACATCCGCAAGGAAATGCAGCAGACGATGGACTCGCACGCGTCGGTGTACCGGACCGAGGACACGCTGAAGCAGGCGCTGACCGACGTCCAGGCGCTGAAGGAGCGGTACCAGCGGATCACGGTGGCGGACAAGGGCAAGCGGTACAACACCGACCTGCTCGAGGCCGTCGAGCTCGGCTTCCTGCTGGAGCTGGCCGAGGTCCTGGTCGTGGGCGCGCTGGCCCGCAAGGAGTCCCGCGGCGGCCACGCCCGCGAGGACTACCCGAACCGCGACGACACGAACTTCATGCGCCACACCATGGCCTACAAGCAGGGCTCTGGTCTGTCGTCCGACATCCGGCTGGACTACAAGCCGGTCACCTTCACCCGCTACGAGCCGATGGAGCGGAAGTACTGATGACTACGGCCACTGAATCTCCTGCGGCTTCTGTTTCGGACGAGCACACGCCGATCACGGTCACGCTGAAGATCCTCCGGTTCAACCCGGAGGTCGATTCGGAGCCGCACTGGGAGTCCTACGACGTCCCGGCCCAGCGCACGGACCGGTTGCTGAACCTGCTGTTCTACGTCAAGGACTACATCGACGGCACGTTCTCGTTCCGCCGCTCGTGCGCGCACGGCGTGTGCGGGTCCGACGCGATGCAGATCAACGGCATCAACCGCCTGGCGTGCAAGGTCCTGATGAAGGACCTGCTGGAGAAGGACGGCAAGAAGACCACGATCACGATCGCCCCGATCAAGGGCCTGACGACGTTGAAGGACCTCTACGTCGACATGGACCCGTTCTTCGAGGCGTACCGGGCAATCAAGCCGTACCTGATCACGTACGGCAACGAGCCGACCCGCGAGCGCATCCAGTCCCAGGCGGACCGCGACCGGTTCGACGACACGACCAAGTGCATCCTTTGTGCGTGCTGCACGTCGTCGTGCCCGGTGTACTGGAACGACGGCTCGTACTTCGGCCCGGCGGCGATCGTGAACGCCCACCGGTTCATCTTCGACTCCCGGGACGAGGGAGCCGAGGAGCGGCTGGACATCCTGAACGACGGTGAGGGCGTCTGGCGGTGCCGGACGACGTTCAACTGCACGGACGCTTGCCCCCGTGGGATCCAGGTGACGAAGGCGATTCAGGAAGTGAAGCGGGCGCTGTTGTTCAAGCGCGTTTGAGTCAGGCCGAAAGGCCCTCCGGTGGATTTCCGCCGGAGGGCCTTTTCTTTTGCGTTGATGGAACCGGCGGCCGAACCCACAACACCAACCGGCGGCCGAACGGCGGATGCAAACCGGCGGCCGGGCGCGCAAGGCGACCAAACACCTCACCAGACCTCCCCCGCCCCTCATCCCTGCTGTCCCTTCAGCCGCCGGGTGGGTTTGTCAAGGCACGCTTTCCCGCCTTGACAAACCCACCCGGCGGCTGAAAATCCCACCGGAGGGGCGGGGGAGGTCGGACCCGCTGCCGTGCCGCGGCAGAGCGAAACCACGGCAGAAGAAGGAGCCGCGAAACCAGGTCTGCCGCGGCAGAGCGAGAAGCTGCGGCTCTAAAGAAAAAAGCGTCCTCGCCGGACAGGCAGGCTCCGGGATGACCACAACTACCGCTCTCGGCCGCCGGTCATGGAGTTGGGTCGCTGGGTGGTCATCCCGTCGCCTGATTGAGGCCTATCACTTTGAGCCGGGCCCGCAAGCTTGCGTAGTGACCCCACTTCGCGCTGTTGGTTGCGGGCCCGGCTCAAAGTGATTTTTGGGCCTCAGGCGACGGGATGACCACCCAGCTCCTTTGTGCGCTGCGCTCAGCGGACCGCGTCCAGGGCGTTTACCACGCCGTGGCCGTAGTACGAATTGTTCTTTGCCGGGCCTGTGCACTCTGTTTCTGTTGCCGTGCACTTCACCGCGTCTGCTTCGCTCTCCAGGAGCTGGTTGATGAACCTTGGGGGTGCTCCTCGGAACTTCGATGCCAGCAGGGCCGCCACTCCTGCCACGTGTGGTGATGCCATCGATGTTCCGCACTTCGCGCCGTAGCCTCCGCCGACCACTGAGGACAGCGGGCATTCCGGGCCCTCTCCCTCCTTCGGTTCCTGGAAGGGGTCGCCGCCCGGGGCTGTTATGTCGATTTTTCCGTAGTTGCTGAAGTATGACTTCGTTCCCGCGTAGCCCACCGATGACACCGTTACGACTCCGTCCACCATTCCCGGGAGGATGGCGCACGATGCGTCCAGCGGGTGGGGGCGGTTCTTGTCCGTTGTCTGGTTCGTCAGGTTCAGGCTGTCGTTGCCCGCCGCCGCCACGTTGAGGACTCCTCGGCGGGTTGAGTACTCCACCGCTCTGCGGACCGCTTCGTACGCCGCCGCGTCGCCCGGCTGCCGGGGGCAGTAGAACATTCCCGGGTCTATGTAGTAGCTGTTGTTCGTCACCGCGAAGCCGTGCTCGGCCGCCCAGACGAAGCCGCAGACCGCTGCCTCCGGGAAGATGTAGCCCGCGTCGTTGACCACCTTCACCGAGGCCAAGCGCACGCCGGGGGCCACGCCCGTGAAGCCCGCCGCCGGATCCTTGCCCGCGATTGTTCCCGCCACGTGCGTGCCGTGGTCCGATGCCGTCGGGGCCCAGGCCTCCGGGGCCGTGTCCGGTGCGCCCGTCAAACAGCCCGCCGACGAGCGGGCGTCCACCGCCGCGCGCAGGGCCGGGTGCGTTGCCTCGATGCCCGAGTCGAGCACGCCGACCGTCACCGCGCGGCTGCCCTGGTAGATCTTGTTCGCCTCCGGCGCGTGGATCGCCTTCATGTCCCACTGCTGCGCGGACAGGTCACCGGCCGCGGCGACCGATCGGGTGTCCTCCAGCGTCCGTACCGCGCTCAGCGAAGTGCGGGCGGCCGAAGCCACGTCCTTGGCGCCCGAATACGCCCGGTACACGCCGATCTTCTGCTGGAAGTCCGCGTTGCGCGAGCTGGCGATCGCGACGCCGATCTCGGCGTAGTAGGCGACCTTCGTGCCGCACTTGGCCGCCAGCTCCTTCTCGACGGCCGACGCTCGGGTGCCCGGCTGGTACGTGACGACGTAGGTGTACGGCGTGCTCGTCGTGTCGCAGGCGGCCGGCGCGGCCTCCGCCGCCGGGGCCGCCACGCACAAGCCGCCTCCGACGGCCAGCGCCAGCGGGGCCGCCATTCGACGTAAACGGGACATTCCACCTCCAGGTTCGGTGGCGTCAACGTAAACCGGCCGGTGGGGCCGCGCCACCGACCAAAGTCAGGAAGAGACCCGCGACCCGGCGCGCAGCCCGCGCCAGCCGAGCACGCCGATGATCGTGCCGAGCACGAACGACACGACGGTCAGGACGGCGTGCACGGTGAAGTAGGCCGTCGGCGAGCCGTCGGGGGTCCAGGCGCGGTCGCTGTCCCACAGGTTCTTCGCGAAGGTGATCCAGATGATCCACGACCACACACCGAAGGCCAGCAGGAACAGCGAGGTGCCTCGTGACATGCGCATGCCCCTGAGTATGCGACGCGGGCCGCGGCGCTAGATTGCGTGGGTGCACTCCGTTGTCTCCCGGTCGCTCAAGGTCTTCACGACGACGCTCGCCGCCGCCCTCCTGGCCCTGAGCACGCCGGTGCTGGCAGCCGCCGCGCCGCAGCAAGGCCAGTGCGCGAACCGCCAGGCTCCCCCGCCCCCGGTCGACACCTCGGAGAAGCCCGCGCCGGGCAAGCAGGCGCCGCCGCCGCTGGCCGTGCCCGCGGTCCCCGTCGGCGGGAACCGGATGGCCGAGTGCGGCCTGATCACCCCGGACGGCGCGCTCAACCCGCCGGACGGCAACACCGCGGCGTCGTGGCTGGTGCAGGACCTCGACACGGGTGCGGTCATCGCGGCGAAGGACCCGCACGCGCGGCAGCGGCCCGCGTCGCTGATCAAGACGCTGCTCGCGCTGGTCGTCGTCACCCAGCTGGACCCCCAGCAGCCGATCGTCGCGACGAAGGAGGACGCGGAGCAGGAGTGCACCTGCGTCGGCCTCGTCGCCGGCGGCCAGTACACGGTCGACCAGCTGCTGCATGGCCTGCTGATGCACTCGGGCAACGACGTCGCGCACACGTTCGCCACCGCGCTCGGCGGGGTCGACGCCGCGGTGGCCAAGATGAACGCGCTGGCCGCGAAGATCGGTGCGCTCGACACGCGGGCCGCGACGCCGTCGGGCCTGGACGGGCCGGGCATGTCGACCTCGGCCTACGACCTCAGCCTGATCTTCCACTACGCGATGAAGCAGCCGGAGTTCGCGAAGGTCGTCGCGACGAAGAACTTCGAGATCCCGGCGGTCGGCGGCAAACCGGCCATCCCGATCTTCAACGACAACAAGCTGCTCGGCGTCTACCCCGGCTTCCTCGGCGGCAAGACCGGGTTCACCGATGACGCCCGGCACACCTACGTCGGTGCGGCGCAGCGCAAGGGCAAGCGCCTCGCGGTGGTGATGCTGCGCGCCGAGCAGAAGCCGACGAAGGTCGTCGACCAGGCGGCGAAGCTGCTGGACTACGGCTTCGCGCTGGAGGACGACCGCGCGGTGCCGGTCGGGCAGATCAGCTACCAGGCACCGGCCGCCACCGCGGAGAACGGCGACCCGTCGGTGCTGGCCGACGGCGGCACCGGCAACGGCGGGACGTCCGCCGCGCCGGCGGCGAAGGAGGACCCGTTCGGCGTCACCGGCTGGATCATCACGCTGGTGGTGTTCCTGGTCATCGTCGCCGGGTTCGTGATCGGGCACCAGCGCAAGAGGGCCGCGGGCTAGGACCGGCGGCGCCCGCCCAGCCACGCGAGCAGCGCCCCGGCGCTGAAGGCACCCGCGACGGCGCCCAGGCCGGGCCCGCGCTGCACGGTGACGCTCTGCTCGAGCCGCACCGGCGGCGGGGGCGCGATGACCGTGCGTTCGTTTTCCTTCGCCGTCGCGGTCCACGCGGTGATGAGCAGCAGGAACCGCGAGACGAGGTTCGCGAACACGAGCAGACCGATGACCGGCCCGAACAGCGCGGCCGACGGCGACTTCGTGACACTGGCCAGGTAGATCGACCCGACCTGCTGCAGGACGACGAACCCGACGGCGGCGACGACGGCCCCCTTGACGGCACTGCGCAGCGCGACCTGTTCCCGCGGCAGCCGGGCGATCACCCAGAGGAAGACGAGGGTGTTCGCGGCGAGCCCGAGCACGATGGTGGCCCCGCGCAGCAGGACGATCGCCCAGGTGGCGTGTTCGAGCCCGACGAGTTCCAGCAGGAACTGGCCGACCCCACTGCCGACGGCGGTCAGCGCGAAGGAGACGACGAGCGCAACCCCGAGCCCGATCAGCGCAACGAGGTCTTTGAGCGTCTGCTTGACGATCGGCTGCGGCTGCTTCTCCTGGCCCCACTGCGCGGTGAGGGCGTCCCGCAGGTTCGACATCCAGCCGATGCCGGAGTAGAGGGCGATGAGGAGGCCGAAGACCCCGATCCCGCCCCCGGAGTCGAGCGCGCCCTTGACGATGCCGTTGACGAGGTCCTTGAGGCCCTCCGGCACGGAGTTGTTGATCCCGTCGGTGATCTTCGTGATGATCGTCTGGTCGTGGTTGACGACGAGCCCGACAACGGCGAAGGCGACCATGAAGAGCGGGAAGACGGAGAGAACGCTGAAGTAGGTGATGGCGGCGGCGTAGTGGTTGCCGTACCGCTCGGTGAAGGCGTCGTTGGCCCGGATCAGGTGATCGAGCCACGGGTACTTCCGGCGCAAGCGGGGAAGCAGCTTTTCCTTCTCTTCGTTCGCCACCGTGAAACGCTAACCACGCTTGGTGAACCCCGCAACGCGAGCGGGTGACGAGGGGGAGATCGGGGTTGTGCTGGGCGCTCGGCTGCCGGCTGCGCTGCCGCTCGGGAAAGCTCGCGCAGGCCACGCGCCATCACCCGCCTCGCCGGGCCCTGCTCGGTCTTGTCCACAAAGTTGGCCGGCTGTGGACAGCTGGCTCGTTTCGGCCGCGAAAGCCGGGTTTTTCGGTGGGCGCCGATAGACTGGACTTGGGCACGCCCCGTTACCTTTTTCCTGGCTCCCGGCCAGGGAGTTGTGGTCACCAGGTCCAGCATGGCGTGTTTCTTGGCCTGGACGCCGGCAAAGACAACCACCACGCCGTCGGCCTGGGCCCCGACGGCAACCGGCTGCACGACGCCCCGCTGCCCAACACCGAACCCAAACCGCGAGCCCTGTTCGACAAGCTCGCCGCGCACGGATCACTGCTGGTCGTGGTGGATCAACCCGCCACGATCGGGGCGTTGCCGGTCGCCCGTGCCGCCGGACACCAGGTCGCCTACCTGCCCGGGCTGGCGATGCGCCGCATCGCCGACCTCTACCCCGGCCGCGCCAAAACCGACGCCCGGGACGCGTTCGTCATCGCCGACGCCGCCCGCTCCCTGCGACCCGTGGATGTCGGCGACGACGCCCTGGCCGAACTGGAGGTGCTGGTCGGGTTCGACGACGACCTCGCCGGCGAAGCCACCCGCATCAGCAACCGCATCCGCGGCCTGCTGATCTGCCTGGCCCGCCACCGCTGCGACGTCCTCTACGCCATGCTCCGAAACGGCACCCACTACCGCCATCCCGAATCGGCTCCAGCCCCTGCCGCGGCTTGACAGCCCCATAGGGACACCCCCCAGGGAAGGGCGGGGAGTTTCCGGAGGTCTGTGCCGCGGCCGGGCGCAGTTCAAGTGAGAGCGCCGCCGGCCGGCGGGCCGTCGAGGAGGGTCAGCTTCACCGCACCGGCGGGAGGAAACCGATCCGCTGGTACGTCTCGGCCAGCGTCTTCGACGCCACCTCGCGGGCGCGCTCGGCGCCCGCCGCGAGGACCTTGTCCAGCTCCGCCACGTCGTCCAAATAGGACTTCGCGCGCTCCTGGATCGGGGTCACCCACTCGACGAACACCTCGCCGAGGTCCTTCTTCAGGTCGCCGTAGCCCTTGCCCTCGTACGCCGCTTCGAGGTCCGGGATCGTGCGGTCGGTCAGGGCCGAGTAGATCGTCAGCAGGTTCGACACGCCCGCCTTGTTCTCCACGTCGAACTTGACTTCGCGGCCCGTGTCGGTGACCGCCGAGCGGATCTTCTTCGCCGAGCGCTTCGGGTCCTCGAGCAGCTCGATGATGCCGTTGACGTTGGACGCCGACTTGCTCATCTTGGCCGTCGGTTCCTGGAGGTCGTAGATCTTCGCCGTGTCCTTGATGATGTACGGCTCCGGCACCACGAACGTCTTGCCCAGCCGGTTGTTGAAGCGCTGCGCGAGGTCGCGCGTCAGCTCCAGGTGCTGCCGCTGGTCCTCGCCGACCGGGACCGCGTCGGCCTGGTAGAGCAGGATGTCCGCCGCCTGCAGCACCGGGTACGTGAACAAGCCCACGCTGGAGCGGTCGGACCCCTGCTTCGCCGACTTGTCCTTGAACTGCGTCATCCGGCCGGCCTCGCCGAAGCCGGTCTGGCATTCGAGGACCCAGCTCAGCTGCGCGTGCTCCGGGACGTGGCTCTGCACGAACAGGGCACTGCGCTGCGGGTCGATGCCGATGGCGAGCAGCTGCGCGGCCGAGACGCGGGTGCGCTGCCGCAGCACCTTCGGGTCCTGCTCGACGGTGATCGCGTGCAGGTCGACCACCGAATAGAACGTTTCGTGCGTGTCCTGCAGCTTCACCCACTGGCGCAGGGCGCCGAGGTAGTTGCCGAGGTGGAACGAGTCGGCGGTGGGCTGGATCCCGGACAGGACCCGCGGGCGGCGCTCTGCTGCGACGGTCTGTTCTTCGGACACGTCAGGATTCTTCCAGGCCGGGCCGGCCGGCGGGCGGCGAGGGCCCTCAGGCGTGCGGACGCTGCGCCAGGAACGGGCGCGTCGGCGTGACGTCGGGGTCGGCGAGCACGGCTTCGGCCATCGCCGTGACCGGGCCCGGGACCGCCGGCAGCACCGGGGTGACCTCGGCGATCGCCGCGGCGGCGCGGGTCTTGCGGCGCTGGCGCAGCACACCCAGCGTCATCCCGACGATGCCGAGCGCGACCGCGACCAGGCCGACCGGGCCGAGCAGGCCGAAGGTCTGCGCGTTGGTGTCGGCCTGCGCCGTCGTCGTGACGGCGGCGAACGCGCTGCCGCCGGCCAGGAGCAGGCCGGCCGGGACGAGCGCGAGCACCACGACCGCGCGGGAACCGCGCAGGGTGGACCGCAACAGGGTTCGACCTGAGTTGCGCACCGGAGTGCCTCCTGCGAGTGACGAGCGCTGCGTCCCACCCGAGGGATCACCCATCCGAGTGAGGCGCGGCGTGCTACTGGTCAAAAAACTACCGAGCGTGTCAAGACCTGCCGGTACTGATCAACTGGGAAGCGAGAGTAGCGCTCAATCCGTAATACGCCCACAGCGCCCCCGGAGTTCATTTGCGCCACCCTGGTGGGTGAGTCCACTACTACTTGAAGTAGAGCGTGACCGGAGAGTGTCCGATCGAGTGTCACCCGTCCTGCGCAGCATCCGCTCACGCTGCGACGTTTGCCGCAGTGGCGACTGCTCCGATCGCGTCCTCCTGTTCGGAAAACTTTTCACCGGATAGTGATTGGTCTATACCTCTTGGAGTAGTCCCCGAGCCCGCCGGACCGCGCACGACGGGCCTGACAAGAGGAGTTCCGGATGGCGATCACCCGCTACCTCAAGCGCGCCGCAGTGGCGATGAGCGCGCTCGCCGCGGCCGTCACGCTGGCCGCCCCGGCGTCCGCCGCGTCCTTTGTGGTCAGTGAAGCCCAGTTCGACCAGATGTTCCCCGGCCGCAACGCTTTCTACACCTACAGCGGCCTCACCGCGGCACTGTCGGCGTACCCCGGCTTCGCGAACACCGGCGACGACACCGTCCAGAAGCAGGAAGCCGCCGCGTTCCTCGCGAACGTCAGCCACGAAACCGGCGGGCTGGTGTACGTCGTGGAGCAGAACACCGCGAACTACCCGCACTACTGC
The DNA here is from genome assembly GCF_013364075.1 of Amycolatopsis sp. Hca4. GTDB lineage: Bacteria > Actinomycetota > Actinomycetes > Mycobacteriales > Pseudonocardiaceae > Amycolatopsis. The sequence continues at coordinate 5,286,036 of NZ_CP054925.1, forward strand.
GACACGAGCCAGCCGTACGGCTGCCCGGCGGGCACCGCGGCGTACTACGGCCGCGGCCCGATCCAGCTCAGCTGGAACTTCAACTACAAGGCGGCAGGCGACGCGCTCGGCATCGACCTGCTCGGCAACCCCTACCTCGTCGAGCAGGACGCGGCCGTCGCGTGGCAGACGGGGCTCTGGTACTGGAACACCCAGAGCGGCCCGGGCACGATGACGCCGCACGACGCGATGGTCGACCAGCGTGGCTTCGGCGAGACCATCCGCAGCATCAACGGCTCGATCGAGTGCAACGGCGGCAACCCGGCCCAGGTGCAGAGCCGGATCGACTTGTACACGCGGTTCGCCGGCATCCTCGGCGTCCCGACCGGCGGCAACCTCTCCTGCTGAGCCGGGTCAGCGCGGGAAGTCGATGTCGTAGGTCGCGGTGACCGGCGCGTGGTCGGACCAGCGCTGGTCGTACGCGGCCGCCCGCTCGACCACGACGTCGACGACCTTCTCGGCGAGCCCCGGCGTCGCGAGCTGGCAGTCGATGCGCCAGCCGGAGTCGTTGTCGAAGGCCTGGCCGCGGTAGGACCACCAGGTGTACGGGCCGGGGCCTTCGGGATCGAGGCGGCGCTGGACGTCGGTGAAGCCGGCCTCGGTGTAGACGCGGCCGAGCCAGGCGCGTTCCTCGGGCAGGAAGCCGGAGTTCTTGCGGTTGCCGCGCCAGTTCTTGAGGTCGACGGTGTCGTAGGCGATGTTCCAGTCACCGACGACGACGGCTTCCCGCCCGGCCGCGGCGGCCTTCGCCCGCAGCTCGACGAGGTAGGGCAGGAACGCGGCCATGAAGCGCTCCTTCTCGTCCTGGCGCTCGGTGCCGACGTCCCCGCTGGGCAGGTAGAGGCTCGCGACGACGACGTTCGGCAGGTGCACCTCGAGGTACCGCCCGCTGTCTTCGAATTCGGGCTCGCCGAAGCCGACCCGCACCTCTTCGGGCTCGACGCGGCTGTAAACGGCGACGCCGTTGCGGCCCTTGACGGCCGAGGGGGCGTGCACGGAGAACCACCCATCGGGTTCGACGACGGCGGCCGGAAGCTGGCCGGCTTCGGCCCGCACCTCCTGGCAGGCGACGACGTCGGCCTTCGTGGCGGCGAGCCACTCGACGAAGCCCTTTTTGGCGGCGGCGCGGAGGCCGTTGACGTTCACGGTGGAGACGGTCAGCACGCGTTGCACGCTACCGCCCGCCGTGGCGCGTCCCGCTGCCAGACTGCCGGGCTCGGGCGAGCCGACGGGCACGCCCACTGCCAGGCACGGCCGCGCCCACCCCACTCCGCACGGCCGGCTGCGCCAGCCCCGACGCGCGGCAGAAAGCGCGCCCACCGCCGACCGGCCTGCCCCGGCCCCGCCGACCGGCCCGCCCCAGCCCCGCCGACCGGCCCGCCCCGCCCACCGGCGACCGGCCTGCCCCAGCCCCGGCGACCGGCCCGCCCCGCCCACCGACCGGCCTGCCCCCGGCCCCGGCCCCGGCGACGCCGGTGCCGAGGGCGACCGAAGGCGGGCCCGGCGTTGCCCTCGCTCGGCACCCCGAGCGGATTTGGTGCCGGGAACACCCTCCGGGCGTTCCCGGCACCAACCAGCCCGCTCCGCGGTAGCACCCAGTAGAAGCCGGCAAGACGGCTCCGCCCTCGGGACGCTGAACCGACCCCCGGCCCAACGCCCGACCGACGCGACCGACGCCCCTCACGCTCCGACCCCCGTCTGAGCGCGTCCCCAGGACTCGATCCCGCCCAAGCCACCTCTGCCAAGCCCGCGAGACTCCCCCTGGAGACCCCGCGGACACCACCGGCTCGCACCGCGATTCAGTTGTCGCCCGCCCCCGGACGTTCCCTCCTTCCCCGGCGCCGCAACGCCGCCACCTGCGGTTTCGACCGAGATCAGTTCTAGCACCCACCACCGACAAAAACCGGCCCTTGACCGCCCAAGCTACGAACATTAGCTTTAAAGCTATGCAAAGTAGCCAAGATGTCCCCTAGAGCCGGCCTGACCACCGACGCCGTGGTCGACCTGGCCGTCACGATCATCGACGAGTCCGGTCCCGAAACCCTCACCCTCGCCAAGGTCGCCGAACGCGCCGGGGTGGCCGCGCCCTCGCTCTACAAGCACGTCAAGAACCTCGCCGACCTGCGGAGGCTCATCGATCTGCGGGTAGTCCGGGAAATGGCCGAAACCCTCCGCGCCGCCGCCACCGGGCGGGAAGGCGGCGACGCGGTCGGGGCCATCGCCGACGCCTACCGCCGCTACCTGCAGGACCACCCGCACCGCAGCCACGCCCTCGTCACCGCTCCCGACGAATCCGACGTCGAACTCAGCCGGGCCACGCACGCCGTTGCCGAGGTCGTCTTCGCCGTTCTGCGGCCGTTCGGCTTCGACCACGCCCAAGCCGTGCACGGCACGCGGTGCCTCCGGGCCGCTGTCCAGGGCTTTGCCGGGCTCGAAGCGTCCGGCGGGTTCGGCCGGCCGGAAGACGTCGACCAAAGCTTCGAAGTCCTGAAGACCATGCTGGTCCAAGGCCTCACGGCCTACGCACGGAAAGCAGAAGAATGAGCTTCTTCCTCGGTGTTCTCCTCTTCACCGTCGGGCTCGGTGTGCTCGACGCCCGCTTCCCCTGGACGGAGGCCCGCAGATGATCGCCGGGCACTTCGGGCTGGCCGCCGCCGTCAAGGCGGGCCGTCCGGCCATCCCCGTCTGGACGCTCATGCTCGCCACCGCCTGGCTCGACGTCGTCTTCGTCCCGCTCTACCTCAGCGGGATCGAGACGGTCGACGGCGCGGGCTACGGCGGCGGCGTCATCCACGCCGACTACACGCACTCGCTGGTCGGCGCGCTCGTGCTCGCCGCGCTCTTCGGCGCCGTCGCGAGCAAGTGGCTCGGCCGCGAAGCCGGGCTCGTCCTCGGCGGGGTCGTCTTCTCGCACTGGCTGCTCGACCTCGTCGTGCACCGCGCCGACCTGCCGATCCTGCCCGGCAACGCCGGTGACCTGCCCGTGTTCGGCTTCGGGCTGTGGCGGCTGCCCGCCGTCTCGGCCGTCGTCGAGCTGCTGGTGCTCGCGATCGGCATCGGCCTCTACTGGCGCGCCGCCGCGAAACGCGATCCGAAGCGCGCCCGGACGCTCGGCCTCTCGGCCGCGGCCTTCGGCGTCGTCACGCTCGCGGCCGACCTGCTCGGCGTCTGACGAACTCAGCAGGCGGAGCCGGCGACAGGCTGGGTGAACTCGGCCGCCACCCACTTGTTGTCGGCCACCTTCCGGAAGCCGTTCTGGACGCCCGGCAGCGCGTCGAACTGGGCGTCACGCAGGTACTTGCCGACGACCTTCGCGTTGCCGTCGGCCGACTCGCGGGCGTTCAGCACGTCCGCGGTCACGGTCACCTTGCAGCCGGTGGCCGAAGCCCCCGAAGCCTGTTTGTTCGAGTTCACGTACACGATGACGATCAGGACGAGCGCGCCCAAGATGAGCAGAGTCTTCTTCGACATGCCTTCCTCCAACCCACGGGCCCGTCCCCACGCCAAGGGTAGGCAATCCTTTACCCGGACGGCAGCGCCGGACGTCGCAACCACCCGGAGGCGCCAGTGGCCCGCCCGCCAGGTGACACCCCGTGATCACGCGAAAGCCCCCTCCCCGGCGAACCGGGAAGGGGGCTTCGACGAGGGAACTCAGCCCTGGGCGATCTTCTTCGCCAGGTTGTCGTCCAGCGTCGCGAGGAACTCCTCGGTCGTCTGCCACGGCTGGTCCTTGCTGATCAGCAGCGCGAGGTCCTTCGTCATCTGGCCGCTCTCGACGGTCTCGACGACGACCTGCTCCAGCTTGTTGGCGAAGCCGATCAGCTCCTGGTTGCCGTCCAGCTTGCCGCGGTGCTCGAGGCCGCGGGTCCAGGCGTAGATCGACGCGATCGGGTTGGTCGACGTCGGCTTGCCCTGCTGGTGCTGGCGGTAGTGCCGGGTGACCGTGCCGTGCGCGGCCTCGGCCTCGACGGTCCGGCCGTCCGGGGTGCGCAGCACCGACGTCATCAGGCCGAGCGAGCCGAAGCCCTGCGCGACCGTGTCGGACTGGACGTCACCGTCGTAGTTCTTGCACGCCCAGACGTAGCCGCCCTCCCACTTCATCGCCGCGGCGACCATGTCGTCGATCAGGCGGTGCTCGTAGGAGATGCCCTTGGCGTCGAAATCGGCCTTGAACTCGTTCTGGTAGATCTCCTCGAACACGTCCTTGAACTGGCCGTCGTAGGCCTTGAGGATCGTGTTCTTGGTGGAGAGGTACACCGGCAGGCCGCGGTCGAGGCCGTACTGGAGCGAGGCGCGCGCGAAGTCCTCGATGGACTTCTTGAAGTTGTACATCCCCATGGCGACGCCGCCGCCCTCGGGGAACTGCGCGACCTGGAACTCCATCGGCTCGGAGCCGTCGTCCGGGGTGTAGGTCACGGTCAGCTTGCCCGGGCCCGGCACCTTGAAGTTGGTCGCGCGGTACTGGTCGCCGTGGGCGTGGCGGCCGATGATGATCGGCTTCGTCCACGTCGGCACCAGCCGCGGGATGTTCTGGATGACGATCGGCTCGCGGAAGATCACGCCACCGAGGATGTTGCGGATGGTCCCGTTCGGGGACAGCCACATCTTCTTGAGGCCGAACTCCTCGACCCGCGCCTCGTCCGGGGTGATCGTGGCGCACTTGACGCCGACGCCGTGCTGCTTGATGGCGTTGGCGGCGTCGATGGTGACCTGGTCGTCGGTGCGGTCCCGCTCCTCGATGCCCAGGTCGTAGTAGTCCAGGTTCACGTCCAGGTACGGGTGGATCAGCTTGTCCTTGATGAACTGCCAGATGATGCGGGTCATCTCATCGCCGTCGAGTTCGACGACGGTGCCCTGGACCTTGATCTTGGCCATGAGCAGCGGTGCTCCTTCCGCGGATCTTCGCGTTCTTCTTTAAGTCTTCGCCGGTAGCGGTACAAGCGTACTGCTTGACGGAGCTGGATGGTTCAAGTAGTGGTCGGCATCAAGTCTCCACCCGCGCTTTGTGGCCCGGATCACCGGGCACGAACCCGCCGGTCAGCCGATCCGACCGCTTGCCGAGCGACCATCGCTTTCGGGCCTGAACCAAGGCACGATGCCACCCGTGAATCCATCATGCGGGAGGTGACGGCCATGTCGACCCATCGGTACGCCGACTTCGAAGACGACTTCGAGAACGACTACCAGAGCCCCGGCGACCCCGACCTGCTCGACGAACGGCCGCGCCGCGGCGCCGCGCACGTCGTCAGCGCCCTCGGCGGGCTCGTGCTCACGCCGGTCGCCCTCGGCCTGCTGAGCTGGGGCGGCCTGCGCCAGCAACAGCTGATCCAGGCGACGCTGAGCACCAACCGCGACGCGCTGGGCATCGCGCTGCTGGCCGGCGGGGCCATCCTCCTGCTGGTCGTCGCCGCCCTCGGCGCGCTGTCGGCGGCCGGCCCGATCCTCGGCGGGCTGATCTACGGCGTGCTGCCCGGCGTCGCCGCGATGGCCGTCCCCGAGTGGGGGTTCCGGCTGGTCAACCTGATGCCCAAGAGCGACATCGCCTACGGCGTCATGGATTTCCTGTTCATCGGCGGCCTGCTCGGCGTCGGCTTCCTGCTGGTCGGCAGCGGGCTGGCCAACGCGCTGGTCCGGCGGCGGCGCGAGGGCTGATCCACGCCGGTGGCATCATCGCCGGATGGGACTGTTCACCGTCGCCGAGGCCCGCGACGAACTGGCGCGGCTGCGGCCGGTCCTCGACGAACTGGTGCGCGTCCGCGCCGACGCCGCCGAGCTCGCGGCGTCGCTGCGGCCGGGTGGGCGGGCGACCGAGCTGGGCGGGCTGCCCGAGTGGAAGGCCGCCCAGGCCCGCCTCGACGACCTGATGACGACGGTCCAGCGCACCGGCGCCGAGCTCAAGGGGTTCGCGCCGCTGCTGGTCGACTTCCCGGCCGAGCTGGACGGCACCGACGTGCTGCTGTGCTGGCTCGAAGGCGACCGGGACCTGGGCTGGTACCACCGCGCCGACCTCGGGTTCGCCGGCCGCCGGCCGCTGAAAACCGCTGGTGGCCCCGGCTAGGTTGAGGTTCGTGAGCGACGAATCCCGTGCCGCGTTCTTCGACGGCACAGCCGAGCACTACGACGACGACACCTTCCACGCCTCCGTGGCCGCCGCGCTGGTCGAGCCGCTCCCGCCCGCCCCCGACCTGGTGCTGGACGTCGCCACGGGAACCGGCTTCGCGGCGTACGCGGCGTTGCAGCTGAAGCCCGCGCGCGTGCTGGCGGTCGACCTGTCGCCGGCCATGGTCGCGCGGGCCGAGGCGAAGGCACCCGCGCAGGACCCGGACGGGCGGATCGAGTGGCGCGTCGGACCGGCGGTGCCGATGCCGGCCGAGGACCACTCGGCCGACGTCGTGCTGTGCGCGTCCTCGCTGCACTTCCTGGGCGCGGTGGCGTTCGCCGACTGGCTGCGGGTGCTCAAACCGGGCGGGCGGCTGGCGTTCTCGGTGGTGTCCGGGGCGCGGTTCAAGCCGTCCGGGCCGTTCGCCGAGTTCGTGCCGAAGGACCTGACGTTCCCGCTCGACGAGGCCGGGGCCGCCGCGCTGGCGAAGGACTTCGTGGACGTCTCGGCGCAGACGTTCACCGCCGACGACGGCGAGCGCGTCCGAAGCGTCTTCGTGGTGCACGCGACGGCCCCGTGACTCAGGCGCGGAAGTGGACCTCGCCGCGGGTGGCGGGGCCGTCCGGGCTGCCGCAGTGCTGGACGAAGGTCAGGTCGACGTCGGCCGCCCAGCCGTCCGCGGCCGGTTCGAGCCGGTCGATCGTGAAGTCGGCGTACGCCTCGCTGCAGACGTTGCCGTGGGTGTAGACGAAGATGCCCGGTGTGGTCAGCGCCTGGTCACTCTGCCAGCGGAACCGAGCGCCGGTGTACGTGCCGGTGTGCAGGGTCTCCCCCTCCGGCGCACTCAGCTCGACACGCAGGTCCTTCAGCCCCGACTGCACGTCGATCTTCAGCACGCCGTCGTACTCCCAGACGGCGATCTCGTCGCCCGGCCCCGCGTAGTGGGCACTGCCCTGCAGCGGCCAGGCACCGTCTTCCGAGACGTAGTCGACCGTCTGCAGCGGGTCCGCCGACGCGACCGGCACGAGCGCCACGCCCAGCCCGGCCGCCGCCGTCAGGACCACGCACGCACGACGAAGTGGATTCACGGAACCTCCCCATCCCGAGCCGCCCTCCGCGGCTTTGCTGATCATGCTGGCAGCATCACCCGCCCGGGGGAAAGAGCAGTTCTACTCAGCGTCTGCTCAACGGTGCAGCGAAGCGCCCTTGAGGATCTTGTCCACGGCGTTCTTCGGCCCGTGCACCGCCAGCCCGGCCAGCGCCAGCTTCTCCCCCGGCACCGCGCGGACCGCCGCGCGGTTGTCGGCGTCGTTGCCGGTGTGGAACAGCTCGTCGGTGAAGATCGAGAACCGCAGGCCGCGGCCCAGTGCCCGGCCGTGTGCCGCGGTCAGGACGGCCGCCGTCCCGGAGAAGACCAGCACCGGCTGGCCGAACATCGGCAGGTACTCGGTGCCGTCGGCGTCGGCGTAGGGCTCGCCCATCAGCTCGGGGGTCACGTGCGCGATGCCGCTCACCAGGAACGCGGTGACGTTCAGCCGCTGCCAGGACGCCAGGTCGTCGCGGAGCAGGACGGCGATCTTCGTGTCGAAGGAACTCATGCCGGTCACGATCGCCCGGGCGCGACGCCCGCGTCTTGTACGTTCTTGACATGGCGGACGTCGCGGCTTGGCGGCCGGCGGTCCCGGGGATCGCCGAGGTCTTCCACGCGCGCTTCACCACGCACGCCTACCCGCTGCACACGCACGACACGTGGACGCTGCTGATCGTCGACGACGGCGTCATCCGCTACGACCTCGACCGCCACCACCACGGCGCGCTCGGGACGGCGGTGACGCTGCTGCCGCCGGACGTCGCCCACGACGGCCGCGCCGCGACCAGCCACGGCTTCCGCAAACGCGTGCTCTACCTGGACACCCCGGTGCTGGGCGAAGACCTGATCGGCGCGGCGGTCGACCGGCCGAGCCTCGCCGACGGCCTCCTGCGCACCCGCATCCACCAGCTCCACGAGTCACTCGCCGAGCCGGGCGACGCGCTCGAGGCCGAGAGCCGGCTGGTCCTCGTCGCCGATCGCCTGCGCACCCACCTCGGCAAGCCGCCGTCGCACGAGCCGAAGCGAGGCCTCGCCGACGACCTGCGGGACCTCCTGGACGCGCGCCTGCCCGACGCGCTGACGCTGGCCGAAGCGGGCGAGACGCTCGGCGCGCACCCGGCGTACCTGGTCCGCAGTTTCGGGGCGCGGTTCGGCCTGCCGCCGCACCGCTACCTGACCGGCCGCCGGGTGGACCGCGCCCGCCGCCTCCTGCTCGACGGCAGGCCGGCCGCGGAGGTCGCGACGGCGGCCGGGTTCACCGACCAGGCCCACCTGACCCGGCACTTCAAGCGGTACCTCGGCACGACGCCGTCGCGCTACGCGAAAACCCGGTGACGGCGCCGTTACGATCCGAACATGGGGTTCCTCGCCAAGATCGGCGGCCTGCGGTTCGCGGTCGTCGTCCTCACCGCCATGACCGCGCTCCAGATGGCGCTGATCGCGTTCGGCAACATCACCGACTTCGGCACCAACCAGGCGTTCGTGCAGCACGTGCTCGCGATGGACACGACGTTCCGCTCGCCGGACATGATGTGGCGCGCCATCACCAGCCCGGGTCTGCAGAACGCGGCCTACGTGGTGATCATCGCGTGGGAGACGCTGACGGCCCTGGTCCTGATCGCGGCGTTCGTGGCGTGGCTGCGCGGGAGCGCCTCGGCCCGGCGCCTGTCGACGCTCGGCTGGGTGATGTGGGTACTGCTGTTCGGCGTCGGCTTCCTCGCCATCGGCGGCGAGTGGTTCCAGATGTGGCAGTCGGAGAAGTGGAACGGGCTGCAGCCGGCGCTGCAGAACTTCCTGATCGCCACGGTGGCGCTGGTCATCGCCCACCTGCCGGCGAAGGAGAGCACGTAGGAAGACGGGTCGTTGTGTCAAGATGACGGCATGCTGCGCGAACTGCACCTGACCGGCGACCCGGCGGCCGACAAGCTGCTGAACGACGACCCGTTCGCCCTGCTCGTCGGGATGCTCCTGGACCAGCAGTACCCGATGGAGCACGCCTTCATGGGCCCCCGGAAGATCGCCGACCGGATGGACGGCTTCTCCCTGGCGAAGATCGCCGCGACGGATGTCGAAGAGTTCGTCGAGCTGTGCGTGGTGCCACCGGCGATCCACCGCTACGGCGGCTCGATGGCCCGCCGCGTCCACGCGCTCGCCCAGCACATCATCGAGAACTACGACGGCCGCACCGACGGCATGTGGCTCGACGGCCGCCCGAAGCCGGACGGTCCCGAGGTGCTGAAGCGGCTTCGGGCGTTGCCGGGGTTCGGGGAGCAGAAGGCCAAGATCTTCCTGGCGCTGCTGGGAAAGCAGCGCGGCGTCCAGCCGAAGGGCTGGCGCGAGGCGGCCGGTTCGTACGGCGACCGGGGGTCACGGCGGTCCATCGCCGACGTCACCAGCGCCGAGACGCTCGCGCAGGTGCGCGCGTTCAAGAAGGCCGCCAAGGCCGCGACGAAGGCCGGCTAGCGACCGTCCACTCGAGACTCGTCAGACCAGCCGGACAGCCTCCTCGGCCGGCTCGACGCCCCCCTTCGTGCCCGCCGCCCGTTCGCGGGTCAGCCGGCCCCCGTTCGCGGGGACCGGACACCCGCTTTCGCTCCGCGAAGTCCAGGCCCACGCCGACTAGATGTACTGCCCGAGGAGGTTGCGATCGTGGCGACACGTGATCGGATGATCTTGGTGTGAGGGAGGGCCTCCGGGTTCGGTCTGGATTGCGACGTCTACACCGAGCAACGGAGGCCCTCGTGACCCACGCTAACGCACCCCTGACCCCGGCCGGCAGGCTGCGCCTGGCCCGCTGCGTCGTGGACGAAGGCTGGCCGTTGCGGCGAGCCGCAGAGCGATTCCAGGTCTCGGTGGCCACCGCGCAGCGGTGGGCCGCCCGCTATCGCATCGACGGACAGGCCGGCATGACCGACCGGTCCAGCAGGCCGCGGACCAGCCCGAACCGGACACCGACCCGCACCGAACGGCGGATCATCAAAGTCCGCGTGCTGCGGCGGTGGGGGCCGGCGCGGATCGCCTTCCTGCTGCACCTGGTGCCTTCCACGGTGCATCGGGTGCTGACCCGCTACCGGCTGGCCCGCCTGTCGCATCTGGACCGGGCCACCGGCCGGCCGGTCCGCCGCTACGAGCACTCCGCGCCAGGCGAGCTGGTGCACGTGGACATCAAGAAGCTGGGCAACATCCCCGACGGCGGCGGACACCGCATCCACGGACGACAGGCCGGTGACGTGCACAAACGTGCCAGCACGACGCTGCGCCGCCACAACAAGCCCGTCATCGGCTACAGCTACCTGCACAACGCCGTGGACGACCACTCACGCCTAGCCTACAGCGAGATCCTGCCCGACGAACGCAAGGACACCGCAACCGCGTTCTGGACCCGGGCCCACGCCTTCTTCGCCGCCCACGGCATCACCGTCAAGCGCGTCCTCACCGACAACGGTGCCTGCTACCGATCACGACCCTGGCACGAGACCCTGACCGCAGCCGGGATCACCCACAAACGCACCCGCCCCTACCGGCCACAAACCAACGGAAAGGTCGAACGCTTCAACCGAACCCTGCTCGAGGAATGGGCCTACGCCCGTCCCTACCAACGCGAAACCGAACGCCGCGAAGCGTTCCCGCACTGGCTGCACACCTACAACTACCATCGCGGCCACACCGCACTCGCAGGCCAACCACCCGCCAGCCGCGTCCCCAACCTCACAGGGCACTACAACTAGACGGCGACCTGTTCCCGAGGCGCGCGGACCCGCCCCCACGCCGAGCCCACCAGCAGCAGGGCGACGAGGGTGAGCGCGGCCGCGACCTCGGGCAGCAGCAGCGGGCCGCCCGAAGCGAGCACCGCTCCACCGGCCACGCCGGACAGGCCGACGCCGAGGTAGATCGCGGACGCGTTGAGGGAGAGCACCAGGCCCGCGTGGCCCGGGGACAGCTCGATCAGGCGGTGCTGCACCGGCGGGCTGAACGACCAGGTCGCCACGCCCCACACGAACAGCGCGACACCCGCCGTGATCGGCGTCGTCGTCGCGATCGGCAACAACGCCAGCACGACGGTGAGAACGGCCGTCACGACCAGCAGCGGCGTACGCGAACCCCAGCGGTCGGTGGCGCGGCCGGCGGCGAAGTTGCCGATCGCGCCGCCGACGCCGTAACAGAACAGCAGCACCGTCACGGTCGTGCCGTGCACGCCCGCGGTCGCGGCCAGCAGCGGCGACACGAACGTGTAGACCATGAATGCGGCCAGGCAGCCGAGAACCGTCACGGCCAGCATGACGAGCACGCGCGGGTCGCGGCCCGCGGCGAACCGCTCGGCCAGGCCCACCCGCGGGGGCGCCGCGACCGTGGGCAGTGCGATCCGCACGGCCAGCGCGCTGGCCAGGGAGAACGCGGCGACCAGCGCGAACGCCGTCCGGTAGCCGAGGTGCTGCGAGATGAGGCTCCCGAGCGGGACGCCGAAGATGAGCGCGACCGTCAGCCCGCCGAACACCATCGCGACCGCGCGGCCCCGGCGTTCCGGCACGGTCAGCTCGGCCGCCACGGCGCTCGCCGCCGGCGTGAACACGGCGGCGCCGACCGCGGTCACCACCCGGGCGACCAGCAGGGAGCCGTAGCCGGGCGCGAGCGCGGCGAACAGGTTGCCGGCACCGGTGACGGCGAGCGCGGCGACCAGCAGCGTCCGGCGTTCCCAGGTGCCGGTGGCCGCGGCGAACAGCGGCGAGCCGACCGCGTACGCGATGGCGAACGCGGTCACGAGCTGCGCGGCGGCGGTGGCCGAGACGTGCAGCTCACCGGTCAGCGCGGGCAGCAGCCCGGCGACGATGTAGCCACTGGTCCCGACGCCGAAGGCGCCGAACGCGAGGACCGAGATCCTCGAAGGAGCAGGTGCGGACATGGGCTGGCCCCCAAGCGAAGCAGGGATGAGTTCGACGAACGTCGTAGTTCGACAGTCACCGTACTACGAGTCGCCACCGAATTTCGACCGGCGTCGTACAATGCGTCCATGGCCAAGACCGACACCCTGCCCCCGATCGCCCACCCGGCCCGGGAGGAGATCACCGTCGAAGGCGTGCTCCGCGCCCTCGCCGACCCGGTGCGGCTGGCCATCGTCCGGCAGCTGGCGGGCACCGATCAGGAGATCGCGTGCGGCGGGCTCACCGTGCCGGTGACGAAGTCCACACTCACCCACCACCTGAGCATCCTGCGCCAGGCCGGCGTCGTGGCCGGCCGCCAGGAGGGCACCACGCGGTTCAACTCGTTGCGGCGCAACGATCTTGACGCCCTGTTCCCGGGCCTGTTGAACGGCGTGCTGGCCGCTCCGCGCTGATCAGGGCGTTACGGTGTGGATCGTCACCCGATATCGGGATGACAACCGGCCCCCTCGCTTGTTGGACTGGGCGAAGGCAGCTCACGGCGCTGGGGCCGATCGGCTGTCTTTATTTATGCCCCTTTACTGAACCGATCCAGAAATCAGGCTCAGTAATCGTTTACCCACCCTGGAAGGAGTGCCGTGCCCGTCGCGCTGCTCGCGCTCGCCATCGGAGCTTTCGGCATCGGGACCACCGAGTTCGTCATGATGGGCGTGCTGCCCCAGGCGGCCGCCGACTTCGGCGTCGACATCCCGACCGCCGGCCACCTCATCTCCGCCTACGCCCTCGGCGTCGTCGTGGGCGCCCCGCTGCTCACCGCGGTCGCCGTCCGGCTGCCACGCAAGACCATGCTGCTGGCCATGATGGGCCTGTTCACGCTGGGCAACGCCCTCTTCGCGCTCTCGCCGAACCAGGAGTTCGGCGTCGCGTTCCGGTTCCTGGCCGGCCTGCCCCACGGCGCGTTCTTCGGCGCCGGGGCGGTCGTCGCCTCCAGCCTCGTCGCCCAAGGCGACCGCGCCAAGGCCGTGTCGCTGATGTTCCTCGGCCTGACCCTGGCCAACGTCATCGGCGTGCCGCTGGGCACGCTGCTCGGCCAGCAGGTCGGCTGGCGCGCCACGTTCGGCGTCGTCGCCGTGATCGGCCTGGTCGCGGCCGCGGCCATCGGGAAGCTGGTGCCGCACCAGGGCAAGCCCGCCGACGCCTCGCTGCGGGGTGAGCTGGGCGCGTTCAAGAGGCCGCAGGTGCACCTGGCGCTGGCGATCGTCACGTTCGGGCTGGGTGGCGTGTTCGCCTGCCTGTCGTACATCACGCCGATGCTGACCGACGTCGCCGGCTATTCGCCGTCGAACGTCACCCTGCTGCTGTCCCTGGCCGGCGTCGGCATGACGATCGGCAACCTGCTCGGCGGCCGGCTGGCCGACCGCGCGCTGATGCCGAGCCTGTACATCGCACTGCTGGCGCTGGCATCGGTGCTGGGCATCTTCACGATCACGGCGCAGGGCAAGATCGGCGCGGCGATCACGATCTTCTTCGTGGGCGTCGCCGGGTTCATGATCGGCCCGATGATGCAGGCGCGGATCATGGAGAAGGCGGGCGGCACACCGTCCCTGGTGTCGGCCGCCGTCCAGTCGGCGTTCAACATCGCCAACTCGATCGGGGCTTACCTCGGCGGGCTGGTGATCGCGGGCGGGCTCGGTCTGGTCGCCCCGAACTGGGTCGGCGCCCTGCTCGCGGTGTTCGGCCTCACGCTGGCGATCGTCTCCGGCACCTTGGACCGCCGCGAAGCCCGCGCCGAACGGCGAGAACTCGCCCTCGCGTCCTGATCAGACCCATCGAAAAGCGCCACCTTCCGCAGGAGGGTGGCGCTTTTCGGCGTTCAGGAGCCGAGCGGCCCGCCGATGATCGTCAGGGCGACGTACAGCACCGCCGCCGCCAAGGACGTGAACGTCACCACGTCCACCAGCTTGCCTCGGATGGCCAGCAGGCCCGCCCGGGTCGTCGGCAGGGCCGCCCGCAGCAGCGCGGCCAGCAGGAGCGCCGCGCCGATCAGTGCCGCGCCCTCGCGCCAGTGGTACTGGAAGATCCGCAGCGCCGCGACGGCCACCACCAGCAGCACCGCCGCGAACGGCAGCTGGGTGAACCGGGACGGCCGGTGACCGGTCACCTCGCGCCGGTCCTCGGTCATCGTCATCGGCCCTGTACCGAGCGCTCCGCCGCTTCGACGACGTTGCTGACGAGCATCGCCCGGGTCATCGGGCCGACCCCGCCCGGGTTCGGCGAGATCCAGCCGGCGACCTCGGCGACTCCCGGGTGGACGTCGCCGGTCAGCTTGCCGTCCACATGCGACACGCCGACGTCGAGCACCGCGGCGCCCGGCGCCACCATGTCCGGCGTGATGATCCCCGGCACCCCGGCCGCGGCGATCACGACGTCGGCGCGGCGGACCTCGGCGGCGAGGTCGCGGGTGCCGGTGTGGCACAGCGTCACGGTGGCGTTCTCGCTGCGGCGGGTCAGCAGCAGGCCGAGCGTCCGCCCGACGGTGATGCCGCGACCGACCACGGTGACGCGCGCGCCGTTCAGCTCGACACCGTGGCGCTTGAGCAGCTCGATGATCCCGTACGGCGTGCACGGCAGCGCACCCTGCTGGCCGAGCACGAGCCGGCCGAGGCTGACCGGCGCGAGGCCGTCGGCGTCCTTCTCCGGGTCGATCCGCTCCAGGACGCGGTTCGCGTCGAGGTGCTTCGGCAGCGGCAGCTGCACGATGTAGCCGTGGCAGGCCGGGTCGGTGTTCAGCTCGTCGATGACGGCTTCGAGCTTCTCCTGGCTGATGTCGGCCGGCAGGTCGCGACGGATCGAGTTGATCCCGATCTTCGCGCTGTCGGCGTGCTTCATTCGCACGTACGAGTGAGAGCCGGGGTCGTCACCGACCAGGACGGTGCCGAGGCCGGGCGTCACCCCCTTCGCGGCGAGGGCCGCGACGCGGGGCTCGAGCTCCGCGAAAATGGCGTTCTTGGTGGCCTTGCCGTCGAGAATCTTCGCCGTCACGTGCCCCATTCTGGCAAAGCGACCCCCGCGCGTCGCTTCCAGGCGCGGGTGGTCGCAGCCCGTAGACTCGTCGCTACCCCACACGGTCCAATCGCGACGGTGCCCGCGATCAAGCTGTGACCTACCGCACGTCGCATCGCCCGAGGTCAGACCCGGTGCCACCGGGTGGCCGGGCGGCAAAACCCACATGCGGGGTGCACTCGCGCGCGCGAGCAGTCAAAATGTGCGGGTGGCACAACCGACGACGCAGCTGAACGCGACCGAGCAGGACACCCTGGTCAAGCAGATCGGACTTGCTCTGCTCCGTGCCGCCCCGCGCGACTGGCGCAAGGTCACCGCGGAGTACCGAGCCGTCGGCAGGTACCACGAGCTGACCGGCGAGATCGTCACCGAAGACGGCACGGTGCACGAGTGGCTCGCCACCCACGACATCGCCACGCTCTTCGGCAGGCTGCGCGGGGGCATGTACCGCGACGGCCGCGGAACGTGGTTCAACGCGCGCTACCAGCTGGACCACCCGTCCAGCTACAACCTCGAGTACAACCGCGACGAACCGGTGTGGAACCTCGCGCCGCCGCCGCAGGCCTACTCCGACGAGCTGCGGATGTTCCCGCGCACCGAGGAGAACGTGCCCGAATGGCTGATCCGGCGGATGTCCGGGCTCGGCCCGGAGCAGCCGGGGCCGCACTTCCGGATCGCCCGGATCTTCGACACCGTCGGCCCGGCGGGCCGCCCGGTGATCAACCGCCCCGACCTCGAGGTCGACGAGCAGGACCGCCTGCTGGAGTACCTCGAGCACGCGCCGCTGGTGGTGCCGGAGCGCGGCTACGACATCGACCGCCTCGCCGCGACGCCGGAAGCGACCGTCCCGGTCGCCTTCCACAGCGACGGCCAGTGGATCTGGCCCGCCGCGGTCAACTTCTACCTGCACAAGTACGGCGTTTCGCCCGAACCGGACCTCGTCGGGCACGTCCGCGCGGTCGGCTTCTCGCTGCCGCCGGTGGACGAGCCGACGCTGCAGGCCGCGGCCGCGTACCTGACCCGGGGCAACCAGCCGCCGCCGCAGCAGCGCCCGGCCGGGCCGCCGCAGGGTCCGCCGCAGCAGGGCATGCCTCCCCAGGGGCCGCCCCCGCAGCAAGGCCCGCCGCCGCAGGGCGCGCAGCAGCAGGCGCCCGCCGGTCCGCCGCCCGTGGCGCCCCCGCCGGTCGCGCCGCCGCCCGTCGCGCCGCCCCAGCAGCACCAGGAGCCGGCCGCGCCGGTGGAGGCGCACGCCCCGGCCGAACCGGAGGCGCCGGCCGAAGAGCACGAGTACGCCGACGAGGGTTACGACGAGCAGGAGTTCGACGACCGCTTCGCCGAAGAGGACCACCAGTACGGCGAAGAGGAGTACGCGCAGCAGGCCGAGCACGCGACGGGGACGAACGGCTCGTCGCCGGAACCGGGCCGGGTGCCCGACCTCGAAGAGACCGCGGAATACGTCCCCGACCAGCCGATCGGGCAGGAGCAGCAGCCGCGGGACGGCGAGCCGTTCCCGCGTCGCGAAGACGAGCACGCCGCGTTCCAGCCGCCGAGGGAGGACGAGCACGCCTTCCAGGCCGCGCCGGGCGCGGAGGAGCCGCCGGGCCACCGCGAGGAAGAGCCCGCGGCGTTCGGCTCCGGCCCGGCCGGGCACGACGACGAGGCGGGACACGCCTTCGACACCGGCCAGGCGGACGAACCCGCCCACGCCTTCCAGCCGCCGCACCAGGACGACGAGCCGTCGCACGCCGCTTTCCAGCCGCCGCGGCACGACGACGAGCACGCGTTCCAGCCGCCGCACGCGGACGACGACCCGTCGCACGCGGCCTTCCAGCCGCCCCGGCACGACGACGAACACGCCTTCCAGCCCGGGCAGCCGCCCCGGCACGAGGACGAGCACGCGGGCCCGCCGGCCCGGCCGGACGACGAGGCGCCGTTCCAGCCGCCGCGGCGGGAGCCGGCCGCGTTCGATCCCGGCCCGCCGACCATGATCACCCAGCCCGAGGTGCCCGGCGTGCTGCCGGTTCCCGAGCCGCCTGCTCCCCAGCCCGTGGCCCAGGCCGAGCCGCCCGCGCCGCCGCGTCCGGGTCGCCGGGCGCTGCGCCGCGAGACCCCGGACCACCCGGTGCTCGCCGGCCTGCAGGCCAAGCTCGACGAGCTGGACGTCCCCGAAAGCGGCTACAAGCTGGGCGCGCCCGCCGAGCACGGGTGGAGCGTCGAAGAGGTCGAGGACGGCTGGCGCGTCGGCTGGTACGACGGCAAGCTCAGCAACCCCGCGGTGTTCGGCGACGCCGAGGACGCGGCCGCGTTCATGCTCGGCAAGCTGCTGCTCAACCCGGAGGGCCACGTGCCACCGGAGGAGCCGCCCGCCCCGGAGCCGGAACCCGAGCCCGAGCCGGAACCGGCGCCGCAGCGGGTCGTCGCGACGCTGTCGCCCGAGATCGCGACCGGCTCGTACCCGGTCCGCAAGCCCGAGCCGCCGGTGCCGCCGCAGGAGCAGACGGCGTTCACCAGCGCCGAGGAGCTCTTCGGCGACCTCGACGACGACGAGCCACCCGCCCCGCAGCGCCAGCCCGCGCCGGTCCCGGCCGGGCCGCCGCCGGTGTCCCAGCAGGCCGGGCCGCCGCCCGTTCCGCCCGCGCCGCCCCGGCGTGAGCCGCCGTCGGCGCCGACCGTCCTGGCCCCGGCGCCGCAGGGCGTCCTGCCGGTGCCGCCGCCCGGCCCCGCGGCTCCCCCGGCGCCGGCGCGCCGGGAGGAACCGGCCCGCCCCGCGGTCAACGGCGGTGGCGGCGGTGGCCAGCAGCAGTGGCCGATCGGCCCGCTGGCCGGCGAGCCGCCGCTGACGCTCTTCCGCGGCAAGGAGCTGCGCGAGCTGCCCGCGGGCAGCGAGCTGGACCGCTTCGGCGGCCCGAACGGCAACCTGACGTACGCGGCGGGCACCCCGTTCGCCGAGCGGTCTCTGGTGCCGGAGTGGGTCAACCGCCCGTACCACGTCTACCGGGTGCAGCGGCCGCTGGAGACGCTGGCCGGCGTCGCGATCCCGTGGTTCAACCAGCCGGGCGGCGGGTCGGCGTACCTGCTGCCGGCCTCGATCGAGGAGCTGCTGGCCGAGGGCGACCTGATCGAGCTCGACCCGGGCGAACCCCCGATCGACTGAAGACCGCGAAGGCCCCGGCGCTGCCGGGGCCTTCGCCGGTTCAGCGGATGACGAGCCCGTGCGCGGCGGCGAAGGCGATCGCCGTTTCGACGTCGACCTCGGCGCCCCGCAGGTCGGCCTGGACCAGGGCGTTCGCGTCGAGACGCGCGCCGCGCAGGTCGGCGCCGTCGAACTTCGCGCCCTGCAGGCGGGCGCCGGTCAGGTCGCTGCCGCGCAGGTCGGCGCCGGAGAGGTCGGCCTCGGCGAGGTTGGCTTCGCGCAGCCGCAGGCCCGACAAGCCGAGCTTGCGCAGCCGCGCCCGCGACAGCGACGCGAGCGAGAGGTCGCACTCGGTGAGCGCGATCCCGCCGAACCCGCTGTCGGTGAAGGCCGAGCCGAGCAGCGAGCACGCCGTCCAGCGGCTTTCGGCGAGCACCGTCCGTTCGAAGGTGCACGAGCGGAACGCCGAGGCGTCGTGCCGGGAGCGCGACAGGTCGGCCCGGCTGAACACGCAGTCGTCGAAGGTGCAGCCGCGCGTCCGCAGCCCGCTCAGGTCCGCGCCGGTGAAGTCGCAGCCGGTGAACCGGCGTTTTTCCCACCACTGCCCGGACAACACCGCTTCGCGGTAGTCCTCCCCGGTCTCCAGCACGCGCCCAGGGTGCCACACCCGCGGCCGGGGCCGGCCGCCCGCCGCCGCCGGTGCGCACGAGCCGGGCGCCGACCGCGCCACACTGGCGGCATGGGAGTCCCGCTGCGGCCGGTGGCGGCGCGGTCGGTGTACCGCGGAGTGGCACCACCACCCGCACTCGCGGACGTCCTCGCCTGCGGCTGGGAGGCGCGGACCTCGGGTACGCCGACCAGTCCACCTCGGCCGCGAGTGCCGCCGCCTGTCCGGCTCCTCCCCGCGGCGCTGGTGCGGGTGGCCGAAAAGTCGCAGACGCCGCCCGCGGCGCCGGGCCCGGATCAGCGGCCGGACGGCACGCTGGTCGCGGACGTGGCGAGTGTGTCCGGCCTGCTCGACCTGGACCGGCGGCGGCTGCTGCCCGACCCCGGCGCGTACTGGCGGGGAGCTGGCCACGCGGCCGGAACTGCTGGGGCCGGCGCCGAAAACGGCGTGATCTTCGCCGATCCGCTGGCTACCGTGGCGCCGTGCCCGATCACGACTACGTCGATCCCTACCTCGCCTCCCTCTACGACACCCTGAACCCGCGCGAGAGCAGCGGCGATTTCGCGTTCTACCTGCCGATGATCATGGCCGCGGAGTCCGTGCTGGACGTCGGGTGCGGCACCGGTTCGCTGCTGCACTGGGCGCGCGAGTCCGGCCACGAAGGCCGGCTCGTCGGGCTCGACCCGGCCGAGGGCATGCTCATCCAGGCTCGCCGCCGGGACGACATCGAATGGGTGCACGGCGATTTGTCGACCGCGTCCTGGGACGCCGAGTTCGACTTCGCGGTGATGACCGGGCACGCGTTCCAGGTGCTGCTCACCGACGACGAGCTGCGCACGGCGTTCTCGGCGATCCGCCGCGCGCTGAAGCCCGGCGGCCGGTTCGGCTTCGAGACGCGCAACCCGGCCGCCCGCGGCTGGGAGCGCTGGACGCCTTCGAACGTCTGGGAAGCCGGAGACGTCCGGACGTGGAACGACGCCGGGCCGTTCGAGAACGGGTACGTCACCTTCAAGACGACGTACGAAAGCCCGAACTGGGACGCGCCGAAGTACAGCGAAAGCACGTTGCGCTTCCTCGACGTCCCTTCGTTGAATGAGTTCGTCGATCAAGCCGGCCTGGTCCTCGACGAACAGTACGGCTACTGGGACCGCTCGCCGGTGACCGGCGCGAGCCCCGAGATCGTCACGATCGTGCGGCGTCCCCTCACTTGAAGTCCCGTGACTTGGCCTTGATGCGCATCGGCAGCGGCTCGACGCGGTGGGCGAGGACGCTGACCACGCCGTCCGCCTTCTCCACCACCCCGCGGATCAGCAGCGCCGGGCTGCTGCGCGCGACGCGGTGGTAGCGCTGCCAGAGGCCGAGCGTGCAGATCACGTTGACCATCCCCGTTTCGTCCTCGATGTTGAGGAAGGTGACGCCGCCCGCGGTCGCCGGGCGCTGGCGGTGCGTGACCGCGCCGCCGATCAGCACGCGCGCGCCGTCGTCGAGGTCCGCCAGGCCGCTCGCCGGGACGACGCCGAGCTCGTCGAGGCGGTCGCGGATGAACTCGGTCGGGTAGCTGTCGGGCGACACCCCGGTGGCCCAGACGTCCGCCGCCGCGACGTCGAGCCCGTCCATCCCCGGCAGCACCGGAGCCGGCGCGCCGACCAGCCCGGGCAGCTTCTCCGGGCGTTCGCCGGCGACCGCACCCGCTGTCCACAGCGCCTGCCGGCGATCCCCGCCGAAGCCGGCGAACGCGCCCGCCGTGGCCAGCGCCTCGATCTGCGGCGTGGTCAGCCGGACGCGGCGGGCGACGTCGGCGAGGTCGCGGAATTCGCCGTTGTCCAGCCGCTCGGCCACGATCCGCTTCGCGAGGTCCTCGCCGATCCGGCGCACGGTGCCCAGCCCGGTGCGCACGTCGTGGAACGGCCCGGCGCCCGCCTCCAGGGTGGCGTGCGGGAGGCTGCGGTTGATGTCCGGGCCGTGCACGGTGACGCCGTGGCGCCGCGCGTCGGCGACCAGCGACTGCGGTGAGTAGAAGCCCATCGGCTGCGCGCGCAGCAGGCCCGCCAGGAACGCGTCCGGGTGGTAGAGCTTGAAGTAGGCGCTGGAGAAGACCAGGTGCGCGAAGCTGAGCGCATGGCTTTCGGGAAAGCCGAAGTTGGCGAACGCCTTGAGCTTCAGGAAGATCTTCTGCGCGAGCTCGTCGTCGACGCCGTTCGCCGCGGCGCCTTCGAGGAACCGCTGCCGCAGCCGGTCCATCTTGCGGTCCGAACGCTTCGAGCCCATCGCGTGCCGCAGCTGGTCGGCCTCCGCCGCGGTGAAGTTCGCGACGTCCAGCGCGATCTGCATCATCTGTTCCTGGAACAGCGGGACGCCTTTGGTCTTGTACAGGGCCTTTTCGAGCAGCGGGTGGTCGTAGGTCCACTTCTCGCGGCCCTGCTTGCGGCGGATGTACGGGTGCACCGAGCCACCCTGGATGGGGCCGGGCCGGATCAGCGCGACTTCGACGGCGAGGTCGTAGAACTCGCGGGGCTGCAGCCGCGGCAGCGTCGCCAGCTGGGCACGGCTCTCCACCTGGAAGACGCCGATCGCGTCGGCGCGGCACAGCATGTCGTAGATCTTTTCGTCGGCGAGGTCGAGCTCGGCCAGGTCGACCGTTTCGCCCTTGTACTCCGCGACGAGGTCGATCATGTAGTGCAGCGCGGACAGCATGCCGAGGCCGAGCAGGTCGAACTTGACCAGCCCGGCGGCGGCGCAGTCCTCCTTCTCCCACTGGATCACGCTGCGGTCGGCCATCCGCGCCCACTCGACCGGGACGACCTGGCTCACCGGCTCGGCGCACATGACCATCCCGCCGGAGTGGATGCCCAGGTGCCGCGGGAAGTCTTCGAGGGCGAAGGCGAGTTGCAAGACCTCGTCGGGGATGTTGTGGTCGTGGTCCTTTTCGGTGTGCTGCAGGGAACCCCAGCGGTCGATCTGCTTGCTCCAGGCGTCCTGCTGGCCCGGCGAGTAACCCAGTGCGCGGGCGGCGTCGCGGACGGCGGACCGGGCCCGGTAGGTGATCACGTTCGCGACCTGGGCGGTCCTGAGGCGGCCGTGTTTCCGGAAGACGTACTGGATGGCCTCCTCGCGGCGGTCGGACTCGATGTCGAGGTCGATGTCGGGGTAGCCGTCGCGGTCCGGGGCGAGGAAGCGTTCGAAGAGCAGTTCGTAGGCGACGGAGTCGACGTTGGTGATGCCGAGCGCGTAGCAGACGGCCGAGTTCGCGGCCGAACCGCGGCCCTGGCAGAGGATGTTGTTGTCCTTGCAGAAGCGGACGATGTCCCAGACGATCAGGAAGTAGCCGGGGAAGCCGAGCTCTTCGATGATGGCGAGCTCGTGCTTGATCTGCTCTTGCGCTTTTTCCTCGTGGGCCTTGCCTTTGAAACGTTCCCGCGCGCCTTCTTCGGTGAGTTTCCGGAGGTAGGTGGTCTCGGTGTAGCCCTCGGGGACGTCGAAGGGCGGCAGCTCGGGGGCGATCAGCTTCAGCGGGAACGCGCATTCCATGCCGAGCAGGGCGGAGCGGCGGACCGCGCCGGGGTACCGCCGGAACAGGACGTCCATTTCGGCGCCGCTGCGGAGGAAAGCCGTGCCGGCGGCGGGCAGCCAGCCTTCGAGTTCGTCGATCCCCCGCCGCGCCCGGATGGCGGCGAGGGCATCGGCGAGCGGAGCGCGTTCGGGCCGCGCGTAGTGGGCGGCGGTGGTGGCGACGGTCGGGAGCTTCAGTTCGTTCGCGAGCTGCGTCAGGAGGTCGTTGTGGGTGCTGTCCAGGGGCTGGCGGTGATCGGTGAGCTCGACGTAGACGTTGTCGTGGCCGAAGCGGTCGATGAGTTCTTCGAGTTTTTCGGCGGCGGCGGCCGGACCGTGCGTGACGAGGGCCGAGCGCACGGCGCCCTTGCGGCAGCCGGTCAGGACGACGCACTGCCCGGCGACCTCCTCGGCGACCGCGCCGAGGTCGTAGATCGGACGTCCTTTTTCGGCCTGGTGGTGGATCTGGCCGGCGGTGATGGCGCGGCAGAGCGCGCGGTAGCCCTGGTCGCCGCGGGCGAGCAGGAGGAGGTGCTCGCCTTCGGGGTCGGGGACGCCGTTCTGCGGGCCGTGGAGGCCGAAGCTGAGTTCGGTGCCGAAGACGGTGTCGACGCCGAGTTCCCGCGCGGCCTCGGCAAAGCGCACGACACCGTACATGCCGTCGTGATCGGTGAGGGCGATGGCGTCGAGCTGCAGGCGGGCGGCCTCTTCGACGAGTTCCTCGGGGTGGCTGGCACCGTCGAGGAAGCTGAAGTTGGAGTGGCAGTGGAGTTCGGCGTAGGGGACGCGGACGGCCTCGGCGCCATCGTCGTTCCGCCGGGTGGGGAGGTCGTCGGGTTTTCGGTAGCCCTCGCGGCGACGGCCCCAGGCGGGGCTGTCACCGTGGTCGCCGGGAGGGAGGCCGCCGGCGAGGGTGCGGGCGAGGTCCTTCCAGCGGACGGGCGGGTTGTTCCAGCCCATTCAGTGACTCCCGGGCTGGTCGGGCCGATCTTGGACGGCCCGGCGGCGGCGGTGCCAGCTGGAGGGGTGGTTCCAGCGGGACCGGGCTTCGGCATCGGACATGGGGGCGGCTGGTGGCTCGGTGGGGTGGTTCCAGCGGCTGCGGGCCTCGGCCTCGGTCGTGGGGCTCGCGGGCGCCTCGGTGCGGCGGCTCGCGTTCGTCGGGTGGGCCCAGCGGGAGCGAACCTCGGCGTCGGTCATCGGGCTCGCGTCCGGTGGCTGCGCGCGGCGGTCCGCGTTCGCCGGATGAGCCCAGCGGCTGCGGGCCTCGGCCTCGGGCCCCGGGCTCGCCGCCGCCCCGGTGCGGCCGCCGGGATTCCCGCGGGCGCGAGCCTCGGCATCGCTCGTCACGCTTGCGTCGGGCGCTCCGGCGCGGCGGGCCGCGTTCGTCGGGTGGTTCCGGCGGCTACGGCCGTCGGCGTCGGTCATCGGGTTCGCGTCCGGTGGCTGCGCGCGGCGGGCGGCGTTCGTCGGGTGGTTCCAGCGGCTGCGGGCCTCCGCGTCACTGATGCGGGCCGCGTCCGGTGTCGCGGTGCGGTGTGGCGGGGTCCAGCGGAGCTCGATTCCGCTCATGCGGCAGCCGTTCTCGCGCGACGGGCGCGGGACCGGGAGCGCGATCACCGGGCAGACCCAGTCGTCGTCGGCCGGGGTTTGCGGTAGCTCGCCGCGGACCGTCCAGCGGTCGGGGGTGTCCGGCCGCTCGTTCGTGGCCGGCTCGGGGATCTCGCGCAGCCACTCGCGTTCCTCCGAGGCCGCGCGGGGCGTGGCCTCGGGCTCGGCTCGGAGCCAGTTGCGCAGCTTGCGTGCGTAGTCCTCGTCCATGCTCAGTCGTACACTCCCTCGACCGTCCACAGTGGATTTTCCGTGCCTGCGCAGTGCAGCAGCACCGCTTCGGGTGGCTCGTCCCCTTCGCCGGCCAGCACCAGCTGCAACCGCGCCCTGCGCGGCCCCGGCCGCCGTCGGTCGCCCATCAGGGGCCACGGGCCCGCCCAGGCCACGACCTCGCGCCCCGCGCCGCCCGCGATCGTGAGCCGGCTCGGGGGCGACGTCAGCTGGTCGCGCTCGGTGATCCCGACGGCGCGGCCACCGTCGTCGAAGACCTGCGCCGGGACCGGCCGGACGAGGACCGTCGCCGGGGACGGCGACGGCAGCCGTCCCGGCCAGGTCGCGTCCGGCGGCGTCGTCCGCTCGCGCGGGTCGCCCCACGGCACCAGCCGGACCTGGCCCGCGGGGTCGCGGCCGCCGTCGAGCACCGGGGTGACCACGCCTTCGGGCCCGAGCAGGCCCTGGACCCGCACGAACGCGCGGGCCGCGCGCCGGTCGTCTTCGTCGGAGCCGCCGTTGCGCCAGAGGTCGAGCTGCAGCGACCGCCCCTCGACGACCTCCTCGGGTTCCAGCCGCAGCCGCACGACCCCGGACGTCGGGCGCTGCCCGGGCGCGGCCCGCAGCCAGCCTTCGAACTGCCAGCGCACGCGATCGGCGACGCCGGCGGGAGTCAGCGGTTCGGCGCACCGCCACGCGCGGCCGAGGTGTTCGCCGTCTTCCGTGACGGCGTAGATGCCGAGCCGTGTGCAGGCGAGGCCGTGCCCGGCGAGGGCCGCGCAGAAGCGCGTCGCGAGGCCCTTGGCGAGGAACGCGGCGACGTCGACGCGCTCGACAACGGGGTCGAACTCCTCGGCGAGGGTGAGTTCGGGCGGCGGCCGCCGACGCAGCGGCGGCCGTTCCGAGCGCCCGCGCGCCAGCCGGTGGGCGAGCAACCCGGCTGACCCGAAGCGGTTGGCGACGTCACGCTCCGACAGAGCGGCGAAGGCCCCGAGCGTCTTCAACCCGAGGCGGCGCAGCAGGTCGACGAGTTCGGCGCGGTCGGCGCCGGGCTGGTCGAGCTCGGTGACCGGGAGCGCGGCGAGGAAGTCGGCGGCCCGTCCGGGTTCGACGAACTCACCCCCGCACCGAGCGGCGAGCGTCGCGGCGAAGAGCCCTTCGGCCACCCCGACCTGACACTCGACCCCGGCCGCGGCGGCGACCTCGTCGAGAAGCCGTTCGACGAGCGCGTGTTCCCCGCCGAAGTAGCCGGCGGCCCCGTCGACGGGAACGGCAACCAGCCCGGGCCGGACAACCTCGACCCCGACAACGAGCCCTTCGACGGCCCGCGCGACGGCTTCGAACAGCCGCGCATCCCGCCCGTCATCGGCGGCGAAGACGGCAAGTTCGGGACAGTTCGACTGGGCATCCCGCCGCCGCATCCCCCGCCGGACACCGTTCCGCCGCGCGACGGCGTTGCAGGCGACGACCCGGTTCGCGCTGAAGACACCAACGGGCTGGTCGACGGAGACACCACCGACAGCGGCGGCGACGGCGGGCCAGTCCGGACACCACAGGACGAGCATCCGGGTGGGCAGGTCGGAGGTGGTCCGCTGAGCGGGGACGGTCACGCGCCCTCCCGGATCCGGCGGCCGCCCGAACGCGGGCGGAGGTGAGACCGGCTCACGTACGGAACCGGGCGGTTCGTGGCCGCGAAGCGCCAGCGCGCGGAGCCGAAGGGTCGGCTCACGTACCGGGAGGGTCGGCTGGCGTACCGGGAGGGTCGGCTGGCGTACCGGGAGGGTCGGCCCGCGGAACCCCGCGGTCGGCCCGCGAATTCAAAGGGCCTCCCCGCAGACCCGGAGGGTCGGCTCACGTACCCAGAAGGTCGGCCCGCCTGCCCGCAGGGTCGGCTGGCGTACTTGGGCGGTCGGCCGACTTGCCCGTGGCCGGATTCCACGTGACCGGGACCCGACCTCGCGTGATTGAGGGCGGAACTCACGTGATCGGGGACGAGACTCGCGTGATTGGAGGCGGGACTCGCGTGATTGGGGAGGCGACACGCGTGATTGGGAGGGACGCAAGCGTGATTGGCGGGGCATCGGGCCTGGGCGGCGAGGGTGGGGGTGGTCATGCGGTGGCCTCCTGGCGGGTGGGGGCCGGGGTTGCCGGGGTGGCCGTGCCGTCCGGGGCTGGGAGGTGGAGTTCGGCCGCGAGGGGCGGGCCGCCGCGCCGCGACCGTGGGACCTCACCTGGACCCGTCGGGACTGGAGGTGGCCGTAGCCGGCGGCTGGGCCCGTCCACGGGAAACGGCGGCAGGACAGCTCCACGTCCGCCCCCGGCCAGGCACCCGAAGACAACAAGACCGCGCCGCGGTGACGAGCTCGGGCCGACAACCGGCGGGCCACCGCCGGCTGGAGCGTCTCCGCCTGGACCGCCACCAGGTCCACGCCGTCCAGCAGGGCCGCGAGCACCGCCGGGAGCTCCGCCCCGGGACGCGGGACCAGCGCCAGCCTGCTCACGTCCACGCCATACTCGGCCGCCGCCGCGATGCCCAGGGACGGCATGCCCACCACCGCCGCCCAGGAGCCCGATGCCGTGGGCGCGGCGAGGAGGGCGAGCAGCAGCGATGTTCCCCCGTGGACCGCCACCGTGCTCCCGCGCCGGAGCCCGGTGTCGGGCAGCAGCCCGGCCAGCGCCGGGACGACCGGGAGCACCCTTCCCGTCGCCCTGGCCCGCTCGGCCTGGGCCGCCACCCGGCTCGCCGTGCTGACCCCGGGCAGGGCCGCCAGCCGGGCCACCGGCGGCTCCACCACAGCGGTCACCGCACGCACCTCCCCACCACGGACTAGGGCCGGCGGCCGAGCCTCTCCCAAAAACGCGACCGACGGCACTGGTTCGCCGCGGGGAAGGCGGCGGTTCCACATCGAACACCTGTTCGACGTAGTCCAGTCAACCGCGAACCCCCCGAGGTGTCAAGTCACCCACAAGTGGGGAACGCCGCGGACAGCACCGCCACCCCTGGGAGGTCGGCGATCTGCGCCGCCGAGGGGCCAAGACGCCGGCGAGGAAGGCCGATCCGCCAGCCGACGAACACCACGACCGCCCCCCGATCCGCTGGTGCGCCCGCAACGTCCGCGCGCCCGGGCACGCCGGCAAGGTAATCGAGTTGCCCGCCCGCCTGCCGGTCGCTAGACAGGCGGACGTGGAGCCCATCGACGCCCGCCCCGGAGACGTCCCGGAACTGCTGGTCCTGCAACGCTGCTGCTGGGTCCAGGAAGCCGTCCTCAACGACACCCTCGACATCCCCGCGCTGCACGAAACCCTCGAAGACGTGCGCGACTGGACGAAGACCTGGTCGGTGTGGGTGCTGCGGCAGGACCACCGGCTGGTCGGCGCCGTGCGCGCCCGCCTCGACGGGGACAGCTGGGAGATCGGCAGGCTGATGGTCGCGCCGGACCTCGCCGGGCGGGGTCTTGGCCGGCGGCTGCTCGCCCACGCCGAAGCGCACGCGCCCGCCGAAGCCCGCCGGTTCGCCCTGTTCACCGGTGCGCGCAGCGCCCGCAACATCGCGCTCTACCAGCGCGCGGGCTACCGGCTCACCGACGCGCCCGCGGCCTCCGGGCACATCCGCGGCGCGGTCTACCTGGAGAAGGACGTCACACTGAGCGAAAAATCCGGTCCGGCCGCCTGACGCTGCGGCGTCGGCTAGATTCCCCCGTGGACTTGGGGGTGACGATGACCGGACCGTGGACACGGCCGATCCTGGCGGTCGTCGGCGTGCTCGTGGCCGTCGCCGCGGTGGCCTGCGAGGTACCGGGCGCCACGGTCGCGGCCCCGGCACCGACGACCATCGGCGCCCAGTGGCGCTCGTTCCGCGCCGACGTCACCGGGATCCGCCCCGGCGCGGACGACCACAGCCTCTTCGTGCAGGTCGCCCTGCCGGGCAAGGACCCCGGCTGCGTCCGCGAGCCGCGGATCGAACAGGTCGTGGAGGCGAAGACCGACGTCCGCGCCGACGTCGTCTACTCGACGCGCCCGGCGGCCGGCGGCTGCCAGGACAAGGTGCCCGCCGAGCTGCGGCTGACGACGACGGACCCGATCGCGGACCGGACGGTCATCCTCAACGCCGACACCGGCAACGCGTGGCACAAGCTCGGCGCGGGCTGGGGCCACTGCGACCGCCAGGGCAGCTGCGCCCCGCCCGCCGACCACTGCGACCCCGCGTGGATCGGGGCCGCGGTGTCCGCCGCCGCCGCGGAAAGCCCGGGCACCACGCGAGCCTGCGACCCGGCCTGGCTCGTCGTCGACTTCCCGCCGCGCCAAGCCGATCCGCCGTCCCGCACCGCGTTCCGCTGGAGCGACGCCGGGTGGACGTCGTTCGCGCAGGCCAAGTCCGGCGGTTGCACCGAGATCCGGGCGGCCGAGCCGAAGTTCCCGGTCGCGCTGTGCCGGGCGCTGCCCGCGCCCGCCTAGCGGGCCAGGTTCTTGACGATCTCCGCGCCGACGGCCTGCACGGCGGCGTCGGTTTCCTGCTGCGGCATCGGCGAGTTCGCGAAGAACCCCTTGTCCCAGCCGGACACCTCGAGGACGACGACGGTCGTGCCCTTCATGACGTGCAGCCGGGACCCGCTGAACGCGCTGCCGGTGGCGAGCCGGACCAAGAGCGCCTTGTCGCCGATGCCACGCACGTCCGTCGGCGGGATCGGCGGCGCAGTCGGCTTGAACAGGGCGTCCGCCTGCTCGCGCGCGCCGTACCCGGAGTACTGCGTGATCTGGACGTGCATGGTGGCGTCGCGGACGTTCTCGTCCGGGCCCGGCTTCCAGCTGCAGCCCTGCTGCTTGAGTCCCGGCAGGCCCTCGGTGCCCTGGCCGGCCAGCACGAAGCTCGGGAAGCCCGCCTTCTCCAGCACCGGCGCCGGGACCCGGCACTCGGCGGGCACCGGCGACGACGACGGCGCCGCGCCGGTGCTCGCGAAGTAGTCGCTCGCGAAGATGCCCAGCGGGATGCCCGCGCCGAGCAGCACGACGACCCCGCCGATGATGCCGAGGATCAGCCCGGTTCGCTTCTTCTTCGGCGGCGGCACCGGCGCGCCGTACCCGGCGGGCGGGTAGCCCGGGGGTGGATAGCCGGGTGGGTAGCCCTGCTGCGGCGGGTACCCGGGCTGCTGTTGCGGATAGCCCGGGTACCCCTGCTGACCGTGACCGTACGGCGGTTGCTGCATCGAGCCCTCCCTCTCGAAGCGCGGGGGATCAGTGCGCGAAGTGCCGCGTCCCCGTCAGGTACATCGTGACGCCCGCCTTTTCCGCGGCCGCGATGACTTCGGCGTCCCGGACCGAGCCGCCCGGCTGCACGATCGCGCGGACCCCCGCCTCGACCAGCACCTCCAGGCCGTCCGGGAACGGGAAGAACGCGTCCGACGCGCCGACCGACCCCTTGGCCCGGTCACCCGCGCGGGCCACCGCGAGCCGCGACGAGTCGACCCGGTTGACCTGGCCCATGCCGACGCCGACGGTCGCGCCGTCCGCGGCCAGCAGGATGGCGTTGGACTTGACCGCGCGCAGCGAGCGCCACGCGAATTCGAGGTCGCGCAGGGTGTTCTCGTCGGCCGGGGCCCCGGTGGCCAGCGTCCAGTTGGCGGGGTCGTCGCCGGGAGCGTCGATCGCGTCGGCCGTCTGCAGCAGGACGCCGCCGGAGATCGGGCGGAACTCGACCGGGAACGCCGGGGCGGCCGGCAGCTTCAGCAGGCGGATGTTCTTCTTGCGCTGCAGGATTTCCAGCGCTTCGGCGTCGAAGTCCGGGGCCAGCACGACCTCGGTGAAGATCTCGGCGATCTGCTCGGCGGCCTCGCGGCTGACCGGCCGGTTCGTCGCGATGACGCCGCCGTAGGCCGAAACCGGGTCGCACGCGTGCGCCTTGCGGTGCGCTTCGGCGACGTCGACGCCGATCGCGATGCCGCACGGGTTGGCGTGCTTGATGATCGCGACGGCCGGCTCGGCGAAGTCGTACGCGGCGCGGCGGGCGGCGTCGGTGTCGACGTAGTTGTTGTAGGACATGGCCTTGCCGTGCAGCTGCTCGGCGTGCGCCAGGCCCGGGTTCTGGCTCTTGTACAGCGCGGCCTTCTGGTGCGGGTTCTCGCCGTAGCGCAGGACGTCGGCGCGCTCCCAGGTGGCGCCGAGGAAGTCCGGGAAGCCGGCGTCGTCCGCGGGCGCGTACGCACTGGCGAACCACGAAGCGACCGCCGTGTCGTACGCGGCCGTGTGCGCGTACGCCCGGGCCGCGAGGCGCTTGCGGTCCTCGAACTCGAAGCCGCCGTCGGCGACGCGCTCGAGCACCCAGCCGTAGCTCGCCGGGTCGACGACGACCGCGACGCTGCCGTGGTTCTTCGCCGCGGCGCGGACCATGGCCGGGCCGCCGATGTCGATGTTCTCGACGCAGTCCTCGGGGCTCGCGCCGGAGGCGACGGTCTGCGCGAACGGGTACAGGTTCACCACGAGCAGGTCGAACGCCGCGATGTCCAGCTTGCGCAGCTGCTCGACGTGGTCGGGGTTGCCCTGGTCGGCCAGCAGGCCGGCGTGCACGTTCGGGTGCAGCGTCTTCACGCGGCCGTCCAGCGACTCCGGGAAGCCGGTGACCTGCTCGACCGGCGTGACCGGGACGCCGGCGTCGGCGATCGCCTTCGCCGTCCCGCCGGTGGAGACGATCTCGACGCCGGCCGCGTGCAGGCCGGTCGCGAGGTCCAGGAGGCCCGCCTTGTCCGAGACGCCGATCAGCGCCCGGCGGACCGGGCGCCGTCCCAGGTCAGTGCTCACGAAATGTCACCTTTCGTCCGTCCACGGTGCAGCCACCGCGGCCGAGTCGCTCGATCGTTTCCACCAGCAGCCTGCGTTCGACGGCCTTGATCCGTTCGTGCAGGACGTTCTCCGTGTCGTCGCTCTCCACGACGACCGCCTCCTGGGCGATGATCGGCCCGGTGTCGACCCCGGCGTCCGCGAAGTGCACGGTCGAGCCGGTGACCTTGACACCGGCTTCGAGGGCGTCGCGGACCGCGTGCATCCCGGGGAAGGACGGCAGCAGCGCGGGGTGGGTGTTGATCACCGTGAAGCGGCCGAGGAACTGCTCGCCGAGGATCTTCATGAACCCCGCCGAGACGACCAGGTCCGGCCGGTACGCGGCGACGGCCTCGGTCAGTGCCTTGTCCCACGCGGCGCGGTCGGGGTGGTCGGCGACGCGGACGGTGAACGACGGGATGCTCAGTCGCTCGGCGCGGGTGAGGGCTTCGATGCCGGTGCGGTCGGCGCCGACGGCGACGACCTTGGCCGGGAAGCCGGACCGCCCGGTGGCGTCCAGCACCGCCTGCAGGAGGGTGCCGGAGCCCGACGCGAGCACGACGAGCTTCACCGGAGTGGGCAGCTCCAACCGTTGAGACAGAGCGGGCTCCTTGCCGCGGGCGGTGCGCAGCCGGGCGCACGGCGCTTCACCAGGTCACGTAAACCCTAACGGTCGCCCTCGCCCGGCTCGACGTCGCCGCAGGTCTCGGTGCCTCCGGTCACAGCCTCGTCCGGATCCGGCACCGTTTCCCCCGGTTCGCCGAGGCCGAGTTCGGCGTCCGCCTCGGCTTCGAACTCGGCGTCTTCGTCGGGTTCTTCTTCGTCCCCTTCGGACGCTTCGAGCTCCTCGACGGCTTCGGCCGCTTCTTCGGGGTCGACGTCTTCGGCGTCCTCGAAGGCTTCGTTCTCTTCGAGCGCTTCGGGCGGCGGAGCGGGCGGCTCGTGCTCGCCGGCGAAGAAGGCGACGAACGAACCCGGGATGACGATCCAGCAGAACGCGACGACCGAGGCGACACCGACGGGGACGCTCACCGGGTCGAACGGGCCGTCGCCCAGCCGTCCACCGGCCAGGGAGCCCAGCACGACGCAGCCGAGCGCGACGACGGCACCGGCGACCGCGACCGCGCGGATGCGCTGCGCCGGATCGGCGTCGGCCTTGCGCAACGTCCAGCCGGCCAGCGCGCCGGTCGCCGCGGGCAGCACCAGCAGCGCCGGCCACCAGGCCGCGTGGTGCTCGGGCAGGCCGCCGAGCAGCGGGACGGCGGGCACGGCGCCGCCGTGGTAGCCGAACATGCCGACGGTCAGCGGCCCGATCGAGAAGCCGGGGCCGGTGACGAAGGACAGTGCCGCCGTGACGGCGTTCGGCAGGTACAGCACCGAGAGCAGGAAGAGGCCCGAGCTGGTGCCGAACCCGGGTTCGAAGGTGTCGGCCACCGTCGCCCACGACACCCCGGTCACGACGGTGAACACGGCGGCACCGCAGGCCACCAGGACGGCCAGGCTCAGCGCGCCGGCCCGCAGGCCGCGCAGCGCGAGCGGGTCGAGGCGGTCGGCGACGGCGTCCGGCAGCCCGCACGAGCGGGCGAGGCCGGCGGCCGCGGCCGCGGCGGCGAGCAGGCCCGGCACGGCGAAGGCGGTCACCGGGTTCGCCGTCACCGCCGATCCCTGCGCGCAAAGGGCGATGACCAGCCCGAACTCCGCGTGCGCGCCGGCGATCGTGAGCAGCACGGGCCGGGCTTCGCGGAACGAGCGGCAGCCGAGGCGGCGGGCGGCGGCGGACGCCGTCCGCGCGGCCAGCGCGACCGCGCCCAGGGTCGGCAGCAGGGGCAGCACCCCGAGCGGGTGGCCGCCGATGCCGAGGCGCACCTGGTGCGCGGCGAGCCAGCCGGGCCCCGCGGCCAGGAACACCCCGGTGTCGGAGAAGGCGGCGCGGCCGGCGGTGAGGGCGATCAGGACCAGCAAGGTCGCGACGGCGGTGTAACCGGTGACCAGCGGGCCGATGGCGGCCGCGAGCAGCACACGCAGCCGGGACGCCGGGACGGGTGCGGCGCCGGGGTCGTCCACCGCTTCACCCGGCGCGTGGGGGTCGTCGGTGAGCTGGTCCATGGTCCGCACCCTGACATCCGTACTGCTCCGTCCGGGTGAGCCACGCCGCCGTGGGCCGCGGGAGCTCACCCGACCGGGTCGCCCCGGACGCACGACACCCGCTGTGACACGGAGCGTCACAGCGGGTGTCGGTGGAAGCAGCGTCAGCTGGACTTGCCGAAGCCACCGGGCGGCGTGCCCGGATTCTCCGGCGGCGGCTGCTGGAAGAACTGGCCCTGCTGCGGGGCGTACGTCGTGGCCTGCTGCCCCGGCGGCGGCGTGGTCGACGGCGGGTTCGGCGAGCCGTACTGGCCCGGCTGCGAGAACGGCGCCGACGGCTCACCGGTCGGGGCGACCGGCCCCGGCCCGTGGCCAGGCTGGCCGAACTGCTGCCCCGGCTGACCCTGCTGGCCGAACTGCTGGCCCGGCTGGCCGTACTGGCCGCCGTAGGACGGCGCGGCGGGCTTCGGTGACGGCGGCTTGATGACGTCGTGCTCGATGAGCAGCGCGGCGACCGCGGCGAGCATCTGCAGGATGCCCAGGATCAGGATGACGGTGACGATGCCGGGCGAGGTCTGCATCCCGACCAGGGTGTCCAGGACCTCGAGCGCGCCGAGAACGCTGAACAGCGCCGCGAACGGCAGCGTCTTCGGGCCCTTCGGCAGCAGCTGCATCGCGGCGAGCAGGCCGCCGCCGAGCAGGAACGTCCCGCCGAGGCCGACTTCACCGTTGTCGGAGAAGCCGAGGAAGTACTGCACGAGGCCGAGGCCGGCGACGACCAGGGCGAGCAGCAGCGGCAGGTTCTGGGGCAGGCCGCCACCGCCGGACGGCGCCTGGTGCGAATGCGACGGCGGCTGCTGCGCGGGGAAGCCACTGGACGGCGGTCCGGGGGGCTGCTGGCCGCCACCCTGCTGGGGGTAGCCGGGCCCACCGCTGGGGAAGGTCATCGGGTGCACTCCTGTCGGTTCGACCGGCACCCCGGGCGCGCACGGGCGACCGGGGGAAGACGAGGCGGCTGGTGAGGCAGAACGCTAGCGCACTCCGCGGCCGCCAGCCCACCAGACGTGTGAATACCTCGCCCGGTTTCCTGCCGAAACGAAGTCGGGCCGGTCACCCGTGTGGGTGCCCGGCCCGACCAGGAGTTACCTCCCGGGCTCAGCCCAGGTTGTTGTACAGCTCACGCGCGAGGACAGCGGTCTCGCTCGGGGTCTTGCCGACCTTGACGCCGGCGGCCTCGAGGGCCTCCTTCTTCGCGGCGGCCGTGCCGGAGGAGCCGGAGACGATGGCGCCGGCGTGGCCCATGGTCTTGCCCTCGGGCGCGGTGAAGCCCGCGACGTAGCCGACGACCGGCTTGGTCACGTTCTCCTTGATGTAGGCCGCGGCGCGCTCCTCGGCGTCGCCGCCGATCTCGCCGATCATCACGATGACCTTGGTCTCGGGGTCGGCCTCGAACGCCTCGAGGGCGTCGATGTGCGTGGTGCCGATGATCGGGTCACCGCCGATGCCGACCGCGGTCGAGAAGCCGATGTCCCGCAGCTCGTACATCATCTGGTAGGTCAGCGTGCCGGACTTCGACACCAGGCCGATGGAGCCGGGGCCGGTGATGTCGGCCGGGATGATGCCGGCGTTCGACTTGCCGGGGCTGATCACGCCGGGGCAGTTCGGGCCGATGATCCGGGTCTTGCCGCCCTTGGCGACGGCGTGCGCCCAGAAGTAGGCCGAGTCGTGCACCGGGATGCCCTCGGTGATCACCACGGCGAGCGGGATCTCGGCGTCGATCGCCTCGAGGACCGCGTCCTTGGCGAACTTCGGCGGCACGAAGATGACCGACACGTCGGCGCCGGTCTCCTTGATCGCCTCTTCGACGGTGCCGAAGACCTTGAGGTCCTTGCCCTCGATGGTGACGGTCTGGCCGGCCTTGCGGGCGTTGACGCCGCCCACGATGTTCGTGCCGGACTTCAGCATCTTGGTCGCGTGCTTCGTGCCCTCGGAGCCGGTGAGCCCCTGGACGATGACCTTGCTGTTCTCGTTCAGGAAGATCGACATCTCACGCACCTGCCGCGGCGAGCTCGGCAGCCTTGTCGGCCGCGTTGTCCATTGTGTCCACCACGGTGACCAGCGGGTGGTTCGCGTCGGCCAGGATCTGGCGACCCTCGACGACGTTGTTGCCGTCCAGGCGGACGACCAGCGGCTTGGTGGCCTCGTCACCCAGGATCTTCAGGGCCTCGACGATGCCGTTCGCCACCGCGTCGCAGGCGGTGATGCCGCCGAAGACGTTGACGAAGACGCTCTTCACGTCGCTGTCGTTGAGGATGACGTCCAGCCCGGCCGCCATGACCTCGGCCGACGCGCCGCCGCCGATGTCGAGGAAGTTCGCCGGCTTCACGCCGCCGTGCTTCTCGCCCGCGTACGCCACGACGTCCAAAGTGGACATGACGAGGCCCGCGCCGTTGCCGATGATGCCGACCTGGCCGTCGAGCTTGACGTAGTTGAGGTTCTTGGCCTTGGCCTTCGCCTCGAGCGGGTTCTCCGCGTCCTTGTCCACCAGAGCCTCGTGGCCCGGCTGGCGGAAGTCCGCGTTCTCGTCGAGGGTGACCTTGCCGTCGAGGGCGATGATCTTGTCCTGCGGGTCGCGGACCAGCGGGTTGACCTCGACCAGCGTGGCGTCCTCGGAGACGAAGGTCTCCCAGAGCTTGACGACGACGTCGGCGGCCTCGTCGATGATCTCGGCCGGGAAGTTGCCGGCCTTCAGGATCTCGAGCGCCTTCGCCTTGTCGACACCGGCGATCGCGTCGACCGGGATCTTCGCGAGCGCTTCGGGGCGCTCGACCGCGAGCTGCTCGATCTCCATGCCGCCCTCGGAGGACGCCATCGCCAGGAACGTGCGGTTCGCGCGGTCCAGCAGGAAGGAGAAGTAGTACTCGGACGCGATGTCCGAGGCTTCGGCCACCAGCACGCGACGCGTGATGTGGCCCTTGATGTCGAGGCCGAGGATGGCTTCCGCCTTCTCCTTCGCCTCGTCCGGCGTCTGGGCCAGCTTGACGCCGCCCGCCTTGCCGCGGCCGCCGACCTTCACCTGCGCCTTGACGACGACCTGGTTGCCGATCTGCTCCGCGGCGGTCTTGGCTTCTTCGGGGGTGCTAGCCACCGAGCCCGGCAGAACCGGTACTCCGTGGGCGGCGAAGAGATCCCTCGCCTGGTACTCGTAGAGGTCCACTACTCCAGTCTCCTGACGACACGCCACTGTGGTGGTCCGTTGCCGAACCGCGCTGTCGGACCAGTCGAGGTTAGCGACCTGCGCAGACGCCGGGGACTCCGCACCTGGTGAAGTCGGTCACCGTGCGCGGTCAGACGGTGCGTCCGCGGTGTGAGACCGCCCACCGCGCAACCATTCCACGGCTTTTCCGGGGTCTCCGGCGGCTTCGGCGGGCAGGACCAGAACGCCGTTCAACGCGTCGGCGAGCCCGGGCGGCGGCCCGGCGCCGAGCACGCCGACGGCGTCCGGGTCCTCCTGCTCGGCCGTGCTCCGGAGCTGCTCGAGCGTGTCCAGCCGGCCGGCGTGGACGACCTCCACGCCGTCGTCGCGCAGGACGCGGGCCAGCGCGACGGCGGCCGGGTCGGGCCGCCCGAATTCGACGAGCAGCACCCGCGGGCGCTCACGCCGCACGGCGTCCCCCGGCGACGGCGAGTCCGGCGGCGGCGAGCAGCGCGGCCGTGGCGGCGAGGGCGACCCAGAACCCGGTGGCCGGGCTGGCGCCGCCCAGTGAGCCGCCGACGAGCGGCAGTTCGGCGGCGTGCAGTGCGGTGAGCAGGGCGGCGCCGGTGAGCAGGGCGGCCGCGGGCTTCGGCCGGGACCGCGTGGCGAGCGCGGCCGCGCCGACGACGACCACGGCGGCGGTCAGCAGGCCCCACGAGGGGGTGTCGAAGTGCGACCAGAGCCCGGCGGCGACGTAGCCGGGGACGGCGAAGACGGGCAGCCCGAACGCGGCGACGGCCAGGACCGCGCCGGCCGCGACGAGCGTGAGGTTCGCGCTCTGGGTCGTCGTGTCGCCCGCGTCTTCGCGTTCGACGACCCCGGTGCCGACGGCGGCGAGCGCGGCCACCGCGGCGAGCACGAGCGCGGCGAACGTCCAGGCGGCGCCGGCCCCGAGGTCGTAGGTGAAGACGGGCGCGGCGGCGGCCGCCCCGCCGAAGCCGGCGAGGTTGCCGGCCTGGGTGGCGGTCAGCGCGGTGTTGAGGACGGCGGTGCCGGCCAGCACGACCCCGGCCCAGGCGACCCCGAGGACGGGCCGCGCGACGGCGGCGGTCTTCGGCACGAGCACGAGCGCGGAG
This sequence comes from Amycolatopsis sp. Hca4, assembly GCF_013364075.1. Taxonomy (GTDB): domain Bacteria; phylum Actinomycetota; class Actinomycetes; order Mycobacteriales; family Pseudonocardiaceae; genus Amycolatopsis. The sequence goes on from NZ_CP054925.1 coordinate 5,323,602, forward strand.
GGAACGGCGAGCACGAGCGCGGCGGCGAGCAGGAACCACCGCGCGGGACTCTCGGCGGCGGCGCTGACCGGCGTGGCGGCGCCCGGGTTCAGTGCGGTGACGGCGACCTGCGGGGCCGACGCGCCGACGAGGGCGGCGACGGCGGTGGCGAGGCCGAGCAGGCCGGTGGTGAGCCGCCACCAGAAGAGGCCGGGGAGCTCGACGTTGCCGCCTTGGTCAGGGGTTTCGGCGCTTTCGTTGAGTCGGGTCGCGGCGAGGACGGCGACGACGGCCGTCGCGAGGAGCGCGAGGACGGGTCCCCAGGTGACGTGCAGATCGTCCCGGAAGAGCCCGGCGAGAACGGGCGGCGCGGCGACGCCGAAGGCCCCGGCGGCGAGCCCGCCGAGCGCGCCGCGGGCGGTTTGCTCGGACGGCGCGGCAAGGGCGAGGACGGCGGCCAGCGGCAGGGCGGCGGCGAGCAGGAGGTACCCGCCGAGGGCGGGCCAGGGGCCTTCGAAGGCGGCACGGGCGAGCAGGAAGCCGTTGTCGGAGTGGACGGGAGCGGTGAGCAGCCCGGCCCCGGCGACGACGGCGAGCAGCGGGACGAGCAGCCGCCACCGCCGCCGTTCGGGTTCGTCGTGGCTGCGAAGCGCCCGCCAGGCGACGACCCCGGCGGCCGCGGTCAGCAGGTCCCCGGCGACGAGCAGCCAGAACCCGCCGCCGACGGCGGAGCTGCCGAGGAACCGGTCGGGGAGGTAGAGCTCGGGCCGGATGGTGAGGGGGCCGTTGACGGCGAACTGGAGGTCGAGCACCAGCCGGCCGGGGGCGAGGGCGGCCAGGCCGAGGAGAAGGCCACCACCGAGGGCGGGTTTCCCGGAGAGGGCCGGCCAGATGGCGGCGGCTGCGGGGGCGAGGGCGAGGAGGGCGAGGAAGGGCCAGCTGGTGAACCCGGGAGAGGCGGCGGGCGAGACGGGGGTGAAGGCGGCGGCGGTGAGGGCGACCGCGCCGGCGGCGGCCAGGGTGAGGGCGGCTTTGAGGGCTGGTGAGGGGTGGGTCTCGGTGTCGTCGGTCCAGGGTTCGACGGGTTCGGCGGGGGCGGTTCGGGGGCCGGCGGAGGTGCGCCGGGTGGCGGGAGTGGGCTGGGCGGGGCTGCCGGATTGGCCGGCTCGGGTGGCGCCGGTACGGCTGGGCTTGGGCTCGGCGGAGCTGCGCGGGGAGTTTTCGGGCACGGTGGGTACACGGCTCGCGGCGGGCACGGGGCTCGTCGGGGCGTCGGATTCGGCGGATTTTCCGGGAGCAGGCTCGGGCGGCGAGGGCTTGTCCGCGCGGCCGGCGGCGGTGGAGCCGTTCGCCGGAGTGGGGTTTTCGGGCACGCCAGAGATACCGCCGGCGGCCGGGACGGGCCGGGTCGGCGCATCGGACCCGGCGGCGCCTGCAGGGATGGCGGAAGTCTCGGGCTCATCCCGCCCACCCACGTGGGGCGCGTCGGACCGTGAGGAGTTGCCAGTGCGCTCGGTGCCTGCGGGGCTTTCGGACACTTGCGTCTCACCCTCCGCGGCCGGCACGGGGCGGGTCGGGGCGTCTGGCGCTGGCGCACTCTGAGCGGGGTGCCTGGGGTTCGCTGGGCCTGCCGCTTCCGGGCTCGGGGCCGCTCGGTCCGTACCTCGCGCCTGGGGTTCCTGGCGGGGGCCGGGGGTGCTTCCGGTGGGGGGCTCTGCGCGTGGGGGCATCTTGCCCGCGACGCTAGCAAGTTCGGACTATTCCGCAGCGCTCGGCGGGCGGGAGTCGTCGGAAGCGCTTCAACTCCTCTCCGCAATTCGTTATTCCGGCCCGCGGGGCCTCTCGAGCCTCGGTTAGGCCCTTCGGCAGACCTCCACCACCCGTTCAGTCTGTAAGGCAAGTCACACCAAACGCCGTAATCCCCCTCTAACTTTGGGTGATTTCCACAGGTGAGCGCGATGTCGACACCACCCGATCGGCCGACAGCGGGGGCACGTCTTGCCGACAGCAGTACCCCTTCGTTACTGTCCCGGGGTCCCCATTACAGTCAGGTCACGAAGTAGGACGCCGAGCAAACCACCCCCGAGGTTGGCTCACCGGGTTCCCCCGCCCGCAGTCCTCGACCCGGCTCCCCGACGATGGAAGGCCCTGTCTTGGCTTCACACCGCTCCCCCGGCGGCCAAGCTCCTTCCCCGGCACTGAAGGACGCGCTCGAAGGCGCGGTCGTCCGTGTCCGGGGTGCGCACCGCATCGCCCCGCCCTCTTCGGCCCTTCGCGGCCGTGTCGTGGTTGCCGCTGTTGCGGCTGGTGCGTTCGCCGCCGCCGCTGCGGGCTCGACCCTCAAGACAGTCACCGACTCGGACACCGCCGTCACCCCACTGGCCAACAGCCAGGACGCCAGCGCCTCGCTGACCGCGGGAGGTGCGGGCTCCGGGGGTGCCCCCGAGCTCCTGCCGACCGGCCACGCCGTCGACGCTTCCGCCGAAGCCGCCAAGCTCGCTGACAGCGCTTCTGTCACGCAGGCCCGCGAGCAGCGCGAAGCCGACGCCGCCAAGAAGGCCGCCGAAGAAGCCGCTCGGCCCAAGACCTGCCTGCCCGCGCACGGCACCTTCACCTCGGGCTTCGGTGCCCGGTGGGGCACGAGTCACCTCGGCATCGACATCGCCAACGCCATCGGCACCCCGATCTACGCCGCCTCGGACGGCACCGTGATCGAGGCCGGCCCCGCCAGCGGTTTCGGCCTCTGGGTGCGGGTGCAGCTCGACGACGGCACGATCCAGGTCTACGGCCACATGAACAGCTTCTCCGTCAAGGAGGGCCAGAAGGTCAAGTGCGGCCAGCAGATCGCCGAGATCGGCAACCGCGGCCAGAGCACCGGCCCGCACCTGCACTTCGAGGTGTGGCAGAACGGCACCAAGAAGATCGACCCGCGGCCCTGGCTGGCCCAGCGCGGCATCGTCATCTGATCCCGCGGGAACAGGCAACCCGGCCGTAGAGCGACCCGCTCCGGCCGGGACGCAGCCCGCAGCGACCGACGGCGAAGGGTGCGACGCGCTCCTCCCCGCCCTTCGGGCCACTGGAGCAGGTTCGACCAGAGGAACTCCAGCCCCGCGGCCTCCCGCCTCGGCCGGTAAGACGCGGGCGATCGAAGCCGACGAAGGGCGCTGAAGACACGCGCTCCGCCGAGCCGCTTGCGAGCTGGATCCGATCACAAGATCAGGGTTCACCGCTGAGGGCCAAACACAAACGCCCGGATCGGGTAAGGCTGCCCACTCGGGTGAAGGCAACCACGGCCGGACGTCGGCGAGCGGTTCCGGCGAGTTCCGGCGAGCGCCGGAGTGACTCCCCGCAGCCGGATCGGTCGCGCGAGCAGCGCCGCTCGGCAACCCAGCCACGGCGAGGAACGCCGCCAGCCGAGCCAAGACCCGGCGAACACCGGAGACACACCGCGCAGCCGGATCCGTCGCGCGAGCAACGCCGCTGGGCAACCCAGCCACGGCGAGGAACGCCGCCAGCCGAGCCAAGACCCGGCGAACACCCGAGACACTCCGCGCAGCCGGATCGGTCGACAAGGCATCACGGCCGGGCGACCGGGCACCGTCACAGAACGCCCCAAGCCGCCCAGAGGACTGCCGGGCTACCGGAACCTCATCCGGGCCGGGAAAAACCGTCCACAGGCGCCTCAGCGCCCGGAACCACCTACCGCTGTCCGCCCGGTAAACGGCGGATGAAGTACGCCACCGCCACCTGCCACACCGTGCACAGCTCCGCCGGGCCGCGGCGGACCGGCAGCCAGCCCCAGGGCACACCTCCCCCTGCGCCCCCCGCGGAGCGGACACGCGCGGCACTCCGGGCCCTGGTCGTCCAGCGGCGTCCCCGGCCGCAGGTGACACAGCGCCCGTCCGCGCCGAGCTCGTGCTGCCTGAGCAGCGCTCGCCAGGCGGCGGCCAGCCGGCACGCCTCCGCTCCCGCACGCGAAGGATTTCCTGAAGCCCCCGCAGGTTCCCGACCCCGATCCGGAACCGTCGTCCCCAGGACTCCTCGCAGGTATTTCTGTACCCCTTCGGCCAACAGGTGAAACAGCACCGCGTCCACACCACACTACCCCCTCCGTCGAACCTTTGTTCGATCGCAGGGTCAGTTCTACCGGGTGGGTACGACGATTCCGGCGGCGATCGGGGAGATCGCCGCCGGATTCACTCGGACGGGTTGCGCGGGAGCTAGATGTAGTGCCCCGTGAGGTTGTTGACGCGGGTGATAGGTGGCTTTCCGCCGAGTGAGGTGTGAGCTCGGTGATGGTTGTAGCGGTGGAGAAACTCTGGCAGGGCTTCGGCGCGGTGGTGTGAGCTGGTGAAGGGCTGGGCGTAGGCCCATTCTTCGGCGAGGGTGCGGTTGAAGCGTTCGGCTTTGCCATTGGTTTGCGGCCGGTAGCGGCGGGTGAAGCGGGCTTCGGCGCCGATGCTGGCCAGGGCGTCACGCCAGGCGTGGGAGCGGCGGTAGGCCAGGGCGTTGTCGGTCATGACTCGTTCGATCCGGTCGACGCCCAGCTCAGCCAAGGCAGTGGCGGCGCGGCGGAGGAACCCAGCACATGTGGCGGCGGTTTCGTCGGGGTGGATTTCGGCGTAGGCGATGCGGGTGTGGTCGTCGATGGCGCAGTGGACGTACTCGTAACCCACGCGGGCTCCGTAGCGGGCGCGGCGGCGTTCGAGGCTGTCGCGGCCGTGTGCTCGCCAGCCGCCGCCCTCGCGCAGCCGGCCGAGTTTCTTCACATCGACATGCAGCAGCTCGCCGGGCCGGGCGCGTTCGTAGCGGCGGATCGGTTGTCCGGTCGGGCGGTCCAGCCAGGCCAGTTTCGGCAGGTGGTGGCGGGTCAGGACGCGGTGCACGGTCGAGGCGTGCATGCCGAGGATGCCGGCGATGCGGGCCGGGCCGAGACGTCGGTTCCGACGCAGGTCAAGGATCTGCTGCTCGGTCCGCTCCGGGAGACGGGTGGGCGTGTGGTGGGGCCTGCTGGAACGGTCGTGCAGGCCGGCTTCGCCGTGCTGGCGGTAGCGGCGGACCCATTTGTGCCCGGTCGCACGGGAGATCCCGAGTTCGGCGGCCACATGGGCGACCGGGCGTCCCGCGGTGACCCGGTCGATCAGCAACCGGCGGCCGTGCAGGGTCAACCGGGCATTACGGTGGGACACGAAGACCTCCGTCGTGTTCGGTGATGGCGTCAGACACCAGCACCACACACGGAGGTCTTCGCCTTGATCAACCCGACGCGCCGCTCAACGGTCAACAACGTCCATGGTCACTACAGCTAGAGCTTCACCATCGGGACACTGCCGATCAGCATCAGACGGACCTTGCCCGCCTGGCCGAAGTCGATCGTGGCCGTCGCGCGCGGGCCGACTCCGTCGCAGGAGATCACCGTGCCGAGGCCGTACTTGTCGTGGCTGACGCGGTCGCCGACGTCCAGCTTCAGCGCCACCGTGTCCTTCCAGCCCTTGCCGAACGACGGCGTGCCCGGCGAAGACGGCGACGAAGACCGACGGCCACCCCAGGTCGTCGCCGCTCGCGGGGTGCCTCGCGAACCGGAGCCGAACGAACCGAAGCCGCTGCTGGACGGCTCCAGCCGCCGCCAGTCGACCAGGTCCGGCGGCAGCTCGTCGAGGAACCGCGAAGCCGGGTTCATCGACGGCTGTCCCCACGCCGAGCGCGTGATCGCGCGCGAGACGTACAGCCGCTTGCGCGCCCGCGTGATCGCGACGTACGCGAGCCGCCGTTCCTCGGCCAGCTCCGTCGGGTCGCCCAGCGCGCGCATGTGCGGGAAGACGCCGTCCTCCCAGCCGGTGCAGAACACCACCGGGTACTCCAGGCCCTTCGCGGTGTGCACGGTCATCAGCGTGACCACACCCGCGCCGCCGTCGCCTTCTTCGCCGCCGTCGGGCGAGGGCACCGAATCCGCGTCCGCGACCAGCGACACGCGCTCGAGGAACGCCGGCAGCGAGCCCGGCGCCGGGACGCCCTCCTCGACGACCAGCTCGGCGTTCTCGTCCGCGGCCACCTCGGCGGTGATCTCGGTGAACTCCCGCGCCACCGTGACGAGCTCGTCCAGGTTCTCCACCCGCGTGTGGTCCTGCGGGTCCTCCGACTCCTCGAGCTCGACGCGGTAGCCGGTCTTGTCCAGCACGGCTTCCAGGACGTCGTGCACCTCGGCGCCTTCGGAAACCAGCGTCCCCAGCTCGTCGAGCATCGCGACGAAGCCGCCGATCGCCTTGACCGAGCGCGGGTTCAGCAGCGGCACCCTGCCTTCGGTCGCGTCCCGCAGCGCCTGCGCGAAGGAGATCCGCTCGCGCTCGGCGTGCGTCGCCACGACGGCTTCGGCGCGGTCGCCGATGCCGCGCTTGGGCACGTTCAGCACGCGCCGCAGGCTGACCGTGTCCTCCGGGTTCGCCAGCACGCGCAGGTACGCGATCATGTCGCGGACTTCGCGCCGCTCGTAGAACCGCACGCCGCCGACGACCTTGTACGGCAGGCCGAGCCGGATGAAGATCTCTTCGAAGACGCGGGACTGGTTGTTGGTGCGGTAGAAGACGGCGACGTCGGAGTAGTCCGCTTCGCCCTTCTCCGCCAGCGCGTCGATTTCGCCCGCGACGAACGCGGCTTCGTCGTGGTCGTTGTCCGCGACGTAGCCGACGATCTTCTCGCCGTCGCCCGAATCCGTCCACAGCCGCTTCGCGCGGCGGTTCGGGTTGCGCTCGATGACGGCGTTGGCCGCGGACAGGATCGTCTGCGTGGAGCGGTAGTTCTGCTCCAGCAGGATGGTGTGCGCGTTCGGGAAGTCCCGCTCGAACTCCTCGATGTTGCGGATCGTCGCGCCGCGGAAGGCGTAGATCGACTGGTCCGCGTCACCGACGACGACCAGCTCGGCCGGCTCGACACCGGCTTCGTTGGGTGCCGTCCCGGCCAGCTCGCGGACCAGCGTGTACTGCGCGTGGTTCGTGTCCTGGTACTCGTCGACCAGCACGTGGCGGAAGCGCCGCCGGTAGTACTCGGCGACGTCCGGGAACGCCTGCAGCAGCGACACCGTGCGCATGATGAGGTCGTCGAAGTCGAAGGCGTTGGCCTGGTTGAGCCGCCGCTGGTACTCGGCGTAGACCTCGGCGACGCGGCGCTCGAGGTCGTTGCCCGCGTTCGCCGCCGCCGTCTCCGGGTCGGTGAGCTCGTTCTTCAGGTTCGAGATGTGCACGGCGAGCGTGCGGGCGGGGTAACGCTTCGGGTCGATGTCGAGATCCCTGGCCACCAAGGTGATCAGCCGCTTGGTGTCGTCGGAGTCGTAGATGGAGAAGCTCGACGACATGTCCAGCGTTTTGGCTTCACGGCGCAGGATCCGCACACACATCGAGTGGAAGGTCGACACCCACATCGCGTTCGCGCGGCGCCCGACGAGCGCGGCGACGCGCTCGCGCATTTCGGCGGCGGCCTTGTTGGTGAACGTGATCGCCATGATTTCGCCGGGGTGCACCCGGCGCTGCCCGAGCAGGTAGGCGATCCGGCGGGTCAGCACCCGGGTCTTGCCCGATCCCGCGCCCGCCACCACCAGCAGCGGGCCACCGGCGTGGGTGACGGCTTCGCGCTGGGCGGGGTTGAGGTCGTCGAGCAGCTCGGCCTGCCCGCCGGCGGCGGGCTTGCGCACAGGGGTCGCGGCGGGGAGATCGAAGAGGGTGTCCATCGTGGCGTCCACGCTACCCCGGGTGGGCAGGAGTGCGGCACAGCGTGCCGAGGTGGGTCGGGGACGCTGCGGTGAGCGGGCGCCTCGCGCGCGGGCGCGCGAGGTTCATGGGTGCGGGCCTTCCGCGAGCGGCTACGGCGGCAGGCGTACCGCGGGGTGTCGCCTGCCGTCCGACGCGGTGCGGCCGCCGCGCGCGGACCATCGGCGGACATGGAAGACACCAGTTCCGCCCGCATCCGGGCCGCCGACGCCGACCGCGAGCGCGTCGCCACCGCCGTCCAGACCGCCGGTTCCGAAGGCCGGCTCACCCTCGACGAAGTCGAAGAGCGCCTCAGCCGCGTCTACACCGCCCGCTTCACCGACGAGCTCTCCGCCCTCACCGCGGACCTGCCGCGGCCGGCGCCCGCCCCGCCCGGCTTCCCGCTGAGCCGGGCCGCATTGCGGCGGCATCCCGCGCTGCGCGTCCACCTCGCCGTCGTGGCCGCCGTCGCCGTGCTGGTGATCGCCCGCTGGGCGGTGCTGGGCGCCGGGTTCTTCTGGCCGGTGTTCCCGGTGTTCTGGCTCGGGGTGAGCCTCTTGGTTCATGCTCGGGTGCGCTCGGTCCGGGGGCGGGCCGGTGCCGCTGTGCCATACTGAGTGCATGCGGCACCACGCGGAGCGATTTTTTTACGGGACCCGGACTCCGGCTCCCGTGATCGCGTAGTGCCCGAACCGCCATCACGCCAGCCCCGGAGTCCACGGACCCGGGGCTGTCGCCGTCCCTGGGGCCGGTCCGGGTCTCAAGGAAGAGGTCCCGATGAACGCACACGCGACGAACGCCGACGGCCAGCCCGCCGAGCACACCCCCGCGGGCGACGACATCGCCGCACTCCGCGAGGAGATCGACCACCTGGACAAGGAGATCCTGCGGCTGGTGAAACGCCGGGTCGAGGTGTCCAAGACGATCGGGGCGGCGCGGATGGCCGCCGGCGGCACGCGCATCGTCTACAACCGCGAGATGGACGTGCTCGCCCGCTACCGCGAACTCGGCCCGGACGGCCGGCAGCTGGCGATGGCGCTGCTGAACCTGGGGCGCGGCCGGCTCGGCCGGTAACGGTTGCGGTGAATTCGGGGTCTTCCCCGAGGCACCACCGGCCGGGGTACGGGCAGACTGGACACATGGACTGGCTCGTGAACCTCATCGCCGTCATCGTCGCGCTCGTGAGCGTGCTGGCCGCGCTGGGCCATGTGGGGTATCTGGCGTTGCTGAACAACGCTGCGGGTAAGCGGGCAGGCGGCGCACCGGTCGCGCAGTACGTCCGGAGCAGGTGGGCCGTTGCCGGCGGTACCACCGCGGCTTCGCTGTTCGCCTGGTTGCTCACGGCCGGGGGACCCACGCTGGACGTCGTCGCGATCATCGTCGCCGCGGGTAGCGGCGTAGTGGCGACGAAGGCGCTGCAGTCCACCCGGGACCGTTACCGCACGGGAGGCTGAAACGCCTGATCAGGGCCGATGGCGCTGCGTGAAACTTCGCAGCGTCACCATCGCCCGTTCAGTCGCGCCCGACCGAGTGAAACCTCTGCAACTTGCAGGTTTGGGGGCGACTTTCTCCGCCGGATGCTCCTAGGGTTGACGGCGTGAGGACCCTTGCGTCTGGGTCGGGCGATGCCCGCGGGACGCGCGGGGGCAGTGGCCCCGCGCGCCCCCAGTCGCGTGCGCGTGCATCTGCGCAGGATTCCGAACAGGATTCCGCGCGTGAGGGTGCTCCGATCGGGTCGTCGTGCCGCCGGACGGCGTCAGGACCGTACCGCCGGGTGGTCGAGCCCACATGAGCCAAGGCACGGAGTTCCACGGACACGCCGCGGCGTCCGCCCATCCCGGGCGGCACCGGCGCGGCGGCGCGGAGAGCTGGACGCCGCCGCTGCCGCAGCACCGCCCGGTGCGCCACCGCGCGGCCGGAGCCGCGCCGGAGCCCGGTTTCCGGTCCCCCGAGCCGGGTGCGGCACCCACCGGAAGGGCCTACGCGTTGCCCCACCAAGCCCCGGGCAGGCCACCGGCGGGCGAGCCGTTCGCCCGCCCTCACCCCGCCGAGCCCGCCGAGTGCGGGTTCTCCGGCCGGCTGGCCGAGCCAGAGGTGGACAGCCACCCTTTTCGGGCCCCCGCCATCCAGCCCGATCCGCCGGTCTCCGGCTTGCTCCCATTGCCGCAGCCTCGTGACCGGCGCCCCGCGGCGCCGCTTTTCCCGGCGGCGCACGGAAGCCTGCCGCTCGACGCCTTCGAAGACCCCGAGCCGGACGAGCCACCGGTCGTCGAGAGCCACGCCGAGCAGGTCGCGCGGCGGACCCGCGTCTCGCTGGCCGCGCCCGCGCCCCGGTGCGTGGACGTCGACGAGGAAGACGTCCGCATCTACTCCGCGCCGCCCCTCGACGGCCTCGGCGGCTTCACCATCGGGTCGGTGCCGGCGTCGGTGACGCCGCCGAAGACCTGGCGGAAGGCCGCCTGGTTCGCCACCGGCGCGTCCGGTGCCGTGGTCGTCGGGCTGCTGTGCGCCGGGTCCTTCCTGGTCGGGAAACCGCCGATGGACCAGGCCGTGCAGGGTTCCTGGCCGGGCTACCAGGGCGTGCCGACGCTCGCCGATCCCACCGGTGAGCACCGGCCGCCGACGCAGGGCGGCTCCGCGGCCGGACCTGAGAGCACGTCCCGGACGGACGACGACGCTGCCGGGCGGACCGCGGCCGGCGGCGGCGCCGGGCCGGTCGACGACGCCGTTCCCCCGCCCACCGAGGGCACCACCGAGACCGGCACGCCGACCACCGGCCCCGCCGGCCCGACCGCGGCGCCGCGGAAGCCGCCGGTCACGCCCGCCCAGCGCGAGACGCCGGTCAAACCGCCGTGGTGGTACTCCTTCCCGCCGGACGCCCAGACCATGGGGGACAACTCGGAGAAGTTCTTCAACACCGTCACCACCGACCCGGCCGCGGCGTCGTCGGTGACCACCGGCCGGCTGCACGACCAGGGGCCGCAGGCGCTCGCCGACCGGTACGCCGGCATCGCCTACTTCGAGGTCAAGAAGGTCAGCATCGACCAGCAGCGCGGTGTCACCGTCAACACCCTCGAGGTCACCCACACCGACGGGACCAAGACGATCGAGCAGCGCACGCTGACGTTCGGCGACGGCGACAAGATCACTGCTGACGGCCAGTAACCGCACCTGCACGTGCGGTTCGCCCGTTCTGATGCACGTGCGGTGCGCCGAGCGGTTGTGCCTGGTCCGGGTGGGTGACATAAGCTGCCGCTCGTCGTATCGCGACGGCATTCCGGCGACAGAGCCTGGTGGTCGCCGTCCGCACAGGGTTACCTGACGACAACGAATCCGGAGACCGGCCACGAGTCGGCCGACCGGACCAGCGGGAGCCCGGCCGAACGGCCGAGCGCCTGTCCCGGAACCCAGAGCGAGGACTTTCGTGCTTGATCGGCAGCGCACACGGCGTGAGTCACCCCACGCCGTCCGCGTCGAGGACGTCATCCCGGCCGAGATCCTGGACGGTGTCGCCGACGCCGACCGCGACCACCTCGAGCAGGTCTTCCGCGACCCGCAGCGGTTCCTGCCGTCGCGGCCGGAACCCGTCCGCGAGCCGGAGCAGGCCGAAGACGCCGGCGAGCCGGAAAGCCGCTTCGCGCGCCGCGCGAAGCTGACCGGGCTGGTCGCCGCGGGCGCGCTCGTCGCCGGCGCCGTGGTCGCCGCGCCGATGCTGACCAGTTCGCACCGCGCCGCCTCCTCCTCCGGCGGCCAGTCCACGCCCGCCGGGTTCAGCGGCGCGGCGGAACTCGGCGGCCTCGCCGTCCCGCAGCACCAGGCCGGCGGCAGCGCGCCGGAGCGGCACAGCCCGGCGACGCCGGGCACGCACGCCGACACCACGCCGTCCGGCGCCGCGAACGGCACCCCGCGCAGCCAACCCGCGCCCGCCACGGCCAACCCGGTCCCGGACAAGGCCGCCGACGCGCGCAGCGCGAGCCGCAAGATCCAGGCCGTCAAGGACTTCTACGCCAAGATCGCCCAGGACTCGGCGGGCGCGCTGGCGCTGCTGAGCCCGGCGCTGGCCGACAGCACGGCCGGCGAACTGGTCCGCACCTGGAGCGCGATGGACGCCATCGACGTCCAGGAAGCCGACACGCAGATCAACCCGGACGGCTCGATCCTCGCGGTGGCGACGCTGCACCGGCCGGACGGCGCCCTGGTGCGCGTCACCCAGCTGTTCCGGGTGGCCGACAGCGGTGGGTTGATCACCGAAGCCGAGCTCGTCTCCGCCCAGTACATGTAGCCCACGGCGACCACCCCTTCACCCCTGGTTCAAGTGCCCGTGCCGAATTCGTGTGCGCAGAGTGAGCGCCTAGCCTTGTCACGGGCCGGTCTCGGAAAAGCCGGCCCAGAGCCCACGACATGTGCATACGCTCCAGCGAAGCGGCGTGTTCGCGGCCGCGTCACCAGGCACCGATCCACGCGCCCTGGTGAAGCCGGAGCCCAAAGGGAGGTCGCGTGAGCGACGAGGGTCGTCTGGTCGCCGATCGGTACCGCATCGTCGGCCGGATCGGCACGGGCGCGATGGGGGCCGTCTGGAAGGCGCACGACGAGGTGCTGGGCCGCACCGTGGCCATCAAGCAGCTCCTGCTCCAGCCGCACCTGGACCAGCACGACGCCGAGGACGCCCGCCAGCGGACGATGCGGGAGGGCCGGATCGCGGCCCGGCTGCACCACCCCAACGCGATCTCCGTCTTCGACGTCGTCACCGACGACAACGGCCAGCCGTGCCTGATCATGGAGTACCTCAACTCCACGAGCCTGGCCGCCGTGCTGCAGGAGCGCCGCACGCTGCCGCCGACCGAGGTGGCGCGCATCGGTGCCCAGGTCGCTGCGGCGCTGCGGGAGGCCCACGCGGTCGGGATCGTGCACCGCGACATCAAGCCGGGCAACATCCTGCTCGCCGGCAACGGCACCGTGAAGATCACCGACTTCGGGATCTCGCGGGCCAAGGACGACGTCACGGTCACCAAGACCGGGATGATCGCCGGCACCCCCGCCTACCTGGCCCCCGAGGTCGCCATCGGCGGCGAGCCGGGGCCGGAGTCCGACGTCTTCTCCCTCGGCTCCACGCTCTACGCGGCGTGCGAGGGCCAGCCGCCGTTCGGGCTGTCCGAGAACACGCTCAGCCTGCTGCACGCGGTCGCGGCCGGGCAGATCAACCCGCCGCGCCAGTCCGGGCCGCTGGCCAGCGTGCTGGCCGTGCTGCTGCACCCGGAGATCGAGCACCGGCCGACCGCCGAGGAGTGCGAGGAGCTGCTCGCGGCCGTCGCGCGCGGTGAGACGCCGCTCGGCGGCCCGGCGGACGAAACGATGCTGGCGCCGTCCGCGGGCGTCCTCGGCGCGGCCGCCGTCGCCGACCCGAACGCGACGCAGATGTTCGACGAGATCCCCGCCGGCCACTCGGGCACGCTGCTCGGCGGCGGCGCCCCGACACAGGCCGTGCCGTTCTACGACGAGGACGACTACCCGGAGGCCACCGGCTACCCGGAGGACGACTACGACGGGTACGACCACTACCGCGAGGACGACCGCCACGCGGCCGGCGGGGTGCCGCCGGGGCTGGCCGCGACCCGCGCCGTGCCGGTGCCGCAGGAGCACGGGTACGAAGACGATTACGACGACTACGACGACGAGCCCGCCCCGCCGCCCCCGGCGCGGTCGCGGCCGCAGATGAGCCCGGTCGACGAGGACGAGGGCAAGCCCGGCGCGTGGAAGCGCCCGGCGATCATCGGCGGTGTCGTGGTCGTGGGCCTGGTCGCGCTCGTCGTGTGGCTGCTGAGCCCGAACAACCCGGAGGCGCCTGCCGCGCCGGTGTCCAGCAGCAAGCCGTCGCCCGTCGCGACGTCGGAGACACCGACGCCGACGACCTCGGACGAGGTCAGCACGGCTGATGTGCCGCCGCCGGTGACCGAGTCGACCTCATCGTCGAAGAAGGCGACGACGTCGCGGAACACCGAACCGCCGACGACAACGACGCCGAAGACGACTACGCCGACGAAGCCGACGACTTCCGAACCGCCGCCGACCAGCGAGCCCCCGTCGTCGCAGCCGCCCACTTCCACCACGCCGTGACCCGAGGTATGTGTTGAGTTCCGAAGGCACCATCGTCGGCGGCCGGTTCCGGCTGGACCAGCCGATCGGCCGCGGCCGCGCCGGCATCGTCTGGCTGGCGTTCGACACGCGGCTGTTCCGCACCGTCGCGATGAAGCGGATGTACCTGCCGGTCGGCGCCGGCGAGCGGGCCGAGCAGGCCCGCGCCGCCGCCATGCAGGAGGGCAAGGACGCGGCCCGGATCGAGCACCCGTGCGCGATCAAGGTGTTCGACGTGCTGCCGGACGGCCAGGACGTCTGGCTGGTGATGGAGTACATCCCGTCGCGCAGCATGGCGACGTTCCTCGCCGAGCACGGCAGGCTCACCCCGGACCAGGCGGCGCAGCTGGGCATCCAGCTCGGCAACGCCCTCGCCGCCATCCACGCGGCCGGGTTCGTGCACCGCACCCTCGAGCCGGGCACCGTGCTGCTGGCCGACGACGGCGGCGTCAAGCTCACCGACATCGGGATCAGCGGCGGCGGGCCGAGCCCGGCGTACGTGGCACCCGAGGTCGCGCGCGGCCTGCCGGGCACGCCGGCGGCGGACGTCTTCTCCCTCGGCGCGACGCTCTACACCGCGGTGGAGGGCGTGCCGCCGTTCGGGGACGACGGCCAGTCGTCCGAGCGCCCGCCGCAGAACTCGGGCGTGCTGACCGAGGCGCTGCGCAAGATGCTGCGCGCGGACCCGAACACGCGGCCGACGATGGCGGACACCGTCCACTCGATGAAGGCCATCACCGAAGGCCGCGAAACGGCGTTCATCCCGCCGACGGCGCCGGGGATGCCACCACCGCCGCCCCCGCCCTTCAACCCGGGGCTGGCGGCCGCGGGGCCGCCGATGCCGCCGTCGGGACCGCAGTTCCAGCAGCAAATCCCGGTCGGCGCGCCCGGCTTCTCCGCGGCGGAGCAGACGCAGCGGATGCAGCCGGTCCCGCCGCCGACGCAGTACGCGCCGCCGCTCGCTCCGGGCGCCCAGCCCCAGGCCCAGGCTCAGGCCTGGAACCTGCCGGTGTCGAAGAAGACGCTGGTCACCGTGGCCGCCATCCTGGCCGCGGTGCTGGTCGGCATCCTCGTCACCGAGCTGTTCTTCGTCTAGGCCACCTTGGCGGTCGCCGCGCGCATGGCTTCCAGCAGCGTGTGGACCGCCGGGTGGCCCCAGGCCCGCGAAGCGACCGCGGCGTGGATCGCGCGGACCGGCTGGGGGTTGCGGAGGCGGCGGACGACCACGCCGGGGTGCTGCGCGCCGAGTCCCAGCCCGAGCTCCGGGATCAGCCCGACGCCGATGCCGGCCGCGACGAAGCCCAGCGCCGTCTGGTAGTCCTCGGATTCGACGACGACGTTCGGCGCGAACCCGGCGGACGCGCAGGCGCTGTCGAGGATGTCGCGGCAGACGCCGGGCAGGCCGTCGACGCCGACCCACGGCTCTTCGGCGAACTCCGACAGGTCCAGCACGCGCTTGCGCGCCAGCGGGTGAGCCTTCGGCAGCACCGCCCGGTACGGGTCGTCCAGCAGGTGCACCAGCTCGACGCCCTTGCCGGGCGGGGTCCGGCGCGGGAAGACGGTGATCGCGACGTCGGCCCGGCCCGCTTCGACGTCGGTCATCGGGTCGTCCGGCTCGACGAGCTTGAGGTCGAGGCGCACGCCGGGGTGCTCGCGGCGGACGGCGGCGATCGCGGGCGGCACCAGCGACGCGCCCGCCGTGGCGAAGTAGCGGATCGAGACGCGGCCGGTGCGGCCCTCCTTGAGCTCGGTCAGCGCCGCTTCGGCCCGGGCGAGCTCGGCGCTCAGCGTCTCGGCGTGCTCGGACAGCAGCGCACCCGCGGCGGTCGGCCGGACGCCGCGGCCGACGCGTTCGAGCAGCTCGGTGCCCGCTTCGCGTTCCAATGTGGACAGCTGCTGGCTGATCGCGGACGGCGTGTAGCCGAGGTTGCGGGCCGCGGCGGTGATCGACCCGCTGGTGATGACGGCGCGGAGGACCTGCATGCGGCGGACGTCGAGCATGCCCTTGATCGTACAGCTCGGCTTAAGTGTTCATGCAGTTAATCTCGCTTGTCCTTACTTCTCCTCCGGGCGAAGCTGGCATCGGCTTTCGAAGGAGGAACTGGGGTGGGCGAGACGAAGACCCTGCTCAGGATCGGTGCGCTGGCGCTGATGTGGGGTTCGAGCTTCTTCTGGATCAAGCTGGGGCTGGGGATGTTCTCGCCGGTGCAGCTGGTGCTGGCGCGGCTGGTGCTCGGCGCCGCCATGCTGCTGGTGCTGTGCCGGCTGCAGCGGGCGCGGCTGCCGCGCGACCGCCGGACGTGGGGGCACCTGGCGGTCGCCGCGTTCTTCCACAACGCGCTGCCGTTCCTGCTGTTCGCGATCGGTGAGACGACGGTCGATTCGGGCATCACCGGCGTGCTGAACTCGACGACGCCGCTGTGGGTGCTGCTGGCGGCACCGCTGATGGGGACGTCGTCGCGGATGACGGGGACGCGGCTGGCCGGGCTGGTCGTCGGCCTCGGCGGGATCCTGCTGATCTTCGCGCCGTGGCAGGCGTCGGGCCTGCTGAGCTGGGGCGCGCTGGCGTGCCTCGCGGCGGCGGCGAGCTACGGCTTCGCGTTCGTCTACGAGGGCAAGTACCTCTCTTCGCCGACGTCTTCGCCGTACGCGATCTCGGCCGGGCAGATGATCCTGGCCAGCGGGATGCTGGTGCTGGCGCTGCCGGTCGGCGGGCTCACGCCGGTGCACGTGTCCACCGGGCCGCTGCTGGCGGTGCTGGTGCTGGGGATCGGGTCGACGGGGATCGCGTTCGCGCTGAACTACCAGCTGCTGGCGAGCGAAGGCGCGGTGGCGGCGTCGGTCGTCGGGTACCTGCTGCCGGTGGTTTCGGTGCTGCTGGGCGCGGTGTTCCTGGGTGAGCAGCTGCACCTGCGGGTGATCGCCGGCATGGTGGTCGTGCTCGGGGGTGTGGCGCTGACCCGGCTGCAGAAGCCGGAGCGAGAGGCCGTGGCCGTGCCGGGTGACCAGGCGGATGGGCTTGGTGACGACACCACCGGGCGCGCGCCGCGGCCACTCGCTCCCCTGGCGGACTGAAGCTCAGACGAGACGGCGGTCGGAGGCCCAGCGGGAGAGCTCGTAGCGGTTCGACAGCTGGGTCTTCCGCAGGACGCTCGAAACGTGCGTCTCCACCGTCTTCACCGAGATGAACAGCTCCGACGCGATCTCCTTGTACGCGTACCCGCGGGCCAGCAGGCGCAGGACGTCGCGCTCGCGGGGCGTCAGCAGGTCCAGCTCCGGGTCGTTGATCGGGGCCGAGCCGGGGCGGTCGGCGAACGCGTCCAGCACGAAACCGGCCAGGCGCGGCGAGAACACCGCGTCGCCGTCGGCCACGCGGACCACCGCGCGGACCAGTTCCTTCGACGAGATCGTCTTCGTCACGTAGCCGCGGGCGCCCGCGCGGATCACCGCGATCACGTCCTCCGCCGCGTCGGAGACCGACAGGGCCAGGAACACCACGTCCGGCAGCTCGGGGCGGACCCGGCGCAGGACCTCGGCGCCGCCGCCGTCGGGCATGTGGACGTCGAGCAGCACCACCTGGGGCTTCGTGCGGGCGATGCCGGCCACCGCTTCGGCGACCGAGCCGGCCTCGCCGACCACGCGGACCTCGTCGGTGATCGAGTCGAGCTCGGTGCGCACGCCCGCGCGGAACAGCGCGTGGTCGTCGACGAGGAACACCTTGACCGGTTCGCGCTGGGTGTCAGTCACGTCGTCGAGCATAGCCGCCTCACGCTGCTCCCTTGCCCGCTTTCACCGGCATGGCGAGCTGCACCTCGGTGCCCTCGCCCGGCGCCGTCCGGACCTTGCACGTGCCGCCGTGGCGGGTCATCCGGCCGCGGATGGAGTCGGCGAGGCCGTGGCGGTCGTCGGGGACGAGGTCGGGGTCGAAGCCCTTGCCGCGGTCGCGGACGAACACCGTGACCGACGTCGGCTCGACCTCGGCGTAGACGCTGACCTCCTCGACGCCGGCGTGCTTGGCCGCGTTGACGATCGCCTCGCGCGCGGCCTGGACCAGCGCGACGAGCGATTCGTCCAGCTCCGCATCGCCGACGACGACCTGGCCGACCGAGATCGCGAAGGTGTCCTCGACCTCGCCGCACGCGGTCGCGAGGGCCTCGGAGAGCTGGCCGGTGGTCTCCTCGACCGCCTCGGCCGGCTTGCCGTAGCCGCCTGCGCCGTAGAGCCAGCCGCGCAGCTCGCGCTCCTGGCTGCGGGCCAGCCGCGCGACCTCGCGGGGCTGCTCGCTCTGCTTCTGGATCAGGGCCAGCGTCTGCAGGACGGAGTCGTGCAGGTGGGCGGCGATCTCGGCGCGTTCGTCGGTGCGGATGCGGGCCTTGCGCTCGTCGGAGAGGTCCCGGACCAGCCGCAGCCAGAACGGCACGGTCAGCACGGCGACCCCGATGAGCGTCGCGACGACGGCGATCAGCGCGAACTGGACCTGGTCGAGGGTACCGCTGCGCAGCACGACGACGGTGATGCCGGTGATCACCAGCGCCACCCCGGCGACGATCCGGATGGCGGCCGACCAGCCGCCCCCGCCGAGGAACGCTCCCGCGAAGCCGTCCTTCGCACCGACCCGCCACCGGCGCCGCTGCGACTCGTCCGCCTCCCGCCAGACAACGGCGAGCCCGAGCATCGCCACGGCGAGCGGCACGGCGACCCAGCCGCTGATGAACCCGGTGAGCGTCCCGCTGGCGACGGCGAGGCCGACGCCGAGCGCGATCAGGCCGAACGCCTGCTGCCGTTCCTTCGGGGTCGGCGTTTCGGAGCCTTCTTCGGTCTGCTGCTGGACGAAGACCCAGAGGAGACCGTAGGCGAGCAGCCCGGCACCGTTGAGCGCGGCCAGGAGGGCGAACGCGGTCCGCACCCAGACGACCGGAACGCCGAGGTGATCGGCCAGCCCCCCGGCCACCCCGGCAATGGCCCGCCCGGACCGGCGCCGGAACATCTTCGGCCGGGTGGGGTCGGCGGGCGTGATCGCCTGCTCGGCGGTGACGTGGTCGAGGGACTCCTGCACGCCGTCCATGGTCACACGCAGGGGTGTCCGGTTCCATCCGGGAAACCCCTGATCCGATCAGCCAGGGGAAACCTCAGGGACCATCCCGGATGTCCCGCCACCGCGGGTGCCGCATGCTTCTCGGTATGAGTGGTGCGAGCGAGAAGCCGGGGGTCCTGAACGGCTTCGAGGAGACCGTCAAGGACTTCTGGGTCAGCCGGCCCCGGCGGCCGCACGCCGGGCGGAAACTGGCGGGGGTGGCCGCGGCCATCGGGTACCGGTACGGGATCGATCCCGTCGTCGTGCGGGTTGCGCTGGTCGTCACGACCGTCTTCGGCGGGTTCGGCGTTCCCTTCTACCTGCTGGGGTGGCTGTTCCTGCCCGGCGAGAGCGACGAGGTCTCCGGCTTCGAAAGCCTCATCGGGCGCGGCCGGTCGTCGGTTTCGCCAGCGTTCGCCGTGGTGCTCATGGTCCTCACCGTCGTCAGCGCCGGTGGCTCGATCACCGGGTCGTGGTTCGACGGCGGCGGGCTGATCAGCTGCGCGCTCATCGCCGCCGCCCTCTACCTGCTGCACCGCGCCCGCGGCCACGAGAACCGGCCCGCGCCGGTCGCCGCGCGGACGTCCTACCCGGCCTTCACCGGAAACGGAGCCTTCACCATGACCGACACCGCCGAGGCGCCGTCGCCGGCCCGGGGCTGGGATCCCCTCGCCGCCGACCCGGCCGGCTGGGACCTGCCCGACGCGCCGCCGCCTCCGGAGCCGCAACCGACCCCGCCGCCGCGGGCGTCACACCACCACGGGGTGCAGCGGGGCCCGCGGTCGAAGGTCGGCTCGGCCACGTTCGCCCTCGCCGTGGTGACCGCCGGGGCCGGCGTGCTCGCCGGTCTCAACGGCGCCACCTGGTTCGACGCGCAGCACATCGTCGGCCTGGTGCTCGGCGTGGTCGGCATCGGACTGGTGGCCGGCGCGTTCGCCCGCGGCGGCCGCGGCCTGATCGGGCTGGCGATTCCGCTGGCCATCGTCGGGCTGGTGCTGACGACGGCGCCGTTCAAGGACTTCGACGTCCGCGGCGGCCTCGGCGACCTCAAGCCGACCCCGCACTCGCCGGCCGAGCTGCAGGCGGTCTACCAGCACGCGGCCGGCGACATCCGGCTCGACCTGACCGAGCTGCCCGAAGGGGCGCCGTACGCGACGGCCGTGTCCAACGGCGCGGGCGACACCACGGTCATCGTGCCGTCGAACGCCGACGTCACCTTCGACTGCCACACCGGCGCGGGCGAGACGTCGTGCTTCGGCCGCTCGAGCGACGGCGTCGGCGAACCCGCGCTGGTCGGCACCGACAACGGCCCGGACGGGCCCGGCGGCCAGAAAATCACCCTGAAGGTTTCGAACAACGTGGGCAACGTGGAGGTGCGGCGTGACTGAGCAGAACCCCTACGCCTACGACGAACCGGCCGACAGCCGGCCGGCCAAGCGCGGCGTGGACGTCTTCACCCTGATCATGGGGGTCGCGACGCTGCTGGTGTCGGCGTACGTCCTCTCGGACGGCGCGAGCTGGCTGCCCTCGTTCGACTTCCGCTGGGTGATCGCCGGCGGTGCGGTGTTCGTGGGGCTGCTGCTGCTCACCGCGTCGTTCGGCGGCAAGCGGCGCCGCTGACCCCCGGAAACCCTCGAGGCCCCGGATCCCACGCCGGGGCCTCGAGCCTTGTCCACCGGGAGGTCACTCCCACTCGATGGTGCCCGGCGGCTTGGACGTCACGTCCAGCACCACCCGGTTGACCTCCGCGACCTCGTTCGTGATGCGCGTGGAGATCCGCTCCAGGACGTCGTAGGGCAGGCGGGTCCAGTCCGCGGTCATCGCGTCCTCCGACGACACCGGCCGCAGCACCACCGGGTGCCCGTAGGTCCGGCCGTCGCCCTGGACGCCGACGCTGCGGACGTCGGCCAGCAGCACCACCGGGCACTGCCAGATGCTGCGGTCCAGGCCGGCCGCCGTCAGCTCCTCACGCGCGATCAGGTCGGCCGCGCGGAGGGTGTCGAGACGCTCCTGGTCGACCGCGCCGATGATCCGGATGCCCAGGCCGGGGCCGGGGAACGGCTGGCGCTGGACGATCGTCTCGGGCAGGCCCAGTTCCAGGCCGACCCGGCGGACCTCGTCCTTGAACAGCAGCCGCAGCGGCTCGACCAGCTCGAACTCGAGGTCGTCCGGCAGGCCGCCGACGTTGTGGTGGCTCTTGATGTTGGCCGTGCCCTCGCCGCCGCCGGACTCGACGACGTCCGGGTAGAGCGTCCCCTGGACCAGGAACTTGTAGTCGCCCTGGGCCTTGAGGTCGCGCTCGGCCTGCTCGAACACGCGGATGAACTCGCGGCCGATGATCTTGCGCTTCTGCTCCGGGTCGGTGACGCCGGCCAGCGCGTCGAGGAACCGCTCGCGCGCGTCGACGGTCACCAGGTTGACGCCGGTGGCGGAGACGAAGTCCTGCTCGACCTGGGTGCGCTCCCCCGCGCGCAGCAGGCCGTGGTCGACGAACACGCAGGTCAGCCGGTCGCCGATGGCCCGCTGGACCAGTGCGGCCGCCACGGCCGAGTCGACGCCGCCGGACAGGCCGCAGATGGCCCGGCCGTCGCCGATCTGCTCGCTGATCCGCTTGACCTGCTCTTCGACGATCGACGACGTCGTCCACTGCGGCTCGATCCCGGCGATGTCGCGCAGGAACCGGCGCAGCACCTCCTGGCCGTGCGGCGAGTGCGCGACCTCCGGGTGGTACTGCACGCCGGCGAAGCGACGCTCGACGTCCTCGAAGCCGGCGACCGCGGCGCCGTCGGAAGAGGCGGTGACGACCGCACCCTCCGGGGCCTTGGTGACGCTGTCGTTGTGGCTCATCCAGGCGGGCTGGTGCGCGGGCAGGCCGGCGTGCAGGACACCGCCGTCGCCGGTGACGCGGACCTCGGTGCGGCCGAACTCGCGCACGCCGGTCGGCTCGACGACCCCGCCGAGCGCGCTGGCCAGCAGCTGGTGGCCGTAGCAGATGCCGAACATCGGCACGCCGGCTTCGGTGAGCTTCGGGTCCATGCCCGGCGCGCCTTCGGCGTACACGCTCGAAGGGCCACCGGAAAGGATGATGGCCGCGGGGTTCTTCGCGAGGATCTCTTCGGTGGACGCGCTGTGCGGCACGACCTCCGAGTAGATCTGTGCCTCGCGGACGCGCCGGGCGATCAGCTGCGCGTACTGCGCCCCGAAGTCCACGACGAGAACCGGACCGGTGGGGTTGGGCACCTGGCGACCTCCTGGCAACGGTGGGTTTCGGTCTCCATCGTCCCAGGTGGGCCGGGTCACGCCGGATTCAGGGCCGGTGCTGTCCTCGACCGGGCCTACGGTGCCCGGTATGGCCGTGAACTGGACCGAGGAACTGACCGACCAGCTCGACTTCCACTGGAAGGTGCACACGCGCCCGAAGCTCGGAGGGCTCACCGACGAGGAGTACCTCTGGGAGCCGGTCCCGGGCTGCTGGACGGTGCGGCCGCGGAAGTCGGCCGACGAGCCCGGCTCGGGTCCGTTCACGATCGACTGGGCCTACCCCGAACCGAGCCCGCCGCCGGTCACGACGATCGCCTGGCGGCTCGGCCACCTCCTGGTCGGCGTGCTCGGCGCGCGGATCGGGTCGCACTTCGGCGGGGCGCCGATCGGCTACGACGACTACCCGTACCCGGGGACGGCCGCCGAAGCGCTTTCCGAGCTCGACGAGCTGTACGCGCAGTGGGTGGCCGGGGTGCGGTCACTCGACGACGAAGCGCTGGCGCGGCCGTGCGGCCCGGCGGAGGGCCCGTACGCCAAGTACCCGATGGCGACGCTGGTGCTGCACATCCACCGCGAGATGATCCACCACTGCGCCGAGGTGCTGCTGCTGCGCGACCTGTACCGGAGCCGGTAGCCGCGAAGGGGCCACGAAGTGCGGTGGCCGCGGGCATGGACGAAAATCCGGAGGCGCCACCGAAGTCGCACCCCGACGTTTGTCACGACCCGCCCAGGGAAGGCCCCCAGCATGCGAGCGACAGTCATCTACGGTGCCGGAGACGTGCGGGTCGAGACCGTCCCGGACCCGAAGCTGGTCGAGCCGACCGACGTCATCCTGCGGGTGGTGCGGTCCTGCATCTGCGGCAGTGACCTCTGGCCCTACGCCGACATGGCGCCGAGCGAACACGGCCGCCGGATCGGGCACGAGTTCCTCGGGATCGTCGAGGAGACCGGCGCCGACGTCACCACCGTCAAGAAGGGCGACCTCGCCATCGCGCCCTTCGTCTGGTCGGACAACACCTGCGTGTTCTGCCGCGAAGGCCTGCAGACGTCCTGCCTGCACGGCGGGTTCTGGGGCGCGAAGGGCGTCGACGGCGGGCAAGGCGAGGCGGTGCGCGTGCCGCAGGCCGACGGCACCCTCGTACCGGTGCCGCACACCGACGACGACGCGCTGCTGGCGTCGCTGCTCACGCTGTCGGACGTCTTCCCGACCGGCCACCACGCCGCGACGAAGGCGCGCGTGACGAGGGGCCAGAACGTCACCGTGATCGGCGACGGCGCCGTGGGCCTCTCCGCCGTCCTCGCCGCGAAGCGCCTCGGCGCCGAGCGGATCGTCCTCATGGGACGCCACCGGGCGCGGACCGACCTCGGCCGGGAGTTCGGCGCGACCGACGTCGTGGCCGAGCGCGGCGAGGAGGGCATCGAGAAGGTGCGGGAGCTGACCGGCGGCGAAGGCACCCACGCCGTCCTGGAGTGCGTCGGCACGAAGGCCGCGTTCGAGATGGCCATCGGCGCCGTGCGTCCCGGCGGCGCGGTCAGCCGCGTCGGCGTCCCGCAGTACGAGGAGGGCCCGATCGGCCCGGCGGTGTTCCGGCGCAACGTCACCGTCACCGGCGGCGTCGCCCCGGCCCGGCACTACATCCCCGAGCTGCTGCCGGACGTCCTCGAGGGCCGGTACCAGCCCGGCAGGGTCTTCGACCGCACCACCGACGTCGAGGGCGTGCCGGACGGCTACCGCGCGATGGCGGACCGCGAAGCGCTGAAGGTGCTCATCAAGCCATGACCCGTCCGGGTGGGGGTCATCCGAACGGGACCCCGCCCGCATTACGTTGGTACGCATGGACATGATCACCCCCGAGCCGCGCCCGGCCTGGATCGCCGGCCGCCCCGAAGCGGGCGCCACCACCCTCGTCGTGCACCACCCGTACGACGGCAGCGAGGTCGCCACGGTCGCCGTGCCCGGGCCGGACCAGGTCGAACGCGCGGTCGCGGCCGCGGTGTCGGTCGCCCGCGAGCTCCGCGGCACGCCGGCGCACGTCCGGGCGGGCGCGCTCGAGCACGTCTCCCGCGGGCTCGCCGCGCGCGCCGACGAGATCGCCGAGGTGATCACCGCCGAGAACGGCAAACCGCTCAAGTGGGCCGAAGCCGAGGTCAAGCGCGCGGTGTCGGTGTTCCGGATCGCCGCCGAGGAGGCCCGCCGCTTCACCGGTGACGTCCAGCGGCTCGACACCGACCCGGCGGGCGAGGCGCGGCTGGCGCTGACCCGCCGCGTCCCGCGCGGGCCGGTGCTCGGCATCGCGCCGTTCAACTTCCCGCTCAACCTGGTGGCGCACAAGGTGGCGCCGTCACTGGCGATCGGGGCGCCGATCATCGTCAAGCCGGCCCCGCGGACGCCGTTGTCGGCGCTGATCCTCGGCGAGCTCCTGGCCGAGACGGACCTGCCGGAAGGCGCGTTTTCCGTGCTGCCACTGGGAAACGAACAGACGCAGGCACTCGTCGCCGACCCGCGGCTGCCGGTCGTGTCGTTCACGGGGTCCGGCCCGGTCGGCTGGTCGCTGAAGGACGCCGCGCCGCGCAAGCACGTCGTGCTCGAGCTCGGCGGCAACGCGGCCGCCGTCGTGCTGCGCGACTGGCCCGATCCCGAAGGCGCCGCGCACCGGATCGCCACCTTCGGCAACTACCAGGCCGGCCAGTCCTGCATCGCGGTGCAGCGGGTGATCGTCGACGCCGCCGTGGCCGAGGAGTTCGTGCCCGCACTGGTGGAAGCCGTCGAGGCGCAGCGGACCGGCGACCCCTACGACCGCAACACCGACGTCGGCCCGGTGGTCGACGAAGCCGCCGCCGAGCGGATCGTGGCGTGGATCGACGAAGCCGTCGCCGCGGGCGCGAAGGTGCTCACCGGCGGCACCCGCGACGGCGCGACGGTCGCCCCGACGCTGCTCACCGACGTCCCGCCGGACACGAAGGCGTGGCGCGAGGAGATCTTCGGCCCGGTGCTCGCGGTGTCCGTTGTGGACGGTGTGGACGCGGCCTTCCGCTCGGTGAACGAATCGGCGTACGGCCTGCAGGCGGGCGTCTTCACCACCGACGTCCAGCTGGCGTTCCACGCGTCGGCCGAACTGGAGGTCGGCGGCGTGATCATCGGTGACGTCCCGTCCTACCGCGCCGACCAGATGCCCTACGGCGGCGTGAAGGGCTCCGGCGTCGGCCGCGAAGGCGTCCTCGCCGCGATGCACGACCTGACCGAGGAGCGCGTCACCGTCTTCACCGGCATCGACCTCTAGCTGACGACGCCCTGCCCGAACCGGAAGACGTTGAGCGGGTCGTACTTCTTCGCGACGTCCTGCAGCCGCTTGGCGTTGTCGCCGTAGTAGGCGGTCTTCCAGTCGGGCAGGGCCGGGTCGATGTAGTTGACGTACCCGCCGCCCGCGCCGGCGGCGGCGAGCCCGGCCACGACCTCGCCGACCGACTGCGTGACCTTCGCCCGGGTCTTCGCCGTCGCCGGCGCGTAGACCTGCACACTCGCCAGCGCGTCGCGGTGCCAGAACGCGGTGGCGTCCTTGGCCGGGCCGGCCACCGCGCCGCCGAGGCCGTCGACGAGCAGGTCCGTGCCCGCGCGGCCTTCGGCGACCGCGGCGAACTTCGCGGCGTCGACCGGTGCGGTGATCATCCGCGAGGAGGCGACGAACGACTGGCGGTTCGAGCTGCCCTCGAAGTACTTCATGGCGCCGAGGTAGTCCAGGGTCCGCACCACGCGCTGGGTCGGCCGGGCGCCCGCGTTGGTGGTCAGGTTGTTGAGCAGCGTGTTCAGCCCGGCGGTGTCCCCGACGTAGCAGCCGCCGACGCGGCACTGCACCGGCGACCCACCCGAGAGCACCAGGTTCGACCAGAGTTCCGGCGGCATCGCGGCGACCCACTGCTGCCACGCGGCGAGCACGTCGGCGCCGGATCCGGCCGGGAAGTGCAGCGAGAACACCGTCAGCTGCGGCGGCGCCGGATCGGTGTCGAAGGTGAACTCGGTGACGATGCCGAAGTTGCCGCCGCCCCCGCCGCGCAGAGCCCAGAACAGGTCCGGTTCGGAGCCGGCGGAAGCGGTGACGGTGCGGCCGTCGGCCACGACGACCTGGGCGGAACTCAGGTGGTCGCAGGTCAGGCCGTACTTGCGGGCGAGCACGCCGATGCCGCCGCCGAGGGTCAGGCCGGCGATCCCGACCGTCGGGCAGGACCCGGCCGGCAGCGCGCGCCCGGCCCGCGCGAGGGCGGCGTAGACGTCCTTCAGCTTCGCGCCGGCGCCGATCACGGCCTTGCCGCCCTGGACGTCGATCTTGTTCAGCGCGGCCACGTCGACGACCAGGCCGCCCTGGGGCACCGAGTAGCCGGCGTAGCTGTGGCCGCCGCTGCGTGCGGCGATGGTGACGCGCCCGGCGGCCGCCTTGACGCAAGCCTGGACGTCCTGGACGGTGGCCGCGGTGGCGACGGCGACCGGGTTGTTGCCGTCGAAGAGCTGGTTGAAGCCGTGCTTGGCGGTGTCGTAGCCGTCGGTGCCCGGGCGCAGCAGGCTGCCGGTCAGCTGGCTGCGCAGGTCGTCCCAGTTCGGCGGGCCGGTGGGCAGCCTGCTGGCCGGCGGCGTGGAGGTCGCGGGCGCCGGGGCGGTCGAGGCGACCGGGGCCGCGGGCTTCTCCGGGCCGCACGCGGCGGCGACGGCGCCGGCGGCCGAGACGCCCGCGATGCGCAGGAACGCCCTCCGGCCGACGCCGGGCCGCCCCTGGTCGTGCTCACTGTCCACAGCGGACTCCTCGGTGCCGGGGAGGCCCAGTGTAGAGCGGGCGCAAGGAGGTCACCGGGTGGAGCGGACCGATCACGCCCAGGCCGGGATCCGCGGCACGGCCCCATCGAGGGCGGCGCCGTCCGAGCGCCCGCTGAGCCAGGCCAGCAGCGCCCCGGCCGACCCGCGCACGGTCGCCTTCGGGGTGGCGCCCATGGTCCAGGTGAACCCGTCGGCGGCCAGGTGGAGGGCGGGCAGGTGCGCCCCGCGCGAGGTGATGGCGTGCTGCACGACGTCCTCGGTGAGCGGGCCGAGCAGCCCGAGCACCCGGTCGAGGTCGTAACCGCGATCGAGGTCGGCGAGGTGGATGGTGAGTTCGGACAGCCGCATCCGCGCGACGACGGTCCCGGTGACGGGAGCACCCTGCCGGTTCCGGGCTTCGCGCGCCCAGGCGTCATCCGGCATCGAGGCGGCGTACTGCTCGAACCGCCCGGCCGAGGCGACGAAGTCGGCGAGCAACTCACCGGCGGCCTGCTGGGAGCTGGTTTCGATGTCCTTGTCGCGGGCTTCGGGACTCGGGTACATCGGGGTCTCGACGCCGGTGTTCGCCCAGGTGAGGAGGTTCTGGAGGCCATCGGCGTTGCGCGCGAGGTGCGCGAGGACGTGGGCCCGCGACCAGCCGGGCAACGCGCTGGGAGCGCGCAGCTCGGGCTCGCCGAGGCCGCCGATGACCCGGGCCCATTCGTCGTCGAGCTTGCGGATGCCTGCGAGCAGAGCGTGTGCCTTCTCGGATGCCGTCACGGCGCTGAGTCTAGGACCGTCGCAAGGCCGCCGGGGCGTCCGCGGGGACCGCCGGGTTCTTCGGTGCGATCGGCTCCAACCGCACGTAAGGCGCGTCCTGCGAAGGCCGCAGGTCCTCCTCGCCCTTGTTCGGCCAGAGGGAGAACGCGCGCTCCGCCTGGGCCGTGATCGTCAGCGATGGGTTCACGCCCAGGTTGGCCGTGATCGCCGCGCCGTCCACCACCGACAAACCCGGGTAGCCGAACACGCGGTGGTACGGGTCGATCACGCCCTCCTCCGCCGTGGCGCCGATCGGGACGCCGCCGATGAAGTGGGCCGTCAGGGGGATGTCGAAGATCTCGCCCCACGTTCCGCCCGCGATGCCGCCGATGTGGTCGGCCGTGCGCTCGTTCGCCTCGTGGCCGGCCGGGATGAAGCTCGGGTTCGGCTCTCCGTGGCCCTGCTTCGACGTGTACTTGCGGCGTCCGAACAGCCCGCGGCGGGTGTACGTCGTGATCGAGTTGTCCAGGCTCTGCATCACGAGCAGGATCACCGTGCGCTCGCTCCAGCGGTAGCCGTTGAGCAGCTTCGCCGCCTGCACCGGGTGCTTGAGCATGAACGTGACCGCCTGCCGCCAGCGCGGCACCGGCGAGGCGCCGTCGGTCGCGATCGTCTGCAGCAGGCTCATCGCGTTGCTGCCCTTGCCGTAGCGCACCGGCTCGATGTGGGTGTTCTCGTCCGGGTGGATCGACGACGTGATCGCGACGCCGCGGCTGAAGTTCCGGCTCTCGTCGACCTCGGTCCGGGCCGCGCCGATGATCGCCTCGGAGTTCGTGCGGGTGAGCTCGCCGAGCCTGCGGGACAACCGCGGCAGCGTGCCCGTGTCCTTCAGCTTGTGCAGCAGGTTCTGGGTGCCCCACGTCCCCGCGGCGAAGACCACCTTCTCGGCCGTGATCGTCGTCCGGAAGCGGCGGGACGTCGTCCCCGTCTTCTTCAACGAGACCTCGTAACCGCCGTCGATCGGCCGCACCGAAGTCACCGTGGTCAGCGGGATGACGTGGGCGCCGTCCTGCTCCGCCAGGTACAGGTAGTTCTTGACCAGCGTGTTCTTCGCCCCGACGCGGCAGCCGGTCATGCACGAGCCGCACTCGGTGCAGCCCACGCGCTGGGGGCCGGCGCCGCCGAAGTACGGGTCCGCGACCCGCTCCCCCGGCTTGCCGAAGTACACCCCGACCGGCGTCGGGTGGAACGAATCCGCGACCCCCATGTCCTTCGCGACCTCGCGCATCACGACGTCCGACGGTGTGATCGTCGGGTTCGTGACCACGCCCAGCATCCGGCTCGCCTGGTCGTAGTGCGGGGCGAGCTCGGCCTCCCAGTCGGTGATGTGCGCCCACTGCCGGTCGCGGTAGAACGGCTTGAGCGGCCGGTACAGCGTGTTCGCGTAGACCAGCGAACCACCGCCGACGCCGGCGCCGGCCAGCACCATCACGTCGTTGAGCATGTGGATGCGCTGGATCCCGTAGCAGCCGACCTGCGGCGCCCACAGGTAGCGCTTGAGGTCCCACGAGGTCTTCGCGAACTCGTCGTCGGCGAACCGCCGGCCCGCCTCGACGACGGCTACCCGGTAGCCCTTTTCGGTGAGCCGCAGCGCCGCGACGCTGCCGCCGAACCCCGACCCCACCACGACGACGTCGTAGTCGGGGCCACCCGCACTGGTGGTGGTGTTACTGGCAGTCACACCTGGAGCGTAACTCCGGCTCCGCGTTCTGACCAGAGGTAAGTTACTCGCCGGTTATGGTTGTCGGACGACAACAGTGGGTAATCTCAATGGTGGTCGATGTCCACGTCGGCGAATCACCGCCGGTCGGGGCACAAGGGCGGGAGTCACCAGATGAGCCCACGAACGCTCACCGGTTGGCGCAAGTCGAGCCACAGCCACTTCGAAGAGAACGCCTGCGTCGAGATCGGCGGCGGTCCCGGCGTGGTCGGGGTCCGGGACACCAAACAGGCGGTGCCCCGGCCGGTCCTCGTCTACTCCACGGCCGCCTTCGCCGCGTTCCTCCGCCACCTCACCGCCGGACGGTGAGGCCCACCCGCTGGAACTCCTTGAGGTCCGAGTAACCCGTCTTCGCCATCGCGCGGCGGAGCGCCCCGAACAGGTTCACCACGCCTTCCGCGTCGGACGACGGCCCGAACAGCAGGGTCTTGAGGTCCACGGCGTAGTCGGGGCCCGCCGCCACGCGGGAGCGCGGCAGGGACGGGTGCGCCGCGGCCGCCGTCCAGTACAGGCCCTGCCCGGGCGCGTCGGAGGCGGCGGCCAGCGGTGAACCGAGCATGACGGCGTCCGCGCCGCACGCGATGGCCTTGGCGATGTCGCCCGACACCGTCATGCCGCCGTCGGCGAGCACGTGCACGTACCGGCCGCCGGTCTCGTCGAGGTAGTCGCGGCGGGCGGCCGCGGCGTCGATGATCGCGGTGGCCATCGGGACGCCGATGCCGAGCACGCGGTCGGTGCTCGTCACGCCCGGCGTGTAGCCGTGGCCGACGATGACACCGGCCGCACCGGTGCGCATGAGGTGCATCGCGGTGCGGTAGTCGCTGACGCCGCCGGCGATGACCGGCACGTCGAGGCGGCCGATGAACTCCTTGAGGTTCAGCGGCTCGGCGTCGCGCTGGACGTGCTCGGCGGAGATGATCGTGCCCTGCACGACCAGGATCTCGACGCCGGCCGCGATCAGGTCCGGGGTCAGCTCGGCGGCGTGCTGCGGGCTGACGCGCGCGGCCACCGTGACGCCGGACTCGCGGACCGTCTTGATCGCCTCGGTGAGCAGGTCGAGCCGGATCGGCGCGGCGTGCAGCTCCTGCAGCACGCGGCCGACCGCGGTCGGGTCCTCGAGGTCCTCGGCCGCGCGGACCAGCTGGAAGATGGCGTCCTCGACGTTCGCGTGCCGCGCCCAGAGACCCTCGGCGTTGAGCACGCCCAGGCCGCCGAGCTCGCCGACGGCGACCGCGGTGCCGGGCGAGACGATCGCGTCGGTCGGGTGCGTGACGAGCGGCAGGTCGAAGCGGTAGGCGTCGATCTGCCAGGAGGTGGACACCACCGAGGACGAGCGAGTCCGCCGCGACGGCACGATCTCGACGTCGTCGAGGTCATACGCCCGCCGCGCGGTGCGGCCCATCCCGATCTCGACCAGGTCCCGCACGTGAAGCCTCCTCCGCCGACGACAATCTGCCGTGCCCCATTGTCGCTAGGCCGCGTGGGTGACCCGCGCACGGGGGTTACAACAGCAGCAACACGGGCAGTGCGCCCGCCCCCAGGGCCACCGCCGTGCTCACCGCCGCGACCACTCGACGGCCGCTGTCGGCGACGAGGACCAGCGCACCGGCCAGCAGCCCGGCCCCGAACAGCGCGGCCAGGAGGATCCGGAGGACCTCGGCGTCGACCGGCACGCGGTGCCGGTCGACCTCGATCGCCCGCACCGCCCGCCCGACTTCGGAGATTTCCAGCAGGACCGGCTGCGCCGGCCGCAGGTCGAAGTTCTTGTCGTGGCCCGAGGCCTCGAGGCGCTCGCCGGATGCCGTCCGCAGGACGAGGCGGTAGGCGGCCGGCTCACCCGGCGGCGCCCGGTGCCGCGCCACCACGACAGCCTCTTCGCGCTCGACCGGCCCGGCCGCCTCGAGCAGCCAGCACGTCGCGGTGGTCAGCACGGCCCCGGCGGCCAGCCCGCACAGCGCGGCCGGCAGTCCCCTGTCCACGGCTACACCCGCACGAACACCGCGACCGGCGCCAGCAGCGCGCCCAGCGCGAGGGCCAGCCAAGTCGCCACCGGCGGGTACACGTTGAGCCGGACCGCGCCGAAGTACACCGCGCCGAGCGCCAGCAGGCTGGCGACGATCAGCAGGACCGGGCGGACCACGCCCGGGCGCAGGTCGACCACGCTGCCGCCCGCGCGCAGGTAGGCGATGCTGCCGTCAGCCGTCGAGACGTCGAGCGTCACCGGCTGGCCGACCGGGAGGTCAAGGCCGGAATCCACCGCCGTGACGCGGTAGTTCCGGCCGCCCGCGGCGTCGACCTCGACGGTGTGGCTCTCCGCGTCCTGGTAGCCGCCCACCGGGAGCTCGCCGCGCGTGTGGGACACCACGTGCCCCTCGACGCGGTAGGTCGGCGCGTCGCGCCCGGCCAGGACCTGGCACATCAGGCACACCACGCCGCCGAGGAAGAGGGACACCAGGGCGACGGCCGTGAAGAACCCTCTGCGCAGGACCGTCATGTGTCCTAGTGCACACCACGACTGCCACGCAAGGCGATAGGCCGATTACCGTAAGCACGCTAGGTCACCGGAACTCAGAACGAGACCTTCTCCACGGAATCCGAACGCAGTACCGACTCCTGCCGGAACTGCTTCTTGTAGTCGGCGCGGACCTCTTCGATCTGCCGTTCGGCGTCCCGGTTCGCGAACGGGTAGAGCAGCACGATCACGTGCGTGTGCTCCCGCACGATCGTCCCCGACCCGCCGCGCCACTGGCCGCTGCCGTCGAGGCGGGTGAAGCCGTCCGGGAACGCCGGGGTGATCTCGCGGTCGGAGAACTCCGCGAACTCCTTGTCGGTCACCTCGGTGCCGTCCGGCTTGGCGGTGCCGAAGAACAGCTCGGTGCGCTTCCAGATCTCCCCGGGAGACGACACCTGGACCGTCTGCGCGGTGCTCGGAGCCGCCGACGCCGCTACGCCGCCGCCGAGCCCCAGAACCGCCGACGCGGCCGCCACCGCCACCACCCGTCGCGAAACCGCCATTCCGCTGCCCTCCTCGATCGCTGGAAACCCAGTTTCGCGATCGAGGAGGGCCGGCGGAATGTCCGATCGGGCTGTCTCAGCAGGTGGGTGTCACAGTGGGCGCTTCCCCCAAGACCTAGCGGGTCGTGTAGTTGGGCGCTTCCACGGTCATCGTGATGTCGTGCGGGTGGCTCTCCTTGAGCCCGGCCGCGGTGATCCGGACCAGCTGCGCCTCCTGCAGCTGCGCGATCGTCTCGGCACCCGCGTACCCCATGCCCGCGCGCAGGCCGCCGACCAGCTGGTGGACGACGTTGGCCAGCGGGCCGCGGAACGGGATCCGGCCCTCGATGCCCTCGGGGACCAGCTTGTCCTCGTTGAGCACGTCGTCCTGGGCGTAGCGGTCCTTCGAGTAGGACTTGCCCTGGCCGCGGGACTGCATCGCGCCCAGCGAGCCCATGCCGCGGTAGACCTTGAACTGCTTGCCGTTGACCAGGATCAGGTCGCCCGGCGACTCGGCGGTGCCGGCGAGCAGGCTGCCCAGCATCACCGTGGACGCGCCGGCCGCGATGGCCTTCGCGATGTCGCCCGAGTACTGGATGCCGCCGTCGCCGATCACTGGGATGCCTGCCGGGCGCGCGGCCTGGTCGGCCTCGTAGATGGCCGAGATCTGCGGGACGCCGACACCCGCCACGATCCGGGTGGTGCAGATGGAGCCGGGGCCGACGCCGACCTTGATGCCGTCCGCGCCCGCGTCGACCAGCGCCTGCGCGCCGGCCCGGGTCGCGACGTTGCCGCCGACGATGTCGACCGACTCGCCCAGCTCCTTCTTCAGCAGCGAGACCGTTTCGACGACCGAGCGGGAGTGGCCGTGCGCGGTGTCGACCATCAGCACGTCGACGCCGGCTTCGGCGAGCGTCATCGCGCGCTTGTGCCCGTCGACGCCGACGCCGACCGCGGCGCCGACGATGAGCCGGCCGTCCGGGTCCTTCGTCGCCTTCGGGTACTGCTCGGTCTTCACGAAGTCCTTGACCGTGATCAGGCCGCGGAGCTTGCCCGCGCCGTCGACGATCGGCAGCTTTTCGATCTTGTGCCGGCGCAGCAGGCCGAGCGCGGCGTCCGCCGACACCCCGACCTGGGCGGTGACCAGCGGCGCCTTCGTCATCACCTCGGACACCGGGCGGCTGTGGTCGACCTCGAACCGCATGTCGCGGTTGGTGATGATGCCCACCAGCGTCCCGGCCGCGTCGGTCACCGGCACGCCGGAGATGCGGAACTTCGCGCACAGGGCGTCGACCTCGGCCAGCGTCGCGTCCGGCGAGCAGGTGACCGGGTCGGTGACCATGCCGGCCTCGGACCGCTTGACGACCTCGACCGCGGCGGCCTGCTCGTCGATCGGCAGGTTGCGCTGGAGGACGCCGATGCCGCCCTGGCGGGCCATCGCGATGGCCATCCGCGCCTCGGTGACGGTGTCCATCGCCGCGGACACCAGCGGGATGCCGAGGGTGATGTTCCGGGTCAGCCGGGAGCTCGTGTCGACGGTGCTCGGCACGACGTCCGATTCGGCCGGCAGCAGCAGCACGTCGTCGAAGGTCAGGCCGAGCATGGCGAACTTGGCCGGAACGGGGGCGGAGATGCCGTCGCTGGTCATAGCGGGTGAAGGGCCTTCCTGGCGCGGGATGAGCGTGTCGCTGTGTTCGATCAACGGCGACTCGGAGCCTTCCCCTCATGATATCCGCCGCTCGCCGCCCGCCCCGGGCGGTGGGCGGGCCGGCGGGGCCGCCGGGTACCGTGCAGGCCGTGGCGCACGATGTCCTGCCTCCAGACCCGTTCGCGGACGACCCGGACGACCCGGCCCGCGCATTCGGAGACCCCGAGGACCGGCTGGACGAGCCGATCAGCGACTCCGAACGCACCGAACTGCTGGCCGATCTCTCGGATCTGGCCGTCTACCAGGCCCTGCTCGAACCCCGCGGTGTCCGCGGGATCGTCGTCGACTGCGGTGAGTGCGACGAACCGCACTACCACGACTGGCACCTGCTGCGCGCCAGCCTGGAGCAGCTGCTGGCCGACGGCCGGATGCGGCCGCACGAGCCCGCCTACGACCCGAACCCCGGCGACTACGTCAGCTGGGACTACTGCCGCGGGTTCGCCGACGGCGTAACGGCCAACGAGAGCGCCTACTGAGCGCCTCCCCACAAGACGAAGAAAAGCCCTGGTGAGTTTCCTCACCAGGGCTTTTCGCTGTCCGTCCTACGGCGTCTCGCCGACGCCCTGCGACTGGCCACCCGAGGACTCGCTGCGCGGCGTGCCCGGCTCGTTCCCGGTGGCGCCGGTGGTGGTCGGCGGTGCCGGGCTCGTGGTCGGGGGCGGCGTGGTGGTCGGCGGCGGGGGCGTCGGGGTCGCGCTCGCGCTGCCCGGCAGGCTCGTGGTGCCGCTGCCGCTGCCCGGGAGCGACGACGCCGAACCGGCCGGCGGCACCTGGCTCGACGGGGCGCCCGGCGACGGCGTCGGAACCGAGGTCTGGATCGGGCCCTGTACCGGTGCCTCCGGGTTCTGCAGCTGCGCGGCGAGCTGCCGGTGCTGCTCCATCAGCTGGTCGCGGTTCTCCTCGTCGGTCACCTGCGACAGGGCGGCCTGGGCGTCCTGGAGGGCCTGGCGGGCGGCGTCGAGGTTGCCGCCGGCGATGGCGAGGTTGGCTTTTTCGAGGTCGAGCTTCGCCGTGGCGGCCGCCTCGACGGAACGGGTGTGGTCGGCGTACAGGACCTTCGCGAGGCCCCACAGCGTGTCGCCGGGCTGCGCGGAGCGCGCGGCCAGCCCGGTGCCGGTGAACGCGATCGCCAGCACGGCGGCGGCGACGGCGACCGGGACGAGCAGCCTGCGGCGGCGTCCGCTCGAAGCGTGCCGCTTGGCCATGGCGGCGGTACTGACGGTGCGCACGGCGGTGTCGACGTCGACGAGCTCGGCCAGCGGCTCGCTGTCGATGTCTCTTCGCCACGCCACCAGCAACGCGTTGAGCTCCTGGTCGCCGAGACCGTCGGCCAGTGCCGGGTCGGATCCGCCCAGCGCGTCGAGCAGCGCGTCATCGGCTTGGACGGCCGACAGGTCGGCGGCGAACTCCGCCTCCGACGCCGTCAGGCCACTGCCGAAGACGTCGTCCGGATCGAATCTCTCGTGACCGGTCACTCAGATCACCTCCTCCGCGGCCAGGACCTTTCTCAGCCGCGCGAGGGCGCGGTGCTGGGCGACGCGGACGGCGCCGGGGGTGGAGCCGACCGCATCCGCGGTCTCCTCCGCCGACAGGCCGACGACCACGCGCAGCACCACGATCTCCCGCTGCTTGTCCGGCAGCACCTGCAACAACTGGGACATCCGCTCGTTCAGCTCACCTTGCAGCGCCCGCTGCTCGGGACCGACCCCGCCCTCGACCTCGTCGGGGATCTCGGCCACCGGTTCGGCTCGGTTGCGCGCCGCCGCGCGGTGCGCGTCGGCGACCTTGTGCTGGGCGATCCCGTAGACGAAGGCCAGAAAAGGGCGGCCTTGATCGCGGTACGAGGGCAATGCCGTTAGCACCGCGAGACACACCTCCTGCGCAACGTCGTCCGCCGAAGCGAACGATCGCTCCTGCCTGCCAACCCGGGCGCGGCAATACCGCACTACCAGTGGACGGATAGCCGCCAGCAGCCGCTCCACTGCCTGGGGATCTCCCTCGACAGCAGCGGCGACCGGCTCATCCAGTCCATCCCCCACATTGGCCATCGCAGACAACAGTCCCAGTGTTACGTGTAGGTGTGCAGAGAACCCGGCCCGTGGTCGCCTCCACCGCGCACCGGTGACCGTTACCGTACCGTCGGCTCCCACCGGACCGGCGCGCGCGGTGCACCCGGGCGCGCCGCGGCGGCGGGGGCCGCGAAAATACGGTTCACTCTGCAGACCCGCGGTCCGGGTCGCCGTTTCAACGAGCGAGCCCGGTTGCGGGTACGAGATCCGCCGGAGGGGCGGGGTGGTGAGGCGGGGATCCGCCACGTCGAACGCCGGACCGTGATGGGGACCACACGGGTGCGGGCCAGGGCGGAACGCCCTGGCCCGTCGTCACCTGGGAACCGGCCGTGTCAGGAACGGGGAGAGCGGCAGGTCAGCTGACCAGGCCGCGGCGGAAGCCGTGCGCGACGGCCTGCGCGCGGTCGCGCACGCCGAGCTTGCGGAACAGGCGCCGGGCGTGCGTCTTGACCGTGTCCTCGGACAGGTAGAGCTCGCGGCCGATCTGGCCGTTGCTCTTGCCCTGGCTCATCCCGCGGAGCACCTGAAGCTCGCGCTCGGTCAGCTGGACGCCCGGGTCGGACGGCTGACGGGGCGCGGGCACCGAGGTGCTCGCCAGGGTGTGGGCCAGCGCGGCGACCAGCTCCGGCCGGGACGCGTCCCAGCGGAGGTAGCCGCGGGCACCGCCGGCGATCGCGGCGGCGATGCTGCCCGCGTCGTCCGGGGCGCCGAAGACGATGACGTTCGCCTGGGGGTTGGCCGAGACGAGCCGCCGGGTGGCTTCGACACCCGTCGGGACCGCGCGCTGCGTCCCGACCAGCACGACGTCGACGGGCTGACGGGAGTACCGGGCCAGCAGCTCGTCACCGTGCGCTACGCAGTCGATGCGACTGACCCCAGGGACCGCGGACATCACTCGGGTGAGCCCTTCGCGGACACTGCGTCGGTCGTCGCAGATCAAGACCGTCGTCACGGGGTTTCCTTCCTGCAGCCGGGTGACATTCCACTTCCCCTATCGGACGCTTTAGCCCGAACCTTGACACGATCCGGTGGCTTTTTTTGAACTTTCTTAGCCCGGATGCCGGAACACCCCATTCCGACGGCTCAACCACCCGGGACGGGGACCCATGGTGATTCCCCCGCAACCCTCCTCCCGCAAGGATCTGCGCTTCGTAACACTGCGTGCAACACCTGCGCCACTCTGAATCGATACTCCTCGGCGTGTCCTGGGCGCAGGTCGGCCGCGACGAGCGCCGCCGGCCACGAAAGTGAAAGGAGTTCGCATTCCTCCGCGGTGGCCATTGCATTTCCGACAAGCTCGTCCGAAATCTTCCGGTGATCGGGATCCCCGGCCGCGCTCAGCGCGACGGCCAGCACAATCCCGGATTTCACGGTGTGCCGCCGGGCACCCCGGGCGCGCGCGGTTTCGAAAGCGACCCGGGCGTGCGGCACGGCGGCGGCGCCCTGACCTGCGGCGAGTTCGATTTCGGCGCCCACCCAGCCGCGACGCACGGTGGCCCGCCAGCCGTGGTCGGCGGCGGCGGCCCGTTCGGCGAGGCGACGGGCGGCGGTGAGGCGGCCGAGGGCGAGGTTGTCGGCAGCGAGGCCGAGGAGGGCGTCAGCCAGGGCGCCGGGGGCGTCGAGACCGTCGGGGTCACGGCCGGTCGCGGCTGCTTCCGCACTGGATGCAACCGGCTCGCGGCCGGCGGCGGTCCGCGGGCGGGGAGTGGCCGCCTCCGGCTCGGGGCCGTCGGGGTCGGGCTTGGTGGCCAGGTGGGCGACCTTGGCGAAGGCCTCGCCGTCGAGGGCGCGGGCGCGGCGGTGCCCGCCCAGCTGCCGCCGGTGGGAGGCGAGGGTGCTCGCGGCGAGGGAGGCGGTCACCGGGTCGCGCCCGCGCCGGAGGGAGTCCAGGAGCGTGGCCGCGGCGGCGTAGCGGCCTTGCGCGCCGAGGACGACGGCGGCGAGCAGCCGTTCCCGCGGGCGGCCGGAGCCGCGCGCGACCGCGGGACCGGGCAGCGGGCCACTCCCGAACGCGGCGGCCCTCAGGGCGGGTTCGTGCACCCGTCCTTTCTAGCGGTTTACACCGACAAAAACATGATCGAAGTGCCGCCAGGGCCCGGACAGTCGTGCCCCACCCATCCCTGGGGGCTGACCCCGGTCCAGTCTATCGGCCGGTTCCGACAAAACCGGCGGATCGCGGGGCCGGCGCCGAAGCTGTCCACAGCCCGGCTGCGATGTGGACAACCGCCGGGCCGCTGCTTACCGCCGGGTCACCGGCCACCGCGAACCACCACCGCCGGGCCACCGGCCACCGCGAACCACCACCGCCGGGCCACCGGCCACCGCGAACCACCACCACCGCCCCAGCGACTACCGCCGGGCGCCGACCAGGACGTGCTCGATGCGGTCCGCCGCGGCCGGCAGGTCCGTGAGCAGCTCCACCTTGTCCGGCAGCGACCCCGCGTCCCAGCCCGGGCCGCACGCGAACAACCGGCTGCGCTGCCTCCCCCGCGAGACCCTCGCGAACAGCCGTGCGTCCGCCACCCCGCGGCCGTTGGCCCACAGCACCACCGCCGCCGGTGCGCTGCGGCGGACCGCCACCGCCAGCACCTCCGCCGGCAGCGGCACCCCGAACAGCTGCGCGCCGATGCGCCGGCCGGCCAGGGAGGCCGCCAGCGCGTACATCGGCATCGAGTCGCGCTCGTCCGGGACGCAGCCGAGGAGGACCGGGCGGGTGTTGCGGGGCTCGTCGAGCACCGGGGTCGCGCGGACCAGTGCCGCGAACACGCACTCCGCGAGCAAGTACTCCACCTCCGCCCCCGCGCTCGCGCCGCGCCACCGGGCTCCGAGCGCCGACAGGACCGGCTCGATCACGCCCGTCCACGCCGGGAGCACCCCCAGCTCGGCGATGGTGTCGGCGAGCATCCGCTGGACCGCGCCGACGTCCATCGCCAGTGCCGCCGTGCTCAGGCGGCGGGCCAGGCGGGAGCGGACCTCGTGACCGTCGTCCCCGACCGCGGACTCCGACGGCGAGGCGGGCTCCTCCGGCTGGGGCGGCCCGGAACGCGGGATCTGCTCCAGGGCGTAGCGCGCCGCCTCGGCCGTCGACGCGCCGCTCAGCAACGCACGCTGCATCAGTTCGAGGCG
The DNA here is from genome assembly GCF_013364075.1 of Amycolatopsis sp. Hca4. Classification (GTDB taxonomy): domain Bacteria; phylum Actinomycetota; class Actinomycetes; order Mycobacteriales; family Pseudonocardiaceae; genus Amycolatopsis. The sequence goes on from NZ_CP054925.1 coordinate 5,363,006, forward strand.
GCCGATGTCGGAGGTGCCGTAGCGGCGGTGGCGGCCGTCCGTGTGGCGGCTGGGCCCCAGTCCGTAGCGGCGGTCCCAGGTTCGGAGGGTGGACGGCGCGACCCCGAGCCGGCGGGCGACCGAGGCCACCGGCAGGGTGGGTTCTTCGGTGCCCGACCCAGCTCCCACGAGCCTCAATATCCAGGCACCCAGCGCCGTCGGCAACCGGAGGCGAAAGCCCTGCTCACACATCCGGGGGATGCCTAACGGCTGAATCGAACCGAATCGCTTGAACAACTATTGGCGCGCTTCTAACGTTACCGCCGTTGCACCGAATGGAGTATCGACTCCACAGCAGAGCAGCTAGCGGCATCGACCGAATGACGGAGGCGGTCAGGATGGCAGACACGCGCAGGCTCCCAGGACCCAACGCCGACATGTGGGACTGGCAGCTCGAAGGGTCGTGCCGGGGGATGGACAGCGCGTCCTTCTTTCACCCGGACGGCGAGCGCGGCCCGGCGCGGGCACGGCGGGAAGCCAGAGCGAAGGCCGTCTGCCTGAGCTGCCCGGTTCTCGAGATGTGCCGCAGCCACGCGCTGGCCGTGCACGAGCCGTACGGCATCTGGGGCGGGCTCTCGGAGTCCGAGCGGGAACACATCATCAAGTCGGACAAACGCGCGCTCAGCATGTCCGGCGGCTGAGCGCGCCACGGGCTGGACACAACACAGACATCGGAGGGCGGCACCGGGTGGGGTGCCGCCCTCCGTGCCGTCCAGGGGTCAGAGCTGCCGGGCGGCGTGCTGGTGCACGGAGACCAGCTCCGGCAGCGGGACGACGGCCCGAGACACCGTCGCAAGGTCCTTGCCTTCGACTGTCCACGGTGGCGGGAAGGTGTGGATGCCCTGGTCGGCGGCGACCGCGCCGACCTCGTCCGGCCAGCCGGGCCAGCGCAAGGTTTCGTAGAACCGGTCGAGCGAGCCGGCCAGCACCGCGTGCAGCCAGGCGGCGTAGCCCTGGCCGAGGTCCTGCCATTCGAGGACGTCCGGCCCGAAGTAGTGGACGGTCGGCCGGCCCTCCGGGTTCGCGGCCCAGACGTAGGAGCCGCCGAGGACGTCGTAAGCCACCGGCAGGATGCCGGACCCGGGTTCGGCGCGCTCGAGGATGCCGGGCAGCGCGCCCGCACCGCTGCCGAGTACCCGCAGCCACCCGTGGTCGACCAGCAGGCCGCCGGTGTGGCCGACGACGGCGCCCAGCCACGACGTTGTCGTGATCCGCAGTTCACGCAGGCAGTGGGCCGCGCGGCCGCCGTCGGTTTCGAGCACGGTCACCGGGTAGGGCGCCGCGGCGATCGCGGCGGCCACCTCGTCCCACGCTGGTGTCGTCATGCCGGTCAGCGTGGCAGACGAAAACGGGGCGGCACCTCGCGAGAGGTACCGCCCCGTTCCCGTGGAACGGCGTCAGTGCGAGTGGCCGTGGCCCGCCGCGGCGGGCTCTTCCTCGGCCGGCTTCTCGACGACCGACGACTCGGTCGTCAGCACGAGCCGCGCGATCGAAGCAGCGTTCGCCACCGCGGACCGGGTCACCTTGACCGGGTCGACGATGCCGGCGGCCAGCAGGTCGGTCAGCTCGCCGGTGGCGGCGTTGAAGCCCTGGCCCCAGCCCTGCTCCTGCACCTTGTTGACGATGACCGCGCCCTCGTGGCCCGCGTTGGTCGCGATCCAGAACAGCGGCGCCGTCAGCGCGTCCTTCACGATCCGGACGCCGGTGGCTTCGTCACCGGTGAGGCCAAGGCCGCCCTCGAGCTCCTTGACCGCGTGGACCAGCGCCGAACCGCCGCCGGGCAGGATGCCCTCCTCGACGGCCGCCTTGGTCGAAGCCACGGCGTCCTCGATGCGGTGCTTGCGCTCGTTCAGCTCGGTCTCGGTGGCCGCGCCGACCTTGATGACCGCGACGCCGCCGCCGAGCTTCGCGAGCCGCTCCTGCAGCTTCTCGCGGTCCCAGTCGGAGTCGGTCGTCTCGATCTCCTTGCGGATCTGCGCGACCCGCCCGGCGATGGCGTCCTTGGAGCCGGCACCGTCGACGATCGTGGTGTCGTCCTTGGTGACGACGATCCGGCGGGCCTTGCCCAGCGCGCCGAGGTCGACGTCGGACAGCTTGCGGCCGATCTCCGCGGAGATCACCTCGCCGCCGGTGACGACCGCGAGGTCGTCCAGGAACGCCTTGCGGCGGTCGCCGAAGAACGGCGCCTTGACCGCGACGGCGGTGATCGTCTTGCGCAGCGAGTTCACCACGAGGGTGGACAGCGCCTCGCCGTCGACGTCCTCGGCGATGATCAGCAGCGGCTTCTTGGCCTCGACGACCTTCTCCAGCACCGGCAGCAGGTCGGCCAGCGCCGAGATCTTCTCGCGGTGCAGCAGCACGTAGGCGTCCTCGAGGATCGCCTTCTGCTCCTCCGGGTTGGTCGCGAAGTGCGCCGAGAGGAAGCCCTTGTCGAACTGGACGCCCTCGGTGATCACCAGCTCGGTCGCCAGGGTCGACGACTCCTCGATGGTGATGACGCCGTCCTCGCCGACCTTCTCGACGGCTTCGCCGAGCAGGGCGCCGATGTTGGCGTCGCGGGAGGTCACGGTGCCGACCTGGGCGATGTTCTCGCGGCCCTTGACCGGGGTGGCCTTGGCCTTGAGGACCTCGATGACCTTCTCCGCGGCGGCCTCGATGCCGCGGCCGATCGAGGTCGGGTTCGCGCCGGCCGCGACGTTGCGCAGGCCGACCTTCACCAGCGACTGCGCGAGCACGGTCGCGGTGGTGGTGCCGTCGCCCGCGACGTCGTTGGTCTTGGTGGCGACGCTCTTGGCGAGCTGCGCGCCGAGGTTCTCGAACGGGTCGTCGAGCTCGATCTCACGGGCGACGGTGACACCGTCGAGGGTGATGGTCGGGCCGCCGAACTTCTTGTCGAGCACGACGTGGCGGCCGCGCGGGCCGAGGGTGACCTTGACGGCGTCGGCGAGCTTGTTCACCCCGCGCTCCAGCGCGCGACGAGCGTCCTCGTCGAAACTGATCTGCTTGGGCATAGCGTGTTCCGCTTACCTTTCGGTGTCTTTGAACGCAAGAACGCCCCGTCCCCCGGCTTGTGCGGGGCCCGGGGCGTCATGCGCTGGGAGCGGACGTCAGTTGATGACGGCCAGCACGTCGCGGGCGGAGAGGATGAGGTAGTCCTCGCCGTTGTACTTGACTTCGGTGCCGCCGTACTTGGAGTAGATGACGACGTCGCCGACGTTCACGTCGAGCGGGACGCGGTTGCCCTTGTCGTCGATCCGGCCCGGGCCCACGGCCAGAACCTTGCCCTCCTGGGGCTTCTCCTTGGCGGTGTCGGGGATGACGAGGCCGGAAGCGGTCGTCTCCTCGGCCTCGCTCGTCTGGACGACGATCTTGTCCTCGAGCGGCTTGATGTTCACGCTCACCGGGTTGACCTCCACGGTCGTCGAAAGCGTTGGCAGGATGTGGTTACGGCTCTACCACCCCCGCCGTCGCGGGTGCCGGGGCTGTTCGGGCCGTGCGATTAGCACTCTAGCCACGTGAGTGCCAGTCGTGCAAGGAGGGTCCACCCGACGTGGGACAGCGGGCCTGACCGGCTTCTTTCAGCCTGCGCCGGCTCCGCGGCGGACGCCCGGCGGGCCATCACCCGCGACCCGCCATCACCCGTCGGCCGCTTACCTCCGGCGTGAGTTTCTGGTTAGGTTCTCACCTCTGGTACCCGCACCCTGGGGGTTCATCGCCCATGTCCCACCCGATCCCGAGAACCGCGGCCGTCGCGGCCGCCGTCGCCCTGCTCAGCGGCCTGGCCGCAGCCCCGGCCCACGCCGACCCCACCGGCCAGCGCCAACGCGACTTCGCCGCCGCCGCGGCCGAGTTCGGCGTCCCGGAGAACGTCCTCCTCGGCGTCTCCTACCTGGAGTCGCGCTGGGACAGCAACGCCGGCACGCCGAGCACGTCGGCGGGCTACGGGCCGATGCACCTCACCGACCTGCGCGAAGCCGGTGTCACGGGCACCCACCACGACGAAGGCACCGAGGACCCCCGCGGCGACGACGCCCGCCCGGCCCGGCACCCGCAGGCCGGCCCCGACGTGCCGCCGCCCGCGCTGCAGACCGTCGACGAGGCCGCCCAGCTCCTCGAGACCGACGCGCGGACGCTGCGCACCGACCCGGCCCAGAACATCCGCGGCGGTGCCGCACTCCTGGCGAAGTACCACACCGGCCACGACTGGTACGACGCCGTCGCGAAGTACAGCGGGTCCACCGGAGACGCGGCACGGACCTTCGCCGACGAGGTCTTCGACACGATCAAGACCGGCACCGCCCGGACCACCGACGACGGCCAGCAGGTCACCCTCGCCGCCACCCCGGACCTGGTCGTCCCCCAGCACCCCGAGACGAACCCGCCGGGCGTCGAATGCCCGCGCCGGGTGACGTGCGAGTCGGTCCCGGCCCCCTACCAGGAGCTGCCGAACGACGACTACGGCAACCACGACCTGGCCGACCGGCCGGACAGCCAGAAGATCGACCACATCGTCATCCACGACACCGAGGGCTACTGGGACAGCGTCCTCAAGCTCGCCCAGGACCCGACGTACGTCAGCTGGCACTACACGATCCGCTCCAACGACGGCCTGATCGCGCAGCACGTGCCGACCAAGGACGTCGCCTGGCACGCCGGCAACTGGTACGTCAACGCGAAGTCCGTCGGCATCGAGCACGAGGGCTTCGCCGCGAAGGGCACCTGGTACACCGAAGCCATGTACCGCTCGAGCGCGAAGCTCGTCGGCTACCTCGCGCGCAAGTACGACATCCCGCTCGACCGCGCGCACATCATCGGCCACGACAACGTGCCGGGCACCGTCCCGTCGACCATCAAGGGCATGCACTGGGACCCGGGCCCTACTGGGACTGGTCGCACTACTTCGACCTGCTGGGCGCGCCGCTCGGCGGGTTCGGCCTGCCCGGCTCGTCGCTGGTCACCATCGACCCGGACTTCGCGAAGAACCAGCCCGCGTTCACCGGCTGCGACAGCCCAGGGACGCCGTGCGCCCCGCGCGGCTCGGAAGCCGTCGTGCTGCACTCGGAGCCGAGTGAGGCTTCGCCGCTGCTGAAGGACATCGGCCTGCACACCGACGGCTCACCGTCCACGATGGACGTTTCGGACGTCGGCAGCCGGGCCGCGACCGGGCAGCGGTACGCCGTCGCCGAGGTGCGCGGGGACTGGACGGCGATCTGGTACCTCGGCCAGAAGGGCTGGTTCCACAACCCGCGCGGTGCCCGGGTGGCGAAGCCCGCGATCGGCTGGGTCGCGACGCCGAAGCCCGGCCTGGCGACCGTGCCGGTGTACGGCCGCGCCTACCCCGAGCCGGAGGCCTACCCGGCCGGCGTGACCGTGCAGGCCATCACGCCGCTGCCGTACACCCTCGCCGCCGGTCAGAAGTACTCCTCGGGCGGCACGGTCGGCTCGGAGTACTACTGGGCGACCACCTTCGACCCGGCCGACCACGTGGTGGTGAAGGGCAAGCTCAAGTACGTCCAGATCCAGTTCGGGCACCGGATCGCCTTCGTCAAGGCCGACGACGTCCGGATCGTCCCGGCGTTCTGACCCGCGGCGGTGGAGGTCGCGCTCACGCGTCGAGCGCGACCTTCACCCCGGCCGCCTGCTCGGTGTTGCGGCGCGTCTTCGCCCAGCCGTTGCGCCCGCGGACCAGCCGGAACAGCGCGCGCCACGACGTCACGTAGAACGTGTAGATGTACAGCGCGTAGGCGAAGCCCATGCCCAGCCCGCGCAGGATGTTCCTGCTGCGCAAGCACTTCAGCTGGTAGATCGGGCCCCAGACGAGGAACGGCAGCAGCCCGAACGAGCCGTAGATGGCGAAGAGGATCCAGGCGCCGCCGGTGAACCACGTCCACATCTGCGCCGGGTCGCCCGTCGTGCCGATCACCAGCAGGATGAACGGGATCGGGTAGAGCAGCGAGCCGAGCAGCTGCAGCCACGGCTGGGCCAGGTAGTACATCATCTCCGCCGCGCCGAGCGTGCTGACGTGCGGGGAATCCCAGATCCGCCGGAGGTACCGGGCGCACTGCATGGTGCCCTGGCCCCACCGCGTGCGCTGCACGAGGAACCGGCGCAGGCTGTACAGACCTTCCTGCGACACGTGGGAATCCGGGGTGAACGCGGTGCGCCAGCCCGCGGTGAGCAGGTGGACGCCGAGCTCGAAGTCCTCCAGCAGCGAGCCGCGCCACGGCTCTTCGGCGTCGCCCGCGATCGAGTCCAGCGCGGTGAGGCGGGTGAACTGGCCGTTGCCGCCCATGGAGATCGTGCCGGTGAACCCGCGGGACGTCTGGATCGCCGCGATCGCCGTGCGGAACTCCAGGTCCTGCAGCTGGGCGAGCTTGCGGCCGAACCAGCGGCCGAGGGGGTGGCGGCTCGGCGGTGGCGTGCCCGCGTTGCCCATCCACACGTCGAGCTGGACCGCACCGACCTCCGGGTCGCCGAAGAGGTGGTCCGCCGCGCAGACCTCGAGGCAGTTCGGCGCCGGGCGGCCGTCGGCGTCGACGACCACCACGACGACGTCGTCGCGGCGCGCGTCCGGGCCCATCCAGTCGTCGAGAGCGCGGTAGGCCGCGTTCAGCGCGTCCCCCTTGCCGGTGCGGGCCTCGGGGCGCACGCGCGGCACCAGGTGCAGGTACGGGTCGTAGCCGCCGTGCCGCCGCCAGAGCATCCGGACGACGCGGGCGGTGCGGTCCTCCGAGTCGTCGTCGACGACCCAGACGTGCGCCCGGCGGAACGTGGTCCGCAGGTAGCGGATGGTCTCGCGGATCACCGCCTGCTCGTCGCGGCACGGCACGAAGAAGTGCCACGTGAAGTCCGCCGGATCGCCGACCGGGCCGGGTTTGCGGCGCAGGTACGGCACCACGATCACCACGACGTAGACGAGGAACGCCACGCTCATCGTCAGCGCGAACGCCTGCGTGATGGCCAGCAGGACCTTGACGCTCATGCCTTCTTCTTCCGGGTGGCCAGCCAGACGAACAGGACGATCGAGACGGCGCCGCCGAACACGCTCACCATCGAACCGAGCAGCGTGTGACCCCAGTAGTAGCCCTCGTCGGTACCGAGGGAGTGCACGAGCCCGACGATCGTCAGAATGCGCAGCTGGTTCACCAGCACGACGACGACCGCCGAAATGCCGAGCGAAAAGAACAACCGCCGCGCATTCGACGGGCGGAAGTACACCATGGCCATCGTCACAACGAGCAGCGGGAGCAAAAGGAACGCCGAAGAGCATTCCGGCGTCATTCTCAACCCGAACGGAGTAGCACTGGTCAACCCAAAGTAAACGGACTCCCGATCGGGTGCCACATAGACACCCGATGTAGTGAACAGATCGAGGATCGCGCCGGCGAGACGCACTTCCAGCTCGCGGTAGAACCGCTCGGCCAGCACCACCACGACCCCCGCGGCGGCCAGCGCACTCAGCGCCACTACCAGCGGAAACCGTGTCATCCCTGAGTTCGGAGCGCTCGCTACCGCCACGACGTTCCTCTCGGTGTCGATTTTCCGACCAAGCTGCGGACCCCGGGCGAGCGTAGGACATGTGTGCCACGCCTTTCCACTCGGAGGGGTGGAAAAGCCGCCCCAATCGGCTGGACCTGTGGCGAACTTGTTACGCCATCCGAGTGATGTCGAAATGACCAGCGAAAACGACGTCCAGCCTTACCCGATCCGGTGATTCGGGAAATTTTGTGTGCTATTCCGGCCGGTCTTCGCGATAGTCGATCCGCGTGCCGAGTCGAGGCAAGCCGGTTCGATCCGCGCCGCCGTCACGCACCCCCGATCAATCCAGCGAATTCGGAGGACCACTTGATGAAGAGCTCCCTCGTGCGCCGCGGCGGACTGCTCGCCGCGGTCGTGGCGAGCGTCGTGCTCGCCGGCGCGGCCCCCGCCTCGGCGGCCCCCGGCGACGGGTCCGCGTACGGCGTCAAGGTCGACGTCAAGCTGCTCGGCCAGGACGCGGTGAAGGCGGGCCCGTTCGCGGCCGCGAACACCGCGGGGCCGACCAGCAGCAGCCTGGCGAAGGTCGACCTGAAGGGCATCCTCACCGCCGGCGCGATCAACACCGAAGCCAAGCGCGACGAGAACTCCGGTGCGGTGACGGCGAAGGCGAGCACCGCCGACGTCGGGCTGCCGCTGCTGAAGGCGGCGCTCGGCAACGTCGGCATCAAGCTCGTCGAGGCCGTCTGCACCGCGACCCAGAAGGGCGTCGAAGGCAGCACGAAACTGGTCGGCGCCGACCTCGGCAGCGTCGGCGCGGTCGATGCCACCCCGGCGGCGAACACACAGATCAAGGTCGGCCTCGGCGCGCTCAACGTCGCGACGATCACCCTGAACGAGCAGATCAAGAACGCCGACGGCAGCCTCACGGTCAACGCCGTCCACGTGAAGCTGCTCGGCGAAGGGCTGCAGGCGCTCGGCTCGGGTGACGTGATCGTGTCGTCGGCGACCTGCGGCCCGGCCGCACCGCCGATGCCGCTGGCGTCCGGCCCCGGGCTGTGGATCGGGCTCGGCCTGCTCGGCGCCATCGCGGTGCCGGTCGGCACCCGCATCTCCCGCCGCCGTTCCGCTCGAGCCTGAGTGAGGTCCGGATGTACAGGATGCCGGGCGCCGGGGTCGGCGTGGCCGGTGGCGGGGTGGGCACCCTCGCCGCCACCGGTGCCGACATCGGGTGGTGGCTCGCGCTGGGCGTGCTCCTGGTCCTGCTCGGGGCCGTCGCGCTGATCGCCGTTCACCGCCGCAACCGCCGTCTTTCCCGGGCGCGGGAATGAGAAGCGGGCCGCCGGCGTGTGCCCCTCGCACGCCGGCGGCCCCCGCCGGCGGCACCCATTGCCGGGAATTTGCCGGAGACTGGACGATGTGGAGAAGGGGCGGCACGGGGTGGACGTGATGTTGCTGGCCGGGACGCGGCCGGAGGCCGTCAAGCTCGCGCCGCTGGCCCTGGCGCTGGCGGCGCACCGGGTGCTGCGCCCGGTCGTGGTCCACAGCGGCCAGCACCCGGGCATGGTCGAGCAGGCGCTGGAGCCGTTCGGGCTGACGGTGGACGAATGGCTCGCCGTACCCCCGCGCGTGACCGGCGGCCAGGCCGAGCTGGTGGCGGGCCTGCTCCCGGCCCTCGACGACGTGCTGCGCCGCACCGCACCGGCGGCACTGGTCGTCCAGGGCGACACGACGACGACGCTCGCGGGCGCGCTGGCCGCGTTCTGGCTGGGCATCCCGGTGGTCCACCTGGAGGCCGGGCTGCGCACCCACGACCTCGCGGCACCGTTCCCGGAGGAGGGCGCGAGGCAGATGGTGTCCCGCATAGCGGCCCTGCACCTGGCCCCGACCCTCGGAGCGGCGGCGGCGTTGCGCGAGGAAGGCGTGGCAAGGCAACGAATCGCGGTCACGGGCAACACGGTGGTCGACGCGGTGCTGGAGATAGCGGCCCGCGACGTCCCGGCCCGCGACACGGCGTTGGCGCTGCTGGAGATGGAGCTGGCCGAGGCGGGCGAGCGGCTGGTGCTGGTGACGTCCCACCGCCGAGAGTCCTGGGGCGAGCCGCTGGAGCGAACACTGGCGGCGGTGCAACTGATCGTGGCCGAGCACCCGGACGTGCAAGTGCTGTTCCCGGCGCACCCGAACCCGCAGGTCCGCGCCCAGGTGGAGGCGGCGCTGAGTGGCCTGCCCAGGGTGACGGTGACGGACCCGCTGGAGTACCCGGACCTGGTGAGGGCCCTGCGCCTGGCGGCGCTGGTGCTGACGGATTCGGGCGGCATCCAGGAGGAAGCACCGACGTTCGGAACACCGGTGGTGGTCCTGAGGGAGGTGACGGAGCGCGCAGAGGTGGTGGAGGCGGGCTGCGCATGGCTGGCAGGAACCGACACCGCGCGAATAGTGGACCTGGCAGCAAGGCTGCTGAGCGGCGAGGAGCGCCCAGCCCACGTGGGAAACCCGTACGGCGAAGGAAACGCGGCAACGCTGGCAGTGGCGGCAATAGAAGAACTACTGGGCGTACGGGCAACAACCCCGGAACCAGTTCAGTAGCAGAAGACCACCCACAAACCGGCGGCCGAACCAACACAAAAACCGGCAGCCGAAGCACCCCAAAGCGGCAACACGGAGCCCAGACCCCCCGCAACCCCGATCCGAAGCCCCAACACGGCCGGCGGCACGTTGTCAAGGCACGCTTTCCCGCCTTGACAACGTGCCGCCGGCCGTAGTCACAATCAGGCTTCGGGGTTGCGGAAACCAACCAACGAGCTAAAGAGAAACCACATTAACCGGCAAAGCCGGATTCGCACTGAAGTCGAGCGGAGCAGTAGGCCGCTTACCAGCAACAACATGCGCACCAAGAGCAGCGATCATCGCCCCGTTGTCAGTACACAACCGCGGCCGGGGAACCCGAAGCTCAATCCCCGCAGCAGCACACCGCTCAGCCGCAAGCTCCTTCAACCGCGAGTTGGCAGCAACCCCACCGGAGATGACCATCGTGTCGATCCCCTGCTCCCGAGCCGCACGAACAGCCTTCGCGGTCAGGACATCCGCAACAGCCTCCTGGAACGAAGCAGCAACATCGTCCACAGGAATCTCTTCACCCCGCCGAGCAGCACCCTCAACCCACCGAGCCACCGCAGTCTTCAGCCCGGAGAAGGAGAAATCGAAAGCAGCATCCCGCGGCCCGGTCATCCCCCGAGGAAACGCAATCGCCGAAGGATTCCCGTTCTTGGCCGCGTTGTCGATCGGCGGCCCACCCGGATAAGGCAGCCCCAGCACCCGGGCCACCTTGTCGTAAGCCTCCCCCGCCGCATCGTCCACAGTGGACCCCAGCTCGGTGATCGACGACGCGATGTCGTCCACGCGCAGAAGCTGCGTGTGCCCACCCGAAACCAGCAACGCCAGGCACGGCGCAGGCAACGGCCCGTGCTGCAGCGTGTCCACGGCAATGTGCCCGGCCAGGTGGTTGACGCCGTACAGCGGCACGTCCAACGCGGTCGCGTAAGCCTTCGCCGCCGAGACACCGACCAGCAGCGCACCCGCCAGCCCCGGCCCCGCCGTCACCGCGATCGCGTCCACATCGGACAGAGAGAGCCCGGCCGTGGCGAAGGCCCGCTCGGTCGTCGGGACCATCGCTTCGAGGTGCGCCCGGCTGGCGACCTCCGGCACCACCCCGCCGAAGCGGGCGTGCTGCTCGACGCTGGAGGCGACCTCGTCGGCCAGCAGCTCGACCGTGCCGTCGTCGTGCAGCCGGACCAGCCCGACGCCGGTCTCGTCGCACGAACTCTCGATACCCATGATGATGCGTGCCATCAGCCCGCCACCCCGTCCCGCGTCCGCGCCGGGCGGACCATCGTGTACGCGTCGGCGCCGGAAGGCTGGTAGTAGCGCTTCCGGATGCCGAGCCGCTCGAAGCCGTGGCGCTCGTACAGGGCGAGCGCGGTGGTGTTGTCCGTGCGGACCTCGAGGAAGACCGGGGCCTCGAACTCGTCGGCCCGCACCAGCAGGGCCCGCAGCAGCGCCTTGCCGATGCCCTGGCCCTGGTGTTCCGGCGCGACGCCGATGGTGTGCACGGTCGCCTCGTACTCGCCGCGGCGGCGGCCGACGACGGCGAGCCCGGCGTAGCCGAGCAGCTCGTCGCCCTCGTCCGGGCGGGCGGCGAGGTAGAAGTGGCCCGCGTCCAGTTCGGAGTGGAAGGCCCGGGCGCTCCACGGGTCGTCGCCGGTGAACAGGATCTGCTCGATCTCCACGCACCGGGCGATGTCCATGCGGCGCAGCGGCTCGAGTCTCACGGAGCGGTCACCCGTTTCGGCGCCGCGGGCTCGGCCGCGTCGGGGCGGCGCAGGTACAACGGCGTCAGCGGGGCAGGGGGTTCCGAAGCGAGCAAGGCGGTTCGGGCGGCTTTCACCAGCCCGGCGGGCGACGGGAAGCGCGGCTCGACCGGCTGGACGCCCAGCGCTTCGGCGTACAGCAGCGCGCCGTCACCGGCCGCGACCTTCAGGCCGGTGACGAGGTCGGCGGGCCGCTGGACGTGCGGGCCGTCGGTGCGCCGCCCGGCCGCGTCGTAGGCGGCCCAGTAGACCTCGCGGCGCCGGGCGTCGGTGAGCACGAGGAAAGCGTCTTCACCCGGGGCGACGTCGGCGGCCAGCGCGTCGAGGCTGCAGACCGGGTACACCGGGATGCCGAGGGCGTGGCCGAGGGCGGCTGCCGTGGCCATCCCGGCCCGCAGGCCGGTGAACGGCCCGGGTCCGACACCGGCGACGATCGCATCGAGGTCCTTCAGCGTCACGCCCGCGGCTTCGGCGGCGGCCAGCACGTGCGGCGTGATCAGCTCTCCGTGGGCACGGGGGTCGACCGTGACGCGCTCACCGCGCGTCTCGACCGAGCCGCCGTCCAGCGCGACGACGCCGGCGGTGACCGCCGGGGTCGAGGTATCGATCGCCAGTACCAACACGGTGTCCCAGCCTACGACCAGCGTCTTCGCCGGGTTGCTGCAGGGGACCGATCCGCGCGGTAACGTGCTGATCGAGTCCGACACTGGGAGGTCCCCGCGGTGCCCGACCCCTTGTTCCCCTCGCTCGTCGCCGGTGCCGCGAAGGAAGCCTTGCGCTTCGGCGACCACGCCCTGACCTACGACGACCTGGCCGCCGTCGCCGGTGGGCTCGCCCGCGAGCTGCCGCCCGGCCGGGTCGCGGTGTGGGCGACGCCGACCGTGCACACCAGCGTCGCGGTCGTCGCCGCGCTGCTCGCCGGGGTGCCGGCGGTGCCGCTCAACCCGAAGATCGGCGAACGCGAGCTCGCCCACATCCTCGCCGACAGCGAACCGCGGCTGGTGCTGGCCGAACCGGGTGCCGAACTGCCCGCCGGGCTGGCCGCGCTGCCGCGCCGGGACATCCCGCTGACCGGCGGGGAAGCGTCGGTCCCGGCCGAGCCGGACCCCGAATCCCCCGCGCTGATCGTCTACACCTCGGGCACCACCGGGCCGCCCAAGGGGGTCGTCCTCCCCCGGCGCGCCCTCGCGACCACGCTCGACGCACTGGAAGACGCCTGGGGCTGGACCGCGGACGACGTCCTCGTGCACGCGCTGCCCCTGTTCCACGTGCACGGGCTGATTCTCGGCATCCTCGGCCCGCTGCGCCGCGGCGGCTCGGTGCGCCACCTCGGCCGGTTCTCGACCGAGGGTGTCGCGCGGGAGCTGGCGGACGGCGCCACGATGCTCTTCGGCGTCCCGACGATGTACCACCGGATCGCCGGTGAGGTCGCCTCCGACCCGGTGCTGGCGGAGGCGCTCCGGAAAGCGCGCCTCCTGGTCTCCGGGTCGGCGGCGCTGCCGGTGCACGACCACCAGCGGATCACCGCGGCGACCGGCCAGCAGGTCGTCGAGCGCTACGGGATGACCGAGACGCTGATGAACACCAGCGTCCGCGCCGACGGCGAACGCAAGCCCGGCACGGTCGGCGTCCCGCTGCGCGGGGTCGAGCTCCGGCTGGTCGGCGACGACGGCGAAGTGGTCGAAGACCTCGAAACCGTCGGCGAGATCCAGGTTCGCGGCCCGAACCTGTTCACCGAGTACCTCAACCGCCCGGACGCGACGGCGGCGGCGTTCGACGGCGGCTGGTTCCGCACCGGCGACATGGCCACGCGCGACGCCGACGGGTACGTCAAGATCGTCGGGCGCAAGGCGACCGACCTGATCAAGAGCGGCGGCTACAAGATCGGCGCGGGCGAGATCGAGAACGCCCTGCTCGAACACCCCGGCGTCGCCGAAGCGGCCGTCACCGGCGAACCGGACGACGACCTCGGCGAGCGGATCGTCGCGTGGATCGTGCCGTCCGGGGCGCCACCGCTCGCCGACGAGCTGGCCGACCACGTCGCGAAGCTGCTCGCGCCGCACAAGCGCCCCCGGGTCGTGCGGTACCTCGATGCGTTGCCGCGCAACGACATGGGCAAGGTCATGAAGCGGGCGCTCGGTGCCTAGGCTGCCGGCGCGCGAGATCGTCGGCGCGATCGCCAACGGCTTCACGGAGTTCACCACGCCGCTGCGCGAGGAGCCGGCCGACGGCCCGATCGGCTGGCCGGGCTACCGCGCCGCCCGTGCCGCGGCGGAGGAACGCACCGGCGAGAAGGAGTCGGTCGTCTGCGGGACGGCCAAGATCGGTGACGTCGAAGCCGTGCTGATCGCCTTCGAGTTCGGGTTCCTCGGCGGGTCGCTCGGGCAGCGCACCGGCGACCGGATCGAGGCGGCGTTCGCACACGCCCGCGACGCGCGGCTGCCGGTGGTGTCGCTGATCGCCACCGGCGGCAGCCGCATGCAGCAGGGCATGCGCGCGTTGATGCAGCTGCAGCGGGTGGCGCGGGCGTCGGCACTGACGCGTTCGGTGGGCATCCCGCAGATTTCGGTGCTGCGCGACCCGACGACCGGCGGCGGCTGGGCGACGCTCGGGGCGGGCGCCGACGTCATCCTCGCGCTCCCGGAAGCGCAGGTCGGCTTCGCGGGCTCGCGGGTGCGTCCGCCGGGCTCGCCGGAGGCGTACACCGCCGAGGCGCACCTCGGCTGGGGCCAGGTCGACGCCGTCGTCACGCCGGAGGAACTCGGCGGGGTGCTGGAGCGGTGGCTGCGGCTGCTGACCGCGCGGTCGTCGGCCGCGGCGCCCCCGCCGTTCGCGCGGCGGGCCGCGTCGTTGCCTTCGACGGGCTGGGAAGCGGTGCAGGCCGCGCGTTCGCCGGAGCGAGCACGGGCGGCGGAGTACCTCGACGCCTACTTCGACTGGCGGGAGGACGTCAGCGGCGACCGCGTCGGCGGCGCGGACCCGGGTGTCGCGTGCGGCTTCGGCTGGCGCGACGGCCGGACGATCGCGTACGCGGCCCAGTGCGGCACGCCGACGTTGCCCGCGGGCTTCCGGACGGCGGCGCGGCTGGTGCGGCTGGCGTCCCGCTTGGGCATCCCGGTGCTGACCCTGGTCGACACCCCGGGCGCGGCGAACGACGCGGCAGCGGAACAGGCGGGCGCGGGCGGCGCGATCACGGAGCTGTTCGAGGCGGTGGCGACGGCTTCGGTCCCGGTGACGACCCTGGTGATCGGCGAAGGCGGCTCGGGCGGCGCGCTGGCGTTCGCGGCGGCGGGCTCGACGTGGGTGGCCCCGGACGCGTACTTCTCGGTGACGTCCCCGGAAGCCGCGGCGGCGATCCTCAAGCGGCCGGCGTCCGAGGTGCCGGACATCGCCAACCGGCTGCACCTGCGGCCGCAGGACCTGGTGGACCTGGGCGTCGCGCGGGCGGTGGTGGCTCCTGATCGATAACCGACCTCCGGCGGGTTGATCCGTGGTTGGATCTTGCGATGGGGTATCGACTCAACAGGCGAGCGGCGTTCGGTTTGGGGACCGCCGTCGCCGCAGGAAGCATTCTGGCCGGCTCTCCCGCGTCCGCGCAGGAGGCAGACACCGAGGCCAGCCCGGCCACACCGGACCGGGCCAGGCAGCGGGTGAAGCGCGTCTACGACAGCGCGGCCGCTGAAGCAGGCGGCGTCTGGAACTCCTACATCAGCGTGGCCGACGAAGTCGCCGTCGACGTGGCGTCCGACGAAATCGTCGAGGCGTACAGCGTCAACAAGGTGGCCGTCGCGGTGACCTTGATGGACAAGATCGACCGGGGCCTGCTCACGCTGGACCAGCAGGTCCAGGTGCCGGAGAGCATCGTGGTGCCGGGTGGTGACGGCATCATCATCCTGGACAAGGCGTACCCGAGCGCGTTCACGCTGGGGCACGTCCTGTCGCTGTTCCTCACGGTCTCGGACGACACGTGCGTCCGCCTGGTGGGGCTCGTGGTCCCGGCGGCCGAGATCAACCAGATCCTGGTGGCCAAGGGGTTCCCCCGGACCCAGGTGACACCGGTGGCCAACCCGAACCGCTACTTCCTCGGCAAGACGACCCCGCGCGAGACGCACGACCTGCTGAAGGCGCTGGTCGCGGGCACGTTGCTGAGCCCGGCGTCGACGGAGTACCTGCTGTCCATCCTGCGATCGCAGGTGGCGTTCACCGACGGGATCCGCCGGGAGATGTCGTCCGTCGACCGGGCGAGGATCGCCACGAAGGCGGGCTGGCTGAACGACGGCCGCAACGAGGCCGGGATCATGTTCGACGGCGCGGGCAAGCCGGTGTTGATCTACTCGATGTTCGCGCACGGCCAGGCGAACCCGGAGGACTTCGGAGCCACGCACCCGGTCCGCCAGGCCGCGGCGAAGATGGGGCCGAAGTTCCTGCGCGCGGTCGACAGGATCGGCGGCGTCGGCGCAAGGGCGTTCCGAGCCCCGGCCTACCAGCAGTACAACGGCGGCTGAGCGCAGCCACTCGCACGACCTGGTGCAGGGCGCAGACCCGCACCAGGGTCCGGCGTGCGGCCCGCCCGCCCAACGGCAGCCGGACGACCGACCCGCACCCCACCCAGACCTCCCCCCACCCCGATCCGAAGCCAGCACACGGCCGGTGGTGCCGGGTCAAGGCACGCTTTCCCGCCTTGACCCGGCACCACCGGCCGTGGTGACAATCGAGCTTCGGGGTGGCGGGCACCGCGACTCGGCCGCCCCGGGGAGCCTGAGCGCGGCCGGCGATCAAGCCGTCGTGAGCTCCGGAATCCGCTCCGCCCAGGCGCCATGCGGCTCCAGACTGACCTCGCGAACATCGTCCTCACGCCGGTCCAGCCGCACGACGAGGTAGTCCGAAGACAGCCGCTCAGCCGAACCCTCGCCCCACTCGACCACGATCGCCGAGCGTTCCAGGTCCGTGTCCAGGTCCAGGTCGTCCAGCTGCGAAAGGTCGCCACCAAGCCGGTACGCGTCCACGTGCACCAGCGGCACGCCCGCCGCACCAGCCGGGTGGACCCGGGCCAGGACGAACGTCGGCGAACTCACCCGGCCGCCGACGCCGAGGCCGTCCGCGATGCCCCGGGTCAGCGTGGTCTTGCCCGCTCCGAGCGGGCCGGCCAGCAGGACCAGGTCGCCCGCGCGCAGCGCGCGGCCGAGCGCGCGACCGAAGTCCATCGTCTCTTCGGGCGTGGGAAACACCATGCTCAACGCTGCCACCACCAGGTTCGCCGGGACGAGGATTCGCCGTCCACTCCGGAACAGCGTTGCAGAAGGTCGATCAGGTGGCTGTTCACCAGCTCCGGCTGCTCGAGCTGGACCATGTGCCCGGCGCCGCGGACGCGCACCAGCTCGGCGTCGGGCAGCTCGGCCGCGATCCGCTCCGCGTGCGAGAACGGCGTGAACCGGTCCGAATCGCCGCCGATGACCAGCACTTCCGCGTGCTTCAGCCCGGCCAGCGCCGCGTACCGGTTGTGGCTGCCGAGCGTGTCGACGAAATTCACGAGCCCGCGCACCGGCGTCACTTCGAGCATCTCGAGCATGAAGTCGACGAGCCTCGGCGCGACGTCACGGCTGCCGAACGCCAGCCGGCGCACCGCCTGCCGGGTCAGCTGGCCGCCCGCCGCGCGGACGAACTCCACCAGCCCCGGCTGCCAGCCGGCGAGGCCGCCGGCCGCACGCGTCAGCGGGTTGTACTTCGAGAGCAGCGAGCGCGGCAACCCGCGTGCGCCCACTTCACCCGCCGCGGTCGCGATGAAGGCAACCCCGCAGATGCGGTCTTCGAACAGCGCGGGGAACTCGGCGGCCAGCTCCATGATGACCATGCCGCCCATCGAGTGCCCCATCAGCACGATGGGCCCGTCCGGCACCACGGACCGCAGCACGCAGTCCAGGTCGCGGGCCAGCTGCTCGATGGTCGACGTCTCGGCCGAAGCCGCGCCGGACAGGCCGTGGCCGCGGTGGTCGTAGTACACCTGACGCACGCGCGGCAGCCGGAGCGACGCCAGGTCGCGGCGCTGGAAGTGCCAGCAGCGCCGCGAAAGCGCGAAGCCGTGCACCCCCACGACGGTCAGTTCCGGTTCGCCGCCGTCCTCCGGGTCGATCTCCTCGACCGAGAGCGGCGTGCCGTCCTCGGCCGCGACCGTCGAAGTGCGGTCGGGCTTCAGCTCCCCCAGCGGCTCGTCCACGTACGGATCCTCACTGTGCCGCCGCTGCTGCGCGGCGACGGCGATGGCGGCGGCGGTCCCGGTGGCCAGTGCCCCGACCCCGCCGGCGATGGCCAGCAGTCGTCGTGAAGGTGTCACGGGCGTTCCCCCAGATACCGGCGCCGGACGCGCGGCCGGTACATCGAGGTCACGATCTCGTAGTCGATGGTGCCCAGCTTGTCGGCCCATTCCCGGGCGGTCGGCTCGCCGTGCGTCCCGGCGCCGAACAGGACGACCTCGTCACCGACCGCGGGCTCGTAGTCACCGCAGTCGACCACCAGCTGGTCCATGCAGACCCGGCCGGCGACCGGCCGCCGCTGCCCACCGAGCCAGACGTCCATGCGGCCCGAAAGGGACCGCGGGACGCCGTCGGCGTACCCGGCCGGGACGAGCGCGAGGTTCGTATCCCGGGAAGCGGTCCAGGTGTGCCCGTAGGACACCGATTCGCCCGCTCCGATGCGCTTGACCAGCGCCACCGCGGACCGGAACGTCATGGCCGGACGCAGGTCTTCGGCCTGCGGCACCGGGTTCAGGCCGTACATGGCGATGCCGGGCCGGACGATGTCGAAGTGCAGGTCCGGCCGGGTGAGCAGGGCCGCGGAGTTCGCCAGGTGCCGCATCGGGTCCAGCCCGGCGGCGCGGGCGGTGTCGTAGGCCTCGGCGAAGCGTTTGGCCTGCTCGTCGGTCGCCGGGTGCGCCGGCTCGTCGGCGCACGCGAGGTGGGACCAGATCGCGACCACCTCGACCCGCGGTTCGGCGGCCGCCGCTTCGACCAGCTCGGCCCACGCGGCGGGCGGACAGCCGTTGCGCGAGAGCCCGGTGTCGATTTTGAGGTGCACACGAGCCCGGGTACCCGGTTTCGCGGCGGCGGCGATGCGGCGAAGCTCACCCAGCGAGCTGGCGGCGAGGTCGACGTCGTTCTCGACGCCGGCCGCGAAGTCGACATCGGGGGTGTCCAGCCAGCTGAACAGCCGGGTCCTGATGCCGGCCTCGCGCAGGGCGAGGGCCTCGCCGAGCGAGCAGGTGCCCAGCCAGGACGCCCCGGCCTCGACCGCGGCGCGCGCCACCGGCAGCGCGCCGTGGCCGTAGGCGTCGGCCTTCACCACGGCCATCACCTGCGAGCCGGGCGCGCGGGCGCCCAGCAGGGTGAGGTTGTGGCGGATCGCGTCGAGGTCGATGCCGACCTGCGCGCGAGGGCTGCGCTCATGGGAAAAACTGGAGGTCATAGCGCCCTCCAGTTTCCCATGACCCGAGGTCAGGGCAGGCGCAGCCCGGACGTGGCGGAGAACACGTGCAGCTCGTCGGGGCGGATCCGCAGGTGGACCGTGTCGCCCATGGCCGGCGGCGTGCGGGGGTCCACCCGCGCCACGACGTTGGACTTCGTGCCTTCGGCGTCGGTCTCGGCCAGCTTGCCGTAGACGTAGGCGTCCGAGCCGAGCTCCTCGACCAGGTCGACCTTGATCGGCACGGAGTCGGGGCCCTCGGTGGTCACCTCGAGGGACTCCGGCCGGAAGCCGAGGGTCACCGTGTCGCCGTCGGCGGCCGCGATGACCTCGCGGGTCAGGCGGACGCTGCCGCCGCCCAGCTCGGCGCCGTCCGCGGTCAGCTTCGCGGTCACCAGGTTCATCGCCGGCGAGCCGATGAAGCCCGCGACGAAAGCGTTTGCGGGCTTGTCGTACAGCGCGCGCGGGGTGTCGCACTGCTGCAGCAGGCCGTCCGACAGCACCGCGACGCGGTCACCCATCGTCATGGCCTCGACCTGGTCGTGCGTCACGTACACGGTGGTGACGCCGAGGCGGCGCTGGAGCGCGGCGATCTGCGTACGCGTCGAGACACGCAGCTTGGCGTCGAGGTTCGACAGCGGCTCGTCCATCAGGAAGACCTGCGGCTCGCGGACGATCGCGCGGCCCATCGCGACACGCTGGCGCTGACCGCCGGAGAGCGCCTTCGGCTTGCGGTCGAGGTACTGCTCGATGTCCAGCAGCTTCGCGGCCTCGAGGACCTTCTGCTTGATCTCGGACGCGGGCCGCCCGGCGATCTTCAGCGCGAAGCCCATGTTCTGCGCCACGGTCATGTGCGGGTACAGCGCGTAGTTCTGGAACACCATCGCGATGTCGCGCGAACGCGGCGGCAGCTGGGTGACGTCGCGGTCGCCGATCCAGACGGCACCGTCGTCGATGTCTTCGAGGCCGGCCAGCATGCGCAGGCTGGTCGACTTGCCGCAGCCGGACGGGCCGACCAGCACGAGGAACTCGCCGTCGGCGATCTCCAGGTCCAGCGCGTCGACCGCGGGGCGCTCGGCACCGGGGTAGCGGCGGGTCGCCTTGTCGTAGGTGATGGAAGCCATCGGTCAGTCCTCTCCGAGATTCCGCCGGACCCCGTACGCCGCTTCGCGGGCTTCGAGGTGGCGCTGCTGGATCCGGTGGCCCTCGGCGCGCTGCGCCTCGGTCGGCTCGTCCAGCTCGAGCCGGAGCTTCTGGTTCTCCTGCCAGGACGGGGGTTCCGCACTGGAAGCGAGGGCCCACGCCGCCTGCCGCGCCGCGCCGAGCGCGACGTACTCGGCGACTTCGGGCAGCTGCACGGGCACCCCGAACACCAGCGGCGCGACCGCGCGGACGGCCCGCGACTGCGCGCCCCCGCCGATCAGCAGCACGCGCTGGACGTCGAGACCGTGCGCGCGCACCGCGTCGAGGCCGGCGGCCAGGCCGCAGAGCATGCCCTCGACGGCGCTGCGGGCCAGGTTCTCCGGGGTCATGTTGTCCCTGGTCAGCCCGGACAGCGAGCCGGTGGCGCCGGGCAGGTTCGGCGTTCGCTCGCCGTCGAGGTAGGGCAGGAAGGTCAGCCCGCCGGCGCCCGGCTCGGCGGTCAGGGCGAGGCGGTCGAACTCGCTGAGCGTCGCGCCGAGCATCGCGGCCGTCGCGGTGAGGACGCGGGCGGCGTTGAGGGTGCAGGCCAGCGGGAGGAAGCGGCCGGTCGCGTCCGCGAACCCGGCGACTTCGCCGCTGACGTCGGCCGCGCCGGTCTCGGCCACGCCGAACACCGTGCCGCTGGTGCCGAGGGAGACGACGGCGTCACCGGGCCGGAGCTCCAGGCCGAGCGCGGCGGCCATGTTGTCGCCGGTGCCTGCCGAGACCAGTACGCCGTCGGGGGTGTGTCCGGCGGCGTCGGCCGGGCCGAGCACGGTGGGCAGCTCCGGCGTCCGGCCGCCGAAGGCGTGGCTGAGGACGTCGAGGCGGTAGGCGTTGTCGGTCGGCGAGAAGTAGCCGGTGCCGGAGGCGTCACCGCGGTCGGTGACCGGGTCGCCGCCGGTGAGCTTCCAGGTCAGCCAGTCGTGCGGCAGCAGCACGCGCGCGACGCGGTCGGCGAGCTTCGGCTCGTGCTCGGCCAGCCAGCGCAGCTTCGTGACGGTGAAGCTGGCGACCGGCACCGAGCCGACGGACTTCGCCCAGGTCGAGGGCCCGCCGAGCTCTTCGATGAGGTCGAGCGCCGCCTGCGCGGAGCGGGTGTCGTTCCAGAGCAGCGCGGGCCGGACGACCTCGCCGTCTTCGTCGAGGGTGACCATGCCGTGCTGCTGGCCGCCGACGCCGATGGCCCGGACGCCGTCGAGGACACCGCCGGTGGCCTCCTGGAAGGCGTCCCACCACGCGGAAGGGGCGACTTCGGTGCCGTCGGGGTGCGGCGCGCGGCCGGTGCGGACGATTTCGCCGGTCTTCGCGTCACACACGACGACCTTGGTCGACTGGGTGGACGAGTCGATGCCGGCGACCAGTTCAGCTGTCATAGGGCTGCCCCTCTGCGACGTGTTCGACGATCTCGATCGCGGTACCGGCGTTCAGCGCGGCCTCGATCTCCTCGGTGGGCGTGGCTTGGCCCGTGATCAGCAGGTCGTAGTCGCCGACGTCGCCGTGGGCGTAGGTGGCGGTGCGGCCGAACTTCGAGTGGTCGACGACGAGGACACTCTGGTTCGCGACCCGCAGCGCGGCCTTCTTGAGCTCGGCGTAGTCGCGGTCGGGGTGGAACAGCCGCCCGACGGCGACGGCGGTGACCGAGACGAACGAGACGTCGGCGCGGATCGAGTCCAGCAGGTTCAGCACCTCGGGACCGGCGCAGGAGTCGTACTCGTGGCTGTAGCGGCCGCCGGCCAGTACGACCTCGACCCGCGGGCCGAGCAGCCGGGCGGCGTGCAGCGAGTTGGTCACGACGGTGAGCGCGTCGATCTCGGCGAGCCGCTTGACCAGCGGGAGCAGCGTGGTGGAGTCGTCGACGAAGACGGTCTGGCCGGGCTGCACGTGGTTCGCGGCGGCCTGGCCGAGCGCTTCCTTCTCGCCGTGGTGGAGCGTGTCGCGGAAGCGGGCCGCGCTCTCGATGGTGAGCGCCGGGTAGGCCTCGACCTTGCCGCGCAGCTTGCGCAGGAGCCGGCGCTCGGCCAGGTCGTCGAGGTCGCGGTGCATGGTCATCAGGCTGACCTTGAAGCGGCCGGTCAGGTCGTCGATCCGGGCCTCGCCGTGCTCGATGACGTGGTCGAGGATGTCCTGCCGGCGCCGCTCGACGACGGCATCGGACGGCCGGGTCTTCCGGTCTCCGGGTACTGTGCCGCCGCTCACACGGCATTCTTACCAGATTTATCGCGCGAAGTTAACAGAGAACTCGATAAGTCTTCTCAGGACGTTAGCGAGCGGATGGCGCGGATGGCCTCCGGGATCGCGTGGACCAGGCCGGATGCCGAGGTGGGGGCGTTCTGGGCGGCGATCGCCCCGGCCAGCGAGTGCACGTTCGCCGCGGCCGCCGCGGCGAGCCAGGGGTCCAGGGCCGCCGCCAGGAGGGCACCGACCAGGCCGGACAGGACGTCACCCGAGCCGGCGGTGGCCAGCCAGGCGCCGCGCGGGGTGTTCACCGCGACCCGGCCGTCCGGGGCCGCGATCACAGTGCAGTGCCCCTTCAGCAGCACCACGGCGTCGTACTTCTTCGCCGCTTCGCGTGCCGCGGTCACGCGGTCCGGGCCCGGCTTGCGGCCCATCAGGCGCTCGTACTCGCCCGCGTGCGGGGTCAGGACCAGCGGCGTGTCCGGGTCACGGGCGTCGAGGACGTCCGGGGACTTGGCGATGATCGTCGTCGCGTCGGCGTCCGCGCAGACCGGGACGCCCTGGCCGAGCACGTACCGCAGCACGTCCCGCCCTTCGGAGCCGGTGCCGATGCCCGGGCCGACCACCCACGCCTGGACGCGCCCGGCGTCCGCGACCGTGCCGGTCGCGATGATCTCCGGCCACTGGCCGCGGACGACGTCGGCCGCGTGGCCCGCGTACCGCACCAGGCCCGAGGTCGCCCGGACCGCCGAGCCGGACGCGAGCACCGCCGCGCCCGGGTACGTCGCCGAGCCGGCCGCGATGCCCACGACGCCCTGGCTGTACTTGTCGTCCTCCGGGCCCGGCACCGGCCAGGCGGCGGCGACGTCGACGATGTCGAGGCGCTGGAGGTCGGGGTCGGCCAGCTCGAGGCCGATGTCGACGAGGACGACCTCGCCGCAGTGGGCGGGCGCGAGCGCGTGGACCGGCTTGAGCGCGCCGAACGTGACCGTTTTGGCCGCCTTCACCGCCGGGCCGTCGACCGCGCCGGTGTCCGGGTCCACGCCGCTGGGCAGGTCGACCGCCACGATCGGCGCCTCGACCAGCTCGACGAGCCGGGCCGCGTCGGGCCTCAGTGCGCCCTTGCCCGAGATCCCGACGATGCCGTCCACCACGACGTCGGCCTTGGCGATCCACTGTGGACCGTCCGCGGCGGGCACCGCGCGGCCGCCCGCGCGCTTCAGGGCTTTCAGGCCTGCGGGGTGGGCCTTTTCGGGCTTGAGGAGCACAGCCGTCACAGCCACCCCACGTCGGCGCAGGAAGGCCCCGGCCCACAGGGCGTCGCCGCCGTTGTCGCCCGAGCCCACGAGCAGCACGACCCGGCGGCCGGAAACGCCGCCGGTGTGGTCCGCCAGGAGGTCCGCGA
This sequence comes from Amycolatopsis sp. Hca4, assembly GCF_013364075.1. GTDB lineage: Bacteria > Actinomycetota > Actinomycetes > Mycobacteriales > Pseudonocardiaceae > Amycolatopsis. The sequence continues at coordinate 5,387,108 of NZ_CP054925.1, forward strand.
TCTGCACCGAGAGCCCGAAGGATGCCCGGCGCATCAGTTCGCCTTCCGGCGTGACGGCGAACGCCCGCCCCTCCGCCTCGCGAATCCGTTCCGTGGTCCAGATTCCCTGCACGGCGGGGCCTCCCGCGATTACTCGACTGTGACGGACTTCGCCAGGTTACGCGGCTTGTCGACGTCGTACCCGCGGGCGCGGGCGATCTCCGCGGCCAGCACCTGCAGCGGCACGGTGGACACCAGCGGCTGCAGCAGCGTCGGCACCGCGGGGACCTCGATGAGCTCGTCGGCGAACGGCCGGACCGTCTCGTCACCCTCTTCGGCGATCACGATCGTGCGGGCGCCGCGGGCCTGGATCTCGCTGATGTTCGACACGAGCTTCGAGTGCAGCACCGCGCGGCCCTTGGGCGACGGCATCACGACGACGACCGGCAGGCCCTCTTCGATCAGCGCGATCGGGCCGTGCTTGAGCTCGCCGGCCGCGAAGCCCTCGGCGTGCATGTATGCGAGTTCCTTGAGCTTCAGCGCGCCTTCGAGGGCGACCGGGAAGCCGACGTGGCGGCCGAGGAACAGGATCGCCTTGGAGTCGGCGATCCGGCGGCCGAGGTCGCGCACCTGCTCCACAGTGGACAGTACCTTCTGGACGGCCGCGGGCATGGCCTCCAGCTCGGCGAACTCGCGGGCGACCTCGTCCGGGTACTTCGTGCCGCGGGCCTGCGCCAGCGCCAGGCCGACCAGGTAGTTGGCCGCGATCTGGGCGAGGAACGCCTTGGTCGAGGCAACGCCGATCTCGGGCCCGGCGTGGGTGTAGAGGACGGCGTCGGACTCGCGCGGGATCTGCGCGCCGTTGGTGTTGCAGACGGCGAGGACGCGGGCCTTCTGCTCGCGCGCGTGCCGGACGGCTTCGAGCGTGTCCGCCGTCTCGCCGGACTGGCTCACCGCGACGACCAGCGTGTCGCGGTCGAGGACCGGGTCCCGGTAGCGGAACTCGGACGCCAGCTCGACCTCGACCGGCAGCCGCGTCCAGTGCTCGATGGCGTACTTGGCGACCAGGCCGGAGTGGTAGGCCGAGCCGCAGGCGACGACGAAGACCTTGTCGACGTCGCGGAGGTCCTGGTCGGAGATGCGCTGCTCGTCGAGGATGATCCGGCCGGACTCGAAGTGGCCGCGCAGCGTGTTGGCCAGCGCCTCGGGCTGCTCCTCGATCTCCTTGAGCATGAAGTACTCGTGGCCGCCCTTCTCGGCGGCGGAGAGGTCCCAGTCCACGGTGAACGGCTTGGCCTGGGCGGCGTCGCCGTGGAAGTCCAGGACCTCGTAGCCCTCGCGGGTGATGACGACGAGCTGGTCCTGGCCCAGTTCGACGGCCTCGCGGGTGTGCTCGATGAAGGCGGCGACATCGGAGGCGACGAAGTGCTCCCCGTCGCCGACCCCGACGACCAGCGGCGACGACCGGCGCGCGGCCACGATGGTGTCCGGGTGGTCGGCGTGCGTCACGACCAGGGTGAAGGCGCCTTCGAGCCGACGGCAGACGGCGGCGACGCTGGCGGTGAGGTCGCCCTTGGTGTCACCCTCGGTGTACGCGCGGGCCACCAGGTGGGCGGCGGTCTCGGTGTCGGTGTCGCTGGCCATCTCGACACCATCGGCTTCGAGCTCGGCCCGGAGGGCGGCGAAGTTCTCGATGATGCCGTTGTGCACGACGGCGACGCGCTGCGAGGCATCCCGGTGCGGGTGCGAGTTGCGGTCGACGGGCGCGCCGTGGGTGGCCCAGCGGGTGTGCCCCATGCCGGCGGTGCCGCCGAAGTGCTCGCGGCCGACCTCGTCGAGCCGGGTTTCCAGGTTGGCCAGCCGGCCCGCCTTGCGCTCGACGGTCAGCGCACCGGCACCGTCGAGGACCGCGACACCGGCGGAGTCGTAGCCGCGGTACTCCATGCGCCGGAGCCCACCGAGGACGACGTCCAGAGCCGGGCGGTGCCCGACATATCCCACGATTCCACACACGCACACCAGCCTAACGAGGGACATTCAGCGGGTTGACGGGGTGGGCTCACGGCCTCCGACCTGCGGGAACGCGCCGGGGGTGGTTCGAACCAATGCGGTCCCCGGACGGACGACTCGCGTACGCAGAGCGTCGGCCTGCGTACCTGGCGGGTCGGCCGGCTCGGGCGGCCGAAACTGTCGGTGCCCGCCGGTAAAGTGGAAAACGGGGGGGCGCCCCCGCGGGTGGCTGGTGGCCGCGTTCGGCGCGCCGGGGCGGCGGGCGAGCCGCGGGCGGGCTCGCACAGTAGGGTTCCCGCCATGGCCAGCAAGCCCAAGCAGCTGCTCGCGGAGTTGACGCACCCGGGTCCGCACGAGGTCCTGCGGGGCGATCTCGCCCTGGTCGGGCTGCCCGGCGTGGTCTTCACGCCGCGCGCCGGGCTCGGGTTGCCCGCCGTGGCCTTCGGGCACGGGTGGCTGCAGCCGCCCGATCGGTACCGGGGGCTCCTGAAGCACCTCGCCAGCTGGGGCATCGTCGCCGCCGCGCCGGCCACGCAGAAGGGCCCCCTGCCCTCGCACCGGCTGCTCGCCGCCGATCTGCTGACCACCCTCGACGTCGTCACCACCGTGCGGCTCGGGCCGGACGGCATCAGCGTCGACCCCGCCAAGCTCGGCCTCGCCGGCCACTCGAGCGGCGGCGGGGCCGCCGTGCTCGCCGCGGCTCAGGACGCGCAGTCCGACCACCCGCGGATCAAGGCCGTCGCCACCATCACCGCCGCCCAGACGCTGCCGCCGGCCACCGAGTCGGCGAAGGCGGTCACCGTCCCCGGTCTGCACCTCGCCGCCGAAGGGGACCTCGTCGCCCCCGCCGTCGCGCACGCCGAGGCGATCGCCGGGGCCTGGGGTGGCGACGACGTCCAGCTGCGGTTCCTCGGCAAGGCGTCCCACCTGGGCGTCACCGAGGGCAGGCACTGGTCGCAGCTGATCATGCACGGCAAGCCGCACCGCAAGACCCAGCAGCTCACGCGGGCGCTCTTCACCGCGTTCTTCCTGACCCACCTCACCGGCACCGACAAGTACCGGCCCCTGCTCGAGGCGGACGTCAAGCGCGCCCCCATCGAGCGCGAGGAAGAACCCGCCCACTGACGCGGGCGGGTTCTTCGAAGGCTCAGACCAGCCAGCTGGTGCTGGAGAAGTCGTCCTCGTCGTCGGGCTGACGCGCGTGGCGTCCCCGCCGCGGCGGCTCGGGCGCGGCCGGTGGTTCCGGTGCCGGCTCCGGACGCGGCGGGACCGCCGCCGCCGGAGTCCCGTAGCTCGGCGTCGGGTAGTTCGTGTAGCCGGTGTCCGCCTCTTCGTCGTGGACGCCGAACTCCATCAGCGACTCGCGGGACTTGTCGGCCAGCGTCTTCTCGGTGGCCCAGCCGCCCGCGCTCTGCTTGCGCTTGTTGAGCTCGTCCATGTGCTCGGCGTACTTCTGCGCGGCGGCCAGCTCCTGCCGCATGCCCTCGCTGGCCTGCTGCTTGGCTTCGGCGAGCCGGCGTTCGCGCAGCCCCCGCTGCTCGTCCTGCTCCCGCGCCGCCGCCTCCATCGTGGAAATCGCCGCCCGGTACCGGTCTTCGGCGCTGGTCATCGGCCCTCCTCGGCCCTCGTCACCGGTCGTACCGGATGGAACGGTCACCCTCGTCGTCGAGCGAGCCGCTGATCCGGCCCTTCGCGCCGCTGGTTTCGAACACGCCGCCTTCGACGCGGTACTGGCTGGGCCCGCGCTGCTGGTCGCCGCCGCCACTGGGCGCGCCGCCCATGCCGCCCATCATCCCCATGCCGCCCATCCCGGACATCCCGCTCATGCCCGACGAGCTCGCCGCGGCCTGGTGCACACCGGGGTCGACCGGGGTCGCGCCGAGCCCACCGCCGCCGTCGGACATCGGCAGCGAGGCGTCGCTGCCCGTCTGGACACCCGGGTCGAGCGAGACCGCACCGGCGAAGTCCGGCGACCCGCTCCCGGTGACGGCCGAGCCGAAGTTGCTCGCGCCCGCCGTCGTGGTCGCGTCCGCCGAGGCACCGGCGTCGGCCGTCGCCACCGCGGGCTCGGCCGCGACGCTGCCCCCGCCGCCGAGGTCGCCCTCGAAGCCACCGGGCGCGGTGAACCCTCCGACGCCCGAGGCCCCTTCGCTGCGCGTGAAGCCGGGGTCGGGGTTGGGCGGCGCGGGGTCCTTCGTCAGCGGGGACTCGGCGTTCGCGTCGTGCCGGATCTCGGCGCCGTCGGCCACCGGCTTGACGTCGGCCTTGAGGCCGTCCGCCTTGAGGTCGCCCGCCTTGGGGTCGTCCTTCTCGTCCAGCGTGTAGGTGGTCGGCTCGCCCTTGCCGTCGTCGACCGTGACGATCGTCGGGCCGTCCGGGCCCTCCGGCCGCTCCGCGGTGATCTTGAGGTTGCCGTCCTGGATGTGGATCTTGCCGTCCGGGCCCGGCTTGTACGAGCCGTCGGCCGACGGCTGGCCGTCCTTGACCGCGGGCTGGCTGCCCTGGGGGCCGAAGGACGCCTTGTCGCCGTCCTTGCCGGCGCCGTCCTTGCCCGCCTCGGCCTTGTCGTCGTCACCCCAGTCGAGGTGGTAGTCCTTCTTGTGGCCGTGGCCGTCGTCCACGGAGATGTCCTGCTTGCCCTCCTTGTCGGGCTCGGACATCGTGATCGTGTTGTCGCCCTTCTTGACCGACACCGTATCCGTGTCGTCCAAGTCCTTGATGGCTTCGCCGGTCTTCGGGTCGATCGGGTACGGCTCGCCGGTCGACGGGTCGACCTCCAGGGGCTTGCCGGTGATCGGGTTCTTGCCCTCTTCGGGCTTCGGGGGCTCCTCGGCCTTCGGGGGCTCGACCGCCGACGGCGTCGTGGCGCCGCTGCCGGTGCTGCCCGAACTCCCGGTGCTGCCGGTGCTGCCGGTGCTGCCGGTGCCGGTGCTGCCGGTGTTCCCCGTGTTCCCGGTATTGCCGGTGTTCCCCGTGTTGCCGGTGTTCCCGGTATTGCCCGTGTTGCCGCTGTTCTTGGCCTCGGTCAGCTGGTTGCGGTAACCGTCCATGTACCGCGCCAGCGCGCCGAACTGCTGGTCGATGGTTTCCTTGGCGGCCTTGCAGGACCCGTCGAACGCCGTGATCAGGCTCTTGTACTCGGTCGAGAAAGCCCCGTCACGCCAGTAGCGGCAGACGTTCCGGCCGTATTCCTTGTTTTCGTCGTTGAAGCCGCAGTCGTCGTTCTGCAGGCGCTCGGCGAGGTTCGACGGGTTGCCGTTCTTCGCGTTGACGGCGTCGATCCAGCCGGCGACCTTCATGAAGTCGTCGAACTCCTCGGTGTCGCCGTTGGCGATCTTGAGGACGTCCTTGGCCATCGGGATGTCGGCCTCGGCGATCACCGGGCGGTGCAGCTGCAGGACCTCGTCGACCTTCTTCTTGACCGCGGTGTAGACCTGCGAGACGGTCTCGGGGATCAGCTTCGCCGCCCCTTCGATCTGCTGCGACAGCTCCTTGGCGTGCGGCTTGACCGTCTCGTCGTACTTGATCTCCGCGGCGGTGGCGCCCTTGCCCTTCCACTCGCCGAAGAGGGTCTGCAGCTCGGTGTCGCTCTTGGTGAGGGTGTCCTCGACGACCTTGTGCGCCTTGCTCAGGTCGTCGGCGTCGCCGAGGAACTTCTGGTACTGGATCCCGCGGTTCTCGTGGAACTTGTCCTTGAGGTCGGTCTGCGAGTTCTTCTTCTCGCTCTCGCCGCCCTTGATCTGGTTCCAGACCTCGTCGGTCCACTTCGCGAGCATGTCGACCGCGACGTTGCCCTGGTCGAGCTGTTCGTCGGAACTCTTCGCGCCGGCCCCCAGCGTCGGCGCGGCGATGCCGTCGAGGTTCTTCTTCGCCTGGTCGCGCTCGGCGGTCTGGCGCTGGTGTTCCTGGTTCTTGGCCGCCGACTCCTGCTTCGCCTCGGAGACGATTTCGTCGGTGTCGTTCGAGTCGAAGACGTCGTAACCGCCGCCGCCGTCGGAATAGTTTTCGATGTACTTCTTCGCGTACTCTTCTTCTTCGTCGTTGAAGTTGAAGGTGTTGCGGTCGTACTCCTCCATGAGCTTCGTCTTCGTGTCCATGGACACGTTCGGATCATCGAGGACCTTCTTGATCTCAGCCCATTCGGCCATCAGCGGTTACCCCCGGCCTGGTTCGCCGACGCGCCGGCGTTCGCTTCCTGCGCGGTGTACTTGGCACCGGCCGTCCCGATCCCGCTGCCCAGGTTCAGCAGGGCGTTCGACAGCCCGGTCATGCCCGCGCCGATCTCGTCCATCCCGGCCTTGTACTTGCCGAAGCTCTCCTGGTGCACGCGACCGAAGTCCGCGGCGACGATTTCGGTCGGCGCGACCTTCTTCGCTTCGCTCGCCGGGTCGTCGGCGACGTCCGCCAGGCGGATCTGCGCCCGTGTCATCGCCTCCGAACTCGCTTCGTAGCCGTCCGGCATGGTCGCTGCCCCCTTCGATCCCACAGGTCCCCAGTGTTTCCGGGACTGTGACGCGCCCGGACACCATTCGGTGCCGTCGCAGATGCACACAGAAGTCTAGCGTCCGCCCGGGCGGCTCACCTGGGCTTCCGCGAACTGCACCCGCCCGGGAGTCAGCCGCCCGCGTGCTGCGCCGCGACCGCCTCGGAGATCACCTCGGCGACGCCGCGGACGTCCACCAGCCGGTCAAGCTCGTCGATGTCGACCGAGACGCCGTAGGTCACCTCGACCCTCGACAGCAGCTGGATCCGCTGGCGGGACGTCAGGCCGAGGTCGTCGAACGGGGTCGTGTCGGTGAGCCGCTCGGGCGGGATCTGCAGCGTGAAGCAGATGATCCGGCGGATCTCGTCGACGTAGGTGCCCGGGTCAGCCATGCCGGTCATTCTCGCCCCACCAGCGTTCGCGGGCGGCGGTGCGGGACACCTTGCCGCTGGAGGTGCGCGGCACCTCGCCCGGCCGCACCAGCCACAGCGCCCGCAGCGGCAGGTCGTGGGCCGCGGAGACGGCCCGCCGCACGGCCGTCTCGACCGACTCGTCCGGGGTGAGGCACCCGGCCACCACCGCGACGCCTTCGCCGTGGCCGTCCCTCACGGCGAACGCGGCCACGCGCCGGATGCCCGGGTGCGCGGCCTCGACGGTGGCTTCGATGTCCTGCGGGTGGTGGTTGCGGCCGTCGACGATGATCAGGTCCTTGAGCCGTCCGGTGACGTAGAGCTCGCCGTCGTGGACGAAGCCGAGGTCGCCGGTGCGCAGCCAGCCGTCCGGGGCGAGCACGTCGTCCCGGCCCCAGTAACCGTCGGCGACGTTGGGCCCGGACACCTGGATCTCTTTGTCGACAATGCGGAGGCGCTGGCCGTACGGCCGCCCGACAGACACCCGCGGCTCGCCGTCGAACTCGGTGATCGTCGGCCCTTCGTCGCCCGCGCTCGTCACGAACACCGTGGCCTCGGCCAGGCCGTAGCACGGCTTCTGGGCCGCGCGCGGCAGCCCGAAGGGGGCGAAGGCCCGCTCGAACGCCTCGACGGTGGCCGCGCGGACCGGCTCGCTGCCGTTGAGGACCGCGTTCACTCGCGAGAGGTCGACGGCTTCGAGCTCCCCCGCCGCTTCGGCCGCCAGGTCGAAGGCGAAGTTCGGCGCGGCGGTGACGACCCCGGGGAGTTCGGCCAGCAGGCGGATCCAGCGCAGCGGGTCGCGCACGAACTCCATCGGCGTGAAGAAGACCGACCGCGAGCCGAGGAAGACGGGCGTGCCGATGAGCAGGACCAGGCCCATGTCGTGGAAGAACGGCACCCAGCCGGCCAGCGGCGTGCCGGCGTCGGCGTGGTAGCAGCGCGTGGTCTGCCAGCAGGCGGCCACCAGCGCGCGGTGCGAGATCACCGCGCCGGCGGGGCGGCGCGTCGAGCCGGACGTGTACTGCAGGTACGCCGGGTCGGTCATCGCCACCTTCGCGGGCGGCTCGGCGGCGTCGGGCTCGATCTCCTCGACCGCGAGGGCGGCGACCGGCGGGACCTTGTCCAGGAAGGCCTTCGAAGTCAGGCAGGCCGCCGGGGTGGCGTCGGCGAAGGCCGCGTCGATCCGGGCGCGGCCGGTGCGGCCGGACGGGACCGGCAGCGGCACCGCGACGCGCCCGGCGTAGAGCGTCCCGAGGAAGGCGGTGACGTACCCGAGGTCCTGCCGGGCGACGATCGCCACCCGGTCGCCCGGACGGGTGACACGCCGCAGCTCGCGGGCGACCCCGCGGACCCGGCCCAGCAGCTGCGGCCAGGTCAGCGTGTGGTCGGTGGGTCCGGGGAAGGTGCGGCAGGTGAACGCGGGCCGGTCGACGGCGGCGTTGCGGAGCAGGTGGTCCGTGAACGGCGTGGCCAGGACGTCTTCCGGGACGGCTGCGGGCGGCACGGCCCCATCCTGCCCTACCGTGTCGAAGCGATGGACGAGTTCGAACGGCACGGCATCGGGGTGGTCACCGGCCGCGACGCGTGCGCCCGTGCCCTGCGGTCGGCGGAGCTGACGTCGGATCCGGGTGGCGGCTCGCCCAGCGTGCTGCTGCGGGACGGCGAAGACCACACCCGCCTGCGCGCGGTGCTGCGGGAGATCATCGCCGGCCTGGAGCCGGTCCCGGCCGACCTGCGGACGTCGATCGAGACGACGGTGACCGGGCTGGGAACGTCGTTCGACCTGGTGCGCGGCTTCGCGCGGCCGGTGGCGGGGGCGGTGACGTCGGCGCTGCTGGGCGTTCCGCTCGACGACGTCTTCCTGGACCACCTCGAGGCCACGACGGCGAACCTCGACGTCTTCGGCGGCGTCGACCGGGCCGGGCAGGCGTCGGCGTTCCGGCTCGCGGTCCAGCTGAGCCGGACCCCGGCCGGGCCGGGCGGCCTGACAGCGCTGCGGGAGGCGCACGCGGCCGGCCGGCTCGACGAGGACGAGCTGATGTTCACACCGGTGGTGCTAGCCCACGCGGCGTACGAGAACTCCCTGAACTTCCTGGCCGGCGCGGGGCTCCAACTCGCGACTTCGGGGCCGCGGACCGTGCGCGAGCTGGTGACGGCGATCTGCCCGGCCCGGTACGTGCTGCGCTTCGGCCCGGACGGCCCGGTGGCGATCTCCCTCGCCGACGGCCTGCCGTTCGGCCTGGGACGGCACGCTTGCCCCGGCTCGGGGGTGGCGGTGGCCGAGGGTGAGATCGCACTCGCCGCTTTGGCGAAAGTCCTTGCCGTCGGCTGCCGGGTCGGCGAAGTCCGCTGGAAGACCCACCCGGTGTTCCACGGCCCGGAGCGGGCCGTGGTCACCCTCGCGTCAGGAGACGGCTGAAACCACGCCGGCCAGGCGGTCGGCCGCGGCCTGGGCCGTGGACTGGGCCGGGGCCTCGACCATCACGCGGACCAGCTGCTCGGTGCCCGACGGGCGCAGCAACACGCGGCCCTCCTCGCCCAGCTCGGCCTCGACCGCTCCGATCGCGTCGCGGACCTCGGCGGACTGGGCGACCGCCGCCTTGTCCGCTACCGGGACGTTCACCAGGACCTGGGGCAGGCGGTTCATCACGGCCGCCAGGTCGGCGAGGGACTTGCCCGTCTCCGCCATGCGGCTCATCAGGCGCAGCGCCGTCAGCAGGCCGTCGCCGGTCGTGGCGTGGGCCGGCAGCACCACGTGGCCGGACTGCTCGCCGCCGAGCGCGAAGCCGCTCGCGCGCAGCTCCTCCAGCACGTAGCGGTCGCCGACCGCGGTGGTCACCACGGTGATGTCGTGGGCCTTCATGGCCAGGTGCAGGCCGAGGTTGCTCATCACCGTCGCGACCAGCGTGTCCTTGGTCAGCTCGCCGGTCTCGGCCAGGGCCAGCGCCAGGACCGCCATGATCTGGTCGCCGTCCACCAGCTCGCCGGCGGAGTCGACGGCCACGCAGCGGTCGGCGTCGCCGTCGTGGGCGATGCCGAGGTCCGCGCCGTGCTCGACGACGGCCTTGCGCAGCTTCTCCGGGTGGTTCGAGCCGCAGTGCTCGTTGATGTTGACGCCGTCCGGGTCGGCGAACAGCGCGACGACCTCGGCACCCGCCCGGCGGTAGATCTCGGGCGCGGCGGCCGACGACGCCCCGTTCGCGCAGTCGACGACGACCTTCAGCCCGGCAAGTGGGTGCGGCGTCGCGTCGACCAGGTGGGCGGCGTAGCGGTCGAGGGCGTCTTCGACGTCGGTGACGCGGCCCACGCCGGCGCCCGTCGGGCGGACCTTGCCGTCCGCGAGGCCGGCCTCGATCTCGTCCTCGATGCCGTCGGGGAGCTTGTGCCCGCCCGCGGCGAAGAGCTTGATGCCGTTGTCGGGCATCGGGTTGTGCGACGCGGAGATCATCACGCCCAGGTCGGCCTCGAGCGCGCCGACCAGGTAGGCGACGGCCGGCGTCGGCAGCACCCCGACGCGGCGCACGTCGGCGCCGGCGGAGGTGAGGCCCGCCACGACCGCGGCTTCCAGCATCTCGCCGCTGGCGCGCGGGTCACGGCCGACGACCGCGACCGGCCGGTGCGAGCGGTCGTGCGCGGCCAGCACGCGGGCGGCGCTGGCCGCCAGCGCCAGCGCCAGCTCCGGCGTCAGCTCGGCGTTGGCCAGGCCACGGACCCCGTCGGTCCCGAACAGGCGTGCCATCGATCGACCTCCTTGTGGAATGACCACGACAACCTAGCGACCCTGACGGACCGCCTTCCCCCACCCCTTGAGTGTCGCTCCGGCCCGCGGAAACGACACAACGACCGGCAGAACCGCCGGGTCCCGAAAAACGCCGGAGCGCCCATCCGATGGACGGATGGGCGCTCCGGTGGGTTGCGCCTGAGGGCGCGATCAGCGCTTGCTGTACTGCGGGGCCTTGCGGGCCTTCTTGAGGCCGTACTTCTTCCGCTCCGTGGCGCGCGCGTCACGGGTCAGGAAGCCGGCCTTCTTGAGGGCCGGGCGGTCGTCGGCGTCGACCTCGACGAGCGCACGGGCGATCGCCAGGCGCAGCGCGCCGGCCTGACCCGAAACGCCGCCGCCCTTGAGGTTGGCGAAGATGTCGAACGAGTCCGGCTTCTCGACCGTGACCAGCGGCTCGCGGATGAGCTGCTGGTGCACCTTGTTCGGGAAGTACTCCTCGAGGGTGCGGCCGTTGAGCTTGAACTCACCGGTGCCCGGGACGACCCGCACGCGGACGACGGCTTCCTTGCGGCGGCCGACGGTCTGCGCGTTGCCGCCGGCGGCACGCGACGGACGCGGCGCGGCGGGGGTCTCGCTGGTCGCGACGGCGCCGGTCTCGGTCGCCTCGGACACTTCAGCGGCCTCGACGACCTCGGGGGTCTCGGTGCTGGTCACAGACTGTTCCTCACTCACTGCGCGACCTGCGCGATCTTGGTGATCTCGCGCGCCTGCGGCTGCTGCGCGGCGTGCGGGTGCTGCGGGCCGGCGTACACCTTCAGCTTCTTCGCCTGGGCGCGGCCGAGCTTGTTCTTCGGCAGCATGCCCTTGACGACCTTCTCGACAAGGTGCTCGGGCTTGGAGTCCAGCAGCTCGCCGAACGAGCGCTTCCGCAGACCGCCCGGGTAACCGCTGTGCCGGTACGCGAACTTCTGCTCGCGCTTGTTTCCGGTGAGCGCGACCTTCTCGGCGTTGACGATGATGACGAAGTCACCGGTGTCCACGTGCGGGGCGTAGGTCGGCTTGTGCTTGCCGCGCAGCAGCGTGGCGACCTCGGTCGCCAGCCGTCCGAGCACGACATCCTCGGCGTCGATCACGTGCCAGGCACGAGTGACGTCGCCGGGCTTGGGGCTGTACGTGGGCAAGGGTCTACCTCGTCGTCAACATTGCGTGTGGGTTCTGTGCGGGCCTAGCGCTTACGCGCCGCAGCGCACAACGACATATGAAGATACCCCCACCGTCACCGCACCCGCGCATCGGGGGTGGTGGAAGCGCCCATACTAGGCTCCGAGCGGCCCTGGCGCAGCCGGGACTCTACCGGATTTTCCCGCCGAAGCGCCTGCACGCGCCGCCTCGGCGGGCGAGGATGGGGCCATCCGGGCGGCACCAGGCGAGCAGGGGACGGCATGAGCAAACGACCGACGGCGATCTTCGTCCTTGGCGCCCTGCTGGCCCTGGTCAGCGCGTGCGGCCAGGCCAAGGCCGGCACCGCGCTGCCGAAGGGCGACGACGCGGCGGACTACGTCGGCGCCAAGTTCGAGCAGGTGATCGGCAAGCTCGGCGACGCCATCACCGACACGCGCGACGTCACCAACTCGCTGGACGCCTACTTCAAGTTCGACGACAAGTGGATCCACAGCACCGTGACGTCGGCGCGCACCGGCAGCCCGGAGAGCCGCGCGGTGCGGCACCGGTCGCAGAAGAACCCGGACGAGATCATCGACACGTACACGCCGGCCGAGGGCGCGGTCGAGTACACCTACCTCGGCCCGATGTACGTGCAGAAGGGCGTCTCGCCGACGGCGTGGGTGTCGATGCCGAAGCCGGAGGGCGGGCTGGTGCTGCCGTGCGCCTGGGGCGGGGTGCTGACGCCGTGCCGGATGGCCGACTCGACCGTCGAGGCCTACAAGGCCGACAAGCGGGCCGTCCGCGGGGCGAAGAGCCTCGGCGACGGCAAGACCGCGCTGACGGTGAACGTGCCGTTCGGGATCTTCGTCGAGAACAAGGTCGAGATCCTGCCGCCGAGCATCACCGGCCAGGTCGGACCCGAGCTGAAGAAGGCCGCCGTCCCGGCCACGATCACGCTGAACCCGGACGGCAGCCTCGCCTCCTTCGTGATGGAGGCCAAGTTCGCCGGCGACGGCCACCAGCTCGAGCTCAAGTACGAGTTCCGGTTCACCGGCAAGGCGAGCCTGCAGGACATGCCGAAGCTGCCGGACGCGAGCCAGATCACGGTGCTGCCCGACCGGGCGGCGATGGACGCCTTCTACCAGCGTCTCGGCGAAGCCCAGGGCAGCTGAAGCGTGACCACGACCCGAGGTGATCTCCGATGACCCAGCCGCCCGACCCGCAGCAGCCGCAGCAGTGGTGGCAGCCGCCCGCCGCCGGGCCCGCACCGCAGCCCGGCGCGTGGCAGCCCGAGCAGCAGGCGACCGGCCCGCACGCCGGGCAGTGGCAGCAGCAGCACGACCCGGGCACCGGCTCCTACACCGGCGCGTGGCAGCAGCAGGGGCCGCCGTCGGGCTCGTTCTCCGGGCCGTGGCAGCCCGGGCAGCAGAGCGGGCCGTGGCAGCCGCCGTCCCAGCCGACGCCGGCTCCGAGCCACGGGCAGCCGCAGTACGGCGGCGGGTTCCAGCCTTCGCAGTACGGCGGTCTGGGGGCGTTCCCGGCCGAGCCGGCGAAGAAGCCGAAGTCGAAGAAGCCGCTGTTGATCGCGCTGGCCGCGGTGCTCGTGCTGGCTCTCGGCGGCGGCGCGGCGTGGCTGCTGGGGGCGTTCCGCGGGGACGTGCTGGAGCAACAGTCCCTTCAGGACGGTGTGGTGAAGGTCCTGAACGAGAACTACGGCGAGCCGGACGTGAAGAACGCGCAGTGCCCGGCGAACGAGGCCGCGCAGAACGGCACGACGTTCGACTGCACGGTGACCATCGGCGGGCAGCAGAAGAAGGTGACGGTCCGGGTGCTCAACGACCGGCCCGAGTACGAGGTCGGCGCCCCGCACTGAGCCCCGGCAGCGGCTGAGCAGCCCCGGCGTGGATGGCTCGGGGCTCTGCCGGGAAACCACTCCGCTTTCGCCTGCCGCCGAACGAAACCGCCGCGGCGAGCCGCCCGGAAGACCACCCCGCTCGCGCCTGCCGCCGAACGAAACCACCGCGGCGCGGGCGCGCCCTTCCCTCCCCCGGGGCGCGAACCCATCCCGCGAGCGCCGATTCCCCTTGGCCGGAAACAGAAAACGGCGGGCCCCGCACCGGAGTGCGGGCCCGCCGTGGTTTCCGGGGCTACCGGCTCAGAACAGGCCTTCGACGGCGCTGTCCGTCTGCTGGTAACCGTCGGCGATCTCCGGCAGCACGGCCGCGATCTGCGCGAGAACCTGCTTCAGGTCCTCGAACTTCTGGTCCCAGGTGCGCTGGGCAGCGTCGTACTGCTCCTTCGCGGAACCGGTCCAGGTGGTGACCAGCGGCTTGAGGTCGTCCTTCAGCCGGTCGAAGGCGGCCTGCAGCTCGCCACCGGTCTGCGTGCAGTCGTCCGCCGCCGCGCGGATGGTGGCGTAATCAACGACAATTCCGGCGCCATCAGGCATGGTGCGCTCCTTTGTGAGAGAAAGTGTGTGGGTGGAAGGGAAATCAGCCGAGCTTGTCGAAGCCCGCGTTCACGGCGCGCAGGATCTCCTGCTGCTGCTGCTCGGAACGCTCGTACTTCGAACCGGCTTCCTTGAGGAGCTCACCGATGCGCTGCAGGGCCTGCGCCATGCCGCGGGCGTCCTCGTCGAAGCGGTGCATCACGTTCGCGAACGCCTGCTTCGCCTCACCCTGCCAGCCGGCGCGGGTGGCCTCGATGCGGTCGCGCAGCGTCGCGAGGTTGGTGTCCATCTGCGCCCGGACCTCGGTCACCCGAGCCTCGGAATCGGTGAACTGCTGGACTGTCCCTGCAAAACCAGGCCCGCTCATACCGGCCCCCTTCTGAAGTGTGATGGTTGGCCGCAACCAAGCTTGTTCGTTCGTACGGCCCTACGACGCAGACATTGCCATGTCCGGTTCCCCCTTGTCGTGGTTTGCCCCGAAGTAGTTGCTTGCGTTAACGCCCGCCGGGGGAACCGATCGCCGCGCGTATCCCGGCCACGGCCCGAACCGGTGGCGCATCACCCGAAAACGTGTCCCCCACCAGCGGGATTAGCACGCGCACAGCAACCGCTGCCGCGGTTTCACTGATCGCGCTGCATGATTCGCATCTGGGAAAAGTCTTCGTCGTCGTCACCCGTTCGAGGGGCTCGGGCGGCAGGCTGCGAACGCGAAGGAACCGGATCGGGAACCGCGGGAACCGCGAGCCCCCGTGCCCGGCGGAACCGTTCGGCGGCCGCGCGCAGCGTACCGGGGGTCGGATCGCCGGACTTCGCGCCGCGGCCGCTGCGTTTCAGGAGGTCGACGTTTTCGCTGTGGTGCCGCTGGTTGCGCGCCTTCGCGTCCCCGGCGACGCGACGCGCGTACGTCACCGCGTCCTGGCCGATGCGCTTGAAGGACGCCGCGGCGCTCTCGAATTCTTCGGACGGCACCGCGTGCCCTCCTCTCAGTTGAGGATTTCCACCGTGCGCACGGCCTGCGCGCAGGCGGCGGCGACCCGGTCCCGCAGCGGGGCCGTGGCGTACTGGCAGCCGACGTGGACGCGGATCCGGCCCTTCGCCACGACGTACCAGTCGACCTGGAGATCGGGCCGGTCCGGCTTGCTCTCGTGGTACCCGATCACCGTCTTGCCGGCGTAGGACAGGCTCGGGTTGTACGCGCTCCAGCGGTCCGGCCGGCTTTCGGCGAGGCGCCGGAGCTCGTCGACGAGCTTCTGCGGGTCCGCGGTCGCGTCGTAGTCCATCACGTATTCCTGCGCGACCACGAGGTCGTTGCCGTCCCGGGACTCCTGCGGGTGGATCACGACCTGCTTCTCGGCGACCCGGTCGTCGGTCTGGACCCAGTCCTCCGGGGCGACGAACCGGAAGTCGTACTGGGAGAGCGTCCGGCCGCTCTCCGCCTGGCTCCCGGAGTCCTTGAACACGAAGATCCCGGCGACGACGAGCGCGGCCACCACGGCCACCGCGACCCCGACGACACCCCACAGCTTCCGGCGGTTCTTCTTCTCGGGTTCGGGCGCGGGCCGCGGCCCGGTGGCCGGGCCCTGCGGGTTCGGCCGCCCGGGCGGGCCGGACGGCGGCGACCACGGCCGGGCCACCGGCTGGCCGCCCGGCGGTGACGGGGGTGGTGACGCCGTCCGGTTCGGGAAACCACCCGGTGCCGGGCGCTGCGGCGCGGGGCGGGGCGCGACGTCGCCCGGGCGGACGACCTCCGTGCGCTGCGCCGCCGGACCGAGTGCGCCACCCGGGGCCGCACCGAGCCGGGCCATCGCCTCGCCGGGCAGCGCGCCGGTGCGGTCCGGGTCCACCAGGACCGCCCGCAGCGCGCCGCGGGCAACGACCGTCTCGGGCTGGTCGAGGCTCGTCGGCACGACGCCGGTGCGCTCGTGCACCAGCCGCGAGATCATCGGGATCCGGCTCGACCCGCCGACCAGGAAGATCGCCGTGAGCTGCTTCGGCCGGAGGCCGGCGTCACCGATCGCGGCGACCGTCAGCTCGACGGCCCGGCCCAGCGGGGCCGCGATCAGCCGCTCGAGGTCTTCGCGGGTGACGTGCGCGTCCGCGAACGGCGGCGGCATCGGCACGTCGGTGTAGGCGTGCCGCGACAACGTCTCCTTCGCGCCCCGCACGTCCTGGCGCAGCACGCGGCGGCGGCGCCGGTCGGTGAGCTCGCGGCCTTCGACGAGCTGGCGCCACGCGTCGGGGTCCGCGCCCGCGACGAGCGAGCCGACGTGCTCCAGCAACGCCTGGTCGATGTCCGCGCCGCCGAAGCCGGGGTCGCCCCGGGTGGCGAGCACCTGGAAGCCGCCGCGCTGCGGACGGCCGGCCCGGTCCCGCGCGGTGTCCGGCGGCAGCCGCCGCACCACGCTGACGTCGACCGTGCCGCCGCCGAGGTCCAGCACCGCGAGCGCGTCGCCGGGGCGGCCGCTGAACTCGACGGTGCGGTCGTTGGTCACGTCCTGCGGCGCGAACGTCGCCGCGTGGTAGACCGCCGCCGCGACCGGCTCCGGTACCAGCGCGACCTCGCGCGCCAGCCCGCCCGCGGCCTGCCGCAGCAACCGGGTGCGGATCGCGCCCCAGTCCGCCGGGTGGGTCAGCACGAGCAGGTCGACCTCGGCGTCACCGGCCAGCCGGCGGGCTTCGGAGACCGCCCGGCCCAGCACGGCGTGCACGACGTCGGTGACGCGCAGGACGCTGTCGCCGAGCAGCAGCTCGCCTTCGTCGATCCGCCGCTTCGGGTTCGGCTCGTACCGCGACGGGTCGACGGCCGCCTGCCGCTCAGCCTCCTGGCCGACGAACAGCGTGCCGTCCGCCGCGGCGAAGACCGCCGAAGACATCAGCGGCTGGCCGTCGATCACCACGACCTGCGGCTCGCGCCCGTTCACCGAGGCGACGACGCAGGTGCTCGATGTCCCGAAGTCCACCGCAACCCGGACCGTCACCAGCAGCTCCCGCAGTTGTGTTCGTGCTCCCCCGCGCGCGGCCGGCGGGACGCGCGCTCGGGGAGGAACCTACCCTCCGCCGTGGCGCGCCCCGCCGCCGTGCCTAGTCGGGGTTGATCCACGAGACCTGGATGAGCTGCTTGCCGCTCTTGCGGGTGAGCAGGTTGCCCCGGCCCGGCGGCATCGCGGACGGCTTGATGTTGCCGACCAGGGCGCCTTCGTCGCGGGAGCCGTTCATCACCATGCCCGGCGCGGCGATTTCCTTGAGCTTGCCGATGACCGGGTCGTACATCGCCTTGGACGCGCCACCGGTGCGCCGCACGACCACCAGGTGCAGGCCGACGTCCTTGGCCTGGGGCAGGAAGTCGGAGATCTTCCGCAGCGGGTTGTTGGTCGAGGTGGCCACCAGGTCGTAGTCGTCGACCAGGATGAACAGCTCCGGGCCCTTCCACCACGAGCGGGTCTTCAGCTGCTCCTGCGTGACGTCCGGACCCGGCAGGCGCCGGGTCATCGAGTTGAAGACGTCGCCGACCATGCTGTCCAGCTGCGCGGCCGACACCGCGTACCCCAGCAGCGAGTCGCCCTGGATGAACCCGAGCATCGTGCGCCGGTAGTCGACCAGCAGGATCAGCGCTTCCTTGGCCGAGTAGCGCTCCGAGATGCCCCGGGCGATCTGCCGCAGCAGGTTCGTCTTCCCCGATTCGCCGTCGGCGAAGGCGTAGAAGTGCGGCTCGGCGTTGAAGTCGAGGTAGATCGGCTGCAGGTCCTCCTCGTTGACCCCGATCGGGATCAGCTTCGAATCCCGCGCGGAGTCGAGCTTGAGCACCTCTTCGTAGGTGATCAGCTCCGGCAGCAGCCGCACCTGCGGCGCCGGGCGCCCGCGCCAGGCACCCTTGATCTTCGCCACCGCGTCCGCCACGCCGGCCGCGACCGTCTCCGGGTCGCTGGAGCCGTCGATCCGCGGGAGCCCGCCGAGCATGTGCAGCTTCTCCCGGGTCAGGCCGCGGCCCGGCCGCCCGGCCGGGACGTTCACCGCCACCCGCCGGTCGATGTCGGACTCGGTCGGGTCACCCAGGCGCAGCTCGAACCGGGTGCCCAGCATGTCCTTGATCGCCGGGCGGATGTCGGCCCACCGGTTCGCCGCGATGATCACGTGCACGCCGTAGGACAGACCCTGCGTGGCCAGCCGGGTGATCGTGGTCTCGAGCTCTTCGAAGTCGTCCCGCAGCGCCCGCCAGTTGTCCACCACCAGGAACGCGTCCCCGAACGGGTCCTGCTCCGGGCGGATCTCCCCGCGGCGCTTGCGGTTGCGGAACTCGGTCATCGAGTCGATGCCCATCGCCCCGAACCGGCCTTCCCGCTCGGTGAGCAGGGTGGTCAGCTCGGCCACGATCCGCCGCGCCTTGTCCGGCTCGCGCCGGGCCACCGCCACGCCACCGACGTGCGGCAGGTCCGCCAGACCGGCCAGGGTGCCACCACCGAGGTCGAGGCAGTAGAACTGCGCCTCCTCCGGGGTGTGGGTCAGCGCCATCGACATGATCAGCGTGCGCAGCATGGTCGACTTGCCGGTCTGCGGGCCGCCGACGATCACGCCGTGCCCGGACGCGCCGGAGAAGTCCGCCCACAGCGGGTCGCGGCGCTGCTCGTACGGCCGGTCGATGATGCCCAGCGGCACCTGCAGCCGCCCGTTGCCGAAGTAGCCCACCGGGGACAGGCCGCGGTCGTCGGTCGGGTTCAGGTTCGGCAGCAGCGTGTCGAGGGAGTTCGGGTCCTTCAGCGGCGGCAGCCACACCTCGTGCGCCGGCGGGCCCTGCCCGACCAGGCGCGAGACGATGACGTCCAGCTCGCTGGGCTCGACCGCCTCCTCCGACTGCCGCTGCTCTTGCACCGGCGCCTCGATCAGCTGCGGCTCCGGCTCCTTCGGCAGCTCCACGAAGTCCGGGACGAACAGCTGCGGCCGCTTGTCCGCGCGGACCACGGTCGCCGCCGGACCGGCCGCCTTCAACCCGGCCGGCCGGTACGGACCGGAGACGTAGGACGCCTTGAACCGCACCAGCGTCGAGGTGTCGAACTTCAGGTACCCGCCACCGGGGACCGACGGCAGCTCGAACGCGTCCGGCACGCCGATCGCGGCGCGCGACTCCGCCGCCGAGAACGTCTTGAGGCCGATCCGGTACGACAGGTGCGAGTCGAGACCGCGCAGCTTGCCTTCTTCGAGGCGCTGCGAAGCCAGCAGCATGTGCATCTGCAGCGACCGGCCCAGCCGGCCGATCGCGACGAACAGGTCGATGAAGTCCGGCTTCGCGCTCAGCAGCTCGGAGAACTCGTCGCAGACGATGAACAGGGCGGGCAGCGGGTCGAGGTCCGCGCCGTTTTCCCGCGCTTTCTCGTACTCCCAGACGTTCTTGAAGTTGCCGCCGTTCTTCAGCGCTTCCTGCCGCCGGTTCATCTCCCCGGCCAGCGCGTCCTTCATGCGGTCGACCAGGGTGACCTCGTCCGCGAGGTTGGTGATGACCGCGGAGACGTGCGGGGCCTTGTCCAGGCCGAGGAACGTCGCACCACCCTTGAAGTCGACGAGGACGAAGTTGAGCGTCGACGAGGAGTGCGTCGCCAGCAGGCCCAGCACCAGCGTGCGGAGGAACTCCGACTTGCCGGAACCGGTCGCGCCGATGCACAGCCCGTGCGGGCCCATGCCTTCCGCGGCGGCTTCCTTGATGTCCAGCTCCACCGGCTGGCCGTACTCGCCGACGCCGAACGGGACGCGGTAGCGGTCACGGATCGGCCGCGGCCGCCACGCCTGCTGCACGTCGAACGTCATCGGGTCACCCGGGATACCGAGCAGCTCCAGCAGCGACGGGTTGGACAGCAGCGGCTCTTCGTCGCCGACGTCCTGGCCCGCGGCACCGCCGACCCGGTACGGCGAGATCAGCCGCGCCAGCGACTCGGTCTCGACCAGGCTCAGCGTGTCCGGGCGGCCGAACCACTCGACGCCGCCGGCACTGCGCGCACCCAGCCTGTCGGCCTCGACGACCAGCCGGAGGCCGCGGCGGGCGGCGAGGTTGCCGAGGGAGTCGGACAGGTCGACCAGCGTGACGCCGACCAGACCCTCCTCCAGCACGATCTGCTCTTCGCGGGTGACCTCGGCGTCGTCGATGATGATCACGACGTGCGGCTGGTCCGGCGCCGGGGTGGCGTTGCGGGAGAACCGCTGGCGGTCACGCAGTTCTTCGTCGAGCCAGTCCTCGATCTGGGCGAGCGAACCGGCCATCATGCGGAGCTGGCCGATGCCGTCGGACAGCGTGGGGTGCTGCACGTGCGGCAGCCACTTCGCCCACTCCCACTCCTCCTTCGCCCGGCCCGCGGTGGCGACCGCGATCAGCACGTCGTCGGGGCTGTGGAAGGTGACCAGCTGCGCGAGCACCGCGCGGGTGAGGCCGCGGGTCAGCGCGCGGTCGCCCTGCATGCTGACCGCGGCGAAGCCGCGGAGGGTGATCTGGGTCGGCAGGTCCGGCACGATCGAGTGCGCGCGCACGAACCGGCGCAGCGCGAGGGTGGCGATCGGCTCCAGCTCGTCGACGGGCCCGGTCTGGGGCGGGACCAGCCGCGTGGCGAGGCGGTGCGAGCTGCGCCCGACGCGCAGGTGCAGGAAGTCCTGGTCGTTCTGGCGGCGCTCCCACATCCGGCGGCTCGCGGCCAGCGACCACAGCGACTGCGGGTCCGGGTGCACCCATTCCAGCGCGGCGCGCTGGTCGACCATCGCCTCGCGGGCGCGGTCGCGCATCTGGCCCAGGTAACGCAGGTAGTCCTTGCGGTCCTCGTCCATCTCGGCGCGCTTGGCACCGCCGCCCTTGCCGCCACCACCGGCCATCATCCCGAGCGTCCCGACGACCATCATGCCGCCCATGGCCATCATCATCGGGTTCCGGTTGGAGGCCTGGAACATGAAGACCATCATCCCGAGCGACGCGACGATCATGACGACCGGAAGCGCCTTCATGACGATGTTGCCGGGGATGACGCGCGGCACCTCGGGCGGCGGCTCGAGGTGCACCTCGCCGCCGGGTGGGCGCGGTGCCGCCAGCCGCGGCGACTTCTTGAACTGCAGCGTGCTCATCGAAGGACCCCTCATTCAACACTCGACGATGGCGGCCACCGCGCAAGGTGTGCGCACCCAACCTATCGAACGCCCCGCGGGAATTCCGCCGGATGCCGGAACCGCCCGGGAACGCTGCCCGATCGTCGTCAGGCGAGTGTACGGCCCGGCACCGGCAGTAATGTCGGTCTCGGCGCCGCGACCTGTGGTGGCCGGTGAATTTCGGACGTTCGATGATGCCCGCGCCGGGGTTCGGTATAAGTTCCCCGGGAGCAGCATCGACCGAGCGGGGGCAGTGCAGTGGCTACGGGCACGACAGTATTCAGCAGGGTGACGGTCGTCGCGCCGTCCACCCGGATCGACGTCGCGCTGCCCGCCGACGTCGCGGTGGCCGATCTGCTGCCGATGCTGCTGGACATGGCCAAGGAGACCTCGCCCGACGGCGGGGCCCGGCACGGCGGCTGGGCGCTGGCCAAGCTCGGCGACGCCCCGCTCGACCCGAGCCGCACGCTGGCCTCGCTCGGCGTCGTCGACGGTGAGCTGCTCCAGCTGCGCAAGCGCAACGAAAACCCGCCGCCACCGCTGTACGACGACGTCGTCGACGCCATCGCCGAATCGTCCCCGGACAGCTTCCGGCCGTGGACGAAGGAAACGGCCAACCGCTTCGGGCACGTCGCCGGCGGCCTGGCCCTCTTCGCCGCCGCCGTCGCGCTGTTCATGAGCGGTTCCTTCTACGGCGGCAGCGCGCTGGGCGCGGCCATCGCCGGCGGCATCGGCGCCATCGCCTGCGTGGCCGTCGGCGCCACGCTCGCCAAGGGCTACCAGGCCGAAGCGACCGGCGTGCTGATCGCCGCGGCGGGCGGGCTGCCGCTGGCCTTCGTCAGCGGCTTCTACATCGTGCCCGGGCTGTCGCTGCGGGCGAACCTGCTGCTCGGCGCGGTACTGGTGATGATCGTCGCCTCGGTCTGCATCATGGTGATCGGCGCCGGCATCACGACGTTCATCGCCGCGGCCACCGCGGGCACCTTCGGCGCCTTGGCCTTCCTGTTCGGCACGCTCGTCGCGCACCCGGCCGCCGGTATCGCGGCCGGCACCGTCGCGGTCGCCCTCGCCTGCATCTCGATCCTGCCGCGCGCCACCATCTGGCTCGCGAAGCTGCCGCTCCCGCACGTCCCGAGCAACGCCGAGGAGCTGAAGGAAGACTCCGGCTTCCCCGACTACCGGGCGATCGAGCGCCGCACGGCGATCGCGCACAACTACATGACCGGCCTGATGGTCGGCTGCGGTGCCACGGTGGCGGTCTCGGCGGTCATCGCCGCCAGCGCGCCCGGCGCGTTCGGGATCATCCTCGGCGTCGTCGCGACGCTCGTCCTGCTGCTGCGCGCCCGCGCGTACGCCAACGGCAGCCAGGCGATCGCCCTGCTCACCACGGGCCTGGTCTCGGCCACCGGGATCGCCGTCGGCTGGCTGCTCACCGCGAGCCCGCAGAACCGCCTGCTCTACGTCTTCGGCCTGCTGATCCTGCTCGCCGCGGGCGCGCTCGTGGTCGGCGTGATCTTCCCGAACCAGCGGTTCTCGCCGCCGCTGCGGCGCACGGTGGAGATCATCGAAGCGATCTGCATCGCCTCCGTGCTGCCCCTCGCCCTCGGTGTGATGGACCTCTACACCACCCTGCGGCACCTGAACTTCAAGTGACCGGGCCGGGTGAATCCAGGATGTCAGCAGGACACCGTTTCGGCGCGGCCCGGCGGACCACGACGGCCCTGATCGCCGGCACCCTCGGCGTCCTCGCCCCGCTCGGCGCCCTGCCCGCACAGGCCCAGACCGCGCCGGCCGACGGCTACTTCGGGACCCCGCCCCCGGTCGACGACAGCAAGCTGATCCCGGACGAGCGCAAGCCGGACAAGGCCTACAAGCTGTCGAAGGGCTGCGTCCAGCGCAGCACCCTCGGACAGAACATCGTGCTCAAGAACCGGCCGTGGGGCCAGGACTACCTGCAGATCTCGAAGGCGCACGAGATCGTCAAGGCGGCCACGGGCGGCATCGGTGCCGGGATCAAGGTGGCCGTGATCGACACCGGCGTCACCCGGCACCCGTGGTTCCAGGACCGGCTGAAGTCCGGTGGCGAGTACGTCGCGAACCCGTCGAAGGGCCAGCCGCCGGGGCTCGAGGACTGCGACGGCCACGGCACCGAGGTCGCCGGCATCATCGCGGCGAAGCCGGACAACCCGGAGGTCGGGTTCATCGGCGTCGCGCCGGACGCGACCATCGTGTCCTACCGCCAGCTGAGCGAGAACTACGAGCCCGACACCCAGAACTCGTCGGCGGGCGGCACCAGCGGCACGCCGTCTTCGAGCACCAACCCGCCCACCGGGTCGTCGTCCCCGCCGCCGAGCAGCGGCGGTGGCGGCAGCAGCGAGGGCGACGGGACGTCGCCCGGCCAGTCCAACGGCGGCCGCCAGCTCGAGAAGGCCGGGACGGCGGGCACGCTGAAGACCCTCGCCGAGATCATCCGCGGCATCGCCGACCGCAACGAGGCCGACGTCATCAACATGTCGGTCGACAACTGCCGGACGGCCGACGGTTCGATCACCACCGGCGAGCAGCAGGTCCAGGCGGCGGTCCACTACGCGGCGTCGAAGAACATCGTGATCGTCGCGGCGGCGGGGAACGTCACCGACACCTGCCCGCAGAACGACCAGCCGGACGCCAGGAAGCCCAAGACGATCGTGACGCCGCCGTGGTTCGCGGACGACGTGCTGTCGGTGGGCGCGATCGAGGAGCAGGCCGGCAGCGTGGCCCCGTTCAGCGTGCACGGCCCGTGGGTCGGCGTGGCGGCACCGGGCACGAAGATCACCTCGCTCGACCCGGCCGAGGGTTCCGACGGCCTGGCGAACCTGACCTTCGAAAGCGGCGACAAGGCCAGTGAGATCCAGGGCACGAGCTTCGCGGCGCCGTACGTCGCGGGCCTGGCCGCGCTGGTGAAGGCGAAGTTCCCGCAGCTGAGCGGGCCGGCCATCGTCAACCGGATCAAGGAGACGGCCCAGCACCCCGCCGCACCCGGCGGCCGCGACAACTTCGTCGGCTACGGCGTCATCGACCCGGTGGCGGCGCTGACCCAGAGCCTGCCGTCGGAGGCGGGGCAGCAGGCCCCGATGCCGTCCCCGCAGCTGGCCCAGCTCCCCCCGGCGAACGACCGCAGCCCGACCCCGGTGATCGTGGCACTGGCCGGCACCGGCGGCGGCGTGGTCGCGCTGCTGATCACGCTGTTCGTGATGCACACGATCCGCCGCAACCGCCCGGAACCGACCAGCACCACCCGCCGCTGACCCGCGGCCGCCCGTGATCGGGCGGGCCTCACGCGTGCTTGCAGAGGCATCACGCGTGATCAGAGGGGCATCACGTGTGTTTGCAGGGGCATCACGCCGATGCCCCGCCAATCACGAGTGATGCCCCTCCAGTCACGTGTGATGCCTTGCTGATCACGTGTGATGCCTCTTGCGTCACTTGGCTGGTGGCTTCTTCGGCTGGGGGTTTTCGTCTTCGCCGATCACCGGCGGGGCGACCAGGCCGGGCTCGCCCAGCAGTTCCGACGGCTTCGTCGTCGGGCGGGTCTTCGACTGGCGACGGCCACCGCCGCCGCCTCCGCCGAACGCGCCGAAGCCCATCATCGGCATCATCGGCATGCCCGACGTGTTGTGGCCGGCGGAGCCGTCGGGGTCCGGCGCCGGCTGCGGGGCGGGCGCGTCGGCGGCGTCCGGGGCTCCGGCGCCCGTGTGCCGCCCCTCCGCCGGGCCGTCGGCCGACGACGGTGTCATCACCTCGTCGGCCGACGAGGAGGCCGTAGCCTGCTCGCCCGCTTCGTTCAGCGCGTCGTCGTGCAGCTTGAAGCGTTCCGGCGGGTACCGGTGGCGGATCTCGATGGTGCGGGACTTCGTGTCGGGGTCGTCCACGCCGTTGCACAGCCGGTCGAACGCCTCCATGACGTCCCGTGCCGTCTCGTGCAGTGCCTTCGCCGAGTCCTGCGTCTCCTGCAGCTGGGCCCGCGCCCGCTTGGCCCCGCCGCTGGGCAGCAGCATCGTCTCCGACGTCAGCTCCGCCGCGTCCACCAGCACCTCGACCAGGTCGACGACGACGTGGCGGAGGGTCGTCACCATCTCGTCCAGCGCGCCGGCCAGTGTTTCGAGCGCTTCGCGGAGGTCACCGCCCGCCGCGCCGATCTCGCGGATGTACGTGACGAACGAGTCCGCGTCACGCCCCTCCCAGCCCGCGTCGAGCCGGCCGAGCTGGTCGTCCAGGCGCGCCGAAACCTCGCCCGCGACCGACGCCGCGGCCCGCAGGCGATCCGCTTCCGCGCCGAGGTCGGCCCAGCGGCCGACCAGCGGGCGGAAGTACGTCTCCACCGGGTCGAGCACGCCCAGCTCGTGCGCCAGGTCCGAGAGGTACGCCAGGTACGGCTCGGCCGCCGCCGTGATGTCCTCGCCCGCGGGCACCGGCACCGCGGCCGCGGGGTGGGTTCCGGCCGTCATCCGTCGAGCCTCCCGGCCCGCTTGATCAGCTCCGCGGCTTCCTCGTCCTGGCCGCCGTGGCGGACCGTGACCTGCCGCAGCGCTTCCGCGGCCGAGCGCAGCGCCTCGGCGCCGTCGGCCAGCTGCCGCCGCAGGGCCCCGGCCGCGCGGCCGTACGACTCGCCGAGGCCGATCTGCGCGCCCAGCGTCCCGTAGGACTCCGCGGTGACGTCCCCACCGACCTCGGCCGCCGCCGCGTCCAGGTCGTCCGCGGCGGCCTCGGCCGTCTCGGCGTACCGGGCGACGACCACGCCGTCCATCTTCAAGCCGGCCACGGCACCTCCGCTCGCGAGAAAAGCCTTCGAGCGTGGGACGCCCGCCGGGGGCCGCCGGTTCCGCTCAGTTCCCCGGCTGCCTGCTCGGGGTCGGGTAGCTGCCGGCGTTCGGGTCGATCGGCACCGAGTCGAACTGCCGCAGCACGTCCTGGGTGTTCAGCGACGCCCCGGTCGGCAGCAGCCCGATGATCGACTCCGGCGCGGGCTGCCGGTTGTTCAAGCCGATCGCGTCCGCGGTCTGGGCGTCCGGGACGCTGTAGCGGATGCCCCGGTCGGAGATCAGCTGGATCGCGCCCTTGCCGAAGCTGGCCTTGCCGGTGGCGGACTGGACGACCGCGGCGAACCCCGGCTTGAGGTAGAAGCCGTTGAGCGGCACGCGGTTCGGGCCCGGCGTGGTCACCGTCATCGGCGCGAACTTGTCGCCGGTGCTCTTCTGGCCGGGCAGCTGCGTGTCGACGTACACCGAGGTGTGGCCGTCCTGGTCGGGCCCGGACCCGGTCAGCGACCAGCCGAGGCACGCGACCGACGAGTTCTTCGTCGCGTCGAGGATCGTCGGCACCGAGCGCGGGAAGTCGTCGACCGGGATGTAGTCCGGATCGGTGGGCTGCAGGGTCTTCACGCCGGCGAGCTTGTCCGGGCCCAGCGTCTGGATGCTGCTGGAGCTGCCGTTCTTCGCGACGCGGATGATGTCGGCGACGGCGTTGGAGACCCGCTGGATGCCGGTCGGGGTGATCGCCCAGTAGTTCAGCTCGCGCTGGCCGGCCTGCTGGGTGGCGAAGACGTCACCGGAGGTCAGGCCGTCGAAGTCCGCCGGGGCCTGTCCGTTCGGGATCTTCGGCGGCGTCAGCTTGGCGACCTCGGGGATGGCGTTGAGCAGGCCCGGCGTGATCTTCCGCGGCGACGGCGGCAGCTGCAGCGCGGTGCGGACGGCGTCGTTCGGGTTGTCGACGTCGATTTCGGCGCGCACGGTGTTCGCGTTCGGCCGGTTCCGGGAGCTCGGCAGCCGGTAGACGAGGTAGGTCTTCCCGTTGTCGGCCTTCGCCAGCAGCGCCTCGTTCTCACCCAGCTCGGCGCCGAGGCTGCTCGGCGCGACGCCGCCGAAAACGTAGGTGTTGGTCCGGCCCGTGTCGGGGTTCGGCAGCGAGGTGTCCAGCTGAACCTGGTCGCAGACGGCCCAGTTGGGGGAAATCCGCTGGGAATCCGTCGGGATCAGCTGCGGACCATCCGGAATTCCGGTCAGTTTGTCGCGCGGAATGTCCTTCAGCTGCTCGTCGGAAACGACGGTGGGATTCTTCACAGCCGCCGGACTCGCCGCGGCGGCGGCTGCGGGCGCGGCCGGCGCGCCGCCGGCGCCCGGGCCGGACTGCTTCTGCTGGGCCAGCAGCAGGAGCCGGGCCGACGCAAGGTTGAACGTGGGGATCAGCTTCGTCGGGTTGCCCGCAGCCACGACGTAAACCGTGCCGGACTGCTCGCCGATCACGATGTTCCCGGCCGCCGGCACCGAAGGTGCCGGGCTGAGCAGGCCCCAGACGACGAAGACGATCATGCCGAGCGCGCCCAGCACCACCCCGACGATCGTGGCCCGCGTGTGGGTGCGCATCGGGTCGTGCAGCATCACGGCGTCCCGCCGGACCAGCGCCGACTGCATCCGCCGTAGGACGAACTGATACGCCTGGACCTGAGACTTAGTCGTGGGTGTTGATGGCATTCTCGACCTACAGCTCTCCCCGTCGCGGTACGGTTCCGCAGGATAGCCGTACGGGGACCGTCTGGTGTGGGGTTTCTACCAACTCAAGCTAGTGTCGGGCACCCCGGGACCCGGCTTCCGGGTACGCAGCAAGCACGAGGGGAAGAGAAAGCGCGGATGTCCGTCACCACTCCTCCACGTCCGCCTGGCCCGCCCGGGCCCCCGCCGCCCGGTGGCCGTCCGCCGGGCCCGCCGCCGCGGCCGGGCAGACCCGGTGGTCCCGGCGGCCCGGGTGGTGTTCCCGGCGGACCCGGTGGCGTGCCCGGTGGACCCGGTGGCGGCCCTGGCGGCCCCGGAATGCCCCCGCGCGGTCCCGGTGGTCCCGGTCCGGTTCCCGGTGGCCCCGGCGGACGTCCGGGCGGCCCTGGTGGACCTGGGGGCCCGGGTGGTCCCGGTGGTCCTGGCGGTGGTGGTCCCGGCGGTGGTGGTCCCGGCGGTCCTGGGGGCCCCGGTGGCCCGGGCGGTCCCGGTGGCGGCCCCGGTGGCTCGCAGGGACCCGACGACAGCGGTCCCGCCACTCCCCCGTCCGGCCCGGCCCGGGTGGCCCCGCCGGCGCGGCGCCGCTCCGCCGGCGTCACCCTCGGCCCGCTGCCCGTGGCCAACCTCGTCGTGCTCGAGGTCGGCCTCGCGATCGGCCTGGTGCTGCTCGCCATCGACATGAAGCTGAAGTGGGTCGGCGTCGGCATCGTCGGCTTCGCCCTGATCGTCGCACTGCTGCGCCGCCGCGGCCGCTGGTTCACCCAGTGGATCGGGCTGACGCTGCGCTACTCCTTCCGCGCCCACGACCGGGTCGCGAACCCGCTGCCGCCGAGCACCGTCGAGGAGCTGGCCGCCGAGGAGACCACGGTCACCGGCCCCGACGACGCCCGCGTGAACCTGCTCCGCATCGCCGTGCCGGACCTCGTCGTGGCGCACGGCGTCGACCACGAACGCCAGCAGGTCGGGCTCGCCTGGAACGACGGCACCTGGACCGCGGTGCTGCTCGTCGAGCCGGCCCCGGCGCTGATCACCCAGGCCGACGGCGCGCCGAGCCTGCCGCTGTCGGCGCTGGCGCCCTGCCTCGAAGACCGCGGGGTGGTCCTCGACTCGATCCAGATGATCTGGCACTGCTACCCGGGCAGCGCGGCGCTGCCGTCGGACTCGCCGGCGCTCAGCTCCTACATGGAGGTGCTCGGCCCGCTGCCCGCGGCGGCCCGGCGCACGACGTGGGTGGCGATCCGGCTCGACCCGCGGCGGTGCCCGGCGGCGATCCGCGAGCGCGGCGGCGGTGTCGTCGGCGCCCACCGCGCGCTGATCGGTGCGCTGTCGCGGGTGCGCAACGCGCTGGAGTCCCAGGGTGTGCCGACGCGGCCGCTCGACCCGGACGAGCTGCTGCGGGCGAGCATCTCCGCGGCGGAGCTGACCGCCGTCGCCGGGTCCGCGACCAAGGTGACGTTGCAGGAGCGCTGGTCCGGCGTGACCGCGGCCGGGATCGGGCACGCGAGCTACGCCATCACCGGCTGGCCGAAGGGCAAGGTCACCAGCAGCCTCAACGCGCTGACCAGCGTCCGCGCGCTGTCGGCGACGCTGGCGATGGCGATCTCCCCGGCGTCCGACGAGGGCAAGATCGGGCTGCGCGGAGTGGTCCGGGTGAGCGCACGGAACCCGCGTGAGCTCGACGCCGCCGACCAGCGGCTGCAGAGCCTGTCCGAGCGGCTCGGCGTGGACCTGACGCCGCTGCGCGGGCTGCAGGTGTCCGCGTTCGCCGCGACGTTGCCGATCGGAGGCACAGCATGAGTTCCCGGGTCCGTGATGCCGGGCAGAACAGTGGCGTGGCACCGGAGTTCACGGTCGACCCGGCGCTGCTCGACGCCATCAGCCCCTCGGGCGACCGCGGCGGCATCGTGCTCGGCTCGGGTCTCAAGGGCGAGCCGCTGACCATCTCCGCGCTGCGCTCGACCCCGACCCGGATCGTGCTCGTCGGCGGGTTGTACCTGGCCCGCCAGGTGGCCATGCGCGCGATGGCGGTCGGCGCGTGGGTGGTGGTCGCGACCGGGCGCCCGACCGAGTGGCAGGTGCTCTCCCGGGCGGCGGGCAGCCGCGACGGGCGGCCATCGCCGCTGGTGCAGATCCGCCGGCTGTCGCCGGTCGAGCTGCCGCGGCCGTCGGAGGACGCGCCGCTGCTGGTGGTCACCGACGGCGGCCCCACCCCGCAGGACCTGTTCCCGCCCCGCTCGCCGTGGCAGACGACGGTGTACGTGCTCCCGTACCTGCACCCGCAGGCGGGCGCGACGGCCAACGCGGCGGACCTGGTGCTGATGCAGCGCCTCCCCGCGGGCCAGGCCGAGCTGGCGGCCCGCATCTGGCGGCTGCCGCCCCAGATGATGCGCCAGCTCACGACGTTGCAGGACGACCAGGTGGTGGCCTTGGGCCGCAACCTGTGGCGGCCGCTGCGGCTGGTGACGACGGGCAAGGAGCAGCAGCTCCTGGGCCCGGTGCGCCGCGGCGACTGAGTTCCGCCGGACACGCGGAAGCGGGTGGTTCCCCTCGGGGAGCCACCCGCTTTCGTTTATCAGGTCAGCAACGCATTCCGGCCGACGCCTTCCCGGCGGCCGGCAGCCGCTGTTCCAGCGCGGCAAGCGCGTCGCTGCGGCCGACGGCATCGACCGGGTCGACGTTGGCGAGTGCCCGGTCGACCATCGCTTGCGTCAGCCGCACCCCCTCGCGAACCTGCAGGGACTTCTCGTTGAGCAACATCGCGCTCGATCCTTCCCGGGAGCGGGTCTCCCTCGTCCCTTCGGAGGGCTTGACCGGGCTTCGACAGGCTGCCGGTCCTGAGCTGTGGTCAGGGAGCGGTGCGGACGTTCCGCGTCTGCTCGGCGCGCGCGGCCAGCTCGTCGTCCGGCGGGTAGTCGACGCCCAGCAGCGTCAGGCCGTGGGCCGGGGCCACCGCGCTGTCGCGGATGCCGCTCTCCAGGACCTTCGACGGCCAGGCGTCCGTGCGGCGGCCGTCGCCGACCAGCAGCAGCACGCCGACCAGGCTGCGGACCATCGAGTGGCAGAACGCGTCCGCCGAGACGCGGACCTCCAGCAGGTGCTCGTCGACCCGCGCCCACTCCAGGCGCTGCAGCTCGCGGATCGTCGTGCCCGTGTCGCGCTGCTTGCAGTACGCCGCGAAGTCGTGCAGGCCGAGCAGCTCGGCCGCGGCCGCGTTCATCGCGTCCGTCGAAAGTGGACGGTTCCAGGCCAGGGTGTCGTGGCGGCGCAACGGGTCCACGCCCCACGGCGCGTCGGAGACCCGGTAGCGGTAGTGACGGCGGATCGCCGAGAAGCGGGCGTCGAAGCCCTCGGGCGCGATCCGGGCGCCCAGCACCCGGACGTCACCGGGCAGGAGGCGGTTCCAGCGGCCCACCATGCGCGCCAGGTCCGGGATGCCCTCCGGCGACACCGGGATCCGCCCCGACGGCTCGGCGAGGGGCAGCACGTCGACGTGGACCACCTGACCGGTCGCGTGTACGCCGGCGTCCGTGCGGCCCGCCACGACGACGGACTTCGGGACCGCAGCTCCCGGTGGCTGCTTCCGCAGCGCCTCCTCCAGGAGCCCCTGGACCGTGCGGCGGCCCGGCTGGCGAGCCCAGCCCGAGAAGTCCGTGCCGTCGTAGGAGACGTCCAGGCGCAGACGAACGAGCCCGCCCTCCCCGTGGGGAGTGGCGGGCTCGTCCGGTGTCGAATCGGCCGTCAGGACGTCAGTCCTTCTTGGCGTCCGCGTCCGCGTCGTCCGAAGCCGGGGCCTCGGTCTCGGCGGTGGTGTCCTCGGCCTTGGCCTCCTCGGCGGCGGGCGCCTCGGTGGTCTCCTCGGTCGAGGTCTCCTCGGCAGCAGCCGGAGCGGCGGCCTTCTCGTCCTTGGCGAACTTCGTCTTGCGAGCGCGCTCGGCTTCCGAAGTCACCGTCTTCTCGGCCACCAGCTCGATGACGGCCATGGCGGCGTTGTCGCCCTTGCGCGGCATCGTCTTGGTGATCCGGGTGTAGCCACCGGCGCGCTCCGCGAAGTGCGGACCGATCTCGGCGAACAGCTTGTGCACGACGTCCTTGTCACGGACGACCTTCTGCACCTGACGACGGTTGTGCAGGTCGCCCCGCTTCGCCTTCGTGATCAGCTTCTCGGCCAGCGGGCGGACCCGGCGGGCCTTCGCCTCGGTGGTCGTGATCTTGCCGTGCTCGAACAGCTGCGTGGCCAAGTTGGCCAGGATCAGCCGCTCGTGCGCGGACGACCCGCCGAGCCGGGCTCCCTTGGTAGGGGTGGGCATTGGTTCTCCTAGTTCAGCTCACAGCGTCCAGGCACACGGCCTCAGAGCTGCTCGGTCTCTGCGTAGTCCTGGCCATCGTCGTGGCCGTCCGAAATCCCGTCGGCGATGCTGCCGACACCCTCCGACCAGCCTTCACCGTCGTAGCTCGCGGCCGCGGCGGTCGGGTCGAACCCGGGCGGGCTGTCCTTCAGCGCGAGGCCGAGACCGACGAGCTTCAGCTTGACCTCGTCGATCGACTTCGCGCCGAAGTTGCGGATGTCGAGCAGGTCCGCCTCGCTGCGCGAGACGAGCTCGCCCACCGTGTGGATGCCTTCGCGCTTGAGGCAGTTGTACGACCGGACGGTGAGGTCCAGGTCCTCGATCGGCATCGCGTAGGCGGCGATGGTGTCCGCCTCCTGCGGCGACGGGCCGATCTCGATGCCCTCGGCGTCGACGTTCAGCTCGCGGGCGAGACCGAACAGCTCCACCAGCGTCTTGCCGGCCGACGCGACCGCGTCGCGCGGCGTGATCGACGGCTTGGTCTCGACGTCCAGGATCAGCTTGTCGAAGTCGGTGCGCTGCTCGACACGGGTGGCCTCGACCTTGTAGGTCACCTTGAGCACCGGCGAGTAGATCGAGTCGACCGGGATCCGGCCGATCTCCGCGCCCGCCTGCTTGTTCTGCAGGGCCGGAACGTAACCGCGGCCGCGCTCGACGACGAGCTCGATCTCGAGCTTGCCCTTGCCGTTCAGCGACGCGATGTGCAGGTCCGGGTTGTGCACGGTGACACCCGCCGGCGGCACGATGTCGGCCGCCGTGACCTCACCGGGGCCCTGCTTGCGCAGGTACATGGTGACCGGCTCGTCCTCTTCCGAGGACACCACGAGCTCCTTGAGGTTCAGGATGATGTCGGTGACGTCTTCCTTCACCCCGGGAACGGTGGTGAACTCGTGCAGCACGCCGTCGATGCGGATGCTCGTCACGGCCGCGCCCGGGATGGACGACAGCAGCGTGCGACGCAGCGAGTTGCCGAGCGTGTAGCCGAAGCCGGGCTCCAGCGGTTCGATGGTGAACCGGGAGCGGGTCTCGTTGACCGTCTCTTCGCCGAGAGCCGGCCGCTGGGAAATCAGCATTTCTTCCTAGTTCCTTTCCAGACGACGCCCGCCATATGACGTCGAAGGGATGGCGCGGCGGCGGCGCACCTGTTGCGCCGCCGCCCTGCGTCCGACGAAGCCGGACTACTTCGAGTAGAGCTCGACGATCAGCTGTTCCTGAACCGGAACGTCGATCTGCGCACGCTCCGGGAGCTGGTGGACCAGCACGCGGAGGTTGGACTGGACGACCTGCAGCCACGCCGGGACGGGGCGCTCGCCGAAGGACTCCTTCGCCGCCACGAACGGCAGCATGCCCATGGACTTCGGCCGCACGTCGATGATGTCCCACTTGGTGACCTGGAACGACGGGACGTTCACCTTCTGGCCGTTGACCAGGAAGTGGCCGTGGCTCACCAGCTGCCGCGCCTGGCGGCGGGTGCGGGCGATGCCGGCGCGGTAGATCACGTTGTCCAGGCGGGACTCGAGGATCTGCAGCAGGTTCTCACCGGTCTTGCCCGGACGCCGGACGGCTTCCTTGTAGTACCGGACGAACTGGCGCTCGAGAACGCCGTAGGTGTAGCGAGCCTTCTGCTTCTCCTGCGACTGCAGGAGGTACTCGGACTCCTTGATGCGCCCGCGGCCGTGCTGGCCCGGCGGGTAGGGGCGACGCTCGAAAGCCTGGTCGCCGCCGATGAGGTCAACCTTGAGGCGACGCGAGATACGCGTCGCGGGGCCGGTGTAACGAGCCATTTCTTCTTACTCCTCCCCGTTCCTCAGACCCGGCGCCGCTTGGGCGGGCGGCAGCCGTTGTGAGGCTGCGGGGTCACGTCCTGGATGGTGCCGACCTCGAGGCCGGCCGCCTGCAGCGAGCGGATCGCCGTCTCGCGGCCCGAACCCGGGCCCTTCACGAAGACGTCGACCTTCTTCATGCCGTGCTCGGCGGCCTTGCGGGCAGCGTTCTCGGCGGCCATCTGCGCGGCGAACGGAGTGGACTTGCGGGAGCCCTTGAAGCCCACGTGACCACTCGACGCCCACGCGATCACGGCACCGGTCGGGTCCGTGATCGAGACGATGGTGTTGTTGAAGGTGCTCTTGATGTGCGCGTGACCGTGCGCGACATTCTTCTTTTCCTTGCGGCGGACCTTCTTGGCCCCGGCCGCAGTACGAGACTTCGGTGGCATGTTCTGAGGGTTCTCCTGTTAGCGCGCGTTCTCTTGGTGAGCGGCGACCGCTTCGGCCTGGCCGCGCCGGATGATCGAACCGGCGTCGGTGTACAGGTTGCGGAGCGCCATCGGGCGGGCGTAGAGCGCCTTGGGCGAGACACAAGCCGAGCCGCGGCGGTGCACGCCACCCATCTGCACGACCTTCTTGCCCTGGACGCTCACTTCTTGCCAGCCTTCTTCTTGCCGGCGACCGTCTTCTTCGGACCCTTGCGGGTACGGGCGTTCGTCTTGGTGCGCTGACCGCGGACGGGCAGTCCGCGACGCCAGCGAAGACCCTCGTAGCACCCGATCTCGATCTTCCGACGGATGTCGGCGTTCACCTCGCGGCGAAGGTCACCCTCGACCTTGAAGTTCTCTTCGATGTACGTACGCAGCTTGGCGAGGTCGTCATCGCTGAGGTCTTTGACGCGGGTGTCCGCGTTGATCTCGGCAGCCGCGATGAGCTGCTTCGAGCGGGTACGGCCGATGCCGTAGATGTAGGTAAGCGCGATCTCCACCCGCTTTTCGCGGGGAAGGTCTACGCCAGCGAGTCGTGCCATTGGCGCTGATGCTCCTTCATAGGTTTCTTCTTCAGGTCTGCTCCCCGTCCGGTTCCGGGACCGACTCGCCTGTCGTGCCCTCGGCTTGCGCCTCGGGTGTCCCAGCCCCGGCCTGAAGTCCGGGGGTGAACCGGTTCACTCACGTGAGCCGGCAGGTGCGGGGAGGTTGTGTAGCCGTCAATCCACTCTGCTCGAGTGCTTGGCGATCGGATCAGCCCTGCCGCTGCTTGTGCCGCAGGTTCTCGCAGATCACCATGATCCGGCCGTGACGGCGGATCACCTTGCACTTGTCGCAGATCTTCTTGACGCTCGGCTGGACCTTCACGTCTTCTGCTCTCCTGTTAGCCGCTCTTCGTGATCACTTGTAGCGGTAGACGATGCGACCACGAGAGAGGTCGTAGGGCGAAAGCTCCACGACAACCCTGTCCTCGGGCAGGATGCGGATGTAGTGCTGCCGCATCTTGCCGCTGATGTGAGCCAGGACCTTGTGGCCGTTCTCCAACTCGACGCGGAACATCGCGTTGGGGAGCGGCTCGACTACGCGGCCTTCGACCTCGATGGCCCCGTCTTTCTTCGCCATGTCCTCCGCATTTCCCTGTCGTCATCGTCTGTCGCCACACCTGATCGACTCGAGCACTAGTGCTGGGTCGGGTGTTGCGTGGCACACTGGTGCCCGGCTCCCAAGACCGTGAATTCACGAGCGCGCAGGATCCGGGCGCGATAAGTGCGCCGACTTGACAGTGTACGCATGTCGTGTCGCGACCCCCAAACCGGGGGTGACCATGCTAAAGGGCTGTGCAGGTGGACGTGATGGCGATCACCGCTTGTGGGTGAATGCGCAGGTCAGGAATCCTCAGGCGCGGTCAGCACCCAGGGGCCGTCTTCCGTGATGGCGACGGTGTGCTCCCAGTGGGCCGCGCGGGAGCCGTCGGCCGTGACGACCGTCCAGCCGTCGTCCAGCTCGCGGGTCTCCCCGCCGCCGCCGGTCAGCATCGGCTCGATGGCCAGTGCCATGCCCGGCTTCAGCCGCGGGCCCTTGCCCGGCTTGCCGACGTTCGGCAGGAACGGGTCCATGTGCATCTGGCGACCGATGCCGTGCCCGCCGTACTCGACGATCATCCCGTACTCGACGCCGTCGTCCCGGCCCGCACGCTCGGCGGCGGATTGGACGGCGTAGGAGATGTCGGTCAACCGGCCGCCGGCGCTGACCGCCTCGATGCCGGCCCACATCGCCGCCTCGGTCGCCGCGGACAGCGCCAGGTCGGCGTCGGACACCTGGCCGATGGCCAGCGTGACGGCGGAGTCGCCGTGCCAGCCGTCGAGGATGGCGCCGCAGTCGACGGAGATGATGTCGCCGTCGGCCAGCACCTGCGTCTTCGCCGGGATGCCGTGGACGATCTGCTCGTTCACCGACGCGCAGATCGACGCCGGGAAGCCGTGGTAGCCCTTGAACGACGGCACCGCGCCGGCGTCCCGGATCGTCTGCTCGGCCAGCTCGTCGAGCTCGGCGGTGCTGACGCCCGGCTTCGCCGCGGCGCGGACGGCCGCGAGCGTGCGGGCGACGACCAGGCCGGCCGCCCGCATCGCCTGCAGCTCGTCCGGGGTCTTGACTTCGATCATGCGCCCACGGCGGAGCACTTGCAGAACACGCAATCCTCCGAGGTTCACGTGCGGTCGCGCAGTGCTTCCAGCACCCGGCCCGAGATCTCCTCGACACTGCCGACGCCGTCGACGGTCACCAGGATGTCGGCGTAGTACTCCAGCAGCGGCGCGGTGTCCGACACGTAGATCTGCTGACGGCGGCGGATGACCTCTTCGGTGTCGTCCGCGCGGCCGCGCGACATGAGCCGCCCGACGACGACGTCCTCCGGCACCTGCAGCTGGATCACCGCGTCGAGCGAGACGTCCGCGTCACCGAGGATCTCGCCGAGGACCTCGGCCTGCTTGGTGTTGCGGGGGAAGCCGTCGAGCAGGAAGCCGACCTTGGCGTCCGGCTCGGCGAGCCGCTCGCGGACCATTTCGTTGGTCACCGAGTCGGGCACGAGCTCGCCCGAGTCCAGGTAGCGCTTCGCCTCCTGGCCGAGCGGGGTCTCCTGGCCGACGTGCGCGCGGAAGAGGTCACCGGTCGAGATGTGCGGGATGCGCAGCTGCTCGGACAGGGCCACCGCCTGCGTGCCCTTGCCCGCACCGGGCGGGCCGACGAGAACCAGGCGCGTCACTTCAAGAACCCTTCGTAGTTGCGCTGCATCAGCTGGCTTTCGATCTGCTTCACGGTGTCGAGGCCGACACCGACCATGATCAGCACAGCCGTGCCACCGAACGGGAAGTTCTGGTTGTTCCCGCTACCGGTCACCGACAGGAAGAAGTTCGGGAGGATCGCGATGATGCCCAGGTACAGCGAGCCCGGCAGGGTGATCCGGCCGAGCACGAAGCTCAGGTACTCCGCGGTCGGGCGGCCGGGGCGGATGCCCGGGATGAAGCCACCGAACTTCTTCATCTCCTCCGCACGCTCGTCCACGTTGAACGTGATCGTGATGTAGAAGTACGTGAAGAAGATGATCAGCGCGAAGTACAGCGCGATGTGCACCCAGCTGGACTGGTTCACGATGTAGTTCTTGATGAACACCTGCCAGCCGGAGTTGGCGTTCTGGTCGCCGACGAGGCGGCTGATCAGGTCCGGCAGGTACAGCAGGGACGACGCGAAGATGACCGGGATGACACCGGCCTGGTTGACCTTGATCGGCAGGTAGGTCGACGTGCCGCCGTACATCCGGCGGCCGATCATGCGCTTGGCGTACTGCACCGGGATCCGGCGCTGCCCCTGCTCGACGAAGATGACGCTGGCGATGATCACCAGGCCGAAGACGCAGACGATCGCCAGGCCGACGCCACCGGCGTTGCTGAGGATGTTGCCGCCCTCGACCGGGATGCGCGCCGCGATGTTCAGGAAGATCAGGACGGACATGCCGTTGCCGACGCCGCGCTCGGTGATCAGCTCGCCCAGCCACATCATGACGGCGGTGCCCGCGGTCATGGTGATGACGATGATCGCCAGCGAGTAGACGCTGTTGTCCGGGATGATCGGCTGGTCGCAGTCCGGGAAGAGTTGCTTGCGGTCCGCGAGCGCGACCACACCGGTGGCCTGCAGGATCGCCAGCGCGATCGTCAGGTACCGGGTGTACTGGGTCAGCTTGCCCTGGCCGGACTGCCCTTCCTTCTTCAGCTCCTCGAACCGCGGGATGACCACGGTGAGCAGCTGGATGATGATGCTCGCCGTGATGTACGGCATGATGCCGGTCGAGAAGAGCGACAGCTGCAGCAGCGCACCACCGCTGAACAGGTTCAGCAGCTGGTAGACGCCCTCCTGCTGCGCCTGGGAGCTGCAGGCCTGTACGGCACCGTACGAGATGCCGGGCGCCGGAATGGTCGCACCGATTCGGTAAACCGCGACGATGGCTAGCGTGAACAGGATCTTCTTGCGTAGATCCGGCGTCGCGAGAGCCGAGCGGAAGGCGCTGAGCACGCGGGGGACCTCCTCGGCGTCGTCGGCTGTCCTAACCGACGATCGGCTTGGCCGGCACGAGGCCGGCGGGAACACACAGCACTACTGGCACGCAAGCCAGGAACGCTTCGGGGCACACTCGTCCCGAAGCGTGTCGCCGACTCTAACAGCTTCACAGGGCGTGTCCGCAGTCCGTGTGCGTTTTCCGTACCAAGGTTGCTCCGGCGGGTTGATCCACATCGCCGTCTTGGCCGTATTCCTTGACAGATGTGGATCAAGCGGTGGACGCGGCGAGCACGCCGGCCAGGCCGACGAGGACCACGCCGGTCCCCCGGTCGACGTTGCGGCGGGCCCTCTGCGTGAGCCGGATCGTCTTGACCGCGGCACCGGCCCCGACGTAGACCGAACCGGCCAGGAACTCGGCCAGCAGGTAGACCGCGCCGAGCAGCGCGATCTGCGTCGGAAATGCGCCCTGACCTGCGTCGATGAACTGCGGGACGAAAGCGGTGAAGATCAGGATGGCCTTCGGGTTGGTGATCGCGACGCCGAACTCCTTCCGGGCGACGCGCCACGCCGTCATCGGGGTCTTCGGCAGCTCTTTCGGGGTGTTTTCGCCCCGGAAGGTGGACCGGAGGAGGCGGAGGCCGAGGTAGAGCAGGTAGGCGGCGCCGGCCCACTTGATGATCGTCAGCGCGGTCTCCGAGGCGGCCAGCAGCTGCCCCAGTCCGGCCGCGACGGCGGCGATCAGCAGGGTGAACGCGGCCAGCCGGCCGCCCAGCCCGGCGAGGCCGTGGCGAACACCGTGCGTCATGCCGTGGTGGAGGCCGAGCAGGTTGTTCGCCCCTGGCGTAAGGGCGACGAGCACGGAGGCGCCGAAGAAGACCCACACGTGTTCACCGTAGCGGGGGTTCGCCGGGTTGCTCGGGTTCTTCGGGTGGCAGGACGGTGATGGCGACGCCGGAGGGCGGGGTCGGGGTGTCGGCGTAGGCGACGGCCGGATCGGCCCAGCCGGGGTGTTCCAGCCGGTCCCGCAGCGGCAGGTGGGCGAGCACGGCCGCGGCGGCGGCCAGCACGGCGGCCAGGGCCAGCAGCCACATGCCGGGTCCGGTGACCACTTCGAGGGCGGCCTCCTCACCGGCGATGGCGGTGAGCTCGAACCGGTCCATCGCGACGGTGGTGGCGACCCCGGCGGTGAAGACGGCGCCGGCCGAGAGCAGCCACCGGGTGAGGCCCCGGTCCGGCCGCGAGGAGGCCGCGAACGCCGCGACGGCGAGCAGCCCGATGGCGAGGATGACGGGAATGCCCACGGGCGGACCGGGCCGATCGGTGGCTTGCTGGCCGGCGACCTCGATGCGGTTGCCCCAGGCGGTCTCGACGATCGTCAGGCCGCCGGTCGGGAAGTCCTGGCGGAGGTCGAGGTGCTGGATGAGGAGGAAGAGGGGGAGGAAACAGGCCCCGACGGCCATCAGCGCGGCAACGGCGGCGAGCAGCGGCGGGAGGATGCGGAGTGGACCGCCTGTTTCCGGGGCCGGGGGTGGCTCAGGGGCGGTTGCCTGGGCGGGTTGGGGGGTGGCGGGGGTGCCGGGGAGTTCGGCGACCGGGAAGGGCAGCGGGTGGGGCGGGGCGGCCGGCTCCGGTGGGAAGAGGGGCGCGCCGGGTGCGGCCCCCTGGGGAAAGAGCGGCCCGGCGGTCGGCGCAGCGGTATCCGGCGGGAAGAGCGGCGAACCAGCCGGAGGAGAAGCCTCCGACGGAAACGCCAGCGGATCGGCCGCGAAACCCGGCCCGGCTCCCGCGGACGAGAGCGGCGGCGCGGCGGCATCCGCCGGGAAGAGCGGCGGAGCGGCCTCCGCCGGGAACGCCAGCGGATCCGAAGCAGGCGGCGAGGCGGCCTCCCGTGGAGAGCCCGTCGGCGCGCCTGCGCCCGGTTCCGGGCCCGCCGGACGCGGGGCTTCCACCGGGAAGCTCAGCGGCGACGCGACGCCGTCAGGCTGGGCTGCGGGCTCCTGCGACGGTCTGTCCACCTCTCTGATCTTCCGTCCGGATTCCCCGCTCGGCAAGGAACCCGGGGAAGAGTTCCGGAAACGCCGAAGGCCCGCCTGGCGGGAGCCAGACGGGCCTTCGAACGAGCAACCTCGGTGAGGCTTATTCAGCCGTCGGCCGCCGCATGACACCCGAGCTGACCTGCGGTCTGCGCGGGGGGCACGGCGGCCTGACCAGAATAAGCCTCAGTTGGTGGTGGCAGAGCCACCGGCCGCTTCGAGCTTCTCCTTGGCGGAGCCGGAGAACGCGTCGGCGGTGACGTTCAGCTTGACGCCGTTCACGTCGCCGTTGCCGAGGACCTTCACCAGCTTGCCCTTGCGGACCAGACCGCCCTTGACCAGCTCGTCGGCACCGATGGTGCCGCCGTCCGGGAAGACGCGGGCGATGTCGCCCACGTTCACCGGCTGGTACTCGGTGCGGAAGCGGTTCTTGAAGCCGCGGAGCTTCGGGAGCCGCATCTGGATGGGCATCTGCCCACCCTCGAACCGGGCCGGCACGTTCTTCCGGGCCTTGGTGCCCTTCGTACCGCGGCCGGCGGTCTTGCCCTTCGAACCCTCACCACGGCCCACGCGGATCTTGTCGCGCTTGGCGCCCGGAGCCGGACGCAGGTGGTGGATCTTGATGGCCGTCATGCCTTGACCTCCTCGACCTCCACCAGGTGGCGGACGGTGTGGATCAGGCCGCGCACCTGGGGGGTGTCTTCACGCACGACGCTCTGGCGGATCTTGCGCAGCCCGAGGGTGCGCAGCGACTCGCGGTGAGCGTGCTTCGTGCCGATCTTGCTCTTGACCTGGGTGACCTTGAGCTGAGCCATCGTCAGACCCCCTGGCCGGCACGCTGGCGCAGCATCCGGGCCGGAGCGACGTCCTCGAGCGGCAGGCCACGGCGGGCCGCCACCTCTTCGGGACGCTGCAGACCCTTCAGGGCCGCCACGGTCGCGTGCACGATGTTGATCGCGTTGTCGGAGCCGAGCGACTTCGACAGCACGTCGTGGACACCCGCGCACTCCAGCACGGCACGCACCGGGCCACCGGCGATGACGCCGGTACCGGCGGAAGCCGGGCGGAGCAGCACCACACCGGCGGCTTCCTCACCCTGGATGGGGTGGGGAATGGTGCCACCGACGCGGGGAACGCGGAAGAAGTTCTTCTTCGCTTCCTCGACGCCCTTGGCGATGGCCGCGGGAACTTCCTTGGCCTTGCCGTAGCCGACGCCGACCTGACCGTCGCCGTCGCCGACGACCACCAGGGCGGTGAAGCTGAAGCGACGACCACCCTTGACGACCTTGGCGACGCGGTTGATCGTCACGACCTTCTCGAGGTGCGGGGTCTTGTCCTGGGCCGCCCCGCCACGGCCGCTGTCGCGCCGGTCCCGGCGGTCGCGACGGTCACCGCGGTCGTTGCCGCCCTGCCCGCCGGGTCCACCCTGGCCGCCGCCGAATTGCCGTGTACGTCCCGGCATCAGGCTTTCCTTCCATTCACGAACTGCTGCATCGTCAGAACTCCAACCCCGCCTCACGGGCGGCGTCGGCGAGCGCGGCGATGCGGCCGTGGTAGGCGTTGCCGCCACGGTCGAACACCACGGCCGAGATCCCGGCGTTCTTGGCGCGCTCGGCGACGAGGGCCCCGACCTTGGCGGCCTTGGCCTTCTTGTCGCCGTCGACCGCCCGGACGTCCGCCTCGAGGGTGGACGCCGACACCAGCGTGTGGCCGGCGAGGTCGTCGATCACCTGCACGGCGATGTGCCGCGAGGACCGCTTGACGACCAGGCGCGGGCGCTGCTCGGTGCCCGAGACCTTCTTGCGGAGCCGGAAGTGCCGACGGGCCTTCGCGACGCGGCGGCGGGTCGAGATGTCCTTGCCCACCGGCTTGCGCTTCGTAGTCGTGTCGCTCATGATCACTTACCCGTCTTTCCGACCTTGCGGCGGATCTTCTCACCCTCGTAGCGCAGGCCCTTGCCCTTGTACGGGTCCGGGCGACGCAGCTTGCGGATGACGGCCGAGATCTGGCCGACCTTCTGCTTGTCGATGCCCGAGACCGAGAACCGGGTCGGGGTCTCCACCTTGAAGGTGATGCCCTCCGGGGCCTCGATCTTGACCGGGTGCGAGTAGCCGAGGGCGAACTCGAGGTCCGCGCCCTTGGCCTGCACGCGGTAACCCACGCCGTGGATTTCCATCTTCTTCTCGTAGCCGGCGGTGACGCCGACGACGAGGTTGTTCACCAGCGTGCGGGTGAGCCCGTGCAGCGCCTTGGAGTTGCGCTCGTCGTCCGGGCGCTTCACCAGCAGCGTGCCGTCCTCGTCGCGCTCGACGGTGATCGGCTCGGCGATGGTGTGCTCGAGGGTGCCCTTGGGCCCCTTGACCTTGATCTGCTGACCGTCGATGGTCACCTCGACCCCGGAAGGGACGGCGACCGGCAGCTTTCCGATGCGTGACATGCCTTTACCCCTTCCCTTACCAGACGTAGGCGAGGACTTCGCCGCCCACGCTGTTGCGCTTGGCCTGCCGGTCCGTCTGCAGGCCACCGGACGTCGAGATGATCGCGATGCCCAGGCCGCCGAGCACCGACGGCAGTTCGGTCGATTTTGCGTAGACCCGCAGACCGGGCTTGGAGACGCGCCGGAGGCCGGCGATGCTCCGCTCACGGTTGGGGCCGTACTTGAGCTCGACGACGAGGTTCTTGTGCTTCTCGCCCGGCTCGTCGTGGTAACCCGCGATGTAGCCCTCGCGCTTGAGGATCTCGGCGATGTTCGCCTTGAGCTTCGAGTGCGGGAGCTTGACCTCGTCGTGGTACGCCGAGTTCGCGTTGCGCAGACGCGTCAAGAAGTCTGCGATGGGGTCGGTCATCGTCATGGTGACCTGTCAACCTTTCTCGCCTGGTTCCCCGCCCGCCGGAGCGGGACGGGGCCTGTGGCGAAGTGGAGTTAAATAGAAGCTCTTACCAGCTGGACTTGCGGACGCCGGGCAGCTCGCCCGCGTGCGCCATCTCGCGAAGGCAGATCCGGCAGAGCCCGAACTTGCGGAACACGGCGTGCGGGCGGCCGCACCGCTGGCAGCGGGTGTAGGCGCGCACGGCGAACTTCGGCTTCTTCGCGGCCTTGTGGACCAGTGCTTTCTTGGCCATCGGCTCAGTTCTCCTTGAACGGGAAGCCGAGCTTGCGCAGCAGCGCCCGGCCCTCGTCGTCGTTCGTGGCGGTCGTGACGACGGTGACGTCCATGCCGCGGGGGCGGTCGATGGAGTCGGGGTCGATCTCGTGGAACATCGACTGCTCGTTGAGACCGAACGTGTAGTTGCCGTGGCCGTCGAACTGCTTCGGCGAAAGCCCGCGGAAGTCGCGGATACGCGGCAGCGCGATGGTCAGCAGCCGGTCGAGGAACTCCCACATCCGGTCGCCGCGCAGCGTGACGCGCGCGCCGATCGGCTGGCCCTCGCGCAGCTTGAACTGCGCGATGGACTTGCGGGCCTTCCGGACCTCCGGCTTCTGGCCGGTGATCGCGGCGAGGTCGCGGACCGCGCCCTCGATCAGCTTGCTGTCGCGGGCGGCGTCGCCGACGCCCATGTTCACGACGACCTTCACGACGCCCGGGATCTGGTGGACGTTGGCGAAGGAGAACTCGGCCTGCAGCTGGCCCTTGATTTCCTCGCGGTACCGCACCTTCAGGCGCGGCGAGGTCTTCTCTGCGGTGGTCATCAGATGTCCTTACCGTTCCGGCGCGAGATCCGGACCTTCTTGCCGTCCTCGCCGATGCGGTAACCCACCCGGGACGGCTTGCCGTCCGAGTCGACGACCATCACGTTCGAGACGTGGATGGGCGCCTCCTGCGTGACGATGCCGCCGGACTGCGCGCCGCGCTGGGTCTGGCTGATCCGCGTGTGCTTCTTGATCCGGTTCACGCCCTCGACCAGCACGCGCTCGCGCTCCGGGTAAGCCTGGATGACCTTGCCCTTGGCGCCCTTGTCCTTGCCGGCGATGACGACGACCGTGTCGCCCTTCTTCACCTTCATCACAGCACCTCCGGCGCGAGCGAAATGATCTTCATGAACTTTCGGTCGCGCAGCTCGCGGCCCACCGGACCGAAGATGCGGGTGCCGCGGGGCTCGTTGTCGTTCTTGATGAGCACGGCGGCGTTCTCGTCGAACCGGATG
Organism: Amycolatopsis sp. Hca4; assembly: GCF_013364075.1. Classification (GTDB taxonomy): domain Bacteria; phylum Actinomycetota; class Actinomycetes; order Mycobacteriales; family Pseudonocardiaceae; genus Amycolatopsis. Next base: position 5,431,793 of record NZ_CP054925.1, read on the forward strand.
TAGGAACCGTCCGGACGACGGCGCTCCTTGACCGTGCGGACGATGACGGCCTTGACGACGTCGCCCTTCTTCACCCCGGCAGCCGGGATGGCGTCCTTCACGGTGGCGACGATGATGTCGCCGATGCCGGCGTAGCGCCGCCCGGAGCCACCGAGAACGCGGATGCAGAGGATTTCCTTCGCACCCGTGTTGTCGGCTACCCGAAGCCGCGACTCCTGCTGGATCACGTCTACTCCTGTATGTCGCGCCGGTTCTCGCCCGGACGAGCGAGCCTTGCGGAACTAAGAACTCCCGAAAGAGCCCTGCTTACTTGGCCTTCTCCACGATCTGCACCAGGCGCCACCGCTTCGATGCCGACAGCGGGCGGGTCTCCATCAGGGTGACCCGGTCGCCCACGCCCGCCTCGTTGTTCTCGTCGTGCACCTTCACCTTGGAGGTGGTGCGGACGACCTTCGAGTAACGGGGGTGCTTCTTGCGGTCCTCGAGCTCGACCACGATCGTCTTGTTCATCTTGTCCGAGACGACGTAGCCCTCGCGGACCTTGCGGTCGTTCCGGGCCGGCGTCTCGGTGGTGGGCTCGCTCATGCGGCACCTTCACTCTCGGCGTCGGGGGCAACGGACAGGCCGAGTTCGCGCTCGCGCATGACCGTGTAGATCCGCGCGATGTCCGTGCGGACGGTGCGCAGACGGCGGTTGTTGTCGAGCTGACCGGTCGCCATCTGGAAGCGGAGGTTGAACAGCTCCTCCTTGTACTCCTTCAGACGCAGGACGAGCTCTTCCGCGGTGAGCTCACGCAGCTCCGATGCCTGAGCGGCACCTGCGTTAGCCATCAGAACTCACCACCTTCACGGGTCACGATGCGGCACTTCATGGGCAGCTTGTGGATCGCGCGGCGCAGCGCCTCGCGAGCCGTCTCCTCGTTCGGGAACGAGATCTCGAACATCACGCGGCCCGGCTTCACGTTGGCGATCCACCACTCGGGCGAACCCTTACCGGAACCCATCCGGGTCTCGGCCGGCTTCTTGGTCAGCGGGCGGTCCGGGTAGATGGTCGTCCACACCTTGCCACCACGCTTGATGTGACGGGTCATGGCGATACGAGCGGACTCGATCTGCCGGTTCGTCACGTAGCTGTGCTCAAGCGCCTGGATGCCGTACTCGCCGAAGCTGACCTTCGTGCCACCCTTGGCGGCGCCGTGGCGCTTCGGGGAGTGCTGCTTCCGGTGCTTGACCCTGCGCGGGATGAGCACGTCTCAGCCCTCCGTCTTTTCTGCGGTCTCGGTGGCCGGGGCCGCCGGGGCCTCGGTCGTGGCGGCGGCGGCCGCACGACCGGCTTCGGTCGAGGTGGCGGTCGTGCCCGAAGCGCCGGAGCGACGCGGACGGGACGGCCGGTCGCTGCGGTCGCGGCCACCGCGCGGCGCGCGCTCGGCGGCGTCACGGGCTTCGCGGGCCTTCAGGCCACCGACGAGCTCACCCTTGTAGATCCACACCTTGACGCCGATGCGACCGAACGTCGTCTTGGCCTCGAAGAAGCCGTAGTCGATGTCGGCGCGCAGCGTGTGCAGCGGGACGCGGCCATCGCGGTAGTGCTCGGAGCGGGACATCTCGGCACCGCCGAGACGACCGCCGCACTGCACGCGGATGCCCTTGACCTGCGGCGAGCGCATGGAGGTCTGGATCGCCTTCCGCATCGCGCGGCGGAACGCCACGCGGTTGGACAGCTGCTCCGCGACCGCCTGGGCGACCAGCTGGGCGTCGGCCTCGGGGTTCTTGACCTCGAGGATGTTCAGCTGGACCTGCTTCTTGGTCAGCTTCTCCAGCGCGCCGCGGATCCGGTCGGCCTCCGCGCCGCGGCGGCCGATGACGATGCCCGGCCGGGCGGTGTGGATGTCCACGCGGACGCGGTCACGGGTGCGCTCGATCTCGACCTTGGAGATGCCCGCGCGCTCCATGCCGGTGGCGAGGAGCTTGCGGATCTTGACGTCCTCGGCCACGTACTCGGCGTACTGCTTGTCGGCGTACCAGCGCGACTTCCAGTCCGTGGTGATACCCAGGCGGAAACCGTGCGGGTTGATCTTCTGGCCCACTACCGGCCACCTGCCTTCTTCTTGCTCTGAGCCTTCTGCGCGACGGCCGGACGCGACTCCACCTCGACGGTGATGTGGCTGGTCCGCTTGCGGATCCGGTACGCGCGGCCCTGGGCCCGCGGGCGGATGCGCTTGAGGGTGGGGCCCTCGTCGGCGTACGCGTTCTTGACCCAGAGTGTCTCCGGGTCCAGCTGAAGGTTGTTCTCGGCGTTGGCCACAGCGCTGGCAAGCACCTTCGCGACCGGCTCGCTGGCCGCCTGGGGGGCGAACCGGAGCACGGCCAAGGCGTCGGCGGCGCTACGTCCCTTGATGAGCTCGATCACCCGGCGCACCTTGGTCGGCGAGTCCCGGACGAAGCGAGCCCGCGCGTACGCCGTAGGCAGGGCCTCGGTCGTCGCGTCGTTCTGGGCGTTCATCGCTACTTCCCTTGTCTCTTCTCGTGCCCGCTCAGCGGCGGCGCGACTTGCGGTCGTCCTTGATGTGGCCCTTGAAGGTCCGCGTCGGGGCGAACTCGCCCAGCTTGTGACCCACCATGGCCTCGGTGACGAACACCGGGACGTGCTTGCGCCCGTCGTGCACGGCGATCGTGTGACCCAGGAAGTCCGGGATGATCGTCGAGCGGCGCGACCAGGTCTTGATGACCGTCTTCTTGCCCGATTCGTTCAGCGCGTCCACCTTCTTGAGCAGGTGGTCGTCCACGAACGGGCCCTTCTTAAGGCTGCGTGGCATGTGCTTCTACCTCCCTGCTCAGCGCTTGTTCTTGCCGGTGCGGCGGCGGCGGACGATGAGGGCGTCGGACGCCTTGCGGCGACGCGTGCGGCCCTCGGGCTTACCGTTCGGGTTGACCGGGTGGCGACCACCGGAGGTCTTGCCCTCACCACCACCGTGCGGGTGGTCGACCGGGTTCATGACGACACCGCGGACCGTGGGGCGCTTGCCGCGCCAGCGGTTGCGGCCGGCCTTGCCCCAGTTGATGTTGGCGTGCTCGGAGTTGCCGACCTCGCCGACCGTCGCGCGGTTGCGCACGTCCACGTTGCGGATCTCGCCCGAGGGGAGACGCAGCTGGGCGTACGGCCCGTCCTTCGCGACGAGCTGCACCTTCGCGCCGGCGGAACGCGCCATCTTCGCGCCGCCACCGGGGCGGAGCTCGATCGCGTGCACCACGGTGCCGACCGGGATGTTGCGCAGCGGCAGGTTGTTGCCCGGCTTGATGTCGGCACGGGGGCCGTTCTCGACGGTGTCGCCCTGCTTCAGCTTCTCCGGCGCGATGATGTAGCGCTTCTCGCCGTCGGCGTAGTGCAGGAGCGCGATGCGCGCGGTGCGGTTGGGGTCGTACTCGATGTGCGCGACCTTGGCCGGGATGCCGTCCTTGTCGTTGCGACGGAAGTCGATGACGCGGTAAGCACGCTTGTGGCCGCCACCCTTGTGCCGGGTGGTGATCTTGCCGGACGAGTTGCGACCGCCCGAACCGCTCAGCGGACGCAGCAGCGACTTCTCCGGGGTGGAGCGGGTGATCTCGGCGAAGTCCGAGACGCTCGAACCGCGACGACCCGGGGTCGTCGGCTTGTACTTGCGGATGCCCATTGTCAGCTCAGTCCTTTACGCGGTGGGTCCGCCGAAGATCTCGATCGCCTTGCTTTCGGGCGAAAGAGTCACGATGGCGCGCTTGGTGTCCTTGCGCTTGCCGAAGCCGGCGCGAGTCCGCTTCCGCTTGCCCTGGCGGTTGGCCGTGTTGACGCTGACCACCTTGACGCCGAACACCTTCTCGACCGCGATCTTGATCTGGGTCTTGTTGGCGTCCGGGCGGACGATGAACGTGTACTTGTGGTCCTCGAGCAGCCCGTAGGACTTCTCGGAGATGACCGGCGCGAGCAGGATGTCGCGGGGGTCCGGAATGGCGACCGAACTCACTTCTCGTCACTCCCTTCCGTGACCTCGCCCGACCGCGCGGAAGCCTTGACGGTCTTACCGCGGACGGGGCCGGCGACGAACGCGTCGTACGCGGCCTTGGTGAACACGACGTCGTCGTTGACCAGCACGTCGTAGGTGTTGAGCTGGTCGGCCCAGAGCAGGTGCACCTCGGGCAGGTTCCGCAGGGAAACCCAGCTCAGCTCGTCGGCCCGGTCCAGCACCACGAGCACGCGCTTCGCGGCCGTGACGGCGGCGAGCACGCTCTTGGCGGCCTTGGTCGACGGCTTCTCGCCGGTCACCAGCTCGGTGACGACGTGCAGCTGGCCGGCGCGGGCCCGGTCGGAGAGGGCGCCACGCAGGGCGGCGGCCTTCATCTTCTTCGGGGTGCGCTGGGTGTAGTCGCGCGGCGTGGGGCCGTGCACGACGCCACCGCCGGCGAACTGCGGCGCGCGGGTCGAACCCTGGCGGGCACGACCGGTGCCCTTCTGGCGGTACGGCTTCTTGCCGCCACCGCGAACCTCACCGCGGGTCTTCGTGTCGTGCGTGCCCTGGCGCGCGGCGGCCTGCTGGGCCACCACGACCTGGTGCATGAGCGCGACATTGGCCTGCACGTCGAAGATCTCCGCCGGGAGATCGACCGTGCCGTCGGCTTTACCGGCCGGGGTCTTCAGCTCGACGCTTGTCATTCGGAGTTACCACCCTTCGCGGCGCTGCGCACGAACAGCAGGCCGCCCTTGGGACCGGGCACGGCGCCCTTGATCAGCAGCAGGCCGTCCTCGGCACGCACGGCGTGCACGGTCAGGTTCTGCGTGGTGACCCGGTCGTTGCCCATCCGGCCCGCCATGCGCAGGCCCTTGAAGACGCGGCCGGGGGTGGCGCAGCCACCGATCGAACCCGGCTTGCGGTGCACGGCCTGGGCACCGTGGCTCGCGCCCTGGCCCTTGAAACCGTGGCGCTTCATGACACCCGCGTAGCCCTTGCCCTTGCTGGTCCCGGTCACGTCGACCTCGACGCCGGCGGCGAACACCTCGGCGGTGATCTCCTGACCGACCTCGTAGGTCTCGGCGTCGGTGGTGCGCAGCTCGGCGAGGAACCGGCGCGGGGTCACGCCCGCCTTGTCGAAGTGGCCGGTGCGCGGCTTGTTCACCTTGCGCGGGTCGACCGCGCCGAACGCCAGCTGCACGGCCGCGTAGCCGTCCTTGTCCTGGGTCCGAACCTGGGTGACCACGTTCGGACCGGCCTTGACGACGGTGACCGGGACAACCCGGTTCTGCTCGTCGAAGACCTGGGTCATGCCGAGCTTGGTGCCCAGGATGCCCTTCATCTGCCTGTCAGACATGAGTCTCTTACTCTCCGCCGCTCGCCAGCCGCTACTACTGGATGTTGACGTCGACGCTTGCCGGCAGGTCGATGCGCATGAGCGCGTCGACCGTCTTCGGCGTCGGGTCGAGGATGTCGATCAGACGCTTGTGCGTGCGCATCTCGAAGTGCTCGCGCGAGTCCTTGTACTTGTGCGGCGAGCGGATGACGCAGTAAACGTTCTTCTCGGTGGGCAGCGGCACCGGCCCGACAACCCGGGCGCCGGTGCGCGTGACCGTCTCGACGATCTTGCGCGCCGAGGTGTCGATCGCCTCGTGGTCGTAGGCCTTGAGCCGGATGCGGATCTTCTGTCCCGCCATGGTGGCTGCTCGTTCCTTGTCGTCTCGTGCCGCTATCTCACAAACCCCGGTCGGTGTCGCCACCAGACCATGGGTTTCCGCAGTTCAACGGCCCTGTCCCCGGTCCACGCGGTCGGGCGTGTCGCGCCCGACGCACAGACGGATCCCGCGGGATCGTCGTCTTGCCTGGTCTTCCTCAACGTGAGGAGGCGATGAGCCGGCTGCGCTTTTCCAAGAACACCGTCTCACTGCCCTTGCCCGCTCGCCTCACCCGAAGGAAAGAGCTCCGCGGACCGTGGCCACTCGCACCGAGGCGGCCGGACCCCAAAGGGATCGGCCGCCCCAGGACGAGCAACCAAAATAGTGTCGCACACGTGAGTTGACGCCCTGCACCCGGGGGTGTATTACCCGGGCGCAGGGCGCCTACGTCACTTGATGATCTTGGTGACCTGGCCCGCGCCGACGGTCCGGCCACCCTCGCGGATGGCGAAACGCAGACCCTCGTCCATCGCGACCGGCTGGATCAGCTGGACCGAGATGTCGGTGTTGTCGCCCGGCATGACCATCTCGGTGCCCTCGGGGAGGGTCACGACGCCGGTCACGTCGGTGGTGCGGAAGTAGAACTGCGGGCGGTAGTTGTTGAAGAACGGGGTGTGACGGCCACCCTCGTCCTTCGACAGGATGTAGACCCGGCCCTCGAAGTCGGTGTGCGGGGTGGTGGTGCCCGGCTTCACGACGACCTGGCCGCGCTCGACGTCCTCGCGCTTGATACCGCGGACCAGCAGGCCGACGTTGTCGCCCGCCTGGCCCGAGTCGAGCAGCTTGCGGAACATCTCGACACCGGTGACGGTGGTCTTGGTCGACTTCTCGCGGATACCCACGATCTCGACCTCTTCGTTGACGTTGATCTGGCCGCGCTCGACGCGACCGGTCACCACGGTGCCACGACCGGTGATGGTGAAGACGTCCTCGATCGGCATCAGGAACGGCTTGTCGAGCTCACGCACCGGGTCCGGCACGTTGTCGTCGACGGCGGTCATCAGCTCGAGAACGGCCTCGGACCACTTCTCGTCGCCCTCGAGGGCCTTCAGGCCGGAAACGCGCACGACCGGCGCGTCGTCGCCCGGGAACTCCTGCGAGGACAGCAGCTCGCGGACCTCCAGCTCGACGAGCTCGAGGATCTCCTCGTCGTCGACCATGTCGGCCTTGTTCAGCGCGACCACGATGTAGGGCACGCCGACCTGGCGGGCGAGCAGCACGTGCTCACGGGTCTGCGGCATCGGGCCGTCGGTGGCGGCCACGACCAGGATCGCGCCGTCCATCTGGGCGGCACCGGTGATCATGTTCTTGATGTAGTCCGCGTGACCGGGGGCGTCCACGTGCGCGTAGTGACGCTTCTCGGTCTGGTACTCGACGTGCGAGATGTTGATCGTGATACCGCGCTGCTTCTCTTCCGGCGCGTTGTCGATCTGGTCGAACGCCCGCGACTCGTTCAGCTCCGGGTACTTGTCGTGCAGCACCTTGGTGATGGCCGCGGTCAGAGTCGTCTTGCCGTGGTCAACGTGGCCGATGGTGCCGATGTTGACGTGCGGCTTGGTCCGCTCGAATTTCGCCTTCGCCACTGGAATGTCCTCCTGGACTGATTTCGCTTTGTGCTCGTGGGGCGGCGTGGCTGCCGCCCCACGATTGTTCCTTCGTCGGTGCTGCGGACGTTCAGGAGAGTCCCTTAATGCCCGCGAGCGCTGGGGGAGTTACTCCCCCGTCGCCTTCGCGATGATTTCCTTCGCGACGTTCGCGGGAACCTCGGCGTAGGAGTCGAACACCATGGAGTAGTTCGCCCGGCCCTGGGTGCGGGACCGCAGGTCGCCGACGTAGCCGAACATCTCCGACAGCGGGACCAGTGCCTTCACGACACGGGTACCGGACCGCTCCTCCATGGCCTGGATCTGACCACGGCGGGAGTTGAGGTCACCGATGACGTCACCCATGTAGTCCTCGGGCGTGGTCACCTCGACCGCCATCATCGGCTCCAGGATCACCGGGCCGGCCTTCTTCGCGGCTTCCTTCATCGCCATGGAACCGGCGATCTTGAACGCCATCTCCGAAGAGTCGACCTCGTGGTACGCACCATCCAACAGGGTGAACTTCAACCCGACGAGCGGGTAGCCGGCCAGGACGCCGTACTGCATCGCGTCCTGCGCGCCCGCGTCCACCGACGGGATGTACTCCCGCGGCACGCGACCACCGGTCACCTTGTTGTCGAACTCGTAGAGCGCGCCGTCGGTGCGCTCGAGCGGCTCCAGCTTCACGATGACCTTCGCGAACTGGCCGGAACCACCGGTCTGCTTCTTGTGGACGTAGTCGAGCTTGTCGACCGTCTTCTTGATCGTCTCGCGGTAGGCGACCTGCGGCTTGCCGATGTTCGCCTCGACCTTGTAGTCGGACTTCATCCGGTTCACCAGCACCTCGAGGTGCAGCTCACCCATGCCCGCGATGATCGTCTGGCCGGTGTCCTCGTCCAGCTTGACCTGGAACGTCGGGTCTTCTTCGGCCAGCTTCTGGATCGCCAGGGACAGCTTCTCCTGGTCGGCCTTCGTCTTCGGCTCGATCGCGACCCGGATGACCGGCTCGGGGAACGTCATCGACTCCAGCACGATCGGGTTCTGCGGGTCCGCCAGGGTGTCACCCGTGGTGGTGTCCTTCAGCCCGATGACCGCGTAGATGTGGCCGACCTGGGCGTCGTCCACCGGGTTCTCCTTGTTGGAGTGCATCTGGAAGATCTTCCCGATGCGCTCCTTGCGCTCCTTGGTCGCGTTGATGACCTGAGCGCCGGAAGCGACCTTGCCCGAGTAGACCCGGATGTAGGTCAGCTTGCCGAAGAACGGGTGCGCGGCGATCTTGAACGCGAGCGCGGCGAACGGCTCGTCGACCGACGCCTTGCGGGTCGCCACGGTCTCGCCGTCGGGCAGCAGACCCTCGACGGCCGGGACGTCCAGCGGCGACGGCAGGTAGTCGATCACCGCGTCGAGCATGGGCTGCACGCCCTTGTTCTTGAACGCGGAACCGGCCAGCACCGGGAACGCCGCCCGGGTGATGACGAGCTTGCGGATGCCGGACTTGATCTCGGCCTCGGACAGCTCTTCGCCCTCGAGGAACTTCTCCATCAGGGAGTCGTCGGTCTCGGCGACGGTCTCGACCAGCTTCTCGCGGTACTCCGCGGCCCGGTCGGCCAGGTCGGCCGGGATCTCCTCGACGGTGTAGTCCTCGCCCTTCTGCACCTCGCCGCGCCAGACCAGGGCCTTCATGCGGACCAGGTCGACGACGCCTTCGAAGTCGTTCTCGGCGCCGATGGGCAGCTGGATCGCCAGCGGCTTGACGCCGAGGCGCTCCTCGATGGTGCGCAGGGTGTAGTAGAAGTCCGCACCCAGCTTGTCCATCTTGTTGACGAAGCAGATGCGCGGGACGTCGTACTTGTCCGCCTGCCGCCAGACCTGCTCGGACTGCGGCTCGACACCTTCCTTGCCGTCGAAGACGGCGACCGCGCCGTCGAGCACCCGCAGGTTGCGCTCCACCTCGACGGTGAAGTCGACGTGCCCGGGGGTGTCGATCAGGTTGATCTGGTGGTCGTCCCAGAAGGTGGTGGTGGCAGCCGAGGTGATGGTGATACCCCGCTTCTGCTCCTCCTCCATCCAGTCCATGGTGGCGGCGCCGTCGTGGACTTCACCGATCTTGTAGTTGACCCCGGTGTAGAACAGGATCCGCTCGGTGGTCGTCGTCTTGCCGGCGTCGATGTGGGCCATGATGCCGATGTTGCGGACCTTGTTCAGGTCGGTCAGCACTTCACGTGCCACGAGAGTGTTCCCCTGTTCTCAAGCTTGGGGCCCGGCATGGCTTGGTCGACAGCCGGGCGGTCATCACCAGCGGTAGTGCGCGAAGGCCCGGTTGGACTCGGCCATCTTGTGCGTGTCTTCGCGACGCTTCACGGAGGCACCGAGGCCGTTGGAAGCGTCCAGCAGTTCGTTCTGCAGGCGCTCGATCATCGTCTTCTCGCGGCGGGCCTGCGAGAAGGAGACCAGCCAGCGCAGGGCCAGCGTGGTGGAGCGGCCCGGCTTGACCTCGATCGGCACCTGGTAGGTGGCACCACCGACGCGGCGGCTCTTCACCTCGATGGTGGGCTTCACGTTGTCGAGGGCGCGCTTCAGCGTGACGACCGGGTCGGTGCCGGTCTTCTCGCGAGCGCCTTCGAGCGCGCCGTACACGATGCGCTCGGCCAGGGACCGCTTCCCGTCCTTCAGCACCTTGTTCACCAGCTGGGTGACCAGCGGGGAGGCGTAGACGGGGTCGGAGATCAGCGGCCGCTTCGGGGCCGGACCCTTGCGGGGCATTAGCTCTTCTCCTTCTTCGCGCCGTACCGGCTGCGCGCCTGCTTGCGGTTCTTGACACCCTGGGTGTCGAGCGAACCGCGGATGATCTTGTAACGGACACCCGGAAGGTCCTTCACACGACCACCGCGCACGAGCACCATCGAGTGCTCCTGCAGGTTGTGGCCCTCACCGGGGATGTAGGCGGTGACCTCGATGCCGCTGGTCAGCTTCACACGCGCGACCTTGCGCAGCGCCGAGTTCGGCTTCTTGGGGGTCGTGGTGTACACGCGAGTGCACACGCCGCGCCGCTGCGGGCTCCCCTTGAGGGCCGCCGTCTTCTGCTTGGCAGCCTTGTCCTGGCGGCCCTTGCGGACCAGCTGCTGGATCGTGGGCAATGGACCAGCTTCCTGTCGTGATCTGCTTCTTCGTGTCTTCACCGGCCCCCGCGGTCGGGCGTGTCGGCCCGCGTCACGGTCTCGCGACCGGTAACTTCCCGGAGGGATTTCCGTCGGAACCCCGACCTGCCGAAGCCGGTGACCGGGTGCCTGAGCACCCCGCCCATGCGCACGGCACGCGGAGCGGCCCGACGCATGCCGGGCACGGTCTCCAAAGATACCCGCCCGGATCCGGGGGGATGGCGGCGGGGGGTCTGTAGGTCGACGAACCTCCAGCGTACCTCTCAACGCCCCGGGGCTGCGGGACATTCCCACGCCTCGGGTCGCGTCGCTTCGCGCGGTCGTGGGAGGGGGTGGTGTGACGGGTCCCACGGGCCGGGGTCGCGGCCGGGCTGAGGTGCACAACGCGGTGGGGCGGCGGGGCATTCCCGCGCGGTGGGGGCCGGGTCGCTGGAGCGGCTGACCGCGGTTCGCTGCCGCCGCGGCGCTGTTCGGCCGCGGCAGTCATGTCCGCAGGCAGCGGAAGGCTTCGTAGCGGCCAGCGGGCTTTCATGCTCGGCGGCGCGGGCGCCGCACGCAGGCTCCGCCGCGTCCGCCGCGGCGGGCCAGCCACCTCCGCAGCCACGGAATCGAGGCCGGCACCGGCGGCGGCCAGCCGGAGCGCGAATCCGCCCCGCGGCCGCCACCGGCGCGGCGAATTCAGCGGCCCGCCGGCCTCAGTCCTCGTCCGGCTTCGCGTGGTCCGGCTTGCCCGGGTTCGGGTCGCGGGACAGGTCGATCAGGGGGTGCACTCCCGCACCCTCCGGCGCCGCGTGGCTGCCCGTCCTCTTCGGTTCCTCGTCCGGGCCTCCGGGCCCTTCGGTGCTGGTCATCACACACTCCTCGCGCGTCGTCCCCTGCTTCCCTCTCGGGCCGAAACCTACCCATTACCCGGTCGGGTGATGCAGTGGGATCGGATCGGCCGTTCCGTGCGTCACAGTGCTGCCGAGGGGTCACGATGGGTGCACCCCAAACCGGAAAGGCGGTGGCATGTCGGGCGAGTTCGAGCACCTGGTGGCCGAGTACGAGCGGTTCCAGGCGGGCGTCCGCCGGGCCGACGACCGGTTCGCCGGGCTGGGTGCCATGCAGCAGCAGCTGACCGAGCTGCGGGCGAGCGCCGCGTCGCCCGACGGGGGTGTCACCGTCGTCACCGGGCCCGGCGGGGCCGTCCTCGACGTCAAGTTCACCGAAGCCGCGCTCGCCAAGGGGCCGCACGCGCTGTCGGCGACGCTCCTCACCACGTTGCGGGAGGCCGTCGGGGAGGCCGCGCGGCGGCAGGCCGTGATCGTCGAGGAAAACATGGGCGACGACCTCGGGCTGGTCGACCAGGTGCTGGAGACGCAGGCCGTCGCGTTCGGGACCACCGTCGAGGAACTGCGGGCGAAGCTCACCGAGGAGCCACCGAAAACCGAGGACTTCTCGGAGCAGCGGGTGCTGCGCCCGGCCGATCCCCCTCCGGCGCCGCCCGCGGCCGGTCCGTCCGCGGGCGACCGCTTCCTGCGCACCCTGTTCGACGAGGAGGACTGATGGGCAGCGGCTACCGGGTCCGGGTGGACGCCCTGCACGAGTACGCCGGCGAGCTGGACAAGTACCGCGAGCAGGGCGCGAAGATCACCGAAAAGGTGACCCAGGCCGACGTCGGCGACAAGTCGTGGGGCGTGGTCGGCCTCTTCACCAAGAGCGGCTACGACGACACCCTGCGCGAGCTGCACACGCTGCTGGCCTCGATCGCGGACGGCCTGGCCTCCGCGCAGGCCAAGCTGACCGACGCGGCCGACGTCTACCAGGGCGTCGAGGACGACCACAAGATCTTCTTCGGCCAGGTCGAGACCCTGCTCGACGGCCCGGGAAAGCACTGAGGGGAACACATGGCCGAGGTCGAAGACGTCGCGAGCGGCATCACCGTCAAGCCGGACGACCCGAAGACCGTGCTCGGGGTCAACGTCGACAACGCGATCAAGGCGACCCCGTTCGCCGGCGGCGCGGTCACCGTCGGCAAGGACGCCGTCTCGGTGACGAAGGCCGTCTTCGCGCCGCAGCCGGACGGTGCCGACATCACCCTCGCGCTCGGCACCATCGCCACCGACACCGCGAGCTTCATCCAGTCGAGCGCGAGCACCATCACCGACATCGCGACCGACCCGCTCGGCTGGCTGGTCGGGCAGGGGCTGAACTTCCTGGTCAACGCGGTCCAGCCGATCCAGGACGCGATCCACTTCGTCAGCGGCGACGGCCCGGCGCTGGGGATCGCGGCGGAGAACTTCGGCGCCATCGCCACCGGGCTGGACGAGCTGGCCCGGAACTTCGCCGAGGTCGCGGACGACTCCCTGAAGGACTGGGAGGGCGACGCGAGCAACGCGGCGAAGACGGCGCTGGGCGAGTTCGCGCACGGCATCGAGGGCGTCGCCGGGAAGTCCGGTGAACTGGCGCGGATGCTGCAGCTCAACAGCATGCTGATGAGCTTCGTCGAGGACGTGATCAAGGCCATCCTCACCGAGTTCGTGACGTGGCTGATCCTGCTGTGGGTGCCGGCGCTGGCCGCCGCGGTGCCGACCTGCGGGGCGTCGCTGTCCGCCGCGGCCCCGGTGACCGAGGTCAAGGCGGCCCAGACCACCGCGAAGACCACCCAGAAGGTCAACAAGCTGCGCGAGCTGCTGCAGAAGGTGCTCGACTGGCTCCGGAAGCTGCAGCAGAAGTTCGCCTCGACGACGCTGGGCAAGTCGCTCACGAAGATCGCGCAGGAGAACGAGGGCAAGGACCTGCTCCAGAAGGCCGCCGGCGACAAGGGCCTGATCGGCAAGCGCTGGGCGAAGGCCTTCGAGAACCCGGTGCTCGACGCCGCCGGCAAGGTCGACTACCAGAAGACGATGCTGAAGGCCGGCGCCACCGAAGCCCTGAAGAAGGGCGGCGAAGCCGCCGTCAAGGGCGTGCTCGGCTACAACCCGGCCAACCCCGGCGACAACCCGGCCAAGACGGTGAACGACCACCTCGGCAAGCTCACCAGCCACGTCAAGAACGCCAAGAAGGCGAGCGGCTACGACGGGACGGGCCGGGACCAGTCCGTCGAGGAGACCCGCGAGGACCTGGACTTCTGACGATGCAGACGCTCTTCACGATCGGCGTCCTGGTGGTCGTGGCCGCGGTCAGCGGCGCGGTCTGGTGGCGGACGCAGCGCAAGGCCGCCGCGAGCCGTGAGGGCCACTGGTTCAAGGCGCTCGCGGCGGAGCGGGGTGGCACGTTCGGCAGCGGCTCCCCCACCTTCGGCGTCTTTCACCCGACCGGGCGGCCGCTGACGGGGCCGCCCGAGGACCCGTGGGTCGAGTTCCGCCTCGGCGACCGGCCGGTGCTCGCGATCGACACGCGGGAGTCCTACCGGAACTTCGACGACCACATCCACTTCCGCGACCTGCACGTCACCCAGGTGCGCGTGCCGCCGGGCCCGGAGCTGCGGATCGTCCCCGGCCGTCCGGTGTCGATGCCGACGCTCCCGCCGGACTCGGCGCTCGACGCCGAACTGGCCCGCTGGCTGGCGGCGAACCCGCGCTTCGCGCAGCGCGAGGTGGTGGTCGAGAACGGCGCCGCGCGGACCTGGGGCCCGGGCTGCGCGACCCGGCAGAACGTGCTCGCCGAAGCCGGGTACCTCGCCGACCTGGCCGACCACCTGCCCGCGGCGCTGTGGGACCTCAGCGGCGACGCGTCGTGAGGTGGGTCAGGCCGGCCGAGAGCGCGAACACCAGCCCGAGGCCGACGACGTAGGGGCCGGCGAGCAGGGCGAACCCCGCGCCGATGTTGGCGTCGGGCTGGTCCGAGGTCGCCCGGAAGCCGATCGCACCCACCGCGAGCAGGATCGCCCCGGCGGTGATCAGCACGACGGCGACCACCGTGAGTTTTTTGGTGACGGGCGTCATGCGTTCATGGTGCCCGCCGCGGCGCGGATCCGCCGGACGGCGGCCTCAGCCGAGCCGTCCGGTGCAGGCGGCGACCTCGCCCGGGGCCGACTTCTGCGTGGTCACCACCCGGCCACCGGCCGAGACCCGGCACTCGACCGCGCCGGTCCCCTGCCCGAGCAGCTGCACCGAACCGGGTGCCGCCCACGAGAACTCCTTCCGCCACGGCAGCCGGACGTCGAGTTCCTGGTGGACCAGGCCGAGGCCGTTCGTGTCGTAGACGACCGTCGCCGTACCCGTGCCGGTCAGCTCGTAGGTCACCCGGTAGCCGGACGGTGCCGGCGGGGTCGAGGTGTAGGTCGCCGTCGCCATGATCGTGCGCGGCGGGACCGAAGACAGCGACGGCTCCCCCACCACCGCGACCGGCGGTGCGGCCGCCGGCGGCCCGTCGTCGCCGAGGATGAAGATGCCCGCGGTCACCGCCGCGATGGCGATCACCGCGATGGCGAGCCTGCCCACCAGTTGCCGGTTCATCGGGGACTCCCAAGGGAAGGGGCGGCACTTCACGGGGAAGTGCCGCCCCGGATCGGTCAGAAGGAGGGCAGGAGCTTGCCCGGGACGCCGTTGACCGACTGGATCAGGCCGAGCACCGGCACACCCAGCGGCGCGAACGTCCAGATGTTGTTCAGGCCGCTGGTGTCCGGCTCGTCGACCACGACGACACCGGGGGTGCCGGCCGCCAGCGCGGGGGCCGCCGCGCCGAACAGGGCGGCTCCGGCGAGGGCGGCCGCAGCGGTGGCGCGGATGAGGTTCTTCTTCATGGCAGGCACCTTTCAGGAGACGGCGGTGATGAGGTCGAACACGGGCGCGAGCAGGCCGACCGGCTGGCCGACCGGGCCGAGGACGCTGCCGAGGTCGACGCCGGGGACGAGCCAGACCGGGCCCTGCGTCGGGTCGGCACTGGCGACGCCGCCGGCCAGACCGGTCAACGCCGTTGCCGCGGCCAGCGGCAGCAGCACGCGGGCAGCGAGACGCTTCATGTGGTTTTCCTTTCGTGACAAAGGTTTCAGCGGAGAACCGCCGTGATCGGCACGATGGTTCCGTCGGGGACCCACTGGCCCGCGTAGTCGCGGTCCATCACCATTCCGGTGGCGTGGGGTTCGGTGGGGTACATCGGCATGGCGTTGACCTGGGCGGCGGCGAAGACCTGCACGTCGCCCGCCGCCCGGTCCGCGCCGAGCCAGGTGCGGAAGCCGCCGAGGGTCGGGCTTTCGCCGCCGAAGCGGTTGCCGACGGCCACGGCGTACCCGACCGCGGCCGCCTCCCGCGGGTCGAACCGCAACGGCAGGGACGCGCTGGCCACGGCGTTGACGATCGGCCCGTTCAGCAGCCACGGCGCCAGGTACAACCCGTACTGGTGGGTGGGTTCCAGTCGCTGCAGCTCGGCCGCCCGCGTCATCGCCGTGTAGCCGGGACCCCAGCCGGAGACGACGAGGAGTGCGGTGTCGGGCCCGGCGTCCGGCCGCACCGGCAAGCCGGTGCGGGCCGCGGTTTCCCGCACCAGCTTCGCGGCCGCGACACCGCGCGGCGAGTCGTCCGAGACCAGCGTGAGGGCCGAGGGTTGCCGGCCGGCCAGGAACTCGACCAGCTTGACCAGCGCTCCCCCGTCCTCCGGCGCCAGCGCGTCGGAGGGGCACGCGGCCAGCACGTCGGCGCGGCCGGCGACCAGGCCGCCGAGTGCCGCCGACGCGCATTCCGGCGCGTCCGCGTCGGCGATCGCCGGGCCGGCCGCGGTGCCCGCGTCGACCTCGACCACCGTCGTCGTGCCGCCGTGCCGGATCTCCAGGTCGCTGCGACCGGGCGGCAGGTCGACGTCGGCCCAGGTGCCCTCGGCGCCGGGCCGGGTGACGGCCTTGGTGATCAGCCCGCCGCGCAGGCCGGCGGCGAGGTCGTCGCCCGCGCTCGCCGGGAAGTGGACGACGTTGTGCCCCGGCCGCTGCGGGCTGACCAGCACCGGGAACCCCGGCTCGTCGGCCAGCAGCGGGACGCCCGGTACGGGCAGCGGCGGGGGCGCCGGAAGCGCGCCGAGCGCGCTCCAGGCGAGGAACGCGAGCCCGACGGCGACCGCGCCGGGGCGGTAGGCGCGGGCCCGCAGCACCACCGCGAGCCCGCCTGCCACCACCGGCAGGACCACCAGTGCCACCACCACGAACCCGAAGACCGTCGTGCCCAGCCGCCGGTCGAACCCGAGCCCGGACAACCCGAACCGCGCCGCACCGGCGACGACGAACAGCCCGCCGAGGGTGATCGCGAGCGGCCCCGGCCGGACCGCCGCCGTCGCCACCGGGCCGAACAGCGCGAAGCCGAACCACACGGCCGCCCCGGCGACGAACACCGAGTCGAGCGCGAAGCCGACCCCCGTGCCACCGGCCGAGGTCTCGAGGACGACCAGGGCCAGCAACGCGGCCGACGCCCAGCGCCCGGCCCGCGGCCACCGCAGCAGCAGCGGCACGGCGACCGCGAGCACGACGTGCCCGGCGAGCGCGATCGGGTTGAGGTCGACCGCGAACGCCGACAGCACGGCGAGCAGCGCCGACAGCCCGCCGAGGCCGTACAGCGTGAGCTTCCGCGGCCGCGTCAGCTCACCCAGCGGCCGCAGCAGCCCGCCGCCGGCGAGGAACGCCGTGGCCAGCAGCAGGGCCAGCCGGAGTCCGAGCGCCAGGACGTCCACAGTGGACGAACCGGTCGCCGGGTCGTGGTGGTGGTCCATCGGGTTACCTCACGTCCGCGTCCGCGACCACGAACAGCTCGGAGTGCGGCTTGGCGTTGCCGAAGGCTCCGTGCGGCCAGGACTTGCGGTTGAAGTTGATGCCGACCTGGCCGGTGAACTCGTCCCGGAAGTTCGAGTCGACCGACACCTTCCCGTCCGGGCCGAGGTTCAGCAGGTTGACCTTGTGGTCACCGTCCAAACCGGACCGCGCGACGAAGTAGTTCGACACGGCGAGGTGCTGCGGGGTGTCGGTTTCGTGGTAGAAGCCGTCGCTGCCGAGCACGAAGTTGTCGTAGGCGCCCCAGTGCGGGCCCGCACCCGGCGTGCCCGGGTTGATCGGGGCCGCGCCGACGACGGTCGGCAGGTCGCCGCCCCCGCCCTGCTGCGCCTTCGCCTTGGTGTCGATCCGGCCCTCGATGTCCTCGATCCGGTCGCCGGCGTTGACCAGCTTCTGGATGTCGAGCACGTAGACGCCGCCGGTGGTGCCGGGGTCGTCGGCCGAGAGGGTGCCCTTCTGCCGCCCGACGATCGCGCGGTAGAGGTACTTGTCGTCCGGGCTGGTCTGGATCCAGCCGCCGTTGGAGCTGCCGCCGTTCGAGTCGTTGTTCGCGTAGATCGCCTTGTTGGCGGCGCCGTCGTCGAACACCTCGATCCAGTGCGGCTCGGCCGCGGTGATGTCCGGCGTGTAGAACACCGCGCCGCCCTGCATGGTCTGGGCGAAGGCGCCCTTGTGCCCGGGCAGGTTGGTCACGGTGGTCTCCATGACCGCGCGGCTCTCGGCGTGCAGCGGGTCGGCCGGGTCGGCGCGCGGGCCGTCCTGCAGGTAGGACACCGACTTCAGCTTCGGGTGGTTGCGGTCGGAGATGTCCCAGGTCCGCACGGTCGGCCGGCGCAGGTACGGCGACGGCTGCTTCACCGGGTCGAGGATGATGTTGCGCGGCTCGGCGTAGTCGCTGGTGACGAGCGTGTTCAGGTCCTCGCGGGCCTGGATGCCGTGCGGGTTGGCGCAGGTCGGCTTGCCCAGCTGCGGCAGGTTGTCGCAGAGCTTCTGGTTGTCGCCCTGCGGGGTTGCCGCCGGGGACTCGGAAAGCACCTGCGCGTTCTGTCCGAAGTGGACGACCTCGCCGGGGCTGCCCGCGAAGCCGTTGCCGATCTGCGTGGAACCGTCGGCGTACGCGTGCGGGCCGGGGACGACCGGGCCGCCCATGTACGTGCCGTACGCGGTGCCGTCCTTGAGCACCCAGTAGGCGTCCGGGACGCTGCCGCCGAGGGTGTTCGTCGGCAGGCTGACGCCCTTGAGCTTCAGCTGCGGCAGCGCGCTGACGTCGAAGGCGTAGGTCGCCGCGGCGAACAGCGCGCCGGCGTAGATGGTGTCGCCCTTGTGCCACACGTACTGCATGTGGTGCGGCTCGTTCTCGACGAGCGGGCCGACGGTGGCGGTGTTGACCACCTTGCCGTAGGTCGGCGAGCCCTGCGTGGCGTCGATGACGGCGAGGAAGTCCGGGCCGGGCAGGGCGTTCTTGATCTTGTTGAGGCCGCCGCCGAGCGTGCCCGGCAGGTTCTTGACGTCCTTGACCAGCGTGTCGGCGATGTTCTCGTCACCGGCCCAGACGAGCAGCCACTTCTTCGGCGTGCCGCCCTCCGCGCGGGCGAGGTCCTTGGTCACCAGGTGGTTCTGCACCCAGTACTGCTTGCCGTCGGACGCGGTCTTCGCGTCGGTGACGGTCTGGACGTCGGCGTAGGCGCCGGTGGCCGAACCGGTGTAGGTGACAGCGCCGGCCGCGAGGGCGAGAGCGGCGGCGCCGGTCACCACCTTTCGCCACCGGCCCGGGCGCAACGGAGTTGCTCGCATGGGTTCTCCCAGTTCTTTTCACACAGACGGAAACCGTTGGGGCACAACGGAAAGCTGACGTCAGCAAACCTGGACGGGATATTCGCCCCAACCGGGCACCGGGGTCCAGTCGTGATCAAAGAATGAGAAACGACCCGAAAGGGTTAATCTCCCACGAAGTGGGCCGAGTTGACACGCTTCGCTACGCCGAACGGGTGGGCACGACGGCTAGACCAACCGGCGGTGTCACGGTTGGTCACAATGGCGCAGCCCCGGCGCCTGAACGCCGGGGCTGGGAGTTATGGATTCGTTATCAAGTGCCGGGAACTTCGGGTCAGAGTTTGGCTCCGCAGTCCGAGCAGAACATCGCGCCGGGCTTGTTGCCCTCGTTCCCGCACCCGCCGCAGGCGACCTTCAGCGCGAGCGACGTCCCGCAGGACACGCAGAACTTGCCGCCGTCGGCCTTCAAGCCGCAGCCCGGGCACGTCACCTTGGCGCGGGTGTCGATGTCCAGGTCCGCCGTCCAGTTCCTCTCGCGGGCCTGCTCCCAGATCTGGTCGCGCTGGGCCGAGGCCTGGGCGCGCGAGATTTCTTCGGCGACGCTCGGCGAGCAGCGCAGGCACTGGCCGATCTCCTCGTTCCAGCACTGGTCGTGGCACATCCAGTCGCCGCAGCCGCGGCACTGCCGGAAGCTCGGGGTGATCTCCTCGACCGCCGCCGCGAGGGCGCGGTCCTTGGCCGGGGAGTTCGTCGCGCGGTCGTAACGCCACTGGTCGGCCGAATTGCTCAGGTCGCGCAGGGTCCCGCCGAAGAAGGAGCCCACCGCGCGGAGCACGCTGCGGCCCGTCTCGACGTTGTCGCGCCGGAAGGCCGAGCGGAAACCGTTGCCGCAGCGTTCACAGCGGAACTCGAACTGGTACCCCTGCAGGTTCGAGAGGTCCGAGAAGTTGTCCGTGAAGGGCACAGAGTCAGCCACGGCCCATTCTCGCCGGGCCGCCGCGGCCGAGGTGAGGAGAGTTTTGCCGACAACGGCCCGGCTACCGGCCGTCACGGGCCGGCGCGAACGCCGGCGGGAGCAGGGCCGGCCGTCCGACGGCTTCCCGCACGCGGCTACCTCCGAGGCCTGGTCCTGACCGAAGGGCTGCCCGGAAGGCGGCTGCTCGCCCGGGGCCGAGCTGGTAGACGAGAGGGATGCCGATCTTGACTCGCCGGATGCGTGCGCTCGCCGTCACCCTCGCCGCCTCGGCCACCCTCGTCGTCCCCGCCACCGCCTCGGCCACGCCGCGGGCTTTCGTCGCGCTCTCCGATGTCGCGCCGACGATTCTGCAGGACATCCGCTACGACACGCGGCACAACTTCGTCGGCCGCCGCATCGACGGGTACCGCCAGCCGCTGTGCATCCTCACCCGGCAGGCCGCCGAAGGGCTGCGGAAGGCACAGGCGCAGCTGGTCCGGCAGGGCTACACGCTCAAGGTGTACGACTGCTACCGGCCGCAGCGGGCCGTCGACCACTTCGTGCGGTGGGCCAAGGACCTCGCGGACGAAAAGATGAAGGCGGAGTTCTACCCGAACGTCGCCAAGGACCGGCTCTTCGCCGACGGGTACATCGCCGAGAAGTCCGGGCACAGCCGCGGCAGCACGATGGACCTCACGCTCGTCCGCCTCCCGCCGCGGTTCCAGCGCCCCTACGTCCCGGGCGAGCCGCTCGTGCCGTGCTTCGCGCCGCGGGAGCAGCGCTTCCCGGACAACACCGTCGACATGGGCACCGGCTACGACTGCTTCGACCCGCTCGCCCACACCGACAACCCGGCGATCACCGGCGTCGCCCGGCAGCACCGGGACCTGCTGCGCTCGACGATGGCCGCGGCCGGGTTCCGGAACCTGCCCGAGGAGTGGTGGCACTTCACGCTGAACGGCGAACCGTTCCCGGACACCTACTTCGACTTCCCGGTGTCCCGGGGCAGCCTGCACTGAACCGAAAGCGGCGCCCCGCGGTCCACTGTGGACCGCGGGGCGCCGTTGGGTCGTGTCAGGCCGGGCGACGGCGGCGGGCGCCGAACACCAGGCCGCCACCGAGGGCGAGGGCCAACAGCGCCAGCGCGCCGAGGCCGAGCGCGTCGACACCGGTGCTGGCGAGGCCGGAGCCGCTGCCCTGGCCGCCGCCGGTGCCGCCGGGCGCGCCGGTGGTCGAGGTCGGGGCACCGGCGGTGCAGTCGGCCGGGTTGACCGGCACGACCGGGAGCGGCGCGTCACCTGCCTCCAGGTCGATCCCGACCCGGGACTCCGACGAACCCCGCACGTCGAGGTTGGTCGGGTTCTCGTACTTGACCTTCAAGCCCTTCGGCGGCAGCAGGTACAGCCGGTACTCGGGCCCGGCCACCAGGTCGTGGAACTCGAAGTGCCCCTTCGCGTCGGTCGTCTGCTCACCGGTGACCGGGCAGTGCTGGTCGGACACCAGGACGACCTCGACCCCGGGGACGCCCTGGTCACCCTGCTTCACGTCGCCCACGACGGACCCCTTGGCCCCCGGCACCGCAGCCCGGGCCGCGGCCTGCGCGTGGTTCTCGGTGTCGACTTCGGCATAGCCGAAGTCACAGGCGGCGGCCACGTAACCACGGTCGAAGGCGGCCTTCGGCACCGTTTCGGACACGTCGAACGTCCGCGTCTGCCCCGGCGCGATCGTCACGCCGTCCGCGGCGAGCTCGCCCCACCCCGGGCCGCGGCCGTTCAGGATGTAGCCGTTGCCGACGCGGTTGCACGCGGCGACGATGCCGGTGAGCGGGATCGGTCCGGAGTTGGAGAGCGTCACGGTCACGTGCGCGAGGTCGCCGACCTGGTAGCTGTCCTGGGTGAAGGCCATCGAAGCCTTCAGCGCGCCGTTCAGCGGCGGAGTTCCGCGGACGACCAGGTTCGTGTCCGGTCCGACCTGGACGTTCCGGAACGGGAACAGCCAGCCGTCGACGACGTCGCCGCCGAAGTAGTACTTGGCCGCCGGGATCTCACCGAAGTCGAAGCGGCCGTCCTTGCCGCTCGTGGCCTTGAAGGTGAGTCTGCTGTACCGCAGGGTAAGCGTGATGCCGGTCAGCTCCTCGCCCGCGTCGAGCTTCCCGTTGCCGTTCGCATCGCCGTACACGACGCCGGCCGGGTGCCCGGGTGTCTTCCGTAGCTTGATCGAGAGGCTGAAACTCGGGGCGACGCCGTGACCGTCCTTGTCGTACACGAAGCCGCGCAGGATCGCGTGGTCCTGGCTGATGTCCTGCAGCTGGCCGACGACCGCCTGGGTGAAGGTCTCTCCCGGCTGCAGCGTCACCCCCGGCTTCCCGCTGAGCGGGCCCCAGCCGTCGATGAACGGGACCACGAGGTCGTCCGGCTTGTCGAAGAACTGGACGATCTGCAGCCCTTCGACCGGCACGCTGCGCGGGTTGTGGATCTTGATGCCGAAGTGGACGTCCTCGTTGGTCGGGTAGGACTCCGCGAGGTCGAACGACACGTCGAGATCCGGCTGCAGAACGGGATCGTCCTGCGGCTGGGCCGCCGCGGGCTTGCTCTCCGGCTGGGTGGAACTCGGCGCCGGCGCCTCCGGAGCGGTCGGCGCTTCCGATGTGGACGGCGCGGCCGAAGTCGGCGTCGCCGTGGCCTCCGGTGCCGGGTCCGCGGCCGCCGGGCCGGCGAAGACGCTGGTCAGCACCGCGGCGGCCGTCAACGCGGCGAAACCGCGCGCGAGAGATCTCGCGCTTCTGGATGTGTTCACGAACAGTCACCCCTGATTACCCGATGAAACGCGCAAAGCCCCCGAACCGCGTGAACCGGCTCACTCTAGCGGTATTCGGGGCGGGTGAATACCTGATCAGGGTGACAAAAAGGGAAAGGCCCCCGCCGGAAACCCGGCGAGGGCCTTTCCCTTCGAATCAGCTTCAGCGGAAGTCGCGGCCGAAGTCGTAGTCGTCCAGCGGCACCGCGGCACCGGTACCCGTACCGAACACGTCCGGGGTGTAGTAGCCGTCGTCGTAGGACGGGATCGCGTACGCCGCGACCCGGGCCTCCTCGGTCGGCTGCACCTGGATGTTGCGGTAGCGGTTGATGCCCGTACCGGCCGGGATCAGCTTACCGATGATCACGTTCTCCTTGAGGCCGACGAGCTTGTCCGAGCGGCCGTTGATCGCCGCGTCGGTCAGGACTCGCGTGGTCTCCTGGAACGACGCCGCCGACAGCCACGAGTCCGTGGTCAGCGACGCCTTCGTGATACCCATCAGCACCGGACGACCCGAAGCCGGCTCGCCGCCCTCGGCGACCGCGGCCCGGTTCGTCGCCTCGAACTTGGTCCGCTCGGGCAGTTCGCCCGGCAGGAAGTCCGTGGCACCGGAGTCGATGATCGTCACCCGGCGCAGCATCTGCCGGACGATGACCTCGATGTGCTTGTCGTGGATCGACACACCCTGGGCGCGGTACACCTTCTGGACCTCGTCCACCAGGTGGATCTGCGCCTCGCGCGGCCCCATGACCCGCAGGACCTCGTGCGGGTCCGGCGTGCCCTCGAGCAGCTGCTGGCCGACGTGCACGTGGTCACCGTCGCCCAGCGGGCCGTTCGGGGTGTTCGCGAGCCGCTGCCGCTTGGACAGCTTGTCGAAGACGATCTCCTCGCCCCCGTCGTCCGGGATGAGGGTGATCTTCCAGAACCGCTCGCTCTCCTCGATCCGCACGCGACCGTCGACGTCGGCGATGGGCGCCTTGCCCTTCGGGACGCGGGCCTCGAACAGCTCCTGGACACGCGGCAGACCGGTCGTGATGTCGTCACCGGCCACACCACCCTGGTGGAACGTACGCATCGTCAGCTGCGTACCCGGCTCACCGATCGACTGGGCGGCGACGATACCCACCGCCTCGCCGACGTCGACGAGCTGACCGGTCGCCATCGAGCGGCCGTAGCAGGTCGCGCAGATACCGACGGCCGACTCACACGTCAGCACCGAGCGGACCTTGACCTTCGAGATCCCGCTGCCGAGCAGCTTCTCGATGGCCGGGTCGCCCAGGTCGTCGCCGGCGTTCAGCACGACGTTGCCCTTGGCGTCCACCGCGTCCGTCGCGAGGTTCCGCGCGTACACGGAGGTCTCGACGTGCTGGTCGCGCAGGACCTTGCCGTCGCCGATGTCCTCACCGATCGGCATCATGATGCCGCGGGTGGTGCCGCAGTCGACCTCGCGGACGATGACGTCCTGCGAGACGTCCACCAGACGCCGGGTCAGGTAACCCGAGTCGGCGGTGCGGAGCGCCGTGTCCGCCAGGCCCTTCCGGGCACCGTGCGTCGCGATGAAGTACTCCGCCACCGACAGGCCCTCACGGAAGTTGGCCTTGATCGGACGCGGGATGTACTCACCCTTCGGGTTCGACACCAGGCCACGCATCCCGGCCAGGGACCGGACCTGCGTCATGTTACCGGCGGCGCCCGACTTCACGATCATGGCGATCGGGTTGTCGTCCGGCAGCGCCGTCTCCATGATCTTGTGGACCTCTTCGGTGGCCTGCGTCCACACCTTGACGAGCTCGTTGTTGCGCTCGGCGTGCGACAGCTGACCGCGCTGGTAGCGCTTCTCCACCTGGGAGGCCTTGCCCTCGTACTCGTCGAGGATGGCCTTCTTGCCCACCGGGGTGAGCACGTCCGAGATGGCGACGGTGACACCCGACCGGGTCGCCCAGTAGAAGCCGGCGTCCTTCAGCCGGTCCAGGGTCTGCGCGACCTGGGTCATCGAGTACCGCTCGGCGAGGTCGTTCACGATCGCGGCCTGCCGCTTCTTCGGCATCGGCTCGTTGATGAACGGGTAGTCCGCCGGCAGCAGCTCGTTGAACAGCACGCGGCCCAGGGTCGTCTCGGCCAGCCACGCCTTGCCCGGCTCCCAGCCCTTCTCCGCGAGCCGCGGCTCGTCGGCCTTGGCCGGCTGCCGGTCGGTGATGCGGATCTTGACCGGGGCGTGCAGGCTCAGCGCCTTGCGGTCGAAGGCCATGATGGCCTCGGCCGGCGACGAGTACGCGTTGCCCGCGCCCTCGGCGTTCTCGTTGAGCCGGGTCAGGTGGAACAGACCCGTGACCATGTCCAGCCGCGGCATGGCGAGCGGACGGCCCGACGCCGGCGACAGGATGTTGTTCGCCGACAGCATCAGGATCCGGGCCTCGGCCTGCGCCTCGGCCGACAGCGGCAGGTGCACCGCCATCTGGTCACCGTCGAAGTCCGCGTTGAACGCCTCGCAGACCAGCGGGTGCAGCTGGATGGCCTTGCCTTCGACCAGCTGCGGCTCGAAGGCCTGGATGCCGAGGCGGTGCAGGGTCGGCGCGCGGTTCAGCATCACCGGGTGGCCGGTGATGACCTCTTCCAGCACGTCCCACACCTGCGGCCGCGAGCGCTCCACCATCCGCTTGGCGGACTTGATGTTCTGCGCGTGGTTCAGGTCGACCAGCCGCTTCATGACGAACGGCTTGAACAGCTCGAGCGCCATGTCCTTCGGCAGACCGCACTGGTGCAGCTTCAGCTGCGGGCCGACGATGATGACCGAACGGCCCGAGTAGTCGACGCGCTTGCCGAGCAGGTTCTGGCGGAACCGGCCCTGCTTGCCCTTGAGCAGGTCGGACAGCGACTTCAGCGGCCGGTTGCCCGGGCCGGTGACCGGACGGCCGCGGCGGCCGTTGTCGAACAGCGCGTCGACGGCCTCCTGCAGCATCCGCTTCTCGTTGTTGACGATGATCTCGGGCGCGCCGAGGTCGATCAGCCGCTTGAGGCGGTTGTTCCGGTTGATCACCCGGCGGTACAGGTCGTTCAGGTCGGAGGTCGCGAAGCGGCCACCGTCCAGCTGCACCATCGGGCGCAGGTCCGGCGGGATCACCGGGACGGCGTCGAGCACCATGCCGCGCGGGTCGTTGCCGGTGGCCTGGAAGGCCGCGACGACCTTGAGCCGCTTCAGCGCGCGGAGCTTCTTCTGCCCCTTGCCGTTGCGGATGGTGTCGCGCAGGCTCTCGGCCTCGGCGTTGACGTCGAACTCGGTGGCCAGCTTCTGGATGGCCTCCGCGCCCATGCCGCCGGTGAAGTACTCGCCGTAGCGGTCGACGAGCTCGCGGTAGAGCAGCTCGTCGGCGATCAGCTGGCGGGTGTCGAGCTTCGTGAAGGTCGTCCAGACCTCCTCGAGGCGGTCCAGCTCGCGGCCGGCGCGGTCGCGGATCTGGCGCATCTCCCGCTCGCCGCCCTCCTTGACCTTGCGGCGGACGTCGGACTTGGCGCCCTCCGCCTCCAGCGCGGCCAGGTCGGCTTCGAGCTTCTGCGCGCGGGCTTCGATGTCCGCGTCACGCTTGGTCTCGAGGTTCTTGCGCTCGACGCCGATCTCGTTCTCGAGGGTCGGCAGGTCGTTGTGGCGCAGCTCCGTGTTCACGCCCGTGATGACGTAAGCAGCGAAGTAGATGATCTTCTCGAGGTCCTTCGGCGCCAGGTCCAGCAGGTAGCCGAGGCGGGAAGGAACACCCTTGAAGTACCAGATGTGGGTGACCGGGGCGGCCAGCTCGATGTGGCCCATCCGCTCGCGGCGCACCTTGGCGCGGGTCACCTCGACGCCGCAGCGCTCACAGATGATGCCCTTGAAGCGGACGCGCTTGTACTTGCCGCAGTAGCACTCCCAGTCCCGGGTCGGGCCGAAGATCTTCTCGCAGAAGAGGCCGTCCTTCTCGGGCTTGAGCGTCCGGTAGTTGATGGTCTCCGGCTTCTTGACCTCGCCGTACGACCACTGACGGATGTCGTCGGCCGTGGCGAGACCAATGCGGAGCTCATCGAAGAAGTTGACGTCCAGCACGTCTAAGTCCCCTTGGGGTTGTATCGGCTAGAGAGGGGTCGGCGGGCGAGCTCCGGGGCCTGCGGGAGGCCGGCCCCGGAGCTCAGCTCGCGATCAGTGCACGACGTCGTCCACCGAGGGCGACTCGTTGCGGGACAGGTTGATGCCGAGGTTCGCCGCGGCGCGCTCGAGATCCTCGTCGTCGGAGTCGCGCATCTCGATCGCCGCACCGTCGCTGGAGAGCACCTCGACGTTGAGGCACAGCGACTGGAGCTCCTTGAGGAGCACCTTGAACGACTCCGGGATGCCCGGCTCGGGGATGTTCTCGCCCTTGACGATGGCCTCGTACACCTTGACGCGGCCGACCACGTCGTCCGACTTGATCGTCAGCAGCTCCTGCAGCGTGTAGGCGGCGCCGTACGCCTGCATCGCCCAGCACTCCATCTCACCGAAGCGCTGGCCACCGAACTGCGCCTTACCACCCAGCGGCTGCTGCGTGATCATCGAGTACGGACCGGTGGAGCGGGCGTGGATCTTGTCGTCGACCAGGTGGTGCAGCTTCAGGATGTACATGTAGCCGACCGCGACCGGGTACGGGTACGGCTCGCCGGAGCGGCCGTCGAACAGGTTGGCCTTCCCGTTCTCCTTGACCATCCGCTCGCCGTCGCGGTTCGGCTTGGTCGCGCTGAGCAGCCCGGTGAGCTCCTCTTCCTTCGCGCCGTCGAACACCGGGGTGGCGGTGTTCGTGCCCGGCGCGACGTCGCGGAGCTCGGGCGAAAGGTTCTTCGCCCAGTCCGGGTCGCCCTCGATCGTCCAGCCCTGCGAGGCCAGCCAGCCGAGGTGCAGCTCGAGGATCTGGCCGATGTTCATCCGTCGCGGCACACCGTGCGTGTTCAGGATGATGTCGACCGGGGTGCCGTCCTCCATGAACGGCATGTCCTCGACCGGCAGGATCTTGCCGATGACACCCTTGTTGCCGTGCCGGCCGGCGAGCTTGTCGCCCGGCTGGATCTTGCGCTTCTGGGCCACGTAGACGCGGACCAGCTCGTTGACGCCCGGGGGCAGCTCGTCGTCGTCCTCGCGGGAGAACACCCGGATGCCGATGACCTTGCCGGTCTCGCCGTGCGGCACCTTCAGCGAGGTGTCGCGGACTTCGCGGGCCTTCTCGCCGAAGATCGCGCGGAGCAGGCGCTCCTCCGGGGTCAGCTCGGTCTCGCCCTTCGGCGTGACCTTGCCGACCAGGATGTCGCCGTCGCGGACCTCGGCACCGATCCGGATGATGCCGCGCTCGTCGAGGTCGGCCAGGACCTCCTCGGAGACGTTCGGGATGTCCCGGGTGATCTCCTCGGCGCCCAGCTTCGTGTCGCGGGCGTCGATCTCGTGCTCCTCGATGTGGATCGACGTCAGCACGTCGTCCTGCACCAGGCGCTCGGAGAGGATGATCGCGTCCTCGTAGTTGTGGCCTTCCCACGGCATGACCGCGACCAGCAGATTCTTGCCGAGGGCGACCTCACCGTTTTCGGTGGACGGGCCGTCGGCGATGACCTGGCCCGCTTCCACCCGGTCGCCCTCGTTGACGATCGGGCGGTGGTTGAAGCAGGTGCCGTGGTTCGAGCGGCGGAACTTGTAGAGGCTGTAGCTCTTGCGGGTGCCGTCGTCGTGCATGACCGTGATCAGGTCGGCCGACAGCTCCTCGACCACGCCCGACTGCTCGGCGACCAGCATGTCGCCGGAGTCGATCGCGGCCCGCAGCTCCACGCCGGTGCCGACGTACGGCGCCTGGCTGCGGAGCAGCGGCACGGCCTGACGCTGCATGTTCGCGCCCATGAGCGCGCGGTTCGCGTCGTCGTGCTCGAGGAACGGGATCATCGCCGTCGCGATCGAGACCATCTGCCGCGGCGACACGTCCATGTAGTCGATGTCGAGCGGGTCGATCAGCTCGACCTCACCGCCCTTGCGCCGCGCCATGACCCGGTCTTCGACGAAGTTGCCGTCGTCGTCGATCGGGGCGTTCGCCTGCGCCTTGACGAACCGGTCCTCTTCGTCCGCCGTCAGGTAGTCGATCTGGTCGGTGACCCGGCCCTCGATGACCTTGCGGTACGGCGTCTCGATGAAGCCGAACGGGTTGACCCGCGCGTAGGAGCAGAGCGAGCCGATCAGGCCGATGTTCGGGCCTTCCGGCGTCTCGATCGGGCACATCCGGCCGTAGTGCGACGGGTGGACGTCGCGGACCTCCATGCCGGCGCGCTCACGCGACAGACCACCCGGGCCCAGCGCGTTGAGGCGGCGCTTGTGGGTCAGGCCGTCGATCGGGTTCGTCTGCTGCATGAACTGCGACAGCTGCGAGGTGCCGAAGAACTCCTTGATCGCCGCGCCGATCGGGCGGATGTTGATCAGGGTCTGCGGGGTGATCGCCTCGACGTCCTGCGTGGTCATGCGCTCGCGGACGACGCGCTCGGTGCGCGACAGGCCGACCCGGATCTGGTTCTGGATCAGCTCGCCGACGGTGCGGATGCGGCGGTTGCCGAAGTGG